>JBBADJ010000007.1:0-120274 GCA_041656495.1 Candidatus Ratteibacteria bacterium
TGGATAAAGTTTCTAACAGAAGCGATGCAGAGATTGTGCATACCTTTAAACCAGTAAAAACAGATAGAATCAGAATTTGGGTTACTGCGACAAATGGACCGTATGCGAAGATTGGGGAAATTGAGGTCTATTAAGAGATATTCGGGGTTACTCTTAAGAAATAGATGAAAACGTAGCCAAGTTTGGCAGAAGATATGTGCATACAGGAGGGAAAAGATGACCGCTATTTCAAGGAAAGGCAAGATTAGCATTATAGGCCGCGCACTTATTCTGGTGCTTCTTTTTTGTACAGTGGCTCTCTATGGCGCTGATAGTCCGCTTATTGCTCATTGGCCCCTTGATGAGGGAGAGGGACTTGCTATAAAAGATAAGAGCGGCAATGGGTATCATGGGATGATTCTTCGCGATGGAAAGAATACTGCCTGGACAGAAGGAAGAGAGGGAAAAGCCCTTGAATTTCTTCCCGATAGATTCGTACCTGCAGAAAAAGGTTGTATCAATATACCTATTGGAAAATACGATTTTTCCAAGGGATTGACCATAGAGGCATGGGTAAAGTTTACCACTGTAGATTCTGATAGTCCGAAGGTTACACGATTTATGATTCTTTTCAATGGTTCCTCACCGACAGGAACAGGGTTTCAATTTTATTACGCGTGGCGAGGGTTGTATTTTGAGACTGGAAGAATCCCCGAACAAAAGCTCATTGATGTCTTTGCGACACCACAATTTAAGGAGGGAGTGTGGTATTTTCTTGCCGCCACATACGATGGCTCTGCGGTACGGCTCTTTGTGGATGGAAAGGAACTTTCAGTTCAGGCGCTGGAGGGTGGAGAACGAGATAAAGAGTATCAGAAGCCGCTTATAGTATCTCAGGGAAGAAGTGAATGCTATATCGGCGCTATTCCGGGCGCGTATGGAATGGAAGGAATTATCAGCGATGTTAAGGTGTATAATGAGGTACGGACTCCTGCGCAAATACTTGAAGATATGGAATAAGAGAGGGAAAAATGAAAGAGATAGAATCTATTATTGTGACCGATGCAAAAAAAAGGTATCGCATTCCATTTTATTCTATTCAAGGGAAGGCTTCTGGCAAAACACTTCTGCTTATAGCGGGTCAGCATGGAGGAGAATGGAACGGAATAGAGGTCATACGGAGAGTGTTTCAGGAAATTAATCCTTCTCTTTTAACTGGAAGAGTGTTGGCGGTCCCTGTTGCCAATCCTATGGCGGTTACTCTTGGGGAACAGATGTTTCTTTTTGATAAAAAAGAAAAGCGTGTAGAGAAGTATCCTCCTCGTTTCGCTGTGAAAAATAAACGCTACAATATGAACCTTATGTGGCCGGGAAAGAAAGATGGATCTGTTTTAGAGAAGATTGTTGCCGCTATATGGGAGAAGGGAGTATTGCCATGCGATATTCTTCTTGATTTTCACAGTTACTCAAGAAACCAGCCTCATTCCGCCTATGTAACCCCAGAAACTCTTCCGTTTGGTCGTGCTTTAAATCTTGGTTTTCTCGCAGATGTTTCTCAAAACAAAGCTCTATCCAAAGAAACGCTTTCTGCAACCGCACGGAGAAATGGGAAAATAGCGCTTACTGTTGAATTTGTCGGAGAGCAGGAGGTTATTGAAGAAGAGGTATGCGATGGTGTGGCCGGAGTCTTTAATCTAATGAGGTTTCTTAAGATGATTCCGGGAAAAGTAAAGCGCGGAAAAAAGCAGTATCTTTTAAATACTGCAAAAAGAGAAAATATGTTGCTTTATTCTCCTTGCCAAGGTTTTGTATTAGGCCGTAAGAAACCCTTGGAGAGAGTGAAGAAAGGCGAAATAATTTGTGAGATTTTTGATCTTTATAAGGGAAAAGTTGTTGCCAGTGTTGAATCTCCAATCAATGGTAGGATAACACATCGGAGATATGTTTCAGTAGTGAAGAAAGGAGATATTGTGACAGCGGTTTCAGATTTATTTGAGGTCTAATGTAGGAGACAGTAAGAAAGATTGTATGGATAGCGTAAAGAGAGGATTATGCTGATTCCTTGAGAATAGTACTATTTCTTCGGGAGAGATCTTCTATACTGCTTATTCCTGATTTTTTCATATCTAATGGTATAATGCCATATAGAATGCTTCATTATTTCTTCACACAAGTTCTATTTGAACTTAAGCCTATTTTCAGCCCTCATCCTGCATTATACAAGACTTGAGGTTGACAGCAGGAAGATTTTATACTACACTCTTTTTCACTTTTACAGTCTTACTGGGCGCATAGCTCAAGGGTAGAGCACTGTGCTGATAACGCAGGGGTTCGTGGTTCGAATCCACGTGCGCCCACTTGCAGGGTATATTCCGGGCACATCCTTAACACAATATTCCGAGCACATGGTTTACACTTTCTGGTATACTTCCTCCAGCAATGGATTGATTCAGTAGAAATTCTATAAGGTTTTCCACATCAGCAAAAGAAGGTATCCCGCCAAGGGACTTTTTGTCATATTTTCTCTCATTCATTGTCGGACAACTCTTTTTTTATCATGGATTGTTCTCTTCTTATGGCTTTATATATGCGGCAATTGGAAGGGTTTTTCAAGGTAAAAATTTATATCCCTTACACATAGAACTTTCTTTGTAAGGTTTTTGTAACTATTCTTTCAGAGGTATAGCTTATCCGTAATTTTTCTTTGTAAGAGTGAATGCAGTATGGGCACCCTGCTGGAACTGTTTAAGGAAAGGAGAAAGCTCTGGTTGAGAAAAATCATCAAAAAATGGTTGTCCGGTTTTATTCATTTCAGTACCACAAATTAAAGGGATCCCGAGAGTGTCGGCCGCAGAGGTAAAGGCGGAGAATGCCTGAAGTTTCTCTTTTTTAACTTTAGGGTCGCTAATGTTCCAGTTTCGTTCTGGAATGGTACAGCATAGTTGTATACCCTTCTTTTTAAGAAAACGTAAAAATGCGATAGGATCTTTTTCTGCGGAACTGCTTCCATCAAGCCAGGTTCCGGTAATAATTCCTTCTGAGGAAGATATTTCTTCTGCTACGTCATCAAATTCCGGAAAGGAGCGGAGATCTGGAGGAATATAGCCGGGACCGCCCTGTTTTATAAGGATGCTTCGGACCTTTTCTTGAAAGGACGATTCCTGCAGAAAGAGGGGTTCAAGAGATTTTTTTGTAAGTTTTAGCGTATCTGCCCAAAAATCGTATATTGAAATATCAGGGGTTTTTCGGGATTGTTTGATATAGGCGGAAACAATGTGTCGTTCCGTAGGATTCTGAGAGGGAGTGGCGAGAAGGACATCTTTTTCATACTCAATGGTACAGGGAGCAAGAAGAGGGTTAAGCCGCTCTACAATTTTTCGGTTTCTTTCGTTTGCGATCTTTCGGAGCCTATTAAGAAGAGTATATATAGAATTTGTACTATCTGGTGTTTGACTATATCCGAATCCCACAAGATAAAAGATACCGGGTTCTCCCGGAGAATTGATTTCTTGTTCAGCCCACTCCTTAATGAATACTCTGGTCTCAAATCCATTAAGAACTGGAAGGTTAAGGAGATCTCCTGCTTGTCTTGTTTCTGTCGCCGCTTCAAGGGAATCAAAATCAATGAGTGCGGTATATGAAAATCTTTTTTCCGCTGCCTCAAGAAGAATGTGAGAAGGCGACCATCCGTATCTATTATAGGAATGGAATGTATGGATATGAAGGTTGAACCGTTCTGGAGAAGGGGGCGGGAAGAATATTTTGTCTCTTCTTTTATAGGCAATCGCTTTTTTCAAGGCTTCCTGTCGTATAGAGAGATCAAACGAATCTATCTGTTGAAGTAGTGTGGTCATTATAAAGTCCTCTCGTGATTTTTTTTCTTTTATCAGAAGAATATATGGTCATGGTATAATGGAGCATAACTTGGGAGGAAACGAATGAGTACAGGACGGTTTTTCACTTTGATTCTTTTAGGTTCGGTTCTTTTTGCGGGATGTGCTTCCATGACCTCTCTTCAACGGTTTGAAAAAGATGCAAAATATCGCCAGGAGATTGTGAATGCAAGACCTGATCTTCCAGAAGAAGTAAAAACTTCTCTTCTTGAAGGAATTTTTCTTCAGGGTACTGATAAATCCGTGATACAGGATATTTTTGGAGAGCCGGATAGTAGGTTCCTTTCTGAAAGCGGTATGGCGGAAGTTTGGTTTTATGAAGGTTTTTCCTTTGGGTTTGATAAGAAAGGAAAACTTCTTAAACTTTCGCGCCATGATATTTCCGCAGAGAATTCTCTTCCGGAGACATCTCTAAAGTAAACCCGGTTCTCACCATCTTTTTCCCTCTGATTCAGGGATTATTTGTTACTTCTTTTTCAATGCTCTTTTTATTTTTGGGTCGGTTTCTCTTGTTTCTACGATATGTTTTTTGGGTTTTGATTTCTTTTGAAGATTTGATAGAAGCGTATCATACGCTTTTCTGTTTAAGGGAAGATCCACAGCTTCTTTTTTCTGTCCGGAATAGATCATCGCATTGATAAACTCTACGCTTTTGACTCCATCTTCTCCTGGGCTAAGGAGTTCTTCTCCATAGAGAATTGCGCGACAAAAGTTTTTAAGAAGTCGCGTATGGGTGGAAGTTTTTGGGGTTTTTGCAAGTTTTACCTTAACTTCTTTTGTAGGTAAATCTTCCCACATATTTTTTGCGGTGGCAGAGGCCTTTGAAATTTCCATTGGTGTTTTATAAAAAACGACTTCCTTTGGTGTAAGGACAAGTTTCCCTCGTTCGCCGGCAAACTCCAGGCGGTACCCTGTAGGAAGTTCATTGGTAGAGGTGAAATAATATCCCCACGCACCATTAGGATATTCAAGGAGGGCGCATGCTTCGTCTTCCACTTCAATATCATGGAGTCGTGTTCTTGTTTTTGCCTTTATTCTTGACGGCATTCCGCCGAGTAGAAGGAAAAGATCTATGGTGTGAGGCGCCTGATTAATCAGAACACCGCCGCCTTCTCCTTTCCATGTGGCGCGCCATGTACCGCTATTGTAATATGCCTGCGAGCGGTACCATGCATCAATACAGAGGGTCCGGGAAATGGTTCCGAGTTTTCCTTCACGAATAAGTTTAAGCGCGGCGCGGGTGGCAACCTCGGCTCTTCGTTGGTACATAACCGAGAAAATTCTTTTATGCTTTTTTGCCGACGCTACCATTTTATCTGCTTCGCTTACCGATACTGATAGTGGTTTTTCGGAAAGGACATGGAGTCCTTCTTTCATGGCGCTGACTGCGGCGACAGAGTGGAAATAGTGTGGAGTGGCAATAAGAACCGCATCTACCAGTCCGCTTTTAAACATTGCATTGTAATCAGTGAATGCCTTGGCTTGAAACTCTTTTCCCACTTCTTCTGCAACCTCTTGATTTATATCAGATACAGCGGTAAGTTTACATTCAGAGATTTCCTGACTGGCTTTACAATGGCTTGCGCCCATTCCTCCGACACCGACAATCCCTATCCGTACTTTCTTCATTCTTTCCCCCTTGTAGTAAGGCGCATTGCATTGTGTTATGGCGCCATGCTATCTCATTGTTTTCTTCCTTTTTTGCTTTTGTTTTTCTCTCTTAAAAGGCGATGAAGCAAGCCTATAGCGGGCATTTTTTTTACTTGACAGATCTATTTTTCATCAGTATAATATGTTTTTTATAGAAAGGCAAAAAGAAACCTTATATGAGAAATTGCATCTAATAATACATCCTAATCGTTTATCCATAAGCGAACAAAAACAAATAGATTAACTTTATTAAGGAGGTGTTTATGGCAGGATTGAAAATCAGACCGTTAGGGGATAGAGTTGTGGTAAAACCGCTTGAGGCAGAAGAAAAATCTAAAGGCGGAATTATTATTCCCGATACAGCAAAAGAAAAGCCTCAGGAAGGAAAGATTGTTGCCGCGGGAAAGGGAAAAGTCAATGACGATGGAAAAATCTCGCCGCTTGAGGTTAAGGTCGGAGATAAAGTTCTTTATGGAAAATATGCAGGCACAGAAGTTACAGTTAATAATGAAGAGTATATGATTTTGCGGGAAGATGATATTCTCGCGGTTATAGAGTAATTACTACAAAAAACAGAAAGAACTTTCCGGAGGCTTTATATGGCAAAGCAGATGATATTAGGAGAAGATGCACGAAGAAAGATGCTGAAAGGCATGGAAACAATGGCGGAAGCGCTAAAGCCGACTCTTGGTCCCAAGGGACGAAGCGCAGTCATTGAAAAGAAATTTGGATCCCCTACCGTTATTAACGATGGTGTTACCATTGCAAAGGAAATTGAGCTTGAGGACAACTATGAAAATCTTGGCGCACAGCTTATGAAGGAAGTTGCCTCAAAAACCAATGATGTGGCGGGCGATGGTACAACAACGGCATCTCTTCTTTCCCTTTCAATTGCAAAAGAGGGATTTAAGAATGTGGCTGCTGGCGCAAATCCTGTTCATTTAAGAAGAGGGATTGAAAAGGCTGCCAAAGAGATCGTTGCGAAATTGAGAGAGATGAGCAAACCAATCAAGGATAAACAGGAAATTCAGCAGGTTGCTGCTATTGCGGCGGCTAATGATAACGAAATCGGAAAAATTATCGCTGATGCAATGGATAAGGTTGGAAAAGAGGGAGTTATTACCGTAGAAGAAGCAAAAGGAACAGAAACCGAATTAAGAGTTGTTGAGGGTATGCAGTTTGATCGCGGTTACCTTTCTCCCTATTTTGTGACAGATTCCGAAAGAATGGAGAGTGCCCTTGATGATCCCTATATTCTTATTCACGACAAGAAGATTTCTGCGGTAAAAGATATGCTTCCTGTTCTTGAAAAGGTTGCTCAGAGCGGTCGTCCGCTTGTTATTATCGCTGAAGAAGTTGAGGGCGAAGCGCTTGCGACTTTGGTGGTAAATAAATTGCGTGGAGTGTTGAGTTGTTGCGCGGTAAAGGCGCCTGGGTTTGGCGATCGTCGGAAAGCAATGTTAGATGACATTGCGATTCTGACTGGTGGAAAGGTTGTGGCTGAAGAGCTTGGAATGAAACTTGAAAATATTGATGTTTCCATGCTCGGAAAGGCAAAACGGGTAGTGGTGGATAAAGAGAATACCACGATTGTTGAAGGAAGCGGAAAATCTTCTGATATTCAGGGAAGAATTTCTCAAATCAAAAAAGAGATTGAAACCACAACCTCTGATTATGATCGCGAAAAACTTCAGGAACGTCTGGCAAAGCTCGCGGGCGGTGTTGCAGTTATTAATGTTGGAGCTCCGACCGAGGCAGATATGAAAGAACGCAAAGCCCGTGTAGAGGATGCTCTTAGTGCTACCCGTGCCGCAGTGGAAGAAGGAATTGTTCCTGGCGGCGGTGTTGCGCTTCTTCGGTGCCAGAATGAAGTTGAAAAGGCCGATTATACGAATGCAGATGAAAAGACTGGCGGAAACATCGTAAAAAGAGCTCTGGAATGTCCTTTGAGACAGATTGGAGAAAATTCCGGAAAAGACGGAGCGGTTGTAGTGGAAAATGTGCGTGCCGCAAAGGATCTTAATAGTGGGTTTAATGCTGAGACCGATGAATATATGGATATGGTCAAGGCAGGTATTGTGGATCCGACCAAGGTGGCTCGTACTGCGCTTGAGAATGCAATTAGTATTGCGGCGCTCCTTCTTACCACGGAAACATTGATTACCGATAAGCCGGAGAAGAAGGAGAAGGTAGCCGGACCTGCGGCGCCTCCCTATCCGGAATATTGAGGCGAATAAAGATGAAAAGCCCCGTCTTTTTTAGGCGGGGCTTTTCTTTTTCCCGGTACCGTCTTATTGTAACAGGGAGGGTACAGGGAGTGGGGTTTCGTTGGTATACTGTTGGGATCGCTTCTCGTATGAAAGTTTCGGGATGGGTACAAAATCTTCCCGATGGAAGCGTGGAAATTCTTGCGGAAGGCGGTTCTGATCTTTTAGAGAAGTTTTGCAGTGCCTTATGCGAAGGGGTTCTTGGCACCAACATTTCCTATATAGAACTTTTCCCTGAACCGGGAAACGAACCCGTACATGGGTTCAGGATAGTGAGATGAATAAAAAAAAATACTCCGCATATCATAAAAGCGGACTAGATGCTGTGCTTCCAGAGCTTCAAACCTTTCAGAATCAGTTTCCTTCTTACACTATTCGCGTGGAAGATCCAGAATTTACCTCTATATGTCCTAAAACAGGATTGCCTGATTTTGGAACGATTATTATTGAGTATGAACCTAGTAGTTCTGTTCTGGAGCTGAAATCATTGAAGATCTATCTTCAGGCGTACAGGAATCTTGGAATTTTTTATGAAAATGCGGTGAACAGGATTTTGAACGATATAGTAACTGCGGCAAAACCAGTATGGGCCCGTGTTCGGGGAGATTTTCGTCCGCGGGGAGGAATTGTTTCAACGATTGAAGCGAACTATCCACGTAAGCCATAATAGAAGTATAAGGTTTTTCCTTCTTTTATTCCGAGATAGCCGCCTGTTCAGAACCAAGATACGAGGCTGATTGCAGATCATTTTCCCATACTGTTACTTCTTTCAGCATAGCGCGATATTTTAGAAAAATCGGAGCGAGTTGATCAAAAATATAACGCGCGATATTTTCAGAAGTAGGGTTCTGTTTTTGAAAGTAGGGATGATCATTCAAGTTGGAGTGGTCCAATGTTGAAAGAATATTTTTCAGCTCTTTTTTTACAATAGTAAAATCAATAAGAAGTCCGCTTTTGTCAAGGTTTTTTGCTTCTCCGACAACCTCAACTTTCCAGTTATGTCCATGCAGGTTTTCGCATTTTCCTTCATATTCTCTTAGCCAGTGAGCGCCAGAAAATTCACTTTTTACCCTTATTCTATACATTTTTCTCTTTTTGTTTCATAGTCTGGTTGGAATGTGGCAGTCAACTGTTTCCACAGGAAACTCCTTCTTTATTTCTTTGGCAAGCGCATTTAGTCCCACGGTCTCTGAGAGATGATGTCCTGCAAAGATAACATGAATTCCCGCATCTTTAGCGATGGCATAGATATCCCGAGATTCTCCTGTAAGAAAGAGATCTGCTTGTGAAGTAAGCGCTTCATAAAAGAAAGAAAGGTTCGCTCCTCCGCTACATACAGCAATGCTCTTTATCTCTGCAGGACCAAAGGGAAGAATAGAAAGGAGAGGTTGTTTCAACCCATGCTGAAGATCTTTTTCAATCTGAGAAATCGTTGTTGGCGAAGAAAAGGAACCGACCCATCCGATCGTTCTTCCTTCATACCAGCCAAACCCTTCTTTTGGTCTTGCGTTTACCATGTGAAGAAGCTGGATATTGTTGCCAACCACAGGGTGGCAGTCTAATGGAAGATGAGAGGCATAGAGCGATACATGATGGGCATAAAGGGAGTCAACCCTTTTCTTCATCCATGCCTTCAGAGAAGGGTTTTGTCCTTTCCAGAAAAGTCCGTGATGAACAATAAGAAAATCTGCCTCCTCAGCTATTGCCGCTTGAAACGATTCATACGAGGCATCTACCGAGAATGCAATTTTTTTAACGGTTTCCTTTCCTTCTATTTGAAGACCGTTCCATGAATTGTCCTGTATCTCTTTTGTTTGAAGAAGCGTATCAAGAAACTGGATTAGATCATCTCTACGAACACCCTTTACCGCATTTTGGTTCATTCTATCTTTTCTCCTTGTGAATAATTAGTTCTTCTTTTGAAGAAGACCGCCTCTTACTGCCACACACAGGCGAGAGTCTATAGCCCGATGTAACTTCACAAGAATCATTCCTGTTCCCTTAATAATCGGAGCTTTATCCTTTCTCTATGCGAATAGTAAAAGAAAGAGATTTTTTCCCTATCTTTACTCCCGTGTACAATTTTTTTGCTCCCGATGATGATTTTACTTTCGTACCCTTAATCTTCATCCTCTTCTTCTTTTCGGTCACCAAGTTTTCTGTCTAACATCATCATGGATGCCCCTTTTTCTTTGGTTCTGCGAAGGTTTTCAAGGATTTCAGAGGCGCTTTTTTCTTCTTCTACCTGTTCGGTAATGAACCACTGGAGCATAATAGAGGCAGCGCGATCCTTTGTCTCTGCCGCTATATCGCAGAGATTTTCTATCATTGAAGTTACTAATTGTTCATGTGCCAAAGTCTTTTCGAAAATATCCGTGGGAGAATTAAATTCAATCGGAGGTTGGTCAATGGTTTGAAGGATTACTTTGACTCCGCGATCAAAGAGATGGTTCATAAACCGTTCCGCATGTTCATATTCTTCCTTTGCTTGAAGTTTCATCCAGTGCGCAAAGCCCGGAAGGTTGTCATCTTCAAAATAGGCAGCCATTGAAAGATACATATATCCCGAATAAATTTCATTCTTGATCTGTTCATTGATCGCATCCTGCAATTTTTTATCCATTTCCATCTTGTCTCCTTTGGTAAAGAATAAACTGATTTTTATTTTTGATGCATTTTCTCCGCAAAGAGTTCAGAGCTGCATTCTTCTATCTTGACATGAGTATCTTGCCAGAAAATAGAGAGAACATTTCTATAGTAAGGGGGAAGATCGCTAAAATAAAGAAGCGGATCAGGATGTGCAGAGGTGGTAGTTCTTATCTTATTGGTTTCTAGGAAGTGTTGGGCGCTGATTCCAGTCTCTTCCGCAGTATCTATCATAGTGATGGCAGGTCCGGCCATCTTTTTGATGACTGGAGCAAGAAGAGGGTAATGGGTGCATCCAAGAATAAGGGTATCAATACTTTTTTCAAGAAGAGAATGGAGGTAATGCCGTGCGACTAGTTCTGGAACAGGTCCCTGAAGCCATCCTTCTTCTACAAGAGGAACAAAGAGAGGACAAGCGGTAAGGTGAATAGATACAGAAGCGTTTGTACAGAGTTGTTCATACCTTCCGCTTGAAACAGTGGCGGGTGTTCCTATGACTCCGATAGAACCATTGGTGATGGAAAGTGCTTTTTCCATAGAAGGCGTTACAACATCAATAAAAGAGAAGTCAGGGAAGCGTTCTGTAAGGAAAGGGAGCGCGATAGAAGAGACGGTGTGACAGGCGATAACAATAAGTTTAGGGTTGAATCCTGCAAGAAATTCTGTTATTTGCGCCGCATAATGGCAGACAACGGTACGCGAGCGTGTACCATAAGGAATACGAGCGGTATCTCCGAAATAGATAATCTGTTCCTCGGGCAGTTTCTGTTGTAATGCTTTAACAACAGTAAGACCTCCTACTCCGGAATCAAAGACTGCTATTGGAGATTGCATCAGATGATAATTTTTCGGGTTTGGAGGTACGTGATAACTGCTTTTCCAAGGGTTTCGCTGATTGCTTGTCGAACTTCGGGATCTCTAAGGTTTGCCTCAATATTGGGGTTACAGATAAATCCGACTTCCACAAGCACAGAGATCATCGGAGTATATTTGAGAACATAAAAATTGGCGCTTTTTGCTCCTCGGTCTGGGCAGATAAGACGTTCCGCAAGATGTTCCTGAACCATTTCCGCCATAACTCTGCTCTCTTCAATAACAGAGGTAGCATTCAGATCATCTACGATTTGAAAGAGGGTTTCATGGTTTTCTACTTGTTTCATATCATCGCTTTCAAATTTTGGCAGTGAAAACGAAAGATTCTCTTTTTGTCGGGGATAGTAGGTTTCAAACCCATCTGCATTAAGGCGGTTAAATTTGGAGGAATTAGTATGGACACAGAAAAATATATCAGCCTTCATCCGTTTTGCGATATCTACCCGTTCACTAAGTGAAAGGAAGATGTCAGTTTCTCGTGTTGTTTCAAATCGGATATTAGGAATATGTTTTAACTGGGTAGAAAGATATTTTTTCATACGTAGAGAAATATCAAGGTTGACATCCTTCTCTTTCAGCCCGTAATTTCCTCGTGCGCCGTCATCGTGGCCGCCATGACCCGCATCAATAAGAATAACAAATGGCTTATCTTTTTCTTGTGTTGTTCCAAGTGCAAAAGGTTCTTTTCTCTCTTCAACTCGCGGAGAAAGGCTTTTTTCTGGAGTCGGCGCTGTAGCGAATGATTTAACAGGACCGAGAATGCCTTCAAGGGGAAGAAGTGGGAAATGGATCTCTCCCTCAATTTCTTTTATAGGAGAAGAAAGGAGTTGTTTTTTGTTGTCTACTGTAATTTCATTGGATCCTATCCGTGTTTTAATTGATTTTTCCTGATATTCAAAGAAAATACGATCTTCAATCCTTCCCCAGTTCTGTATATGTAATACTTTTATAAGGGTTTTTAAACTGACATATTTTTCATTCCCGATAACATACGATGGATAACTCTTAAACTGCGAAGAAAAATCCGCAGAAAAAAGAGGTAAAGAACAAAGAAAGAAGAGTGCGATAAGATGGTTGAGTTTCAAGATACCTTACTCCTGTCGTGAAAAAAGGTATTCCTTTGATTTGTATAAGATCGTTCCTTTATCTATATCAGGAAGGCTCTTCCTTCTCTGATATCTTTCCATGAGCAAAGACCAACTTTTATTTTCCTGCTTCTTTGCATATATAGCTCTTCGTATTTTGTTTCTAAACTTCTTCCTTCTGATCTTAGTGGAGGCGGCGGGTACTGCCCCCGCGTCCGAAAGGAAAAAGAGAGAGCTTCTACCTGTGTAGTTCCAGTATTGTTAAGAATTGTAAGACTCCCCGGAACCGGATTCTTACATTCTTTGTCTCTGTTAATCTGCTTCAGAAAACCAGAGACGCATTTCCTGAAGGAGTCCCCTTCCGGCTCGTTTAAGAGACCCGGGAACAGGATCTCTTACGAGTGGCTACTTTGGTTAAGCAGCCAGATAATTTGCCGTTGTGGCAGTTATGGTTTTGCCGGCGGTTTCCCGAGGTACCGGCACCTCGACAGGCAACCTTCCCTTTTCCACCCTTCCGTCGATTCCTATTTCGCCCCCTTCTGTTTTAATGCTCTATCAATAGAGCGTTTTTCTTCTCGTTCTCGGAGAGCTCGTCGCTTGTCATACATTCTTTTTCCTTTAGCAAGCGCAATTTCTACTTTTGCTCTTCCCGTACTATTAAAATACACTGAAAGCGGTACGATTGTCAAACCTTTTGTCTCGCTTTTTCGTTGCCATCGGGCTATTTCGCCGGCATGGAGAAGAAGCTTCTTTTTTCTTCGCGGCTCGGTCTGTTCTCGGGCGGCAGGATACTGACTAATAGAAAAGTTATAGAGAAAGAGTTCATTCTCTTCAATACGGCCGTATGAATCCCGTAAACTCGCACTTCCTGCCCGTATTGACTTTACCTCAGAACCTTTCAATACAATCCCTGCCTCAATCCTATCGAGGATTTCAAAGTCATGAAAAGCTTTTTTATTGGTAAGTTTTGGTGATTTTTTCATCGTTATACTTAACCATGTCATATCATCTTCGTCAATCGTACAATTTTATCGCTTCATTAAATAGATCTATATCACTCATTCTGATTGTCGTTGACTTTTTCCGAGTAACCTTTTATCGGCAGTTTTCTTCTTCTTTAGGTAGTGGAAATGAATTCCTTTTAGAACAGAAAAGCTGTGAGATTCCTTCTTTTGATTAAACTGGCTTCTATCAAAATTTTTCTATAGCTTGCTTCTCTGAACTTATAATTGATGGATGTATTGCACTTGTCTTAGATGGCGTGCAATGGTAATGATTTTTTTGAAAATCCTGAAAACCGTATCAAAATAGAGGTTTTGAAAATTTTCAAGAAAAAGAAAGTATTGAGAAGGAAATAGTGAGTTACCTTTTTTTATGATATCAATCCTGAAAAAAAGAGTTGACGTAACAAGCTCTAACTCTTCTCTAAATCCGGAATGCCGAGGTTGGCTTTTCTGGCTTTGACATATTGTTCGGATCCGGAAGGACCACGGCATACGCGCCACTCTGGTGCTCGCAGAACACCGTCACGGTATCCGCATACCATTGTCGTAGACGGAACCCGAGAAAAAAGGAGTTGGTAGAGTTCTTTTGCCGGACGTATATCTCCGTATTTGAGCCCTAAAATCTGTAAAACATCCAGGTCCTTCTTTTCGTCGCGTAGTCCCATGCCACTACCTGATACACATAAATTGTGCGCTGGCCGGTAACATTCGCAGGGAGGACATATCATGCAAGGTCCGGCAATCAGTTCAACTGGGATCAGAGGATTTTTTCTTATTACGTCAATAGCCTCAAATAGATTATCTTCCTCTATGGGCTCTAATTTGCTTTGCCCAGCATGGAAACAGGCCATACACATAAGATGATGCGGCCTGATTCGCAATAAGGTAGCTTCGTATATCTCCTTTACAGATATTTGTTTTGCTTCCTTCATACTGCAGGCACTTCTTTCCGGAAATATGGCCTTTATACCCATGGAAATACCTTCCTCATAATTTCCGGTTTTCGCAAGACGACAACCATTCCATACCGTTGAAGTCTCATCTCTGTATGAACAGATATCAAGGCTTGAAGGTATGTTGTTGTATACTCTGAAAAACATTTCGTACGCTGGCCGCATATCTCCCGGTACAAGCCCAAGTTTCTGAAGGATGTCTAAGTCACGTTTTTTGTTAAAAAGGTCTCCCTCAGGAGTATCGTATTCTGTGCCCGGATTCTGGTACGAATAGATACTCTTCACATTGCAGAAGAGCTGAAGCGGAACATACGGATTTTCCTGTACTTTTTTTACAATTAGGTCAAGCTGTTTTTCGTGGTAATATTCTTCTTTTCCTTTATTGCCAGAACCGAATCGGCATATCACGCACATGATTTGGTAGGGCCTGATGTGAATGGGTTTTGTTTTGAGCGTCATTATTATCTCTCCCTCCATTGTAACTTTTTTTGATGTTGTACCTAAGAAAATATTTCCATTATCACGTTACATGCTATGTGAAACTGTACGCATTTCTTCACACATTGTCAAATGTCATTTATATCCTAATGATACCTTGCCATTGTGGTCAAAAGTTTCGTAATTTCCCGATTTTTTGATATAACCCTTTCCTTTCCATAAAGAAGCTGGTAGAGAAAGAGCAGTGCAGGTATTGAAGAAATGAAGGGGATTGTTCACTGTCTGTTCTTCTTTCTGCTTCTGTTATTGCTCTACCTTTCGCATATTTACACCTTCTAATACCATTTTCCGCAACATCATCTGTAGTTCTCTTTTTTTGCGTTGCGAGCATTGAAACAGTGTTAGACTGAATTTCCATATATTGTTCAGCGGCATAATGCATTATAGATGCGCCGCGAAATCTTTCTTCTGCGCGCGTTATGTCTTTAAAAGGAATAAAAGCTGCCCTCGGAGGGAGGCGATTGATACCAGAAAGCCGCGGATTTTTTCATTCGTACAGAAAGCAACTTTCCTTTTTCACGCTTATTTTTTAAGATATATATGTATTTGACAACTCCTCTAAGGTAAGAATATGATAGACTCAAATTGGATTTTCTGCCTGTGCTGTAGATTGACGCTCTACCTGAATACCATTTCTGCAAGGGAGGATGGATGACCAGACGTGAGCGGTTGATCGCAACATTTCAGGGGAAGCAGGTAGATAGGCCCGCGGTCTCTTTCTACGAGATTGGCGGATGGGAGATGGCAAAGGACGAGGATGAGTTCAACGTCTGGAACGATCCCTCGTGGCGGCCTCTAGTGCGTATGGCGCTTGCCGAGACAGATATTCTCCGCTCTGTTAATCCAACATGGAAAGATCTTTCTGGCGATCCTATGAAGGAATTGATCAATATTCAGACAGAACAAAAGGGTAATTCCTTCTATGTTACAACAACGCTTGCCGCTCCCGGTAGAACCCTGAAGAGCGTCTGCCGCCGCGACAAAGATACCCAGACGTCTTGGGTCATTGAACACTTATTAAAGAATAGAGAAGATGCCGAGGCGTGGCTTCGCCTTCCCGACCCCCAGATTGGAATACCAGATGTTTCTGGAATTCTCGCTGAAGAGGAAAAACTCGGAGACTCTGGAATTGTGAATTTAGAGGCTGCGGATCCCCTTTGTGAAGTTGCGTCGCTCTTTCCTATGGATGAATATACTGTGCTTGCTCTGACTGATTCTCTCTTTTTTCACCAGATGCTTGAAAAGGCGGCAGGCCCTATTTTTTCAAAAGTAGAGCAGGTTGCGAAACTCCTTCCTGGAAGGCTGTGGCGTATCTGTGGTTCTGAATATGCATCGGAACCTTATCTTCCTCCGCGTCTGTACAAAGAGTATGTGGTGAAGTATACCGGCCGGTTGGTAGAGATAATCCAGAAGTATGGAGGATACGCACGCATCCATTCTCATGGCAGATTAAAAGGAATTATCTCCATGATCGCTGATATGAATCCCGATGCTCTTGATCCTCTCGAACCGCCGCCCCAGGGTGATATAACCCTGCGCGAGATCCGGGAAGAGATTGGTGAAGACATTGTGCTTATGGGTAATATTGAAGCCGCTGATATTGAGAACCTTGACCCTAAAGATTTTGAGAAGAAAGTCTTAACCGCTCTTGACGAGGGCCCCGGAGAAGGAAGCCGGGGGTTTATTCTGTTACCGTCTGCCTGTCCGTACGGCCGGACTATTACTCCCCGCACCATGGCTAATTACGAAACTATGATCCGTTGTGTGAAGAATTACGCGGGATAATAATCATATTGTGATTGTGCAAGAGAAAAGCCAGAGCCAGGTATTGTTATGTGATTCAGGCAGGGAAATGTGTCTACTGTGATAATGCTTGAAATCTTTTCTGCCGTACTATTTCTTCGGGTCATCGTTCTTCCCTTGTAAAGTTCTTCTCTCTTCCTTAAAAGAAGGGCGATGGCCTTTTTTTGTCAAGCCCTTTCCTTAAATGTGCAGAAAAAAATATACACTACCTATAATTTTTTTAGCAACTCAAGAAACCGTCTTTGTTTTATTTATAGGATCTTTAAAATATACTTCACCTTAATTTCTTTTGAACAATACCTTTCCAACAACCTTCTCACTTGTTCATCCGACAACTGTCTATGTATCTGCCAATATCTCTTTATCAACCTGCTTGCCTTCTTACCTTTTCCTTTTAAGGGATTTATTCCACTTTTACACTTTAAATGATAAAATACTAAATAAGTATTGATAAAAGTATATTTAAATGATATAATAAAATTATGGAACTCAATAGACAAAATTCATTGCCGCTTTATATACAGCTAAGGGAAATTATCCGTTCTCGGATAGAGACAGGAGAGATGAAACCGATGGATCCTCTTCCATCTGAAGATGTCCTGTGCAATAAGTATCAGATAAGCAAAATAACAGTTAAAAAAGCATTAGAGGATTTAAAAAATGAAGGATACATTCTTCGGATAAAGCGAAAAGGTACATTCGTTAATTTCCAAAAACGACAGACAGATGACGGTACTAATTTCAAGATAGGCAAGAAAACAATTGCTTTTATAGTGCCTGATATAGAAGATGTATTTGTTTCTGAAATATATAGCGGTATAGAAACAATTGCTTCTAAAAATGGATATGAAGTAATCACATTCAGTTCTACCAAGATCCCAGAAAGAGAAAATGCCAATATTGAATTTCTCGTTGAGAGCGATATAAAAGGAGCAATTATATTCCCTTACTGGGGGAGGTTTAACGTACTGCAGATTTTGAAATTAAAAAAGAAAAACTTTCCTTTTGTTCTTATTGACAGATATTTTCGAGACGTATCAACAAATATGGTAGTTGTGGATAACTTTCAGGGTGCCTATAAAGCAGTAAAGTATCTTGTTAAGATAGGCCACACAAAAATTGCCCATATTATGGGGGTTGATTGCACGGCAAATGAAGATAGATTTGAAGGTTATAGAAGTGCCCTGGAAGAAGCAGAGATTCCCTTCAATTCGTCTTTAGTAAAAAAGATACAGCCCTTTGAAACAGAAGGAAGTCTCAGGTTTGAACCTGACGATGTGGGCGGATACAACGAAGCAAAAATTCTTTTTTCTCAAAAAGAAAAACCGACCGCTGTTTTTGCAGGGAACGATTACATAGCATTGGGGTGCTATAAAGCGGCTAAAGAATTGAAACGTAAAATTCCTCAAGATTTATCTATCATCGGGTTTGACGATTTGAAATTTGCTTCTAATCTGGAGGTTCCATTAACAACGGTAAAACAGCCCAAGTATGAGATTGGCAGTAAAGCCTGCGAAGTTTTAATGAAAAAAATTACAAGACAGGGCAAAGTTGAAAAGATTGTCTTACCGACTGAATTGATTATTAGAGAATCATCCAAAGGTTTGAAAAATTCCATAAAAGAACCCACTAAGAAAGGGAAAAAATGAAAAAAGTAGGAATAGGGTTAATAGGATGTGGAAGCATTGCAGAACTCGCTCATTTTCCATCCATTCAAAAAAATAAAGATGTTGAGCTTGTAGCAGTGTGCGATGTTAACAAAGAAAGAGCGAAAAAAGCAAAAGAAAAATGGGGAGCTATGGAGTATTACACTGATTACAAAAGGATGCTGGAGAGGAAGGATTTGAAAGCAGTAATTATAGCATCCCCTCCCAAATTTCACTATGAACAGGCTGTTCTTTGTGCTGAGAAAGGTTTTCATTTACTGGTTGAAAAACCTCTTGCCGTAACCAACACAGAAGCTTGGAGTATGGTAGAAATTGCTAAGAAAAACCGTGTGAAGCTTATGGTTGGATGTGATAGACGTTTCTGGCTGCAGAATCAGTGGGCGAGAAACCTGGTGAAGCAAGGGATAATCGGCAGGGTTATGATGGGCAGGGCAACAATGCACGAACATGTGAAGTTTTATCAGGATAATATTGCAGTTACCGATTTTAGACTTCATCCGGAGATTGCCGGAGGTAGTGCTATTTCAGATACGGGAGCGCATGCCATAGACCTTTTAATATGGCTTATTGGCTCTCCTGTAAAACGTGTTACTGGAATTGCCGACAGGCGGGTTTTACCTGAAAGTTATTCCAAATGTGACGACACAGCAGTTGTTATGATGGAGCATGAAAACGGAGCTCTCGGGTATATAAGTTGTAACAGGTTTAGTCCTGTTGTTTCGCAATTTACGGAACTCTACGGGGACGAAGGCACTATTTTTACTTCTTCAGATGCACAGAATCCCTACCAGACTGTTCCCTTGGCAATTTACACAGCAAAAGAATATGAACAAGATCAGTTGCCGGAAATTATGAGGAAATACCGCTGGCCCCAGATATTTTGGGCAGAAGACCTAATTACCCATCCGGTTCAGAAAAGGTGGGTAAGTATGTATCCTCCTAGGGAGCCGAACAATTATTACTATCTCTTAGAACATTTTTTGGATTGTATAGTAAATGATAAAGAACCCTTGACAAAAGGGGAAGATGGCGCTCGTTCGGTAGAGGTGATGTGCGCTGTATTTAAGTCAATGGAAACAAGAAGTTGGGTGGATTTGCCCCTGAAAGAAGAAATAATTCCTCCGTATTATAAAAAATAAAATCACGAGGAAGTGTTTGATGACTTTAAACCATAGAGAGATGACTGAGATTAAGAACAGCAAGGACAGGGACTGCTCATTGAGAAATCAGAAGGGACAAGTTACTTTATCAGGTTACTCGGCAGGGTTGCCCTTTGTAGTCTTAACGAAGGAGGATGATTCCGTCTGTCAAAGACCTGTTTCAATATATAGAAAGAAGTTTCTGCTCTTTTTACTTTTAGCATAGAGCTGGAAGGGGAGTAGAAAAAGGTTGTAAAAAAGGAGGTTGACTGAAATGACTTACTTAAAGCCGCCTCAAAATCAGACCAATGTCTGGTACAAACAAAAGCAAGCATTTACCCTCATTGAACTTCTCGTTGTCATTGCTATTATAGCCATCCTTGCCGCGATGCTTCTTCCTGCACTATCTCAGGCGCGGGAAAGAGCCAGGGCAGCAGTTTGTATGAACAACCTGAAGCAGATAGGGTTAGGTGTTTTGTTATATGTGGATGATTATGATGGCTACCTACCACCCTATTATACGGGCCCTTCACGTTATTGGTACAATATTCTTGGTCCTTATCTTGGTTTTAGTATAACGCGAATTGGTTCTCACAATCCAATTCCTCCTGCTGTCTTGAAATGTTTATCACAAAAAAGAAAAAGATGGCAGCCTGATTACGCATATAGTGCGGATTTGGGTTTTTGGGCCGGTGATAGCCGTGCCCCTTGGCGAAAACTCAGTCGGGTTAAAAATCCGAATGTGCAACTTGTTTTTGTTGACTCTACGGTTGTATTTTTTGGCTCAAAATTTGGAAACAAGGCAGATAGTTTCAACTACGTACACAGTGAGGGGTGTAACATTTTATTCTTAGATACCCATGTTTCATGGTATCCCCGAAATAAAGTTTCTGACAGTATGTTGGGATTGAAGTAGAACATGGAATGGCAATGTAACTCCTGTTAATGTAAACAATTTAAAGTTTTCTGAGGAGTGAAGAGGGAGTGTATAGAGAAGAATAGTGGAGGGAATATGAATATATTAAGAGTTTTAAGAAGTATATGGTTTGCAGGTTTCATGGTTTTATTTATCGGTGTAGGAAGTAATAAAAATCTTTTCAGTCAGGAGCAAGGGCTTTTGTTACATTATGATTTTTCTGAAGGCACAGGGAACATTCTGAAGGATAAAAGTGGTAATGGGAACGATGGAATCATTCACGGAGCAAAATGGATAAAAGAAGAAGATGGATACTCTCTCTCTTTTAATGGAATTGACAATTATGTAGAGGTCAAAGATTCTCCTTCTCTAAAGATAGAAAATGAGTTTACCATTGAAATTTTAGTAAAACCTGGAGAAAACCCCAAGAAACAAGGTATTGGAGATTACCGTTTAATTATCGGTAAGGGTGGAGAATTATGGGATTCTCATGCTTCCTTTGCGCTTTACGTTAATCAAGGGAGAAAAAATTTTGTTGGTTATGTAAGGTATGGCCCTGAAAAAACCATAAAGAAGAATGAAGTTTATACAGTCAGAGGGCTTGTTAAAAAAGAACACTGGCAAAATGTTGTTTTAGTAAAAGAGAAGGGTACATTAAAACTCTCTGCAGATTCTGTTCCTTCTTCAACTCCTGTGGATACTCCAGAAAAAATGATTTTTTCTGCGCGTCCTTTAAAAATAGGAGGAGTTCATACTCGTTTTTTTGAGGGTTATATCAAGGAGATAAAGATCTTTAACTATGCCAAAGAGAAAAAAGTATTCTCCTCTTCCAAACCAGGAAAAGAGAGAAAAGCACCCTATTTGGTTATGGTTTCTTCCTTAGATGAGCGTATAAGCAGTACTCCACTTTTGGATGTTAAGAAGGAGACAATAGAATTGTTGAATGGATCTCCCTTTGATGGAATAGCCTTTAACTTGGTAGATATCTATTCAGGGCAACCATTACCTGATGAAAGGATGGTGATTCAGAGAGCGGAAGAGTTAAAATCTATTTCTATGAAAGAAATCTGGGTGCGGGTTAATATGAACCGAATGTACCAGAGAAGCAAAGGTTCTGTTTATTCTGTTGATTATGATGAAAATCCGAAGATATTTGCTAAAGATTTGGAAGCCTTATCTAAATTGCCCTACAGAGGACTTGCTTATGGAGAAGTTAGGAAGCAAAGTGCCCCTTATTTTGCAAAAATTAAAGGTGTTGATATCTATGATAAGGAAGGCGCTCTTTCTGATTTCTATAAAATCTGGAGATTGTCTCTTAAGTTTTGTAAAGTAATGGGCTCGGGAATACTATTTGACCTTGAAACTTATGGATATTCTTCAGGATATGATGTTACGGCCGTTGCAGAATCTCAAGGAAAATCTATTGAGGAGGTTATCAAAAGATTTCAGAAGATTGGGGCAGACTTAGTTGACATGGTTGGAGAGGAATATCCAGAGATAACAATAATCTCTTGCTTTACCTATCTCAATAGACCTAACCATACGGTAAAAGGGGGGGGATCTTATTATGCTTTTCCTGCCTATGTAACTCAGGGTATGTTGATGCGAGCCAAAGAGAAGAAGATCCCTTTAAAGATAGTAGAAGGAGGAGAGGGAGAATTAAACTATGTGAATAGAACTTTAAAAGGTCTGCAATCCAAAGTTTCTCGAAGGTGGTTTTGGTATTTTCCTCTGATGGAGAGATTTCCGAATTTTCGTTTAGGAGGAACTATTACGCTTTGGGATGATTCTTCCAAAATTAGCGGCTGGCCAAAAACGGGTGCAGGAGAACCCAATCCGTTTCAGTCTTTGAATGACTTTAAGCCATTGTTAAAGGAACTTTTCTCTAATTATGACTATACCTGGATATATCAGCCTATGTCTATTGATTATAAACCCTATGACCCTAATATAGCCCCGGGATTTCATCAAAAACTGAGAAAGGTGATAGATGAAGTCTTATCAGAGATAAAGGAGGAACAAGAATGAAAAAGACAATTTCATTGTTTCTCCTTTTTTTTATGGGCTTCTTGATAATAACTGGAGAGGGGAGCGCTTCTCAAATATCTATTCCTTTTACCTCTCAGAAGTTTCAGATTGACGGAAGGCTAAATGAAAAATTCTACAAGGATACGCTTCCTTTGGAATTAGTTAAGTTTCCGGGAGGGGGCAAGGTAAACCATGAAACATTATCATGGATTAGCACTGATGGCGAATATTTGTATATTGCTTTCAAATGTTTTGACTCAAAAATAGAGAGGGTTGTTGCAAAAGTTAAAAAAAGGGATGGTCAACTCTGGAATGATGATTGTGTGGAGATATTTTTAGATACTAATTTAGACCAAAAAACTTACTACCATTTTATTACTAACAGTATTGGAACCAAGTATGATGCATTTTGTTCTTTAGAAGTTTATGACCCTATTTGGCATGGAAAACAGTTAGAAGCTTATAACCCCGCATGGAATGCAGAATGGGAGGTAAAGACCTTTATTGATAAAGAATTCTGGTCAGTAGAGATAGCCATACCATTATACCAGTTTCTAATAAAAGAGAATTTTGGGTTAAACCTTACCCGTGAGGGCAGACAATTAGCATCTTTAGTTGTAATAGAGGGAGGGACTTTCCATCAGCCAGAAAAGTTTGCCAAAATTACAGGGCTAAAAGCAAAAGGCGCTCTTGCTATTAAAAATCTTTCCGAATTATTATTTTGGCGAGGTAAGGATAATCTGTTACAGGCAGAACTACAGAATATTGGTAGTGTGCGTGATGAATTAAAAGTGGAATTAATTTTGAAAGATCAACAGGGAAATCAAAAAACCTTTAAGAAGTTAGCCCTGTTTCAACCAGGGGAGAAGAAGAAACTTGCATTAGTCTACCGATTTGAAAAAGAAGAAAAATTCAACTGTTATGACCTTTCTATTCACAAAGGAAAGAAACTTCTCTACCAAAGAAAGGGGGAAATCTCCCCTTGTTTTTCTCTTATTGTACCTGGAGAATATTTTTTCTCTGGAGAAGAGATACCCATTTTCTTAAATTGCACCCTCCTTGAAGAATTTGTTGAAAATCTTAATTTTGAAATTGAGATTAAAGATAAAGAAAAAATCTATTTAATTAGAGAAGGAAAAATAAAAAATTTGAAGCCAGATACAGGATTAAAACTTACGATTCCTCTTCTCTCTCCTGGAAGATATATTTTAGCTGTGGTTTTAAAAGATGGGGAGGGCAATTTTCTTGATGAAATTGAGGAGAAGATAGAGATAGTGAAATTTTAAGTGATACTAAAGAGAAAATGGATTAATTTTTTTACAGTAAAGAGGAAAAAGGAAATGAAAATTTTAAAATTGGGATTTTGTATGTTTTGTTTTCTGACTTTTCCCCTATCTTCCTTCGCCGAAAACAACTTTACCTTCCTTTTTCTTGGAGATTTACATTACAATACGCCGAATCATAGCGCCAACAAGATAGTGGAATCAATAGCCAGAGATATCAAAGATAAAGGATATCAGGTTGATTTTATTTGTCATAGTGGCGACCTTATAGAAAATCAGAAGGCTGGCCATCCAATATCTCTGGAAGAAGGAAGGAAACAATGGGAGTTTGCTTTTTCTCATGTCAAAAGCACTTTTAAACTTCCGTTTTTTATGTGCCCCGGCAATCATGATTGGTATGGAGATACATGGTTCGGAGGAAAGAAAAATATTGAAGAGCTCTTACTTCCTTTTCTTTCTCAGGAATTGAAAAGAAACGTAAAAAAACCTTTTTATTCTTTTCATTGGAACAATTCTTACTTTCTGTTTTTGAACCATTACGGATTTGATTATGGATGGGATCTAGAACAAGCCCGATGGTTGGAAAAAAGCCTTAACTATGCCGAGAGAAATCCGTTTATTAAGCATGTATTTGTTTTCGGACATCCGAATCTCTGGAACCTCTGGTACTTCCGTTTTAATGAGCATAACCTATATCTAAAAACAATTAGTAAATATAAGAAGGTGGATGCATATTTCAGCGGCCATACCCATTATAATACTGCGACAGTATGGAAATCTGGCAGAAACCATGGACTTCTTCAGATAACGGGAAGTCCTTTAGGAAACAGTAAAATGATTTCCATGGATACGAGAAAACTTATTTTGAATCCGCCACCTTCAAAAAGAGGCTATATGCGTACATACGAAGGTATAAGGGGTTATTTTCTTGTTTCTGTTGAGGAAGAAAAAGTTAAGGTCTCTTTTGACATGATTGGGGGAGAAAAAGTATGGGAGTTCCAGTGGGAGAAGCCTGGAGCGATAACAGAGACGATAGAACCTCCGCAAAGGGAGAAAACCTACTTGAGAAAAGATGACCTGGAAGAAATTCTGGCAGCCAAACTATTCATTTTTCCCTATACTCCGGAAATGTTTTTGCCTAACCGTCCGGAATTGGAGATTCTCCTCAACAGAGAAAAAGTGGGAACAATTCCGCGAATTACTGATTGGCTGTTCAGCCGGGCAAATCATTTCATATCAATTAATCCTTCTTTGATAAAGGCGAAAAATAAAATAGTAATTCCGAATCCACACGGAGAAATTTTTGGTTTACGTGATTGTTATCTCTGGGTAAAGTTGAAAAATGGGAAGGAAGTTCTTACCAATATCTATCCGTATGTCATTTTTTCTTTGCCATGGAGACATATTTACGTAGATTTTGGTCTTTCCCATCCGACTTGCGGAGTTCTGGGCAGTTCTATTGAAGAGAACGTTCCGGAAGAATTGATAAAATGCTTTAAACCCGGAGAGGCTGTTTCCTTTGAATTAGAATTCAATCTAAAAAAATGAGCTTTCCAGCCAGAGTTAAAACCCTATTTTTTGATATAGACGGCACTATTACCGAAGATCTTTCAAATACAGGGGAAGTAGGCTATTTCGAGTATGTTTTTAGAGATTTGCTTGTTAAGAAACATCACCTGTCGTCTCAAAAAGCTCTGTCTATGGTTCTCAATGCTGAAGATAAAGTTGCAGGGAAGGATCCGTTTCTTGCTCTTGCTCAAGATAATCTGGGAATTTCAGAAAGTGAACTGTGGGAGGCGATTATCAGGTTTCAGCATAGGAATTTAAGAGTATATGCAGATGCGGTATCTCTAATCAAGAAACTGTATACAACAAAGTATGGTCTTTATGTGACAACGAACAATACGACCAACAGAGCATTGGCTAAACTTGCCTGCGCAGGGATTGCGGATCGCAGTGGATCAAAATACTTTAAGAAGATTTACGGTTATGATTTTACAGGCTTCAAAAAAAGCTCAACGGATTTTTACCGAAAGATTTTTAATGATAAGAGCCTACATATTGAGGATACCGTGATTGTCGGGGATGATCCTGTGTGTGATATGGAAATACCCAGAGAAGTTGGTGTAAAGGGATTTATTATTATAAATAGGAAACAAAGAGAAGAGGTGGTTATTGAGAAAAACGGCGCTTATTTTGTCAATAATCTGAAACGGGCATGGGATATTCTGGTGCCGGAAAAGCAGGAGGAATAGATGAAGCTGAAATCAATAGTCTTCAAGGAACTGCCTGTACATGATACATGCTGGTCTATTACTACAGGTGTTGATGGGAATATTTATCTTGGAATATGCGGTGAATTAACAGGGGGATTAAGCGTGTTTATCGCAAAATATGATCCTGAGAGAGCAAAATTGGATTATCTTTTGGAGGTCGGGCCTGCACTGGGTTTACCGTCCACTTCAACGAGAGCACCCTATTGTAAAATCCATTACTGTATGCTTCCTTCTCGTTCCGGTAAGTTATATTGTGCTACTCACTGTTCGGGTCCAGCTCTCAATCAGCCTATTTGGAGGCCGTGGCATACATGGGATGATTTTGATAGAATGCATCCCGGATTTCATATTTTTTCTTTTGATCCTGCAAGCGAGACTATTGAAGACTTCGGCATAATGAGTCCGAACGAGGGTAGTAGAGCAGCCGCTTTCGCAGAGAAAAAAGGATTTATATACGGAATTACGTGGCCGAGGAATCATTTTTATATTTACGATATAAACAAAAGAAAATACAGGGATATGGGCAGGATAGGGGATGTAAATGCCCAGGTGGTATGGATAGATGGAGAAGAAAACGGGTACACGGTGGATGATTTGGGATTTATTGTGAAGTATGACGTTGAAGAAGATAGGCTGATTCATCTGGATGTAGAAGTGCCAAGATCACTTGAGTCTCCCTCGGAAGGAAGGAGTGCTTATGATGTTGTTCTTTCTCCTGATGGAAAGAGTGTCTATGGAGTGGTTTGGAATATGGAGAGAGTAGCTTTTGCGGAAAGGATGTTCAGATATGATTTTGGTGACAACAGGATTGTTGATCTGGGACCTGCCCACGATGAGCATAAACTGGATCATGCCGGAGGATTGGTTTTTGGGGATGACGGGTATCTCTATTACGCAATCTCCAAAAAAGATAAAAACAGAAGATTGTTTTATCGTATGTACCTGTTTCGTATGGATATAAACAATCTGAAAAAAGAGGAAATTTGTGCTTTTGACGATGGAGACTGGCATTCTGAATATATAGCCAAAGCAACTAAAGATTTTTTTGGAAATCTATATTTTGCCGATACTAATAATAGACCTGGAAGGGTATATGTCTATACTCCTGAGGGAAGCGGAAAAGAATCTAAATCAGGACGGCAGTTAAAGAAATGGGGGTAAAATGCCTATAGATAAAAGACAATTAGAGAAAAGAAAATGGCCTTCTTCTTCATTTCCCGTGGGGCAAGAGGTGCTTGGTCGAAATGACGAGAGGAACGAGAAGCCTTTTTTCTGTGATGACAACGGACAGGAATTGATACCTAAAAAGGAAAATATCTATGTTAGGATTCCCTATCCTGCTGATTATCTGAAATCCTGTTATGTTGACAAAAAGAGAGTGTCTGCTTTCTCTTTGCCTGTACCACCAGGGGAATCTGCAATCAGCTCGTTATCCAGAGACAGTACTAATAAGATCTATGGAGTGACAAAAGGAAAAGCATGTCATCTTTTTGTTTGCGATCCTTATGAGAAGAGAAATAGCGTTGTTGTTTTGGGTATTGTAGAGAAGGAGTGCGCAAAAAGTTCTATTGTTATTTCTCACGGGAGAGATATTTTTATCGGAACAAGAAAGGTATACGGAGAAGGGAACCTTTATTCATATAATTTAGATAATGTTTCAGCGTCAATTGAGAAGATAGGAGCTCCTGTCAAAGGTGAGGGGATATCTGCTCTTGTTATGGATGACAGAATTTCTTGTATCTATGGACTGACCGATAGAACCGGGACTTTTTTTATTTTCAATTGCAAAGAGAGATCTTTTGAGCTGAAAGGGCAGGTAAATAAGGAAGGTCTTTTTTCCGAGGTCTTGTCTATTGATTCCTATGGAAATGTATTTGGCGGATGCCGTTGGACAGAATTATTTAAATACGACGTAAAAAGAGGGAGGTTGCTTCCTTTGGGAATCAAAGCACCCTCTCTTTGCGGCAGAGAATTTTATAATAAAATAGAATCTCTTATCTGGGATGAACAAAGTCGCTCTTTTTATGGAGGGACATCAGGAGATGGAATCTTGTTTAGGTTCTGTCCTGAAGAAGAAAAGATGATTTCTCTCGGAAAACCACTGAATCAACCGCATATTCGTTGCCTTACCAAATGTTCGGATGGATGTATCTATGGAATCGCCGGTAAGAATTGTTGCCATTTATTTAGATATAATCCAGGAGACGGAGACCTTCGTGATTTTGGGGTTTTTTCGGTTTCTTCGCCTCGATTTTGGCATGGCTATGAATTTGATGCCGTAGTTACCGGAGAAAAAGGCACAATTTATTTTGGCGAAAGCGACCGTATAAGCCATCTATTTATCTATTCCACGAAATAACAGGTTATGTCTTCACATTTTTAAATTTTGGAGAAATAAATCAACGTTTATAATTTTTACAGGATTTTTAGTTTTTACTAAAAGGAGGAGTAGGAGAATGAAAGGAATTAAGATAGCGGTTATAGGGGTAGGTAACTGTACAAGTTCTCTGGTGCAGGGTAGGTATTATTACAGGGATTTAAAGGTAAAGGAGGGGGAGGTGATACCGGGGTTGATGCACCCTGAAATTGGGGGGTACCGTGTAAGCGACATTGAGCCGGTAGTGGCGTTTGATATAGATGCGCGGAAAGTGGGTAAAGATCTGTCGGAAGCGATATGGGGCAAACCCAACTGCACGCAGAAGTTTTCCGATGTACCGAACCTGGGAGTGAAGGTGTTTATGGGGCCGGTAATGGACGGAGTATCCGAACACTTGAAGCGGTACGTGGAGGTATCTTCAGAAAAAGCGATAGACAACGTGGACACGGTAGCCGGGATACTGAAGGAGAATAAAGTGGATGTGATAGTGAATAACCTTCCCACGGCAGCGGAAGAGGCGTCATGGTTTTATGCGCAGGCGGCGTTGAAAGCCGGGTGCGGAATAGTTAACGGGATACCGGTATTGATAGCTAATAACGCAGAGTTTGCAAAGAAGGCGGAAAAAAGCGGAGTGCCGATAGTGGGAGATGATTACAAGAGTCAGCTCGGGGGCACGATACTTGACAGGGTGTTGTTGGGGTTGTGCTTGCAGAGAGGTATCAAGATAACGCGGTCGTACCAGTTAAACTACGGCGGTAATACCGATTTCTGGAATCTCACCGATTGGAACCGGGGCAAGACTAAGCATGCGTCAAAGAAAAAGGGTGTGGATGCGGTGATGACCTATGATGCACCCTTTTCAGTTAACGTGTCGCAGTTGGAGGTGTTGAACGACGACAAGATATGTAGGATAGAGATATGGGGAGAGAACTTCGGAGGTACTCCGATATCACTTGAGGCGAAATTGCGTGTGGTTGACAGTCCAAATTCTGCGGGAGTGATGGTTGACGGGATCCGAAGCTGTAAGCTTGCGCTTGACAGGGGTATAGGGGGTGTACTTCAGAGCGTTTCATCTTACCTGATGAAGAGCGCTCCTGTGCAGTATCCTAATGATGAAGAGGCGCGAAAGGTTATGGACGACTTTATAATGGGCAAACGGGAACGGTAAATGTACGATATCGTGGTGATAGGGCATTTGCTGAGGGAACGAATTATATTTGCCGACGGGAAAGAAGCGGGACCTTTGCTTGGCGGTCCTGCTTCATATTCCGCGGCGGCGGCAGGCAGTTTGGGAATTAAGGTGGGTTTGGTGACGAAAATAGGGACAGATATGCCAGAGTGTTTGCTGAAGGTATTTGAATCAATTGGTGTGGATACGAAAGGTATGATGGTTGGGAGGAAGAGCACCTCAAACCTGCTTGTTTATGACAAGGAAGGAGGCAAGCGCCTGGAGTTTTTAAGCAGGGCGGAAAATATAATTTTTGAAGATATTCCTCTTGAGTATCTTAACAGCAGATTTTTCCTTATATCGGCTGTGAATTACGAGGTCTCTGAAAACTTGATTAGCGAACTTCACGGGAAGGGGAAGAGGCTTTCAATGGAGTTGAGTGGGTTCGGAGGAGCTTCTTCCCAGATAGGTAGGACGAAAGAGGAGAAAATTAGGATGCTTTCCCGTGTAACCAGGTATTTTAATATTGTGAAAGGCGGTAGGGAAGATTACAGCCGTATTTTCGGCGATACGGAATCGCCGGAAAGAACGGTGAAAAGATTTCTGGATTGGGGTGCCGAGATATCTATTGTTACCCTTGGAGAAAACGGCAGTATCGTTGTTTCAAATAAGGAATGCGTAAAGATTGCTCCTATACCTGCAAGAGTAGTGGATGTAACGGGTGCCGGAGACGTATGGCATGCCGGGTTTGTGAGCGAGTATCTCAAGAGCGGGGATATCAAGAAAGCCGGGCAGTTTGCTTGTGCGGTGGCATCGGCCGTGATTGAAAAATCCGGCGGCGTGGTCAAAGAAAGGTTTCCGGATGGCAAAGAAGTAAGCCAACGTATGAGATTCTATTAGAATACATAATTCTGTAATTGGTGGGGCTATGCTGGAGGCAAATTTAAATGTCTTTCAAAAACGATTACTGGAATAGGAATGAAATTGATAAGGGGAAAGAAGTATGAGGAAGCCGGCGATTATTTTTTTGCGTTTTTACAGAAGTTTCCCTGAAAGCGGATTGTTGATTGACATGCGGTATTAATTGGGGCTGGTATACGGTAACCTGACCGTATACAGGCATGGGATAGCGACATTGAGCCAATTGATGAATGAGAGACCCAATCATTCACTCTTGGATGACGCTCTGTATCTGACGTGATACTACTGTTTTTATCTTGAAAGTTACAAGAACGCAAAAAAAGACCTTTGAACTCTTGATTGCCAATTATTCTGACAGCTCCAGGGCGCAGTGGGTAAAGAAGGATTTAGAATTTCTGAAATAGAAGAAATTAACCGGAGAGAAATAAAAGGAATCAACATAGAGTGTTTTTATTCTATTTTTATATTCCTATAGCTTCTTTCTTAGAGGGGAATATTTTCCTCTATATTGTTATAGAAGGAAATGGGTAAATTTGACGATGAAGAAAGAGAACATTACAATCTGTACATGATTTCTATTGCGCCTTCATTGCTTTCTGCGAATTTTGCCATTCTTGGTGAAGAGGTGGCAAAGGTTACCGACGCAGGTGCGGATTATATCCATTTTGATGTAATGGATGGTCAATTTGTGCCCAATATAACCTTTGGTCCTATGATTTTGTCTGCGATACGTCCTTTTTCTTCACTTCCTTTTGAGGCCCATTTAATGATTGTGGATCCAGTACAATATTGGAAGATTTTTGCAGATGCGGGCGCGGATATCATAGGGTTTCATATTGAGCAGGATTTTGATCATCTTGCATTATCGCGGGAGATTCAGAAAGCAGGAAAGAAGTCTTGCGTGGTAATCAATCCTCCTACAGAACTTCATCTTCTTGATCCTCTTCTTCCAGTGGTAGACCAGATCCTTGTCATGACTGTTAACCCTGGATTTGGCGGCCAGAAATTTATTCACGATGGGCTTCAAAAAATTGAACATCTTGCAGAACGTCGGGAGAAGCAGAGATATTCTTATCTTATAGAGGTGGATGGAGGTATTAATGTTGAAACTGCAAAACTCGCCTCTTCCGCAGGAGCAGATATTCTTGTAGCTGGTTCATTTATTTTTGGAAGCAAAGATTATCAGGATACGATAAGGCGATTGAGATGCGGCTGACCCGGCCTGAAGATCTGAAAAAAATAGTCCGTAAACTAAGACAAAAAGAAGATGTTGGCGCCCGGGTTGTTCGGGATATTCTTGAGGATGTTGATCGTTGCGGAGATCGCGCTCTTTTCCGTTATTCTTTGAAGTTTGATGGCGTTACACCTACCTCTTTGCAGGTACCGATTCCTATACTTCGCAAAGGATATCGTTCTATGGATCCTTCTCTAAAAGAGTCCCTTCAAAAAAGCGCGGAAAGGATCCGAACCTATCATTGTTCTCAGAAACAGAACAATTCCTTCTCTTTTCATAGGGAAGGGATTAGAGTGTACTATCGTTCCGTGCCTCTTACGAGGGTGGGAATATATATTCCAGCGGGAAAGGCGCCTCTTGTTTCAACGGTTTTAATGACAGTTATTCCGGCTTCTGTGGCTGGTGTAAAAGAGATAGTGGCATGTAGTCCTCCCTCTAACAATGGCTCTGTTCATCCGGCAGTGGCAGGCGCTCTGTATATGCTTGGTGTAAGAAAGGTATATGCAGTCGGAGGCGCGCAGGCGATTGCCGCAATGGCCTATGGTACAGAAACGGTTTGTAAGGTGGATAAAGTTATTGGTCCCGGCAATCTCTATGTAAATGAGGCAAAGCGCCTAATATTCGGACGGACGGGAATAGATCTTTTAGCAGGACCGAGCGAACTGGTGGTACTTGCAGATTCAAGCGCTGATGCAGAAATGGTTGTTGCCGATCTTTCCGCACAGGCCGAGCATGGATCCAGCCCGATTTTTTTTATTACGACCGATTCCGCGCTTGGAGAAAAAGTGGCGAAAAAAGTGGATACAGGCTGGTGGTTTCAGGTTGCTTCTATTGAAGAGGGTCTTGCATTGGCAAATGCTATTGCTCCGGAACATCTTGAGATTATTGCGAAGAATGCACGAACACTTGCCTCCAAAGCAATTGCGGGAGCGGTTTTTTTAGGAAACTTTTCGCCATGCGCTATGGGCGATTATTTTGCGGGTCCAAGTCATGTGCTTCCTACAGGAGGAAGCGCGTCTTTTCTTTCCGGGCTTTCGGTATTTGATTTTTTGAGAAGTTTTGCTACCATAGAAGGGAGCAGAGAAGGAATGCAAAAGCAGGCCATGACAGGTGAAACAATCGCCTCTTTTGAAGGAATGGAACTCCATCGCCGTTCGCTGGAATTACGAAGAAAAAAGAACTCTGCCGATAGTAAAAAAAAAGTGTAGACGCGCGATCTTGAATTTGCAATAACTGCTTTCTTCAAAAAAGGGAAGGCTATAATGCTTCTTTGTTCTGAATTCTTCCCTCAGGATAGAGCTATTTTTATAACAGGGAGAAAGAAGAATGGAAATTCTTGCGGACAGATTATCAATTCTTATAGGAGCGGGCATCGCTATCTTATGCCTTCTTGTTTCAACAGTACTTTTTAGAATTAATAAGCGGAAAGGAAGTGTGGCTTTTTTTCTTTCTTTTCTTTTGGCGCTTCTTCTTGGATACTACGCGTTTCTTCCTTTTATGAAGAGCTCTTCTTCAGAATGCGGGATGTATCTTCATCCTGTTCCTCCCTCTGTTTCCACGATATATTCTGTTGCGGTGGATGTAGATGGAGAATTATTGCTTGTGGAGGCGGACGATTTTATTGAGGTTGGCAGAACAAACCAAATTACAGTATTAGGCGTGAAGAAAAATGGAAAGGATTTTCCGGAAGCGCGAGTAAATGTGATTGGTTTTACTCCTCAGGGAAAACCTAATGCAATCAATGATATTGGTGCTCCTTTTGTATGGAAAGATATGCAGCAACGTTTTGCCGATGATGTAGACAAACGGGTCTTCCGGGCAGAAATGTGGGAAGAAGATAGTCTTCTCGGCGAGATCTATCTTAAGTTTTCACATTGAAATGGCTTCTGGAAAAGCTATTCTTATAAGTTTTGAAGGAATTGACGGCAGTGGTAAGACTACTGCTTCCGCATCATTTTTTCACTATCTTACAGAACAGGGAATCCAAGCGCGCCTTTTTCGTGAACCAGGGGCTACAGAACTGGGTGAATGGGTTCGTGAGAAGCTTCTCTTGCAAGGGGAACATTTTGATCCGTATGCAGAACTTTTTCTTTACCTTGCCGCCCGCGCACAACTCTGTAAAGAGAAAATTTCTTCTGAATTATATAAAACTCAGGTAATTATACTGGACAGGTTTCTTGATTCAACGCTTGCTTATCAGGGCTATGGCCGAGGTTTGTCAGTTCCTTTTATTAAAAAAGCTCATTCCCTTATTGTGGATTCCTTGCGTCCGGATATAACCTTTCTTCTTGATGTTTCTGCAAGGACTGTTCGCGAGGTGTGGCGAAAACGAAGCCCTGATCATTTTGAAAAATCCATTGCGTTTCAGAACCGAGTGCGAGAAGGGTATCTTATCATAGCTGAAGAAGAACCCGAACGAGTAAAGATTATTAAACGGGCCTCTATTCATGCGACATTATCACATATTATCAAGGTATGGGAGCGATATTTAGATGACTCGGGAAACGATAGAACACTTTTTAGCGGAAAGCGTACGCCATGAAAAGGTTGCTGGCGCCTATCTTATCTATGGAGGAACCTCTGTAGTTCGCCGCGCTATTGCAGAGAAATTTATAGAGATGATTTTTTGTTTCAATGGCGCAGAATTATGCGGTCAATGCAGGGGTTGTAAGGCATTGAAGCAGGGGTCGCACCCTGATATGAAACGGATTGTTCCAGAAAAGAAGAATCTGAGTATTGATGAGGTACGAGAAGTGGAATGTGAAGCAGTGATAAAACCATATTTTGGTGGTAGAAAGGTATTTCTTTTTGAATTTGATTCTATGCGTCAGGAACCTTCAAATGCTTTTTTAAAACTTCTTGAAGAACCTCCGGACTATGCAGTAATGATTTTTCTTGCCACGAGCGTGCATGGCTTTATTCCTACGATTATATCCCGTTGTCTTCGGCTTAAACTTGATTTTCAGTTTGAACCTTCCGATGAAGACGGAGAATATCGCCTTTTTCTCGCGGAGATTCTTAAGGCGCAGAGAAACAGGGCGTGGCAACCATTTTTCTCTCATATAAACAATCTTGTGAAGAGATTGAAAGAAGAAGAGGCATTTGAGAGTTTTTACAATTTTGTGGCGCGGGAAGCCCGGCAATCTCTACTGAAACAGTGGTGTGGCGAAGAAATTCCAGGTCTTCTGCCTGAATCGTTACAGATGAAAATTACTCTTGAAGGAATGGAGAAAATACTTGAATTGAAGCAGCAGACACGGTACAATGTAAATACAAAACTCCTTCTTGAAAGAATCTGTTTTGAGGCTGAATAAGATTGCCGGAGTGGCGGAATCGGCAGACGCGCTAGGTTCAGGACCTAGTGGTGGCAACACCGTCGGGGTTCAACTCCCCGCTTCGGCACATTATTCTTTTTTCAAGATCTTTTTAGATCTGTTTTTTTAAGTTTGTTGGTGCGTTTTTTCTTATTCTTTTACATTCTTGCGGACTATTCTTCGCACACCAGAGCCGAGGAAAAAAAATTTTTCTTCAATCTTTTGGCTGTGATATACTGCAAAAACAAGGAGGATTGAATGGATAAGATAAATCCCTGTGAGTTTGCGCTTGATTTTGAAAAAGAGGGCGTAGAATTATACCTGAACCTTGCAAGGCAATCGGTCAATATCCTTGGGAAAGAACTTTTTTATACTCTTGCTCGCCAGGAGGTTGATCATGCCCAGAAGATAGATGAAATATGCCGAGATCTTGTGGCTCACAAAGGAAGTACTCTTGTTTCTATGGAGTTTCCAGAGATTGAGAAAGAGATAAAAGATTTTTTTCAGAAGATGAAAGATGAAGATTTGAAAGAAAAAGAGAATGATCTTACAGGATATGATATTGCAATAGCTCTTGAAAAAAAGGGATTTACCGCATATAGAGATTTTGCCGCTGTTTCCCAGACTCCGAAAGAAAAGGAGTTTTTTACCCGAATGATGGAAGAAGAGAAGAAACACCTTGAGGCATTGAGAAACGTCTATTTTTATCTTTCTTCTCCGGGAGATTGGATTGAGCAGGATGAAAGCTCTGTCTGGAATTGGATGAATATGTGAAGAGGGCGTTTTGCAATTTCTTAAAAGAACAGAACCTATAAGACTCTTTTTTTGAGATATAGAAAAGCGTACGCAGAGATATACAGATCCTTCTTTTTTGTCTCATACTATACGCATGGTGCGACTATGAAAAAGTATTTTGTGGAAATACGGCTTAGAAAGTCTCTCTTTGATCCTGCGGGAGAAGAAACAAAACGGATCATTGAAGAATTTGGCTTTACAACAGTTTCTCAAGTGGAAGTATCGCATTATTATGCTATTTCCGGAGATATAACAAGGCCTCTTGTAGAACGCATCGCAAAAGAACTCTTACTTGATCCGGTTTCTCAGCAGATGAAAGTTTCTCAGCAGAATAGAGGAGAAAAGGGTGTGATAACAGTTGATGTATGGTATAAACCCGAGGTAACCGATCCTACGGTTTTTACTGTTTTAAAAGGAATCCGCGATCTTGGTATTTCCGCGGATCTTTCGGTTGCTTGCGGAAAAAAATACCGTATTTATGGCACGTTGCAATTGAATGAGATTGATACCTTATGTAGAAAAGTTCTTGTTAATACGCTTATTCAGAACTTTACAGTAACCTCAGGAGATGAAAAGACTGCTCTGTAACCACGGGGAAACAATGATAACCACAAAGAAAATAAATTTGCGAAGTGCGAATGATTCAGAGCTGTTGAGAATTAGTGCGGAAGGACTCCTTTCGCTTTCTCGGGATGAAATGCGTACAATACAAAGATTTTTTAAATCTTTGGAACGGGACCCCACTGATCTTGAAATAGAGACCATTGCTCAGACATGGTCAGAGCACTGTTTCCATAAAACATTCAAGAGTGTGGTTCATTTTTATGACGAATCTTCCGAAGATGCTGGTTGGGTTCGTATTCCGAGTATGTTTCATTTGATTCGTGAGGTTACGGATACGCTTTCGCCGGAGTGGTGTATTTCTCTTTTTAAGGATAATGCGGGAATTATTGGGTTTGATGAAGAATATGCGATTGCCTTTAAGGCAGAAACACACAATCATCCTTCCGCGCTTGAGCCATACGGAGGCGCAGGAACAGGAATCGGCGGTGTTATCCGGGATATTCTCGGCGCCGGACTTGGAGCAAAGCCGGTTCTTGCTACTGATATTTTTTGTTGCGGACTTTTGGATACTTCATTGGAGGAGATATCCGAGAATACAATGCATCCGCAAAGGCTTTATAGAGGAATTGTCGCCGGAGTGCGGGATTACAGCAATCAGATGGGTGTTCCAACTCTTAACGGTACTGCCTTTTTTGATGAAGGTTATTTACATAATGTTCTTGTTTTTTGCGGAACCGTTGGTCTTATTCCTAAAGATGCGGTAGAGAAGAAGGTTTCTCCTGGAGATCTTATTGTAACGCTTGGTGGAAGAACAGGCCGAGATGGAATCCATGGCGCGACCTTTTCTTCTGGAAGTCTTGATAAAGATGCTCCCTCTAGTGTGGTGCAGATAGGAAACCCTGTTCTTGAAAAGAAGATTCTTGATCTTTTGATGAAAGCCAGAGATGCTCGTTTGTTTAGTTCAATTACTGATTGCGGTGCTGGAGGGTTTTCTTCGGCGGTGGGAGAGCTTGCGCAGGACTGCGGAGCCAAAGTTTTTCTTGATAAAGCTCCGTTGAAATATCCGAATCTTGCGCCATGGGAGATTTGGCTTTCAGAATCTCAGGAAAGGATGGTCCTGTCAGTTCCTAAGAATTCTTTTGCCGCCCTTCAAAGCTTATGTTCTGAAGAAGAGGTGGAACTTGCATCTATTGGAGAATTTACTTCTTCTGGAAAGTTAGAAATTTTTTATGGAGAAGAACAGGTATGTGATCTTGATCTTGACTTTCTTTTTCATGGCTTTCCGTTTCAGGAATTACGCGCGAAAAGTACTGTAAAGAAGAGCTCTCGTTCCTCTATTCCTGAAAATCTTCATCCTGAGAAGATCCTTCTTTCGCTCCTTGCCCATCATAATATTGCTTCAAAAGAAGCGATTATTCGGCAGTATGATTATGAAGTGCAGGGTATGACAGTGGGAGGACCTTTTGCGGGTATTGGCGCGCAGGGCCCTTCGGATGCGGCTATTATCAGACCGCGTTACGATAGTGATCGTGGAGTTGTTGTTTCCTGTGGAATTAACCCATGGTATGGAATGGAAGATCCGTATGCGATGGCAGGATGCTGTATTGAAGAGGCAATCCGAAACTGCGTTGCTGTCGGAGGAGATCCGGAAAGAATTGCTATTCTTGATAATTTTTGTTGGGGAGATACCCGTAACGAAAACCAGCTTGGAGCTCTTGTACGATGTGTGCAGGGATGCAGAGATTATGCCCTTGCCTATAAAACTCCTTTTATTTCCGGAAAAGATAGCTTAAATAATACCTATGACAGAGAAGACGGCGAGACAGTCTCCATTCCGGGAACTCTCTTGATTTCTGCGGTAAGCGTTATACCGGATGTGTATCAAACCATTAGTTCTGACTTTAAAGAAAGCGGGAATCTTCTCTATATTCTCGGAATGACTAAAGACGAAATGGCGGGATCGCATTTCTCTCGTATTGTGAAGAGTGAGGGAGGAAGTGTGCCAAAACCTGATCCAGAGGTTTCGTTTCCTCTTATGAAATCACTCTATCGGGCAATAGGGGAAGGTCTTGTTCAAAGTTGTCACGACTGTTCCGAAGGAGGTTTTGCGGTCGCGCTTTCAGAGATGATGATAGGAGGCGCTTTTGGAGCAGAGGTTGATCTCGCAAAAATTCCTTCTGAAGGATGCGAACTTTTTGCGCTTCTGTTTGGAGAGAGTCAGGGACGTTTTATTGTTGAGGTAAAAGCGGAATCTCAAGATCTTTTTGAGAGCTTGTTTCAAGGATTTCCGTGTGCTTGTATTGGAAAGGTTATCCCTGATTTTCGGTGTAAACTTTCTTTTGGACTTCAATCAATATGCGATATAGAAGGTGACAAACTTGATATAGCATGGAGGAGCACAATTACATGGTGAAAATAATCATTATCCGTGTTGCTGGCACTACCTGCGACCATGAAGTTGCTTGGGCATGTTCTTTGGCAGGAGCAAAAAGCGATTTGGTCCACCTTTCCAGAATTATAGAGGGAACAGTTTGCTTGCGGGACTATGACGCACTCTTTTTTCCGGGCGGTTTTTCTTATGGAGATGATCTAGGCGCCGGCAAGGTTTTTGCAAATGAAATAGCTTTGAAAATAAAGGATCAACTTCTTGATTTCTCTGCAAGAAAAAGACCTATTATTGGAATATCAAACGGGTTTCAGGCTCTTGTTAAGTCAGGATTGCTTCCTTTTACAGGAAAATCTCGCGCAAGTCTGATAGGGAATGACAGTGGTTCTTTTGAATCTCGCTGGCTTCATCTTCGCGTGGAATCGTCTGTATCACCTTTCTTTCGGAATTTTCCAGAAAGGATAAGACTTCCTATCGCGCATGCGGAAGGAAAGTTTCTTCTTAAAAACTCCCGTGATTTAGAGTGTCTTGAAAAAGGATCTCAGATTCTTCTTCGGTATATATCTCCTTCCGGAGCTTTGCCGGAATACCCGGACAATCCAGATGGTTCCCTTGCCGATATAGCGGGAGTATGCGACCACACAGGTCTTATTGTGGGAATGATGCCGCATCCTGAACGTGCGCTTCTTCATCTTCACTTGCCGGATTGGCGACGTAACCCTTCTTCTGAAAGGTTTGGCCTTGGGTATCGCTTCTTTAGGAATGTGGTAGAATATTGTTCTTAACATTTATTTCTTCGGAAGGGGGTTGCAGGTGGAAGATGGTGTAATTAAAAAAGCAGAAATTCTTGTCGAGGCTCTTCCCTATATACAGAAGTATCAGGGAAAGGTTTTTGTTGTTAAGGTAGGCGGCAGTCTTTTGAGAAGTCCCGAGACCTTTGAAAATGTTCTTCTTGATATAGCCTTTTTGCATGCGGTTGGTTTGAAGATTGTGATTGTATCCGGCGGTGGACCTTTTATCAACGAGGAACTTGAAAAACAGGAAAAAGAGATTCATTTTGTGGAAGGACTTCGGGTAACGAATGAAGAGGTCCTGAATGTGGTGGTGGATGTTCTTGAAAAAGTTCGCAACGACATTGTGCAGGCACTTCAGGAAAAGTTCCATTCAAGCGCTCATTCCTTGTCGCCGGTGGATGGTATTCTTATGGCAAAAAAGATTCACTGGCAAAAAGGGGCAGAGGTTATAGATCTTGGGTTTGTCGGTGAAGTATCCGAGGTTAATGTGGATCTGCTGTATTCTGTTCTTGAAAAAAACATTGCGGTTATTTCTTCCATAGGGCTTTCAGAGGAAGGGACCCTCTTTAATATTAATGGCGATTCTGTCGCCGCCTCTATCGCCTGTAATATTGTGGCAGAAAAGATGATTTTTGTTAGCAATGTACGAGGAGTGATGCGAAACCCTGATAATTCCGATACCTTGATATCAACTTTGAATGCGGATCAGGTAGATTTGCTTATTAAGGACGGAGTGATTCAACAAGGGATGATTCCTAAAGTGCGGGCTGCAATGGAATGTTTGAATGCTGGCGTGAAAAAAGTTCATATTGTGGGAGGGGTTCCCCACGCCATGCTTTTAGAAATTTTTACCAGTGAAGGAGTGGGAACAGAAATTTTGCTTGAGGAGCGCCGTAATCATGAATGAACAAGAAATAATGGATCTGTATAAACAGTACATAGTGCCTTCTTATGGGAAAGACGATCTCTTTTTTGTACGGGGGAAAGGAAGCCGATTGTACGATGTGGCAGGAAAGGAATACCTTGATTTCTTTCCGGGATGGGCTGTTTCAGGACTTGGTCATTGTCCTACAGAGGTAGTGCGGGCAGTACAGCAACAGGTAAAAACCCTTATACACCTTTCCAACAATTTTTATCATCCATGGCAGGGCCGCCTTGCGAAACGGCTTTCAGAAGCTTCTATTGGAGGCAAGGTCTTTTTTTGCAATAGTGGCGCGGAGGCGAACGAGGCAGCGATTAAATTGTGCCGTTTATATGGCCGAACTCAGGGTAGATACCGAATCCTTTCTATGGAAAACGCTTTTCATGGCAGAACCCTTGCAACGCTTACTTTGACTGGACAAAAGAAGTACAGCGATCCTTTTCAGCCTCTTCCCGAAGGATTTTCGTCTGTGCGGTTTAATGATTATGATGCCTTGGTTAAAGCCATAGACAAGGAAACAGTAGCGATTGTTTTGGAACTGATACAGGGAGAAGGCGGAGTAAATGTGGCAGACCAGAGATATGTGGAGCAGGTTGCGGCCCTGTGTCGGGAAAGAGATCTTCTCTTTGTGGTAGATGAAGTGCAGACAGGATTTGGAAGAACAGGATCCCTCTTTGCTTTTCAGAACTTTGGGATTATGCCGGATATTATTACCCTTGCCAAATCAATGGCTGGAGGACTTCCGGTGGGAGCAATGATTGCGCGTTCAGAGATTGCAGATTTGATGGTGCCGGGAACGCATGCCTCTACCTTTGGCGGAAGTCCTTTGGTTTGTGCGGGATGTCTTGCGGTGCTTGATACCATAGAAAAAAAGAATCTTCTATCTCGCGCGGTTACAATGGGCGCCTACCTTCATAAAAAATTGGAATTACTAAAGACAAAGTTTTCCTGTATAAAAGAGATCCGGGGGATGGGTCTTATGCGAGGTGTGGAGTTTGACCGTCCTTGCCGAGATCTGCTTCTTTCTTGCCGGACGCGGGGGTTATTGGTAAACTGTACGCACGATACGGTCTTAAGAATTATGCCTGCACTTACAGTAACTCGTTCTGAGATTATCCAGGCAATGGATATTCTTGAACTGTCGCTTGAAGAGTTTTGCGCTATAGGGCCATGAAAAAAGATTTCCTTGATATTACGGATTGTTCGCGGAAAGAGTTGTACCTCTTATTTGATTATGCAAAAAAGTGTAAGGCAGTACGAAAACAAGGAATTTGGAGCCATGAACTTTCTGGCTGTCATATAGGTCTTCTTTTTAGAAAACCCTCTACAAGAACACGGATTTCATTTGAACTCGCTATCACCGAGCTTGGTGGAATTCCTCTTTATCTTGCGGGTGAAAGTACACAGATGTCTCGCGGAGAAAGCGTGTGCGACACTGCTAAAATTTTTTCCCGCTATTTTCACGGACTTGTGGTGCGTACCTTTTCTCATCAAGAAATAGAAGATTTTGCTCGACATTCGGTCTTTCCAGTGGTGAATGCACTTACTGATTTTTCTCATCCTTGTCAGGCGCTTACTGATTTTTTCACTATCTTTGAAAAAAAAGGAAGCCTTGACGATCTTGTGGTTACCTATATTGGAGATCCCAACAATGTTTCTTATTCGCTCTTTATGGCGGCGGATATTCTTGGAGTAGAATCAAGGCTTTCTGCGCCTGCCGAACTTCTTCCTTCAAAAGAATTCCTTCAAAAATTAGAGAATCCTGATCTATTTCAAATGAGCGATGATCCGAAAGCCTTTATTGCCGATTCAGATATTGTATATACAGATACCTGGGTAAGTATGGGAGATGAAGAGAGCGCGGTCCAGAAAGAAGCCCTTCTTCGTCCTTATCAGGTAAATAAAAAGTTGTTCTCTTTCGCAAAACCCACCACGCTCTTTATGCATTGTCTTCCTGCTCATAGAGGACAAGAGGTTACCGATGAGGTTCTTGACAGTCCTGTTTCTATTGTTTTTGATCAGGCAGAGAACCGATTACATTGTCAGAAAGCGCTTCTTTCAATGCTTTTTTCCGCAGAGAAAAAGGTTGTGGAATGATGGATTTTTCCGGAAGAATCAATCGGGTAAGAATGTGGTGCGAAGAGAATGGCGTTGAGGCATTTGTAGGCACCTCATCTTCTGGAATTTTTTATCTTACTGGTCTTCGGGATGTAGAGGGAGTGATTTTCGTTGGAAAGAATAAGGTTCGCCTTTTTCTGCCCGACCTTTATCTTGAAGAAGGCAAAAATCTTCTTCCTAAAGAAGTAAGTATACCGATTATGAGGATGCGCCGCGCCTCTATGAAAAAGATCTTTTCATCTTATAAAAAAATTGCCTGTATTGGCAGTGAATTTTCGGTTGATAGATTTGCTCTTTGGAAGAAGGAGCTTTCTTCCGGGCTTGTAACAGTTTCTGATTTTCTTAAAAGAATCAGAGCAATAAAAGAGCCCGCGGAACTTCTTCTTATCCGAAAAGCAGAGGCTATCGCGCAAAGGGTAATGGAAGAGGTGTTTTCCAGTCTTCAGGTAGGTATGACAGAACTGGACCTTGCCGCGGAAGTCTCTGCGCGTTTACGGAACTATGGCGCAGAGAGAGAATCCTTCCCAATAGTCGCGGCCGGAGGGATGAATACCCTTTATCCTCATCATACGGCCTCGCATTACAAGATCCGCGCAGGAGATCCTGTAATGTTAGATTTTGGGGCTTTGGTAGAAGGGTATGTGAGCGATCTTACAGAAACGTGTATAGTAGGCGAGCCGTCAAAAGAATTTTCTCGTATTCATTCATTAGTATCTTCTGTACGCGATGAATGTATGGCAATGGCAGTTCCGGGAGCAAAGGCGGCAGACCTTCATAAAAGGGCTGTATATCGATTTCGAAAAGAGGGTCTTTCCCGTTTTTTTGTGCATGGACTTGGACATGGCGTAGGTATTGACGTTCATGAAAGCCCTTCTTTGACGCCTTTATCTGCCGATCTTCTTCTTTCAGGGATGGTATTAACAGTTGAACCAGGTCTTTACCTTCCGGGAAAAGGCGGTGTACGCTTGGAAAAAATGGTCTATGTGGGAGATTCTTCATAAAATTTTTTCGTGGCGATTATAATGCCACGCGATATTTACAAGGAACAGATATGGATGCACTTGATTTGAAACCAGGAATGATTATTGAGGTTGACGGAATTATTTATTCTGTTATGTCGGCAGTACATACCCAACAGCAACAGAGGCGGGGAATGGTTCGCTGTAAAGTAAAAGAGTTAAAAAGCGGAAAGTCTAATGAATTTTTATGGCGTTCTGATGTACGGATTAACCTTATTATCGTTGAAGAAAGAGCCTTAACATTTCTTTATAGAGATTCTTCAGGCTTTCATTTTATGGATAGCGTTTCTTTTGAAGAATCTTTTCTTTCTCCTGAAATAGTGGGAGACAATGCCCTTTATATGAAGGAAAACGATGAAATTACAGGTCTTATTTACGAAGGCAAGATACTTGATATAAAAGTTCCCTTTTTTGTAGAGCTCAAGGTTGTGGAAACAGACCCTGGTTTTCGAGGCGATACTGTTCAGGCAGCCAAAAAGCCTGCAACACTTGAGACCGGCCTTGTGGTTCAGGTTCCTCTTTTTATCAATACGGATGATACTATTCAGGTAGATACAAGAACCGGAGGATATGTAACGCGGGTATAAAGCTCTCTCTCAGGGTGTTTTTGCTTCTCTGTATCTATTTCTCCCTGATCTTCTCTCTGTGGTATACTAATATATTATGAATCCCGATGAACTGAAAGTCTATGCAGATTTTATGGCGGAACACGGTCTCATTTATCTTGAGGTGAGGAAAGAGAATTTTCATCTTGTACTTCGCAAAGAAGGGGCGAAAATTGAAGAGACCCCTTCTTCTAATGGATCTGATCAAACTCTTTCTGTACAGATTTCGCAAGAGTGCGAGGAATCCTTGAAACCTCTGCAAAACCTGATTTACGAAGAGGCGCCGTTAGTCGGAACATTTTACCGGGCGCCTTCGCCTCATTCCTCTCCTTTTGTTGAAGTTGGTATGTCGGTTTCAAAAGGAACCACGCTCTGTATTATTGAGGCGATGAAGGTAATGAACGAAATCAAAGCCCGAAACGATGGCGTGATAAAAGAAATTCTTGTAGAAAACGCTACAGTTGTTGAGTTTGGAGAGAAGCTTTTCGTGATGGAACCTCCCTCCTTATAATGATAAGACGAGTCTTTATTGCAAACCGGGGAGAAATTGCGCTTCGGGTTATACGGGCATGCCGCGATCTTGGTATCACAAGCATTATAGGATATTCCGAAGCAGACAGAGAGAGTCTTCCGGTGGCACTTGCGGATGAGAAAATCTGCATAGGTCCCGCCCCTTCCACTGAGAGTTATCTTAATATTCCTGCGATTATTACGTCGCTTGAAGCGAAAGATGCCGATGCTGTTCATCCCGGGTATGGTTTTCTTGCTGAAAATTCCTTCTTTGTAGAAGCTTGCATATCGTCAGGAATTCTTTTTATCGGTCCCGAGGCTTCTACAATGCGTCTTATGGGTGATAAATCCGAGGCAAGAAGAACAATGCGGAGAATACGGGTTCCTGTTACGCCGGGAGCAGACGATCTTTCTGATTCCGAAGAGGCGTTACGAAGCGCAAAGAAGATCCGCTTTCCAGTGATGATCAAAGCATCCGGCGGAGGAGGAGGCCGGGGTATGCGCGTGGCACGGACTGAAAAAGAATTCCTTGCCTCTTGGCTGGCGTGTCGTCAGGAAGCTCAGATAGCATTTGATAATCCTTCATTATATATTGAAAAGTTCATTGACCGCCCAAGACATATTGAGATTCAGGTTCTTGCAGATACACGCGGAAATATCATGGCATTCCCAGAACGAGACTGTTCCCTTCAGCGGCGTCATCAAAAACTTGTGGAAGAAAGTCCTTCTCCTATGGTATCTCCTCGTCTTCGTCGATATTTACAGAATGTTTCACGCCGTATTTGTCGTGCTATTCGCTATTCAAGCGTGGGGACGATTGAATTCCTTATGGATGGATCTATGACCCCCTATTTTATGGAAATGAACACAAGGATTCAGGTGGAACATCCGGTAACAGAGATGGTATCTGATATAGATTTAGTACGTGCGCAGTTAATGATAGCAATGAACGCAAAACTGAATGATTGTGCTGTAGGTGCTGAAGCAAGGGGGCATAGCATTGAATGTAGAATTAATGCCGAAGATCCTGAAAAAAATTTCCTTCCCGCTCCTGGTACTATTACCAAACTTATACTTCCAGGCGGTCCTGGTATCCGGGTAGATACCCATGTGTACGAGGGATATACCATACCGCCTTTTTATGATAGTTTAATTGCGAAAATTATCAGTTATGGAAAAGATCGCCAAGAGGCTGTTGCTCGGATGAAGAGAGCGTTATACGAATTTCGTATTGAGGGTCTTTCTACTACATTGCCTTTTCATAGACGCCTTTTTGCTCATCCGGTTTTTTTAAGCGGCCGTTATTATGTAGGGTGGCTTGAAAAGTTTATTGAATCTGAGGGGAATGGGGATAAATAAGGAAGAAGCGGAACCGGAGGGAAGAATGCAAGAAAATCTGGACAATAAAATGGGTTCGGTAAGAATTGATAGTGAAGTTCTTGGATCTATCGCCGCTATTGCGGCGAAAGGTGTTTCAGGAGTGTATAAAATTACTACAGGATTTGTAGATGGCATCGCGCATCTGTTCCGTAAAAATCCAGATGCTGGCGTGAAGGTTATCCTTAACGAGGGAGAAATTACAGTGGAGCTTGGCGTTATAGTGGAGTATGGTTCCAATATCCCCGAGATAACCTGGAACATACAAAAAACGATTAAAGAAGAATTGGAACGCCAGTCGGGTTTGAGGGTGGTGAAGGTTAATGTGGTAATTGCGGGAGTTCATTATCTTGAGGACGAATCTTCTAAAGAAAAGGGAGTAGGATCATGACGGATCTTCATTCACATACGCTCTTTAGCGATGGAGTTCTTCTTCCTTCAGAACTTGCCAGGCGCGCAATCGTAAAAGGATACGAGGTTCTTGCATTGACAGATCATGTAGACCATTCCACCATAGAGATTGTTATTCCAGCCCTTGTGCAGGCGGCATTGGCAATTAATCGGTCTATGAAGATAAAGATAATTCCCGGATGCGAAATTACCCATATAGATCCTTCGGAGATTGGAGCGCTTGCTGTGGAATGTCGAAAACTTGGCGCGCGTATTATTGTGGTGCATGGAGAAACTTTAGTTGAACCAGTGAAAAAGGGAACCAACCGTTATGGATTGGAAGCTGATATTGATATTCTCGCACATCCCGGGATTCTTTCCGATGAAGAGGCTGTTTGTGCCGCATCCAAAGGAATAGCTGTAGAGATAACTTCTCGTTCGGGACACAGCCTTGGAAATGGAATTGTGGCAAAATTATGGTACCGTCACCGTTTTCCTCTTGTGGTAAACAGCGATAGCCATGCGCCGGGAGATTTGATTGATCGTTCTTTTGCCAGCCGTTTGCTTTCTGCCTCTGGAATTGCGGCTGAAGATATTGAAACAGTTTTGGAATCAAGCAGAGCATTTGCAATGGAGAGATTTTGCCGTGGTTGATTCTGCGATGAACCGCGTGGCATTAGTATGTACCGGCACCGAGAAACTTTCCAAAGATATCCTTTCTACCTGTGTGTGGATAGAGGCGCGGATAGATATTTTCCTTGCATCTTATTCCATTGATTCTCTTCTTCCATGGCTTACAGAGTTACGGACATTTTCCTCTGGAAACCTTATTGGCACTGTCCGTCTCTTTTCAGAACAGTGTCCCGCAAGAAAACGCTTTACCGGGAAAGAACGATATAGAATTTTTAAAAAGATTATGCCATTTGTGGATCTCCTTGATATTGAAGCAATGAGTTCTCTTGCTCTCCCAATGATCGCTGAGGCTCACAATGCGAAGAAAAGAGTGATTTTTTCATACCATGATTTTCAGAGAACTCCTTCAAATACTCGGCTCCAAAGGATTCTCTCTTTTTCCTTAAAACAGGGAGCAGACATAGTGAAGGTTGCGGCGCGTGTCAATAATTCGCATGATTTGTTTCGGCTTCTTTCTTTTACTTTTTCTGCCTCTTCCCGGAATGAGGTTGTGGTAACTCCAATGGGAACCGATCCACTGGGACGCTTGTCTCCTCTTCTTTTTGGTTCGCTTTTTACATATGCCGCTTTTGGAGAACCTACTGCTCCGGGACAATTGGACTGGAAAGAAACGCTATCTCTTCTTCAGCGTATCAAGTAACCAATGAAGATCTTTATTAAGTCAATAGAGGTAAGGTTGCGAAAAAGATCAATCTGTTTATTCTTTCCCTTACTTTACTTGACAGCCATTGGGTATATGCTATACTTTTTCTCAAGATGACACCTATGAGATTTTTCCTTTCCTTCGGTTGAGCGCGAAGAAAGCCGAAAAGGAGGTGAACAATGACAATGGGCGCGCGACTTAACATACGGAAGAGGAAAGGGAGAATGAATGTAACCAGAGGCCCAAGGCCGAAGGATTACATAGATAACTGAAAGGGAGTATACAATATGCGTAAAGCGATTATGATGCTTCTCGCGCTCGGACTCATCGTAGGTATTGGAACTTCCGCGATGGCCGCAGTCGAGAACGTGAAGGTTGGTGGTGATATCACCATCAAAGGTATTTATAGAAGCAATTTTGATTTAGCAAAAGATGGAGTTGGTCTTTTAGATATGAAAGGAATGCACTACATCTATGCTGGCACCCGTGTCTATGTTTGCGCCGATCTTTCCAACAATGTCAGCACCATGATCCGTTTTATCAATGAACGGGATTTTGGAAACGATTATCTCCGTGAAATTGAAGGATCCGTGATTCTTGACCTTGCCTATGTGAAGCTTGCCGACCTGTTTGTACCAGGACTTAACCTGACTGTTGGTCGCCAGGAATATCAGATTGGCGATGGCCTGGTGGTTGGTAGCAGATACAGAGCTCTTGATTATGTTGGAGCTGATATCGGCACCGCAGCAATAGATCTCGGAATGCAGAAGGCGTTTGATGCAATAAAGATTGATTATGCTCTGGCAAGTTGCCCGGTTACGATGGAACTGTTCCGGTCAAAGATTGTAGAAAGCTACATCAATCCTACTTATGCCGGTATTTCTCTGAAAGATGTAGATCTTACTTCTTTGAGCGTCAATGTGAAGGGTGATTCTTTCTCGGTGAATCCTTACCTTGTGAACCTTTCATCCGATGGCATTCTTGGAGTGGCTGGTACTGATGTTTCTTTGAGCCTTTGGACAATTGGTGCCATTGGTGCCTGGAATCCAGTGGAAGCTCTTAACCTGAAACTGGAACTTGCCAAGCAGTTTGGCGAACTGGACGGCCCTAATATGGATTTCAAGGGATGGGCAGGCCAGATTGCAGGAAGCTGGGGTTTTGGCGGAAGTTTGAATCCTGTGGTAAAGGCTGGATATAGTCACTTTACTGGTCAGGATTTTACCAAGAATGATATTTCTGCATGGATTCCTGTCTTCCCCGCCAATGTTTCTTCAAGAGTTGGAAAGATTGCATATGCATCTCTCTTCCCGGTGGGTGAATCTCTTGCGCTTTCAGTTCCTATGCCCGCTGTTTTGGGTACTGGACTGGGTGCACTCAATCTTGGATTTGCCATTCAGCCTACCGATAAGCTCGGAGTTAGTTTGGATTTCTATAACCTCCGTGCCCTTAAGACGCTTGTTGGCAATCGCAAGGCTCTTGGAAACGAAATTGATGTAGAATTCTCTTATGCCTACAGCGAAGATGTCTCTTTTGGTCTTGATCTTGGATATTTGCTCACCGGTGGCCGTGTGAAAGAGGTTCTCGGTGCAGGAAATCAAGAGAATGCCTGGCAGGCAATTGCATCTATGAAGGTGGCATTCTAAGTTAGATTGTATGTTGGGGCGCTCCTTTTTGGAGCGCCCCTTTTTTTTTATCTATGAGTTTTAGAAATAGCGATGGTGAAAAGTGTAAGATTGTGAGAAAGCGCTGTATTTATGGTACACTATTCTCTATTCTGATTACTAATCATAGGAGATCTTCTTATTGGGAGAAAGCGTATGGGTAGCTTTTCACAGAAAGAACAAGAAGGGTTAAGAAGCTTTTTAAAGGAGGCATTATATGAAGATGTGGGATCAGGAGATGTAACCTGTTCTGCCCTTTTTCAGGATTCTTTTATTGTTTCTGCATCTCTTCTTTCAAAGAATAATGGTATTCTTGCCGGAATAGAACCTTTTCTTGAAGTATTCCGTATTCTTGATCCTTTCTGTGTAACAAACGATTTCCCTGAAGATGGGTCGCGGCTTACAAAGAATATGAAGATTGGAATGATTCAAGGAAAGGTCTCTGCTCTTCTTACTGGAGAGAGAGTTGCATTGAATATTCTTTCTCATCTTTCTGGCATTGCAACCTTAACTTCTCGTTTTGTGGAATCTGCCGGAGGAGATTTTCAGATATTAGATACTAGAAAGACCCTTCCGGGAATGAGAACTCTTGAGAAATATGCGGTTCGTATAGGAGGAGGATATAATCACCGAAGAGGGCTTGATAGTATGATTATGATTAAAGATAATCACATTTCTTCATGGATCTCCGTATATGGCGGTTCGCGTATAGAGGCAATTCCAATTCTTATAAAGAATGCCAACGCCAAAAAAGGTTCTCTTAAACTTGAGGTTGAGGTTGAATCCCTTGAGGAAGCGTTTGCCGCCTGGAATGCTGGAGCGGATATTATTATGTTTGACAATTCTTCTCCTGAGATGATTAAAGAGTTCTTAGCGCGTATTGGTACAAAACATCCTCCTGTTATTGAGGCCTCTGGAGGCATTTCTCTCGCCACAGTGCCATCTTTTCGGGGATCTGGGGTGAATTGGGTTTCTGTGGGCGCTCTTACTCATTCTGCGCCTGCATTTGATTTTAGTCTTGAGATTATTCCCTCTTCTTCTTCCCTTTTAGAGTGAGGCATCGCTGATGTATATAGATACCCATTGCCATCTTGATTTTTCTGAATATATCTCTGATAGAAAGGAAATTCTCGGCCGCGCCCGCATGGGAGGAGTAGAGGCGATTGTAAATGTGGGCACGAATCTCTCTTCTAGTCAATGGTCTGCGGATTTTGCAGAAGAAGAAGGCGATATTTACGCAGCGGTGGGAATTCATCCTTCTGAGGCACATAAAGTTTCCTATACTGATTTTTCTGAAATAGAGAAGTTATGTTCCAGAAAAAAAATCGTTGCAATGGGCGAAACAGGACTTGATTATTATCGGGCGCCAGAGACCAAAAGAGCCCAAAAAGAACTCTTTTCTTGCCATGTGAAGTATGCGCGGGATTATGGGATCCCTCTTATTGTACATCAGCGCGATGCGCAAGACGAGGTTTTAGAAATTCTTGACAGAGATGGACCAGTGCGCAAGGTGATCTTTCATTGTTTTTCCGGAGACCCTGTTTTGCTTAACGTTTGCAGGGAGCGAAGATGGTATATCTCCTTTACGGGAATTATTACCTTTCCGAACGCTCGCGATCTTCAGAAATCTGTGGAAGAGGCTCCCCTTGACCTTATTTGTGCAGAGACAGATGCGCCTTTTCTTGCTCCTATTCCTTATCGGGGAAAGAGAAATGAACCCCTGTATGTAAAATATGTGGTACAAAAAATTGCGAGTATAAAATCTCTTCCTGAAAAAGAAGTTGCGGAAAAGATACGGTTAAACTCCTTACACTTTTTTTCTCTTTTGTAGGAGAATGGATGAAAGTAAGAATTTTCACCTTTGGCTGTAAGGTTAACCAGTATGAATCTCAATGGCTGAGAGAGGCTTTTGTTTCCCGAGGAGACGAAATAAGCGAGGAAGATGATTTTGACTTAGCGCTGGTAAATACCTGTTGTGTGACTGCAAAAGCTGAAAAAGATGCAAGAATCCTTGTAAGACGTCTTCTTCGGGAAGGGAAGATGGTACAGATAACAGGATGTATCCCAGAGAAACCAGAAGGTTTTTTCTTGCGTGACTATTCTGATGCTGAGATTCTTCGTCGCCATAAAGTCTATTCTCATTTTCCGAAAGCAGATCGGAAAATCTCTTCTTTCGCGGGTCATACGCGGGCATTTGTAAAGATAGAGGATGGATGTAACAATCGCTGTGCCTATTGTATTGTTCCCTTGGTACGGGGTCCTGTTAGGACCCGACGAGAAAAAGAGATTCTCGGAGAGGCGGCAGGCCTTGTTTCTGCGGGATACCGCGAACTTGTCTTAACTGGCGTAAACCTTGGATCATACGGAGCAGAGACAGGTACCTCTCTTTCTCGGCTTCTTCCAAAACTTGCGGAAAATCCATTGCTGAAGAGGATCCGATTAAGTTCTATAGAACTTCCGCACATTACTCCATTGCTCTTATCTACCCTTGCACAGATTCCCGCTTTCTGTCCTTCCTTCCATATTCCTCTTCAGAGTGGCTCGGACAGAATCCTTTCTTTGATGGGGCGTTCCTATGGTGCCGCAGAATTTCTTGACACAGTTTTCCGTATCAAAGATCTTTTTCCTTCTGCGCTCTTTACTACCGATGTTATGGTGGCATTTCCCGGAGAATCTGATAGCGATATTGAGGCAACCTGCGATATAATCAGAAAAGTAGGTTTTTTCAGATGTCATCTTTTTCCTTTTAGTCCGAGAGAGGGAACGCGCGCCTATACAATGCCAGACCATATTCCTGCTTTGAGAAGAAAAGAACGTATGGCACGGGTACGGGCTTGTGCAGAAGAGGTAAAAAGAAGGATTGCATTGAAGTATATTGGAAAAGAGCACGAAGTACTCTTTGAACAATCCAGAAACGGTTTCCAGACAGGATTTACAGAAAACTATCTTTTGACAGGGAGTACAAGCCCTTTATGCAGAGAGGGAGAGATTGTCAGGGTTCGTCTTCTTTCTCCGCCTTCTTCTGAACAGGCATGGTTTATCGCTGAGCCCTGTGTGTAATAAGGTTGAGCGCTTCGGTTCTTGTCCGAATATCTCTCATAAAAATCCCACGAACCGCGGAAGTAACAACCTTTGCTCCCGGTTTTTTAATCCCTCGCATTAACATACACATATGTTCTGCTTCAACAATAACCATTGTTCCCTGTGGTCTAAGAACTTTCATTATTGTATCTGCAATCTGGGTAGTCAGACGTTCCTGCAGTTGGAGCCTCTGCGCATACGCATCTACAAGCCGGGCGAGTTTACTGATACCGACAACCCTTTTTCCTTCGGGAAGATAGGCGATATGCGCTTCTCCGTAAAAGGGTAACAGGTGATGTTCACAGAGAGAAAAAAGCGGAATATTTTTTAGGAGAACAAGTTCGTTATACTCTTCATAAAAGACCTTGCCTAAAATTTTTTCTGGGTCTCTTTTCATTCCTGAAAGAATTTCTTCATACATTCTCGCGACACGTTCCGGAGTTTCTTTCAACCCTTGTCTTTTGGGGTTTTCGCCAATTTCCCGAAGAATGGTGCGTATCGCCTTTTCAATTGTCGGAGAGGGGTTCTGTGGGCTCTTCATACATATCCTTTTTCTCTTCTGAATCAGGAGAGGAGGTCTTTTTATTCTCTTTTTCCTGTACACTCTTTTCTGGGAAGAGAATCGCAGAGATTTCCTGTGAGGTAAGGGTTTCTTTTTCAAGAAGCTGGGCGGCAAGTTGGTCAAGGGTATCTCTTTTTGAGAGAAGAATTTCTTTGGCTTTTGCGGCTGCTTCGTCAAGGATTGCCTTTATTTCATTATCTATTTCTCTATTGGTTGCTTCGCTGGTGCTTCGTTGCTGGACAAGATCTCTTCCGAGAAAGACTGTTTCCTGGCTTTGATAACTTACAGGTCCAAGATTTTTGTTCATCCCCCATTCACAGACCATTTTCCGCGCGATTCCCGTGGCGACACGGAGATCATGCTCGCTTCCGGTAAACATTGTTCCAAAGACAATTTGTTCTGTAACTCGTCCTGAAAGAAGAGAGGCGATCATACTTTTAAAGTAGGTATCGCTCTCAATAAACTTATCTTTTTCGGGAATACCATGTGTAATACCTAGCGCGCTTCCGCGGGGGATAATGGTAACCTTATGGATAGGATGCGTTTCAGGAAGAAGACTTTGTACGATTGTATGTCCTGCTTCATGGTAGGCGATAATCTTCTTTTCTTCCTCTCCAATTACTAAACTTCTTCGTTCTACTCCTAAAAGAACCTTATCTTTTGCATATTCAAGGTCTTCTGTTTCTATCATAGATTTATTCTGTTTTGCCGCATAGAGCGCGGCTTCGTTGACGATATTCGCAATGTCTGCTCCGGAAAGACCGGGAGTAGACCTCGCCATTACATTAAAATTTACCGTGGAAGCTACAGGTTTGTTTTTTGTATGAACCTTAAAGATTTCAAACCGTTCCTGAATATCTGGTAAAGATACAACAACGGTACGATCAAATCTTCCGGGTCTGGTAAGGGCAGGATCTAAGACATCGGGTCTGTTTGTGGCCGCCATAATAATAATGCCCTCTTCGGTTTGAAAGCCGTCCATTTGTACTAAAAGCTGGTTGAGTGTTTGTTCTCGTTCGTCATGTCCGCCTCCTAATCCCGCAAACCGTTGTCTTCCCACCGCATCTATTTCATCAATAAAAATAATGGCGGGCGCTACTTTTTGCGCCTGACGAAAGAGGTCCCGTACCCGTGCCGCTCCAACTCCTACAAACATTTCTACGAAATCCGAACCGCTCATTCCAAGAAATGGAACATTCGCTTCTCCTGAAACAGCTTTTGCTAACAGGGTTTTTCCTGTTCCCGGAGGTCCTATAAGAAGGACTCCCTTTGGAATTTTTCCACCGAGCTTTTGGAATTTTTTTGGTTCTTTTAGAAATTCAATGATTTCGTCAAGTTCTTCTTTTGCCTCTATGGATCCTGCGACATTAGCAAAAGTGATACGGTTTTTAGGATCAGGGGCAACAGGTTTGCTCCTGCTGAAAGAGAAGACCTTATTGCTTTCAGAGCCCGCTTGACGATTAATGAGGAACATAATAAGAAAGAAGATAAGCACCACCGGAAGGATATTAATAATAAGGCCTGGCCAGAAGTTTGAAACAGGTTCTACCTTGAACGATATCTGATTTTCTCGGAGAATAGTGTAAAGTTCCGGATCGTTTCCAGTATAGGATTGAAATTTGCTTCCATCTTTTAGGGCTCCGTTTACATATCCTTCTTTAACGATAATTGTTCCTTGGATATGTCCGGAAACCGCCTCTTCAATAAAATCGCTGTAGGCGAGAGTTTTCTTCCCTTCTCCGAAAAAGGGAGCTTTGCTTGCCAGTGCGATAAGCACAACAAATGCAAGCATCCAGATAAAAATACTCTTCATAAAATTCTCTTTTGGAAATTCAGGCTTTCTGTTCATGATGCCTCGTTGTTGCTGTAGATGTTCTTTTTTTTCTTTTGGATATAACGCATGGATTGGCGCGGAAAAGAGGAAGTTGTAATAATACCGATAGCTCCTGCTTTGAAGATTTCCTCTGCTGCGACCAGTGTTGCATTTATCCCTGCGACAAGGGGGAGTGTAGAATTTTTTTGCGCATTCGTCAAGAATTCTATCCCTGAAGCGTGAGAATCGGAAAAATCATCCTCTATCAGAAGGAAATCAGGATGCTGTTGAAGTGCGCTGAGAAAGTTTTTCCAGGTTGGGCATCGGATTCCGATGATACTCCCGGGAAGAATTTTTTTTGCTTCTGCGACAGGAAGGCTGGTAGTACTTAAGAGAAGTCCTTTTGCTCCCGACAAAAGGGCAATATCTGCCTGTTCTTCAACAAAAATTATGGTATGGGGATGGGTTCGTACCGCTACACGGGAAGCGCGGAGGAATGTTGCGGTATTGCGGCATTGAGGTACGAGAATTGCTTCGGGAATATGCGCATCCCGAGATATACAGGAAGAAACCTTTCCTTTTCCTTGCGGAAGAAGAAGGCAGAGAAATGGTTTGGGAGGAAGCACTGGAAAGAAAAGAGCGCAGAATTCCTTTTCCATCTGATAGACTCTGAATCTAAGTTTTGCCCAGGTGCTGGTATATTCAGGAAAGATTGTTTTACTGTATTCTTCAATAACACGCATTGATTCTCCAGCCCGAGAAAAATTTCTCCGTATAATCGTATCTACTGTTGTTTGGGCAGGAAGCGAAAAATCTTTTCCCGGATCTGTTTCAACATCTCTCCACTGTATGATACTTTCTCCAAAAGAATCTATCACGGTTTTTGTAAAGTCATGGCGTATTTTTCTGATATCAGAGGCCATTTTCTCCGTATCTCCACAAAATCTTACTCCATCCTCAATAACTCGCAGTGCTTCGCGGGTACGGTTAAAGTTCGCATCAATAATCCGAAACATTCTATGCGGGTTCATAGGGCAGATTCTCTTTTTTTTGCAAGGATTGAGGTAGAGATTCCCGGTACCATGGGAAGAAAGACCACCTTGCCTCCCCGAGAACGGACTATTTCTTCTCCTACAATAGGTTGACCGCGATATTCTTCTCCTTTTGCAAGAATATCCGGCTTAATTTTTTCAATAAGTTTTTTAGGGGTTTCCTCAGAAAAAAGAAGACAATAATCCACATATTCAATGGCGGCGACAATAGCGATACGTTGATCTTCCGGTACGAAAGGTCGTTTCGGACCTTTAAGTTTTTTTACCGATATATCGCTGTTGATGCCTACCACTAATAGATCTCCAAGGTGTTTTGCATGTGTAAGGCTTATAAGGTGGCCGTAATGGAAAAGATCAAAACAACCATTGGTAAATACAATAATTTTCCCTGATTGTCTTGCTTTTTCAAGGATTGGTATAAGTGTGGTTTCAGTATGGATTTTATGGCGCATGGCACATTCTTTCTTCAATAAGGGCCGCGAGAGCATGGAGAAAAATCGCATGTATTTCCTGAATTCTTGCGGTATGAGAAGAATTCACAGAGAGAACAATATGAGAAAGATCCGCGAGCGGGTTTGGAACTTTTCCGGTTAATGCAATGACTGGAATATTCTTTACAGCCGCGGTTTCTACTCCGCGAATCACATTCGTGGAAGATCCAGAGGTTGAAATAGCGATCAAGATATCTTTTTCATCTCCAAATGCGAGTACCTGCCGCGAAAAGATCTCTTCAAAAGAGTAATCATTGGATAGGCTAGTTAAGACAGAGGGGTTTGTGGAGAGTGCGATAGCAGGGTATCCTTTTCTTTCTTGCTCAAACCTTCCTACAAGTTCTGCCGCAAAATGGAGTGCGTCTGCCGCGCTTCCGCCATTTCCGCATAGCAGAACTTTTCCTCCTTTTTGAAGAGAATCCACGATAGATTCTCCCGCAAGAAGAATCTTCTGATATTGTTTCGGATCTTTGGCTTCACGCACAAGCCGAATATGGTCGGAAAAGATTGTTTCAAGAGGATGGTTCATCTTCATTGGAAATAGAATCGTCAAAATCAGAATCAGGTGTTTGTGTTGTTTCTGAGGAGATGCCCGTAAGAATGATTTCAATATGAGAAACGCGTTCTACGCCAACAACGTCTTGGAGATAATTTTTAGTAAGTTCCTGGATTTGGGCGGTAAGTTCGGGAATATTATAGTTTTCCGCTATTTTAAGAGATATTAATGTTTCAAGTCCTCGGGAAGTAATGCCGGCCCTAACACGGATTGCGTGAATATCGCGTATCTGCGAGACAATTTTGGTAATAATAAACTCTTCAATAGCTTTAAGAGATATCCTTACTTTTCCTTCAGGGTTTTCAAGGGTGATACTTTTTGTGCGGATACGAAAATCAACCCAGTATACAAGCCATAATATACTGACAAGAAGAATGGTCAATGCCACAATGCCGAGAATGAGAATGTTTTGTTGCGAAAATTCCAAGGTTGACTGGATAAGTTCTGGTTTTACCCAAAAGATTGCCATGAGAAAGATTGAAAAAAATCCTAGGATAATATAGAATCCTTGAAGAATTGTTGTGAAAATTTTCATAGAACTCTTCTCCTATAATGGATTGAATACATGCTTTTGTTAACCGCGCACGCACATAGGAAACGCTTTATTGAGCGTGCTATTCTCTTTTTTTGCAAAAAACAATAAGAATGATTGGTGTGTGTATCTTTATTTTATCCTTTTTTTGCGGTATTATGCAAGTTTTTCCAGAGAGAAGAGCCCTTCAGAATTTTTTCGTATCATTTTTTTCATTTCAAGACTTGTTATTATCTGCGCAATATCTGCGGCATTCATTAAAGAAGCGGCAACAATCTCATCAAAACGCATAGGTTTTTTTTGGAGAATATGATAGATTTTCATCTCTTTTTCTTCAAGTTTTTTAAGAATCTCCTCATGTTTTTGTCTAGAAGGTTTAGATGGAGCCGCTCTTATTCCAAGCATTTCAAGGATTTCAGATGGTTCTTCCACGGGGCAGGCTCCTTGACGAAGAAGAAGGTTGTTACCTCTTCCTCTTAATCGTCCCGCATCTGTGGGAAGAACCCATACTTCTCGGTTTTGGTCCGCGGCAAACCCTGCGGTGATAAGCGCGCCGCTGCGAAGGCCCGCTTCAATAATAACCACGCCTTTACTTAATCCAGAGACAATCCTATTTCTTCGGGGAAAATTTCCTCGGTTTGGAGAGACCGAGAGGGGAAATTCAGTAATAACAGCTCCTGATTCAGCGATTTTTTCAGCTGTAGACGCATGTTCCGGCGGATAAAGATGGTTAAATCCGCTTCCGAGCACTGCGACAGTAACACCGCGCGCCCGCAGAGCCGACTGATGCGCAATAATATCTATTCCGCGGGCAAGACCGCTTATGACCGCAACCTTGTTTCGCGCCAGTTCAAAGGCAAAGCGGGATGCCATTGAAATACCAAAAGAAGAAGGGTTGCGTGTTCCTACGATTCCTATACTATAAAGGGTTGGAAGGAGTTTTCCTTTTACATAAAGTACTGGAGGGCTATCGGGAAGTTCCTTTAAGAGCGCGGGATAGTCAGGATCGCTTTGCGTGATAATAGAGATACCTTTTTGAGCCGCGCATTCTAATTCTTCCTGCCATGGAAGATCCTTCCATTTTGAAAGCCGAACTGCCACTGATTGGGGAATTCCCGCTTCTCTTGCTCCTCTTTCTCCCAATTCAAGAATAGCCTCGGGACTTCCGCAATAACGGAGCAGGGCCGCACTTCTTAAAGGCCCGATTCCTTCTATCATATTAAGGACAACCCATGCGGTTTTTCTATCCACCATGATTAAACAAGGGTATGCGGATTAAAAAGACGGGAGTATTCATCAAGAGCGAACCTATCGGTCATTCCCGCAAGGTAATCGCAAATTACCTGTTCTTTTTTTTCTGATTGGATTTTTTGATACACGCTGGGCGGGAGTTGCCGAGGTTCATGAATGTATGCTTCAAAAAGATCATGAATAATGCGCGATGCTTTTTCCGCCATCCGTATAACGCGGTAATGATTGTACATTTTTTGAAAGAGATAGCTGTTTAGATCATTATAGAGGGCTCCAATTTTCTGGCTATGCGCGATGATGGAAGGCATCGCTCTCACTTCATCTACATGGTTAGGGCGAGTTTCTGTAAGTTTTTTTGAACTTTCCCGCAGAATATCACTTACAAGAATATTAATCAGGTTTCTTACTCCTATGCGGTGTTTCATTTCTCTGTTATGATGGGAGGGTATTGTTTTGAGTGCTTTATTCCACAAGGAGATTTTGGATAGTTCTGTTTCGTCAAGAATTTTTGATTGTATTCCGTCATCTATATCATGGCTTGTATAGGCGATGGCATCGGCTTTGTTGACAATTTGGCATTCAAGGCTTGGAGAAAGAAAGAAGGAAAACTCTGTGGTTTCCGGAGTGTCATAGTGGGTTGAGTGGCGTACGATTCCTTCGCGAACCTCCCATGAAAGATTAAGTCCGTTAAAGGAAGGGTATCGTTTTTCAAGAAGATCTACAATGCGGAGACCATGCCGATTATGTTCAAAACTCTGGCCATGTCGTTTCATTTCTTCCTGAAGCGCGTATTCTCCCTTATGTCCGAAAGGGGTATGTCCAATATCATGCGCAAGACTAATAGCTTCCGTAAGATCTTCATTAAGCCCAAGTCCTCGTGCAAGGGTTCGGGCAATCTGTTGTACTTCAATCGTGTGGGTAAGACGATTCCTATAGTAATCTCCTTCATGGTAGATAAAGACCTGGGTCTTATATTCAAGCCTTCTAAAGGCGGTAGAGTGGATGATTCTGTCGCGGTCTCTTTGGAAAGATGTACGGTAGGGATGGAGAGGTTCAGGATGGATTCTTCCCTTTGATTTTGCGCTTCGCACTGCGCCGGGGGAGAGAGAGAGTTCCTCTATCCGTTCCAGTTCCATTCGGCTACGCATCGGACTTTTTAGAAATATAGCCCCAGGGATTTACGGGAAGATTCTTTACCCTTACCTCAAAATGGAGGTATCTTCGGGTCTGATCGCCTGCTTTCATTACTCCTATTATATCGCCGGCTTTTACATTTTGTCCCTGACGGACCTTGATAATAAGGTCATGACCATATACGGTGAAGAGGTCGTTGGCATGTGCAATAATAATTGTTTCTCCATATTTTGCCGTGGTTCCCGCGTAAGAAACCTTTCCGTTGCGGCTGGCTCTTACTGTTGCGGAAGGAGCGGTGAGTATATCTATTCCCTTATTTCCCATCTCTCCGTAATTGCAGATAACGGTTCCTTTTAATGGCCAGAGAAGTATCTTTTCCGGAGCGGGAACTGGTGGTTGTGTGGATACAGGAGCGGCAGATGATAAGGCTTCATTTAAATCCGGCGTGAGAGCAATGAGTGGTTGTGTTTTGGAAACTCCCGGAATACGAAGCTTCTGTCCTAAAAGAATTTCATCGGAGAGAAGTTTATTGGTCTCTTTAATCTGTTCTATTGTAACTCCATAATATTTGGCAATACGGTATAAATTTTCTCCTTTTCTGACAATATGAAGAGTTGACTGGGATACTGTTTCTTTTTGTTGGGCGGCCGCAGAACTTTTTTTCCAGTATCCCTTTTCAGGAACTGGAGCGCATCCGGTAACTATAAAGAGAAAAAAGATGATTTCAGGTATTTTTACTTTTTTCATTTTTTTGAAATAAGAGCCAATTATTTTTTTCTTTCGTGAATCTAAGTAAAATATAGGTTCCTTGAATTTTTTCACCTTTTAATTCTACCACAATTTCATTGGATTTCCGTTTCTTTAGGAAAAAAGTACCTTTATCCCATATTAACACTTTTCCCGCGCCATACGATCCTTCCGGAATTTCTCCCTCAAAGGTTCCATAAGAGAGAGAATGGTCTTCTACCTGTACTGCGAGCCGTTTTTCTCCTGGAATCAAGGGAATTTCTTTGGGAATTGCCCATGATTTCAGAAGGCCGTCAAGTTCAATCCGTAGATCAAAATGGTGCCGCGTGGCAAAATGTTCATGAATTACGAAGAATCCTGTTCTTTCTTCTGTAGGTGTGCGGAAGGGCAAATTCTTTTTAGGGCGCACTTTCCGCAAAGGGGATTGATTGCTTTGCATACAGATCTCCCGTGAAGAATGATGCGGGATGAAAAGGCCTTCCATTGATCCTGAGGAATTATTTTCATCAGATCCTTTTCAATGGCGGTGGGTTTCACTTCTTTTGTAAGTCCGAGCCGACGGCTGATCCGGGCGACATGAGTATCTACCACAACTCCTATATTGATATTGAATGCCTGTGAAAGAACGACATTTGCCGTTTTTCTCGCAACTCCGGAGAGTGCGGTAAGTTCCTCCATGGTATTGGGTACTACTCCTTTATGACGTGAAACAATCTGTTGGGAAGATTGTTGAAGGTATCGTGCTTTGTTATGGAAAAAATTCACAGACGAAATAAGGGATTCAATCTCTTCAATGGTGGCATTGGCAAGTCTGTCGGGTGAAGGAAATTTCTTGAAAAGCGCGGGAGTTACGCGGTTTACAAGAATATCGGTACTTTGCGCGGAAAGTATGGTTGCTATCAATAATTGAAATGGATTGGTATGACGAAGCGCAGTGCGGGTAGAAGGGTACGACTTCTCTAATGTACGGAGGATTTCATCTATTTTGTTCATAGAGATAGTGTAACAGAAAATAGTTGCGTGGCAAGACTATTAATCATGCCTTTTTTCTTGATCCATTACTTACTACCCTGTTTAGGGCACAATGATGTGTCGGAAAATCGGAAAAGGTAGGGATAGGGCCCAACGATTCATGATATACTAATAAGATGAAGCGCGTATGTCTTTTAGGTATTCTTTTTTTCCTTTGTATAGGATGCAATAAGAAGGATATTACCACGACTCATCGTTCTTTGGTTACTATCGCGGCGGTTGGCGATATTGTGATGGGTACTGATTATCCGTCGCTTTGCCTTCCTTCAGATAAGGGCGCTCATTTCTTTAGAGACTCAGTTGCTCTTCTTTCCTCAGCTGATGTCGCGTTTGGAAATCTTGAGTCGGTTCTCGCCGAAGGGGGCAATTGTGTAAAAGATGTCTCTTCACGGCACCAGTTTGCTTTTAGGACTCCCCCGGAATACGCGGCGCGTCTTTCCGAAGCGGGGTTTGATGTGGTTTCTCTTGCGAACAACCACGTTATGGATTTTGGAGCGCACGGACTTGAGTCTACAAAGTCGGCTTTACGAAAATACCGAGTCGCATGGGCGTCTCGCGATGGAGATATCGCGGATATATGGGTAGGAGATATCTTAGTCAGGATCGTGGCATTTACTTGGGGTGGTGCGAAACGATCCATTTGCGATCCTACCAGTGTTCTTACCGAGATTAAATATCATGCCGAACAATCTGGGATTTTAGTTGTTTCTATCCATTGTGGCGCTGAGGGTCGCGATGCGATTCGGGTAGGCAAATCCGAGGAATACTATCTCGGAGAAAAGCGAGGCAATCCCCGTCTTCTTGCGCGTGGAGCGATTGATGTTGGAGCAGATCTCGTTGTAATGCATGGACCTCATGTTCCCCGGGGAATGGAAGTGTATCAAGATAGACTCGTCGCGTATAGTTTAGGAAACTTTCTTACCTATGGATGGAGTCTGAACGATCGATCGCGTCTTGCTCCGATACTTGTCGCGCGTCTCGCTCCCGACGGTTCTCTTGAAGAATTCAAGGTGCATTCATTTATTCAGCGAAAGGCCGGTTATCCTGAGCCTGATCCCGCACTCGGAGCGATTCGATTGATGGAAGAATGTTCCGCGATAGATTTCCCGAATACTTCGGCATGGAAGTCAGGTAAAGTGGGTTTTACAGAGGAGAATGAATAGCAACCGAAATGATGGAGGTTTAGTGACCCATGACAAGAGTGAGCCATGCCGGAATAGTAATAAGGCCGAAAACATGGGTTAAAAAGACACCGGCCGCGGCATATTCTGCATCCGCACCATAGGTTTCGCTTAATACAACGCTTGCGATTGCGCATGGCATGACAGCGACTGTTGCCAAAACAGGCAGTATTTCTTTAGAAATAGGAAGAGCTATAAGCAGAGCGATTGCGACCGCAGGGACAAAGAGAAGCCGTATTCCCGCGATTCCAAATTGTGCGGGATGAAATATTTCGGAAATATGTACATCAAGAAGTCTACTTCCCGCAACAAACATTGCAAGAGGAATGGCTGCTTTTCCAAACATATCAAGGGAAGTAATCAAAGAAGCGGAGATTTCCGGAAAGAACGAACCGTATGATCCAAGCCATGTTCCGACACCCGCGGCCTTCAAACAAAGTACAATAATTGCTGAAAAGAGTGCGAGCATCGGCATACTAAAAAGATGCCGGAGATTTTCTTTCTTAAAAGTATTTCCTGTAAGTCCAAGGATTCCAAGTGTCCATACAGCGATTTCAGATCCAAGGGTTGAAAAGATAAGAAGCGCGATACCAGCGTCTCCCCAATACATAAGAACGATCGGCATTGGAAGGAAAGAGTAGTTATTGATGGTTGTTTGAAAAAGAAAGACATTACGGGAAGAAGGAGAAGAAAACCGAAAAAAATCACGGATTGCGATACCCGCAAAATATCCTATTGCCATAATTCCAAAGGTGGCGGCGGGAAGGACCCAGTGTGAAGCAAGTTTTTGAAGGGTGAAATTGCTTGTTAGTGAAGAAAAAATAAGTGCGGGATAGAAAAAGTTCGTAATGATTACCGCGGTCCGTTTTGCCGTATGGGTATCAAGAAATTTAAGTTTTCTGGCGAGCGCTCCAAGCGCTATGATAAAAAATATTGCAAAAACACGGATCAAAAGAGGTATAAACATAGCATCTCCGAAAAAAAGAAGAAATTTTCCTGCAGAGAATCCTATGCATTATACCCTATTTTTTTCGTAATACCATCTTTTTCCTTTTCTCTATTGCTCCTTTGAATGTCCCGCGGTATAATAGATAGTAAGAAAGATTTTTCTTTCTTAAGACCCATATTAGGAAAAACATGGGCTATAAGAAGCGCGGTATCGGAGATAAGAGGTTTGCAGGAATTTTTGCTACCGCCTATCTTATATTTGCTATTTTTTGGATTCTTCTTTCCGACTGGGTTGTTGAGCGTTATTCTCCCACAGTATTGACAAAAATCCCCCTTCAAACAATCAAGGGACTTCTTTTTCTTTCTGCAACCGCATTGTTATTCTATTGGATTCTTGAAAGGAACAGAAAAAAAATTGATACTCTTCGTGAACAGGCAAATCACCTCTATGACGAAGCGCCCTGTGTCTATATTTCTCTTTCTTTTGAGGGTATGATCGTTGCGGTAAATGCTTTTGGTGCTTCTCATCTTGGATATAAGGATCAGGGTTTGATTGGAAAGAATTTTCTTGATCTTGTATATAAGGAAGACAGGGCTTTTTTTCACACGGTAAGGGCTGCATGCCTGCAAAATGGAGCATTACTTTACAGTGCGGATTTTAGGGTTCAGCACAGCAAGCAGAATACGATTCTATGGTTCAGGGCACATTGCAGAACTATAGAGGACGAATCATTAGGTACTCTTTTTCTTCTCGCTTGTCAGGATATTACAGAATTACACGGCCGCTACCAATCTCTTGTGGAGAGCGAAAGTAAGTACCGTTTGATTGTAGAGCAGATGAAGGATCTTGTTTGGACAATGAACTCTGCAATGCAGTATACTTATGTTAGTCCTTCTGTATTGCGAATGCGCGGTTACACCTCGGAAGAGATGATGGAGCAAAGTCTTGACGAGGTGCTTGCACCTAGTTCTGTTTCTGTTGCGACAGCCTTTTTTATCAAGGAACTTGAGAGTGAATTTCTTGGGATGGAAGATTTTTTTCGCTATCGTACCATAGATTTGGAACTGAAAAAAAAGAATGGAAGCACGGTATGGGTTGAAACACAGGTTTCAGTACTTCGAGATAGTAGCGGAACTCCTACCGGACTTCAAGGAGCAATGCGGGAGATTAGATCGCGAAATCCTTCACATTCTTTGTATGAAGTCCATCCATAATCGATTTTTTCCCTTGCGAAAAATCAAAGACTGGATAGACTTTTTTTACTTTTGTGCGTGATGACGGGGAGGAAAAAGTGAAGATTGTGGTGCTTGATGGATATGTGTTGAATCCAGGTGATTTTTCATGGAAACCTCTGGAAGAGTTTGGAGAATGCGAAGTATACGAGAGAACTCCGCCTCATTTGATAAAGGAAAGGTCGAAAGGCGTTGAAATTCTTCTTACGAATAAGACAGAGTTGAGTGGAGCTCTTATTGAGGCATTGGAAGACCTTCGTTATATAGGAGTTCTTGCGACTGGATATAATGTGGTGGATATTGAGGCGGCCGCAAAGAAAAAAATTCCAGTAACCAATGTTCCGGGATATGCCGCAGACTCTGTTGCGCAACATACCTTTGCGCTTCTTTTGGAATTAGCTCTTCATACAGGACTCCATTCTTCTGCAGTACATTCGGGTGTATGGGCAAAGAGCAGGGATTTTTCATGGTGGAATAGTCCGCTTTTGGAACTTGCAGGTCTTCAATTAGGTATTGTGGGCTATGGAAGTATAGGAAAAAAAGTCGCACATATTGCTCGTGCCTTTGGTATGTCGGTATCTGTATATACGCGGCATCCAAATCCCGACGATAAAAATGTGGACTTTGTGGATATTGAATGTTTGTTCCGGGAATCCGATATTATTTCTCTTCATTCTCCCCTTACAAAAGAAAATAGCGGTTTTGTAAATCATAGCCTTCTTTCTCTGATGAAACCTTCTGCTTTTCTTTTGAATACTGCGAGGGGAGGGTTGATTCAGGAAGAAGATCTTGCAAAAGCTCTCACTTCAGGAATGATTGCCGGAGCTGGTCTTGATGTTCTCAGCGTTGAGCCTCCGCATCCAGACAATCCTCTTCTTTCTGTAAAGAACTGTATTATTACTCCTCATATAGCGTGGGCAACTGTCGCGGCAAGAAAACGCCTTTTGGAGGGCGTGGTAGAGAATGTAAAATCCTTTCTTGAAGGGAACCTAAAGAATGTGGTGAACGCAAATATTATGAATGAATCTATATAAATGGAGGTTTTGTCGCGAAGAGAGAAGATAGGTGTTAGTGGTTGCAATAAAAGAAGATGATTTCTAAAAGAAAAATGCAATTTTTTTATTGAAAAAAAACGATGATACTTTTTTTAAGAAGGATCTTGGTATAAAGATTTTATTCTAATTCACAAGGAGATCATCAATGAGATATATAGATTTAACCGGCACTATTGAAAACGGAATGTGGGAATATGGAGATCCTTATCCTAAGGTTGAGATTACCCAAATCTGTTCTGTAGAGGATGACTGTTTATATGCAGAGTATAAGGTTAATGCGCATAAGATTACATTTTCCTCTTCTTCCGGAACCTATGTTCAAAGTTCTTCAGAAATGTTTTCTGACCGCGACACCATTGAAAAGATCTCTCTAAATCGGCTTATTATAAAGAGCGCAGTTATGAAAATTCCCAAAGGAGCGCGAGAGAAGGTAACCGTGGAAGATCTTGAAACAAGCGGCGTTATTCCCGAAAAAGGAGGTGGACTCATTGTTGCGACTGGTTGGGATTCTCACTGGAATATGCCTGATTTTGTTACGCACAGCCCGCATTTTACTCCTGAGAGTATGGAATGGATTCTTCAGAAAAAAGTTTCTCTTCTTGCGGGAGATATGTCTCTCTACGATGACTACCACAATCCTACTGGTTTGTTAAGAGATCTATTTAAACAGGATCTTCTTGTGGTGGCGCCTTTAATTCATCTTGATAGAATCACACATCCCTTTATTACCTTGATGGCACTTCCTTTGAAGATTGTTGGTGTAAGCGGTTCTCCCTGCCGGGTGATAGCGATAGAAGCATAATCGCGAAAGATGCTTAAAAAGATTCAATAACTGTCCGTATCTTGATTGTATCGGGTGTAAGGTCGGAAAGTGCGTCCAAAAGGGCATGTTTGAAGGATAGAGGTGTTCGGGCTGTAAGAGATGCTATTTCTCCGGCGATTCCAAAACAGGCAAGAGCCGCGGCGGTTGCCTGTGAAAAGTTCGGTTCAACCGCGCAGAATGTTCCTATCAATGAAGCCGCCATACATCCGGTCCCTACCACTGTAGCCATCATCGGATGACCGTTTTTTACATATAAAGAACTATTTGTTCCGCAGACAATATCGGTTTTACCGGTAACCGCGACAGTTATCTTTAATGTGTCAGAGAGGTTTTGTGCGATTTTTGTCATATCCGCAGAGATGGTTCCAGAGTCCACTCCTCGTGTTATTACTTTTTCTCCGGCAATACTGGCGATTTCCGATGCATTTCCTTTTACTACATTGACACAACCTGTCTGAAGAATTTCTTGACAGGCTTCGTTTCTCATTTTTGTAGCGCCAGCTCCACATACATCTAACACAACCGGAATATTCTTCTTTTGTGCGCTAACTGCCGATAGTAACATGGATGCGACAATCTCTTTTGTAAGGGTTCCAATATTAAGTACAAGTGCGGAAGAGAGAGAAGTCATTTCTGCGACTTCCTCGGGCGCATGCGCCATTACCGGCGATCCTTCCAATGTTTTAACTGCTTGGGCGCAATCATAGATTGTAACCCAGTTGGTAATATGATGAACTATCGGTTTTTCATTACGTACCCGTTCAAGAAGATTTCCCGCGTCAGGATAGTTTCGGTTCATGTTTTTCCTTGTTAATAGAGATTTTGAGTTAAATAACGACAGATTTTTTTTCTTTATTTTCTCTTTTTATTCGGTATCTGTTCTTTCTTCATAAAGATAATTTCCGGTGATTCCATCATTCCGCATGGTACGATTTTATATGCATCAGACCAGAGTTTATCTTTAGAAGCAAATTCCGTTGGTCCAACCCATCTCGGCCAGAGTTCCGCATAATGGAGAGGTCCATGAGAATTTCGTCTGTGTCCAAGCAATTCTATATGGATTTCTTCTGTATGGTTAGAGAGTAATTGAGAAATATTCACGCGCCGCGGTTCCCATGAAATCACGCCTGCTCGTTTCCCATTTACAAAGATTATAGCGGTTGCTCCCGCACAATCCCCTAAAGAGAGGAATACTTCTCCTTGATGCGGAGGAAGATCTCCTTTCCATCGGTAGGTTATTGAGCCAGAATAGAAGGGAAGTCCCTGTTGAGTCCAATCTCCTATGGCGAGAGTTTTAGGTTTAGAAACAAGAAGAGTTTTTTTCTTCTTTATTTCTACTCCAAACTCTCCGAGAAGATAGATAATTTCCAGTCCTGTATAGTCTGCTGTATAGTCGCAGGAGAGTTCAAGCGTATTATCGCCGGTTTTCAGAAGAGAAGGAGAAAAAGGAATAAGACGAAGAGAGGGATCTGTCCACCATCCGCACTCTTTGTTAGAAAGAATATTGTTGCCATTAAGAGTAATACGAAATTTTTCCGGTTTTTCTATTCCAAGATAGAGAGGTCCCTCGGGCAGGTTCTTTATCTTAATTGTATACGAAAGAGAAACCAAAACTTTTTTCGTAAGTGCTGGAGTTTTTTGCGCCCATGGCTGGACCATCCTTCCTCCTCTTTGCGGAAGGTTTAGCAGAGGACGGATTTTGTTATCTATTCTAAGGATTTCTTCGGGATTATTCCATGCTTCATTATTTGTCCGCCATGCCGGTTTATCAAGCACAAGAAGATTCTTTTCCGAGAAGGAGATATCCCAGCAATTTTTGTTAAGGGGAACTCTCTTTGTTTCGTGCAATACTTCCCGTTTTTTATAAGATTGTTGAGATATTTCTTTAGGAAGAATAAAGAGCCGGCTTCCAATCCGCGGGAAGGAAGTGAAAATCTTCCAGCCATTTTCTTCTTTTTTGGATTCTGCTTCAAATATTTCTCCTGTTTCAGGATCAAGTTCAAGAGGAGCTCCGTTTCCAGATCCTTTCACAAAAATTTCCGCACAGGGATAGGTAGCTTTCCGATCCCGCACCATGGAAGGATCATAGGTTGCGGGAAGGATTTGTTCTTTTGAATGGCTGGTATTGCAGAGAAAGAGATAAAGGTTGTGTCTATCCTCTTTCAGCAAGGAAAGAATAGAAGGAATTTCTTTATTCTCTTGTTGGACTGAAACGACCCTGCAGATTGGTTCAAGGCTTTTTACTATCCTCTCTTCTTCACATGGTATTGAAATAGATTGTTCCGCAAATGTACGTGCTTCATCGGAAGGGATTCCATCCACATAAGAAGGGGGTTCTCCTACAAAGACGACAAGTCCTCCCTTTGAAGAGAACTCTTTTAGCATCTGAAGCGTGGAGGTGCGGATTGTGGTAAGTTTTGGAACGACAACCGCATGATACTCTCCTTTTCCGACTTTGAAGACAGGCGATTCTTTTTTTGTTGAGATCTTTGCCATGCGGGCGATGATATCTTCCGATCCATAGTCAAAATCAAGGTGTGAGGTAAGAAGAATATCCTGAACCTTGATAAGCGATTCATCTAATTTCTTTGTTTCAGGATTATCCATCCAACCTGTTTTGACCATTGCCCACATACTCTCTACTGGATGGAGAAGAAGAATTTTTTGAATTTCTTTTCCACGCGTCATTATAGAGGTGATACGAGCGCAATAATCTTCAACTTTGCTGTACTCTTCCCACCAAGGCGACTGAAAAAATATAGAGGCGGGATAATCACGTTTTGCCGCACCCTCCATGGTATACCATGAAAGATGCGGACATCTAAGGTTGATTCCGAGCGCTGTTTGCCAGTCAGAAAGGGCCTTATGTCCTTCAAATGGAAAGTTCCATCCTGTACATCCATGGGTTTCCGAAAGCCGCCATTTGCGGCCGAACTGGTTTGCAGCAGAACTTAACTGTTTTGCGGTAAGGTAAAGACGGGAATGCTCTGTTAGAAGATCAATGCCGGGCGCTTGCATATATTCATAAAACCGTATACAGTCTCCCGCACAGTTTGTTTGTGCTACAAGAGTATCTTCTGCAAGGAGATGTCCGGTAAAAAGAAGATTATTCTCTTCACACCATTCTCCTATCTGTCTTCCAAACGCATCGCAGAAGAGCCAGGTTACGCAGTCATGGTAATGAAGTCTGGCAGGTGTCATTTCTTTTCCTGAAATGTTCCAGTAAATTTCAGGAAGATGGTCAAGAATATCGTATCCATACCGTTTCTTAAAGGTTTTAGGGAGCTCGCCTGTCCAAGGAATATGCATTGGAAGGTGCGGGGTTAGTTTGTCGGAAAAATTCGGTTCATCGGTAAATATCCCGGGTATACTCTTTCCAAAGGCTTTTCCGCACTCTTTTTTGTATGCTTCATGCGTTATTTCAATAAACTTTTTAACTGCTTTATGGTTAAGGGTATCAAGATAGCTGTAACCATTGTACCAAGAGGAGGGTTCTTCTATCTCAATGGAGAAGTCAAGAAGTTTTTCTCCAGGCGCGAGTTTCACAGTTGCGGAGGTAGGAATTTTTCGGAAGGATTTAATTGTTTCTCCAGAGAATGTGATGGCAAAACGCGCAAGAACATTCTGTGCGGAAGATGGATGATTATTTTTGTCATACAAGGTTGCTTTCAGGGTTCGGGCGCAATACTCTATATTTTTTGTAACGAATCCGCCGGCAGCGCCGGATGGCCATCTATCTTCATCGTACAGCCATGCTTCCATACCAAGCTGTTCTGCTTCATCTCTGCAGGCATTGATACAGTGGAACCATTCTTGAGAAAGATAAGGGGTGGCAAGTCCAATGCGGGAATGCATAAAAAAACCTCCCAAACCCATACTTTTCATGATACGGATCTGATGACGAAGCGTTTCTTCTTTCAGAGTTCCATTCCATGCCCAGAAAGGTTTTGCGCGATACTTGCTTGGAGGATTTGTAAAATTTTTGATGAGAGATGGATCCATTTTGTCCTCCTTTTTGACAGATACGGTATATACGGTCTCTGACTTGAAGAGTTGATTGAAGATTATTGTACTTCACAAAACCAAAAAGAAAAAATTTTACGAAGAGTGAGAAAAAGCAAGCATGATTCTTCAATACTTTTTTCTATTCTGTAATTGAAAAGGTATACTATGGCATATCATTTTTCTATTTTCAAAAAGGAGTTAACAATGGTATCTCACGACTTTTTTTCTATCGCTATGCTGTTTCTTTTTCTTTCATGCGCTTCTGTTTCTTCCGCGGACTTTGCTTCTTTGCCAGTTCGGCATATCAATGAACACTCTTTTCAAAACGGTTTTACTCTTCTTCGCGAAGAAATGAAGGGTGCGGAACTGGTAAATTTATCTCTTCTTGTAAAAACCGGTTCTGCCAATGAAGGAGGGGTTGAAGGAAGCGGTCTTACTCATCTTCTAGAACATTTAATCTTTAAGGAACGAGATGGAGAAACCCTTTCTTCAGTGGTGGAACGGGTCGGCGGATATACCAATGCCTATACGTCGCGTGATCAAACCCTTTTTACAGTAACAGTTCCAAAGGAACATTGGCAGAAAGTGCTTCCTTCGCTTATCCATGCTGTTTTCCAGCCCGGATTTACCGAAGAAGATTTTCAGCAGGAACGCGAGGTAGTTTTAAGAGAACTTGCCCGATATGAAGATGAGCCCGGATATGCGGTGAATGCTCGCCTTTGGGAGACCTCGTTTAAGACTCACCTATATCGTTTTCCTATTGGCGGATACCCGCATATTTTGAACGCTCTTTCATATCAAGACGCGGTTGCATATCATTCGTCTACTTATACGCCGGACAATGCGGTACTCGCAGTTGCCGGAGATATTCCGTTTTCTCAACTTCGTCTTGCATGCGAAGAGGCAGTTTCCGGATATTCTAGAACATCTTCGCTTATGCGGACTTTTTCCGAAGAGCCTGCGCAACGTTCACTCCGCGAAGCCTTTGTTCCTTTTGAAACAGACCTTTGTTACCTTCTTTTTGCATGGCATGCTACTCCGATGGTTCATCCAGATACTGCTGTGCTTGATCTTATCGCTTCTATTTTAGGAAGAGGAAAATCATCTAGATTATACAGAGCTCTGGTAGAAAAAGGTCTTGCGTACGCAGTTTCTTCTTATGCTTATACGCCTAGAGATCCCGGGCTCTTTTTTATCAATGTGGTCTGTAAGCCGGAACATGCGAACAAGGTGCGGAAGATTCTTTTTTCTGAGATAGAAAAGGCGAAAAAAACATTTTCTTCCGTGGAACTGAAACGTGCGCGTACTATGCTTTCTTCAGAGATGCTCTTTAACCTTGAGACCGTGGAATCCCGCGCAGGAGATATCGCATCACACTGGGCATTATCCGGAAGCCCCCTTTATTCAGAGAGGTATCTCAAAGATATAAATACTGCGAAAGTAAAGGATCTTCGCGCCGCGGCACTCCGTTATCTTGCAATTGACGAGCTTTCAATTCTTTCTTTATCAAAAGAAAATCCCTTTGACCTTTCTTCAAGCGATTCTTCTTGTTCCGAAGAAGACCCGTCTTTAGCATTGACAAGTTTTCCTAATGGAACGAAAGTATTACTTTATCGTGATGCTCAACTTCCGATTATCACCTTTTCCGTGATGATGAAAGGAGGGCAGTTATATGAATCTCAAGACAGTAGCGGTATTTTTTCTCTCATGGCGAACCTTCTTATTTCTGGTACTCCGAAAATGACTGGCGCAAAGATTTCAGAGATTGTTGCAGAGTGGGGCGGTCGACTTTCTCCCTATAGCGGAAACAATAGTTTTGGAATAAACCTTTCTCTTCCCTCTTCCCGTTGGAAAGAAGGGCTTACTCTTCTTGCTGATATTGTTGGCTCCCCTTCTTTTCCCGAGAATGAAATCGCGCGTGAAAAAGAGAAGAAACTTGGTGCAATTATCGCAAGGGATGAAAATGCTCTTTTAACTGCGGAAAAAAAGGCGAGAGAGGCGCTCTTTGCTTCGCATCCTTATGGATTCCCTTCAGGAGGAAGCAAAGAATCTCTTTCTTCTTTTAGCGCGGCAAAAATCCGTTCTCTTTACCAAAGATTCCTTTCTTCAAAAAATATGGTTATTACCGCATTTGGAGATTTTCATAGCATAGAAATAGAGAAGGAGATCCAGCGCCTTTTCGGAAAGATTTCAGATAAAGAGATTCCCGAACCAGAAAAAGTCTTCTTTTCACAGAAAGGTCCTAGGGAGTTTCATGAGATCCTTCCAAAGAGAGAGGCAGTGGTTTTTGTTGGATATCCGGGTTTTTCCGTCACAGATAGAGATCGTCCGGTGCTTGAACTTCTTCGCGGACTCCTTAACCAGCAAAATGGAATCCTTTTTCAGCGTCTTCGCGAAAAGGAACCCCTTGTGTATGCCAGTGGATTTAGCTATTTTTTAGGATTACAGCCTGGTATGAACTATTTCTATGCGCAATGTAACCCGGAAAATAGCGCGAAGGTATGCAGAGCATGGGAGGAGGTTGTGTCTTCTCTTATATCAACCTCTCTTTCGGAAGAAGTGTTAGAAGAGGCGAAAGCAAAGGTAGTGGGAGGTTTTAGGATTAGCAGACAGACTCTTTCCAGTAAAGCGCTTGATGCCGGATTGTCGGAACTCTATGGATTGGGATACAACTATTCCGATCTTTTAGAGAAAAAAGTTCTTTCGCTCACATCAGATGATGTGAAGAGATTCGCTCAGAAGGCCTTTGCGGAATCAGGGAAGGTTACTGTGGTTGTAGCGCCGTAACAGATTCCTATTTTTTCAAATCTTTATCAAAATAATCCGCGATAGGTCGCGGAACCGGTGGAACATCTTTTGGTATGCCGCCTTCTCTAAGAGATTGTGCGGCAAGATAGCCTGCCGCAACCGCGTACCGCGCGGCAACCGGAGAAGTACTTACTTTGCTATCTTCTCGGACAAACGATAGAAATTCATTGATAATACGTGTATCTGAACCGCCATGTCCTCCGGTTTGTACCGGAATAAAGTACTGTTGATCTCCGTAAGGATTATATCCTTCTGTTCGTTGGTTCCAAAGCCGAATAATTTTATTCCCAGAGAGATCCGCAAAATTTTCAATCCGTCCTTCACTTCCAATAAAGGTATAGTTGCGCCATGCGTCCGGCGTATAATGGCACTGCTGGTAGCAGGCAAATATACCATTATTGAACCTCATTTGCATCATACTTACATCCTCTACTTCAATGATGCTGTTAAATTTGGTCTGTGAAAGCGGAGGCCAGTTTTGACTTTTCCATCGTTCTCGTACTGGAACGTGGAGTTCTCCGGGAGCGAGTCTATCTTGTACGCGGTCATAGAGTGTTAAGGCTCCCATGGCATTGACTTTTTCCGTAAATCCGCCACAGAGCCAATGCATTACATCAATATCATGGGCAGCTTTCTGAAGAAGAAGTGAATAGGCTTTAGCAATTTCCGCATGCCAATCTTTAAAATAGGCATCTCCTCCATAGGCGATAAAATGGCGACACCATACAGTTTTAACCTCTCCAATAGCGCCGGAATCAATCAGTTCCTTCATTTTTAGAATAAAGGACATATGCCGCATATTATGACCAAGATAGAGCTTTCCTTTCTTTCGGTAAGCTGTTTCAAGAATTCTGTCCGCTCCCTCAATAGAGATTGCGATAGGTTTTTCAAGATAGACAGCTTTTCCTGCTTCAAGCGCGGCAATGGCATGTTCTTCATGGAGAAAATCCGGGCTGGTAACAAAGACCGCATCAATCTCTTTTCTCTCAAGAAGTTTGCGATAATCATTGGTTGTAAAGATATCATCGCCATAAGTTTTCTTGAATGCGTCAATCATATGCGGATAGGGATCCGCGCCGCCGAGTATACGTATTCCTTTTTCCGGCTGATGGGCGTTATGTGCGATTCTTCCTCGTCCACCTACTCCAATAAGACCGATTCCAAGAGTTTTTGTTACCACGAATTTTCTCCTTTTTATCACGCGCAATATGATTTTTCTTTCTGATTACTCTAACCAATATCGTGATATAATACCACAGTTCCTATTTTTTTATCCTTTACTATTGTTATGAAAAAGATACGGTATCCTTATACACTGGTATTTCTTTCTATTCCGGCATGTCTGGCAGGTTCCATGGGTTGGTTTGGAGTATTTACCTTTGTCAACGGATATATTGTAAAGGAATTGTCTTGCTCCAACCATGATTGGACCCTTGCAACGCTTTGGTTTACCTGTGGTATTGCCTTATGGCAATTTGTATCTGCAGAGCTTGCTACAAAAATCGGAAGACGTGCAACGATCTCCTTTGGAATGATAGTAACCGCGATAGGATATGCGTTGCTTCCTTTTGCAACAGAATTTAAGACAGTTGCCGCTATACTTTTTTTTCTTGGATTTGCTATTGCCTCCAATGGCGCCGCATTTTTTCCTCTTGTGGTGAAAATTGGCGGATCCCGTCCAGGACATGCGCTTGCTGTCATGAATATTGTGAATGCTCTTGTTGGAATGCTTTCCTTAATCTTTGGTGGATTGTTGATTTCTTCCATTAGCGTTCAAAAAGCATTTTTTATCTTTGCATTACTTTTTTTTGCATGCGCGATTCTTTTTTTTCGGCTATCTTCCTTTTTTTCCGATACAGACAGGGAGCCGGCACTTGGCATTCTTCGTTTGAAAAAAAAGGATTTTCAGGGTCTTTTTACTCTGCGGTTTCTTACATTAATTCTTCTTGGATATGCTTTGGAGCCCTTTAATTATCATTCTATCAACCAGCTTTTTCCGAATATTGCTCGCGACTTCTTTGGAATGGGAGAAGGCCCGATCGGTATCTTGGTAGGCCTTGGAAGAATTCCAGCTATTGCGGTGCTTTTTTTCCTTTCACGAAAAGTAGACAAGATGAATGTTCGGCTGGTATATGGAACTGTCTTGGTGGCAGCGGGCTTTTGCGTAAGTTTCCTGGGACTGGCTCCATATCGCTGGCTCTTGCTTTTTTGGTACTATGGATTTTATCTTTTTCATGGCGCGATCTGGGCGACCAATAGCGCTTCTGTTAATGCATCGGTACCTTCCCGTCTTATTGATGCGGCATTTGTGGTGATGAGTACCGTGGGAATGGGGGCGGTTATCTTTACTGGCGCGGTTCATGCGGCGATGCTTAATGCGGGGATGACTCTTCCTCGCCTCTTCTTTTCATGCGGGCTGATTGCTTCTGCCGGCGGCCTGCTTCTTATTGGAGTTTCTCTTCTTTTTTTGCGGAACACTCCCGGTTTCTATAAGGTCCGAGAAAGGTAGGAGATAAAATTTCCTCCCATAATTTTTCTAGTTTCTTTTCGCGAAAATCCCCGTTGAAGTAGTGCGGCCGTAAGATTTGAAAGTCGGTCCGAGGTATCCACTTCCCTTGGAATGGAACTAAGATCATAATCCGGACCAATACCAATGCAATCAATTCCTGCAATTTCCGCCATATAAGAGATATGATCTACTAATTTTGAAAGCGAAGCTGGCGGTGTTGTTCCTCGGATTCCAGCTCCGCATCCAGGAATGTCTTTCCATGTTTCACGCGCATACCGATGCGCAAGAAACTCAAAAGGGTCCTGGTATTGCATTCTTAACTCAGTAAGCCGTTTTTGAACCTTTTTTCCGGTTTCTATTGATCCCGGAAGATTTTTAATTGTTTCATCAATAAATCCAGAGCTAAAATGGAGACCGATATATCCATTACATCTTCCAATTTCTCGGATTTGCGCATCAGTAAGGTTTCGTTTTACATTACAGAGGGCTCGCGCATTGGAGTGTGAGGCATAAAAGGGTTTTGTGGCGTATGTTGCAATATCGCGGAAAGCTTTGTCGGTTGCATGGGAGACATCCACGATCATGCCGAGTTTTTCCATGTTTCGGATAGTTTCTTTTCCGAATTTAGTCAGACCTCCTTCAGGTGCCAGACCTAGCGCATCAGAAGGGTCGTTTCCATCAAAAGGAGGATGTGCAGATCTCACTCCGATTGCGGCGAGGGCTTCAAGGACTCCGATATCCCTGTCAATATAGAGCCCGACAAGATGAAGGAGAATGGCTGTTTTCCCTTCAGCCACCGCTTTTTTCGCTTCTGTGGCTGTAGAGACAATCTTTGCTGTTTTTTGATGTTTCATCGTAGCGTGACGAAACATCCCCAGAAGATGAAACATCCGTTTTATTCCCTCTGCGCCAGAGAAGAGCGGTTTAGAGAAGGGAAGAGGATTTCCGCTGGTATCTATTGATTCTGTTTCAATGCCAACGGATGCGACAAGATATTTGACCCCTCCTTTGCGCATCCGTTGGAAAGATCCTTGCGCCCATGATTGTTCTAAAAAGAATTCTTCATAATTCACTCCATCTTTTCCATATATCGCGCCAGGATTCATATAAGAGATTGCAACTGGAATGGAACGATGGAAAGATTTTATGGCATCTTTTTTCATTATTAAAATCCTGTAAATGGTTCAATCCTGAGCATTCGGAAGAAGTTGTTTGTTCCTTGCGCAAGCCCTTTTTTATCTCTTCCCGCGATAACAATCGCAGAGAAGTTTTGTGCGGTGTCAGGCAGGATTTCCCATATTGCGTACCCATTTTCCGAGGGAACAGTAGCACTGACAGGAAGTTTGAATTTCCGCACAAATTGTTGAAACAATGGATCGGTAAGTTCTCCAAGAATAATCTTTTTTTGGTTGGCCGCAAGAGAAATATTTTTTGAGAACGATATGCTGATTCCACCGGATGAAGCAATCTTTTTCTTAAGGACGTCTCCGGCCTTTGGATCTCCCGCGATAGTATACAGGATTTTGCCATTGCTCACGATATTTTCAAATCCATAGAGAATAGAGGGTTTTATGTTCTTCTTATAGGATTTAAGTTGTGAAAGAATTTTGATACTTTCCAACTTTGCCTCAAGAAGATTCTTATATTCTCTATTGAGTTCATTGCGCATCGCCATTTTTTCCGCGCGTTGATTAAGGGTTGTCTCCATCTTTGCAAGAGCAGAGTTCCATACTCCGGACGATTTTATCTTTTTAAGAATGTTTCTGGCAAGAAGAAAGTATTGTACATCTTCTATACCATCATTGGCTCCTTCCCATGCCGCACTTGCGACAGGACCCTCGGGAGTGGGAAAAATAAGTGCATCCAGAAGACTTGACCGGTAATAAACATGAAGATGGAGTCCATTCAGGTCATGGCTGGCGCAGAACCATGCAAATCCTCGGCGCGACTCATAACTTTCCCAGACAGCTCCCCATCCGTCGTATGTCCATATTTCATCGTCGGGATCAAGGGTTCCTTCAGAGAGGCGGGCCTGTACAAAATGTTTTTTAGGGATTGCGCCATGCCAAAGGTCTGTAGAAGGATTTAAGATTTTCATTTGTGCCGACGATTGCATAGGAGAAGAGGTATGGAGAACTCTCCATCCAAGAGAATGGTACATCTCTCCGGTACGCGCCATTGCAGGAAAGGTTTCAGGAGGTTGTTCGTCCACAAATTTTACATATCTGTCCCGGTACGGGTATCCTCGTTCACTTAGATAGCGTGCAAGTTCTTTTAGTCTCCACATATCTTCCGGAGTACGTTCTTTTAGTCCGCTTTGTCTGGTATAGGCGCGTACAAGACCCGCATCAATCATGGCATCAAACCATGGATCAAACCAGGAAAAATCTAAAAGAGGCTTTTCCGAAAAAATCTTTGGATTTTTTGCAAGCGCTTCTTTTAGTGTTTCTCCTGTATTGCGAAGTTTTATTTTGTCTGTTGGCAGGGTTTGTTCCATTCCAGAGAAGATATGGGCGATATTTACTCGATGTGTGCCGAGATCCTTGATGTACGGCATTATTGTTTCAAGTTCCCATCCATACTTTTTTGCAAATATCTGGAACAGGTCTCCTTCAACCTCAAATTGGAACAGATTTCTTTCCGGAAGGGTAATGTTATGAATATGGATAGTAAGATTAAGCTGTTTTATCTTATTCAATCCCGCGGAGAGGAGAAGGGGAATATGGATTGTACCGGGTTTTGTGGAAGATCCGTCCCATGTAATCCAGATGGTCGCTTCTTCTTCCTTTTGCAGAGTAAATGGCGTAAAGGAATCAAGCCGTCTTCCTATAAGTCCCTCTTTGCCGACTTTTTTCTGTTCTAACAGGGGGTCCTCGTTTTCAAAGCGTATGAGAATTCTGGTATCAGGAGAAGAGAGAGAAAACGGCCCTGTTTCTCCGAGAGATTTCACCTTAAGCGCAAAGGATTCTCGTTCTCCTTGACCAAGATCCATTGTAAAGGTAGAGATATCTTTTCCGCGTTCATTCTGGTTTCGCGAAAAATAATCTGTATAGACCATATATCCGCGCGCACGGTCTTTATCGGTAATTGTAAGAGAAACCTGCTTTTCCTCTTTTTCCCACCCTGCTATTGTATTGGTTGTTGCGTTGCTTCGCGCGGTTTTGGGGCGATGATAGGCTGTAGCGGGCGCATGGAGCGGATAAGGGAGTTCATACTCTCCCAGGAGATTGTTTCCCTCGTAGATTTTCTGTATGATTATTCCTTCCGAGAGAGGAATGTTCCATGATGTTGTTGCTTCGGAAAGAGCGCCTACTGTCGCATTCTCAATAGATATATCAGGAAGTGAAGTAATAACTTTTCTCTCCAGAGAGAGAAGAATACTTTTTACAGTAAGATGAGAAAAGGATTTTTCTGTGGGAAAAATACGGAAAGTTGCAGTGGGAGAATCTTTTCCTGATAGAATCATTTGAGAGGCATACGAGTTGGTAATATCAGTATATCCCTTTAATCCTTTTGTTAGGCCGATAGAAAAATGAGTTACTGCCTCTTTTCCCGGCGCAAGAGATCCAAATGTCCATTCCCATGTTGCGGATTCATCCTTGATCCAGCGATAGAACCAGCGGTAAAAATCATCCTCAAAAGAGAAGGCGAGCCCTAACCCCTTGTCAGTATCAATAAAACCATTCCAGGTAGGGATTACCTCAGTATAAAATTTACTCTGGAGTTCAGGATAGACAGGCAGGTTGCCGATCTCTCGGATTGCTTTGACAGTTGGAATAAAGGCGCGTTCAATATTCCAGTCCGGCGCTTTTCCGCTGGGTCTGAAGAAGTTTCTTATTGCAAGCGCATAGCCTGTCATCTCTTTTTGACCATGATTTTGGTATCGGTACTCAATATCAAGTTTGTGGGATCCCTCGCGCAATGTAATGCTTTTTTCTATACGAAGTCCGCTGTTAAATTGAGGAGAAGAAAGTTTGATGGTTGTTTTTTTCGCTCCCTTCTCAACTATTTCAAGACCATACCCTACATCCCACCCGTTTCTGTCGTCTAAAGCTCCTCCCCATCCATACCCCCATTTGGGATGGTCTGGCGGATAATCCCAGAAGATAAGATCTGTCTGGGAGGAGATATCTACCAAATGTTTCATTCTTCCACCCCATTCCGGAACAAATGTGGCGGAGAGAATCCCATTGGAAAGGGTTATCTCTTTTCCATAGGCGCCGGTCTGTTCTGTCAGAGAAACCTTTGCATTGGCAGTACAGCTCATAGAAAAGATAAGCGCCATAATGGCTGTAAGGCTTTTTTTCGTCATCAGAATCTCCTTGAATTTAACGGTTCTTTTTCTCAAGTTCTTCTACAATAAGGTTTCTTAAGGAGGTAATATGTTCTGGCGCAAAATTAAAATAAACCTCTGGAATGCCAATAAAGGTACCTTTTCCAACAGGAACCCGGATAGGTTCTGTTTGGCTGGTTCTTGTTTTCCATTCTCCAATCCAATCAAGGTCGTTCCGTTTTGGTCCGTCTTTGGGTTGTATCATCCATACAACAGTACCAGGGTTTGTAATAAGGATACCGCCATTGGAGAGATAGGTGTTGATAGCATTATTATCCTCTGTGGTAAGACCTTGTCGGTGGGAGAGAATCACTATCGCATACTCACCCCACTGTTCTGGTGAAAGCCATCTTTCTTTTGCCCAATGGTCTTTAGGTAGAATTGTAAGATCTGGCTGGAGTTCTTTAAGGATGTCATACTCCCAATATCCCTCCATACGTCCGTACCAGTTCAGTAAAAGAATTTTTCCTTTTTCGGAAAGGTTTCGTGTTTCATTCCAATAGGAGATCTCTTTTTTTGCAAGAGCTTCGGTTTCATCTTTCTTCAGAAGAGAAATATCTGTGGCCGAAGAGATAAGAGCTCCATCAAATAAGGCTTCTCGGTATCCTTCCAGGGGAGTAATCCAGAGAAGATTTTTTTCTCTCACCATCTCTCCAGGAACTGAAAGAGCAAAATCAGTTGGCGATAATGTTTCTCCTGTATTGCTATTTAATTCCGCAAGTTTGGTGGAATTCCAGAAAATCCCGATTTTTTCGGAATAAGCCCATCGTTCCTTTCCTTTCCCGATAAAGGTAAAGGTTATTTCTATTGGAGTGTTTGCTTTTTTAGAGGCAATCCCGATCAGAAGATGGTCTGGCTCTGCTTGGCGCAATCCTAAAGTTTGACTTGCTCTTCGCAGAGGAATGACCGTTTCATCGCCTATACTTCCTTTATCCACTCCACCTGGAGGAAATCCGATGTCTTTGATTACAATAGCTCCAGGTTTATGAAGATTTCTTACTGCGAGCATTCCCTCTTCTTCTCCTGTGATAAGAATTTTTCCCGCTTCCGAGGGAGAAGCGGCAAACAAGGCGGATAGAGCCAAAAGCGCGAAGATTCCAGAGATCGTTCTACAATTCATTTTTTCTCCATTGTAAGAAAATGTTCAAAGAATTGAATACCTTTTTTTAGGCCTTCTTGATCTCCTCCACATAAAAGAAGAAGATTTCTTCCCTTCATCTCCACTTTTTCAATAATCCAGCTTCCTTCTAAGGGATAACGGGAGGTAATGCTGTCGCAGTCGCATGCCTGTACGATCTCCTTTATAAGGGGTTCATCTCTGGTTCCGATTACAATGATATTTCCTGTGGAAGGAAGAGAGCCTGTTGCTTTGTTCAGTTTGGCTCCAGAGAGTTTTTCTATGCTTTCCGCAAAGAGGGAGGCTTCATCTATATGCTTTCCATAGAGAAGGGAATAGAGAGGTCTGCCTTTTTCTACAAGTGCGATTTTTTTCCAGCGAAGTCCAGGTTTTTTAGGTTTTTCTTGAGAAACAGCAATTAATGCCGTGAGGAGTTTCTTCTTACTTTCCTTAAAGGATGAGAAAGATCTATTTTTTGTTGCGTCTAAAATAGTCATAGAATAGTGGTCAACCTTTAACTCGGTAACGGCAAGGATACCGTTATTGCCAATGATTGTATCAATAATTGCAGGCGCTTTTTCTGGAGCCAATTCCCGAAGTAATGTTAGGTATTCTCCTTCTTCAAGGCCTTCAGCCATCATTTCATAACAGAAAGAAGGGAAGATTTTCTCTTTCCCTTCTTTTTTTTCAAGCCATACGCCGGCGCTATTTTGATTTCCGCGTGACCAACCATGCCAATGAAACCCTTGAAACCCTCTATATGAAAGAGCCCATGTATAATTTATCATATTGTAAGGATTCTGATTCCACCACCAGCTTGAGGTTTGACATCCCCAAAGCCCGTTTTCAGGGTCAAGTGGTTTTCCGTGCGCTGTCATTAGTTCCGTAAGTCTAATAAAAGCCGGATTCCACGCATACCACCATACATCTACAAAATCCCAAAGTTGGTTTCTTAGCGTGCGGTTGGCAAGGACTCCTTCAAGGCTCGGATTGGCAATAACTTTCCATCCCGCACCTTTCGCTATTGTCGCATATCTTAGAAAAGAAGAGAGTTGTTGGGGTCCCCATTCATCCATAATTTTCACATAGATCTCTGTAAACCCTTTTTCCTTGATATATCTTCCATACTCAGAAAACCAGTATTGAGCAAGCGCTTTGTTTTCTGGAGAATCCGCTGTGAGGTTCTCTTTGGCGTATACCTTTTTCGTAAGAGGAAGGAATGCTTCAATGGGAGGTCCGCAGAGATTATAGCCACGATATTTGGGAATGCCTTCTTTTGCAAGAATTTCAAAGAAGAGATCTGCTTCTTCTCCCATTTCAAGTCGGGGAAGACGGCTTTGCCGGAAGAGTTCAGGATTTTTTTCCACAGCCTGATGAAATGAAAGTCCAGAAGAACGGATTCTTCCCGGAGGAGCGCCCCATGTAGAGAATCCACCAAGCCCGAATGTGGAATAGTGCTCGCGCCAGTCACGGGCCTTTTCCATAAATGCAACCTGTTCTTCCTTCTTTTTGAGAGTGTGAAAGTAGGTGAATACTTCTGATGAAAAATCAATGGATTGCTTAAATAAAGAGAAGGGAAGAACCGTAACCTTCACAGGAAGTGTCTCTATGCGTTTGCTTCCATTAAAGAATTCTATGCCTCCTTGATAAGAGCCGGGTGCCATATTTTTACAGGAAACGCGCAGGCACCATGTTATGGTGCGGGGAGTATCAAAAGAAAGAATGCCATCTCCGGATTCAGAGATATCTTCTAATGTCCCAAGGTAGACCTGAGGACCGACAAAATTTTTTGAGGGACGTTCCATTGCTCGTAGAGTAATCTGTGATTCTGGAATTGTTCCCGCAGGTCCTTTCAATGGCAAGATACGACAGGAGAACTGTGGGAGAGGAGTGGCTGAAGTGGTATAAAAGAGTTGGCGTTCTGTTTCATTTATTCCTGCTTCCAATTGGAGTTCTGGAATGATCTCTTCATTGAATGGAACTGGAGGGATTAGATGTTCCGCGCCTTCAAAGGGATGATGATCAAAATCCCGGAACCATATTGTGAAGGGCCGAGTATTATTATTTTTTTTCAGCGCTTCTTTTATGGCCTCTCCGATAGCAGGAGGCTTAATGGCTGCAAAGAAATTATCGTTCAGGATATGAAGCGCTTCAAGAAGAGCGGGAGGAAGGTTTTTGAACATTGAGCTTGTATCTACTGTTCCAAAAGGAGGAAAGAGGTGTTCTCCGATAAAAAAGAGTTTTCCTTTTCCGATTTTCGCTTCAAATATAGCGGAAAAGTTATCTGCTTGCGCAAGAGAAGTTCCTTCTGAAGGTGAAGAAATCCCATCACTAGAGAAGAGAACTCCAGAAGGTACTCCTTTTCCTAAATCTGATCCAGAAGGAGTAAAGAGTACTGGGGTGGGTTTGGGAAGGCGAACATAAGAAGCGCCAGGAAGAAGAAGAGGAAGAATTGTTTGTGCCGGAGTTCCTGCAAGAACAAGGGTACCTCCCTCCTGTACAAAATCAGAAAGCTCGTTTTTAATGTCGCTTCCCTCTATCTCTCCGCCTTTAATGATTACAACCATGGAATACTTTTTTAACTCGCTACTTTGAAACGCATACTTTTTTGTTACTCCTACAGGGTAGAAGAGCTGATAAAATTTTCCGAACCGCGCTTTACAGGTGAAATACGTAGCGCCGGTTTCATGGTATCCTGCTACAATGCGCATGGGTTTTATTTCCGCGGAGGAAAGTGGTACAAGAAAAAGAGATAGAATCCCTACTAAGATGAGAATGCTCCTGCAAGATTTATTTATCATGTTTCTCCCTTTAGTAACACTGTTTTTATGCGTATCGCATTGTATAAAAAGTAATGGAAAGATGAACGCACTCTATTTTTTTCCTTTATAATCACTTGTGGAATCTCGCCATATTACCTTGCTTTGCAAATGAAGATGCGAAGAAATTTTCTTTCCTTGAATAAGATTGTTGAGCATAGAAACTGCTTTTACTCCTGCTTCAAAAAAGGATTGCCGAACAGTGGTTAATGATGGAATGAGGACAGAGTTTTCTCGGTAGTCGTCAAAGCCAGTAAGAGAAATCTTCTCTGGAATTGCAATTGAATGTTTCATAAGTATTTTCCATATTTCGTGTGCGAGAGGATCATTATGCGTTACAATGGCGGTACATTGTTCATTCTCTATTGTCTCAAGAAGGGTTTTCTCAAGATGCGCAAGACTTTTTTTTGTATAAACCGCTCGTGAAAAGAGGGTTTTAATATTGGGTTTTCCTTGTATCATAGATATTCCTTCGCAATATCCCTCTAACCGCTCCTTGAATGCCCATGTTTTGGGAGGAACAGTGAAGTAGGCGATACGAGTATGCCCATAACGAGCTAATCCCAAGACAATATCTCGTATTGGTTTTCTATTTTCAAGAGTAATACAGGGAAAGACCGGTTGTACAGAAGGTCTGTTGATAAAGACCTTGGGAGCCTGTATCTCATTAAGAAAAGCATTGGATGTTTCTGATGAGGATGAGATAAATATTAATCCTTCACTTCCACGGGAAAGAAGAAGGGTCGCATCTTTTTTTTCTCGGGCTGTGATTCCAGCCGCATCGCTTATTAAGAGAGATTTATCACAGTTGAAAGCTTCTTGTTGAATTCCTCTAATAGCGTTGGTAAAAGGATCTGCAAGAAGGTTGACTGTTACAATGCCGATAAGAGATGTATGTCCTTTAGCAAGGTTTCGTGCTGATGCAGAGGGAATATATTTAAGTTTTTTTATTGTAGTTTCTATTTTTTTTTGGGTTGTTTCACTCAATTGAAATGTATGGTTATTAATATAGAATGAAACTGCTGCTTTTGAAACTCCAGCCTTTTTTGCCACATCGCTAATTGTAGGTTTTTTCATTGTACCCGATTTATAGAGTAATTCCCTTTTTTTACGGATAGAATGCAGGAGGATCTCGCGGAACCGTTATATGGGGCCTTGGATCAATCCGTACTGTTCTGTCAATCACATAGCCGGTCTGGTAGGATCCTTTCATCATGTCATTCATTTCACAGGCCCTCCACTCCACATGGCCGTCGCAGAAGAGGATGTTGGTTCCTCCATTATGGTTTGCCGCGCTTACATCACTGCGAAGACGGGAAGGTTCCCGTACATAAAATGTCCAAGAGTATCCGCTGAGAGATACACAGGTAGCAAGAAGCGTATTTCCCGGCTCTTTCAGATTGCCTGCTTTTATCCATGGATAGTTGTACCAGTTAGTTGATACCTTGGGAAGCTGTACATTATATCCATAACTACCATAGGATTGAGAAACAGATTTATGGATTTTGTCGGATCCGCACCAGAAGGGAAGATTGCTCCGTTTTGCTACAGGAACATTATAAACATAGGAATACGTTCCAAGATACTTCCCATCTTTCATCACGCCCATTGCTTCTGCGATAAGGTTGCACCAGTAGGGAGGGCTGCTTCCATTTCTGTTGGGAGGATAAAAATCATCATAATCATTATTATAAACCGCGAATCCTATTCCCATCTGTTTCAGATTGCTCATACAGACTGCTTGACGTGCTTTTTCTCTTGCTCGTGAAAGCGCGGGCAGAAGCATAGCCGCTAAAATAGCGATAATCGCAATCACTACAAGGAGTTCTATGAGGGTGAACCCATAAGATTTGCGAGAACTTATAAGTTCACTATGAAATTCCTGCTTCTTCCATCTCATACTTTACCTCCGATAAAAAAGAGTTGTGGAACGCAAGGAGGCATAGAGAAGAATAGAAGGGCAATGGTCAGAATTTTTTGTAACTGATAGCGAGTGATTCATTATCGCTCCATGCGTTCAAAATATATCCTAAACCGCTTTAGTAATAATTTATTCCTTTTTTTTTGCTTTGTCAAATAAAAATCTTCATTGAATAGAAGAAGTCGGGTTATAATAAAAAGATTAACTGGATATTTTGTATAGAGGGAGAAGAAGAGTGCTGTATAAGGAGAAAAAAAGAAGATTCCCAGTGCGCGCAGGAAAAGAAGATCTTCTTGCGGCAAAAATGAAGGAACTGGGTATTCATGAAGAGGAGATTCAAGAGAAATTTATCCGGAGCTCTGGTGCAGGAGGCCAACATATTAATAAAGTTGCTACCTCTGTCTTTCTACGCCATCTTCCTACAGGGATTGAGGTAAAGTGTGGCAAGGCAAGGACACAGGGTCTGAACAGATATTTTGCAAGAAAGATTCTTCTTGAAAAAATAGAAGAAAAAATTCTCAAAAAGGTCTCTGCGGCTCTTCAAGAAAGAGAGAAGATACGGAGACAAAAGAGGAAACGTTCCAAACGGAGTCAGAAGAAACTCCTTGAGATAAAAAGAATACACGGCAGAAAAAAGGAGTTAAGGAAGGAAGTGGTTGATTTAGAATAGTATTGTGTGGAATGAAATTGATTTATTGAAGAGAAAGGGTTCTGGCAGAGAGGACTCTTTTCAAAAACGATCCAGAGGAACCATTTTCTCCTAGATTTAGGTGTGAGACGGTTATACGGTTTACTACCATGGTTGCAGATAGTTTTTCTATCTTCTCCTTATAAGCCCAAAGAGAATGGATGACATATCCTTGGTTCTTTTCTATCCCAAGATAGAGCATAATATGACCTGGCATTTGTAACAGTGTGATGCCTCCGATTGCGGAAGAGAGGGCGTTAAGTTTTTCTTCATTTGATCCTGAAGGGTTGAATTTTGGAAGAGGGATTCCGACCTTTCCTTGTTGCGCTGAATTCCGCGGCAAAAAAATTCCAAATGTTGCGAAGAGTTGCTGGATGAAACGCGAGCAATCCTGTCCCCCATCTTTATCTCCCCAATCGTAGGGTGCATGGAGAAGTTTGAATGCCTGTGTTATGGCTTTTTGAGGAGTAAAGGGAAGGTAGCCTTCAGATATTTCCTCTGGCATTATATATGCTTTTTGAAGCAGAAGAAATCCCTCTTTATCTCTTTCAGGAAAGGTAATTTCCACATATTTGTCTGTATGTGTAAGAAGAGGAAATCTGCCTCCCATTCGTACAGAGGTGATCCATTGAGTATATTCTTTATCATAAAAGAAATTACCTTTTGCGGCAATGACCACCGCGAATCGCGGCGAAGAAAGAAAGCTCTGCAATTCTTTTTTTGAGCAAAATGCAATGGATTCTTGCGGAACCCAGCCATCGCATGAAGGGCCCCGAACATAGCACCACAATCCATCACTGCTTCTATGAAGAACTGCTAAAGGTGTTCCCGGATCAACTCCACTTACTTGAGCTCGATCAAATGCGTCGCTCTTTCGGGTTTTGTAAAGCCCTTGGCTCTCTGGAAACATTCTGAGGGAAGAACGTGTTGTTGCTATGGCAAAAGAGACACTAATATCAGAAGGAATATTCTTTATGTCGCTTTTATGCAAGAGAGATTGATACTCTCTTGATTTTACAGGAATTCCTTCTGAGGTAAAGAAGGATTGTTTTGAAAAATCAGTGATTGTTTGTAAAAGTATAGAAGAGAGTTCTTCTCTGTCCACGTGGTCGGGGTGAGAGGAAATATCTCTGGTATAGTTTGGAATCTGTCTGAGGTTTTCATTAAGAATTGCGATTTCTTCTTTGGTCATAACTATCTTGTGGGGAGAAGGATGTCGTGAAATCCAATATCCTGAAGAGAGCATTTCAGCTGAGATGTCGGGAAGAAGCGCAGGTGATGGAAGAGTAAGCGAGGGACCTGAAATATGTGCACATCCCGTTAATATAGTGGCGATAGCGATGATTAGAGCAAATCTCATATAACCCATTGTATATAAAAATAGTGTAAAAGGAAAGTATAAGTATAGACACAAAAAGTTCTCTTATCAATATGGTACAATATTAGAGTATTTTTTTTAGAAGAAGGTTGTGGAAACTGCCAGAAGGGAGGATTCATGGCTTCTGAACAGTACCTTGCGGTAGATATTGGAGCAGAAAGCGGAAGAGGCATGAAGGCCTCTTTTGATGGCAAGAGTCTTTCCTTTGAAGAAATTCATCGCTTCCCTACCCATAAGGCTGAGGTGCATGGTTCTCTTTTTTGGGATGCATTGGCGATTTTCAATGAAATTCTCTTTCTTTTGCGGCACTCGGGACAAAATGCATCTTCTCTTGGGATTACCACATGGGGCGTTGATTACGGATTATTAGATAAGAATGGAATGTTAATAGGCAATCCCTTTCATTACCGAGATGCAAGAACCTCTGGAATGGTTGAAAAAGTGTTGGCTATCCTCTCTAAAGAAGAGATTTTTGAAGAGACAGGCATTCAATTTATGCCTCTAAACACGCTTTTTCAACTCTATGCAACGTTACAGAAATCTCCATGGATGCTTACAGATGCTTCCCGCCTTCTTTTTATGCCGGACCTTTTTTCCTTTTGGCTTACTGGTATGATGGCAAATGAATTTTCCATTGCTTCCACGTCGCAGATCTATAATATGAAGGGAAGCGGAGGTTCACCGCGCGGCGGCTGGGCATTTGATCTTCTAAAACGGTTGGAGATTCCTACACATATTTTTAGCAACACAGTTGCTCCGGGAACCATGCTTGGACCATTACGATCTGAATTACTCCAATCTTTAGGCGGTGTTTGTCCTTCTCTTTGTACAGTATGCAGCCATGATACGGCTTCGGCGGTTTTTGCGGTACCTGCTTATAAATCTGGTCATGCCTATCTTTCTTCAGGAACTTGGTCTCTTCTTGGTATTGAACGGAAAGATCCTTTGATCTCCTCGGAAAGTTTACATGCCAATATAACGAATGAAGGCGGTTTTGGCGGAACCATACGATTTCTGAAAAATATTATGGGACTTTGGATTTTACAGGAGTGCAGGAGGGAATGGACCTCTTCTGAAAGACATTTTGAATATGAAGAATTGACAATAATGGCGCAGAAGGCTGAACCATTTTTTTCGTTAATAGATGTAAACAGCGAAGAATTTTTCTTTCCTGGAGATATGGTAGGCAAGATTATCCGTTTTTGTAAACAGACTGGTCAGAAGGTTCCCGGAAGTATTGGAGAAATCGTACGGGTTATTCTTGGAAGTCTTGCGTTGGAATATCGTTGGACACTGGAACAGTTTGAAAAAATAACCGGAACAGATCTCAATGTTTTACATGTTGTAGGCGGTGGTTCTCAAAATGAACTTCTCTCTCGTTTTACCGCAGATGCGACAGGGAAGCTTCTTATTTGCGGTCCGGTAGAAGCTACTTCTTTTGGCAATATTGGCGTTCAGATGATCGCGGCTGGAGAGATTTCTACAAGAAAAGATTTTCACGAGATTCTTGAACGATCCTGCCAGTTGAAACACGTGGAGCCAGAATTTAGAAGGAATTGGGACGAGCCGTATGAAAGACTTCTTACCATAAAAAAAGAGAAATCAGCACGGATCTGAAAGATTCTTGGCGTGGCCTCCTCATTCTTATTATTTGATACGAATGATCTGTTCGTCGGTAATGATTGTATGTACTGGAATATCCAGAGAGCTTCGTGGAAGAGGTTTGTGGCATAGCTGAAAATCAAAGCATATTCCTATTGAAACTCCAGAAAAGTCAGCAAGAAACCTATCGTAAAATCCACCTCCGTATCCTATTCTATAACCCAAAAGATCAAAGGCAATGCCAGGAATAACCGCAAGTTGAATGGAAGATTTTACAACCTCTTCTTCTCCTAAAGGTTGAGGAACAGATCTTTCAAATATAATCTCGTCTTTATTACAGATACGGATAGGTACAATTCTTTTTTCCGTAAAGAGTGTACGGGGCAAAGAAACAGTTTTTCCTTCCTTCAGGGCTTTGTCAAGCAGGAAGAGGGTATCTATTTCTCCTTGAAACGGAGCATAGAGCATAATAGTACGGGCAGATTGATATTCTGGAAGGGACAAGACTTTTTTCTGGGCTTGCAATCCGAGATAGTTCCTTTTCTCTTCAGAGAGTTCTTTTCGGATTGTTCTTATATTTTTTCTAATTTTCTGTTTCATTATTCTCTTTCTTTTTTTCCAAATCTCGTACCTGTTGAAGGAATTGTTCTATTTTCTTTTCGTACCCGCGGTTTGTAGGGAAATAAAACCTTTTTTTCTTTCCAAGATATTGTTGCGCCACCACTCCATCGGGGGCATTGTGGGGATAAAGGTAATGATTCCCGCGGTTTAAGATTTTCGCTCCCTTGTATCCCGCCTCTTGCAGATGGGGCGGCACCTCTTCCACTCTTTCTTGCGATACAGTATCTATCGCATTTTGAATCGCTTGATAACTTGCATTGCTTTTCGGAGCGGCCGCAAGATATACTGTTGCTTGCGCAAGAGGAATTTTTGCTTCCGGCATTCCCAAAAACTCTACTGCTTGAAATGTGGCGACTGCAAGAGAAAGTGCAGTAGGATCCGCATTTCCTATATCTTCCGCGGCGGCTATGACAATACGTCTGGCAATAAAGCGAGGGTTTTCTCCTGCGAGAACCATAACCGCAAGCCAATAGAGCGCTGCGTCTGGGTTGCTTCCGCGGATACTTTTGATGAATGCGGATATAACATCATAATGGGTATCTTCTCCATACCCGATGGATTTTGTGATAGAGAGGTTTGAGACTATCTTTTCAGTAATGGAACAAGAATCTTTCCCGGCTTCTTTTGCGAGAACCCAAGCAGTTTCAAGAATATGAAGAGCTTTGCGGCCATCTCCTTCCGCAGAATGAATGATTGCGTGTAAGGCGGAAGGCTCTATGGTTGTTTGAAAGGATCCGAGTCCTCTTTCGCTATCAGAGATTGCATAACGAATAATGGCTTCAATCTCCGAATCAGCGAGAGGTTTAAACTCAAAGATCTGAGATCGAGAAAGAAGCGCTCTATTGATGGAAAAGAAGGGATTTTCTGTAGTAGCGCCAATAAGGATAAAGGTTCCTTTCTCAATTTCCGGCATCAGGGCATCTTGCTGTAATTTGTTGAAATGCGAGATCTCATCCACAAAAAGAATACTTTTTGCTCCTGTTCTTGCTTGTTTCCAATGCACATTTTTAATAAAGGTTCTAATTTCTGTTATTGTTGCGGTTATAGCATTGAGTTCTGAAAAATCTTTCTTGGTGATGGAAGCAATAAGAGAAGCAAGCGCTGTTTTCCCACATCCGGGTGGTCCAAAAAAGATTGCTGAGGACAACCTATCAGAGAGAATCAATCTTCTTAATGCCTTTCCCTGACCAAGAATATGGGATTGCCCAACGAACTCTTCAAGTGTGCGCGGCCTCATTCTGTATGGAAGCGGCGCATCCTGTGGAGGATTGACAGAAGATTTATTGGGAAAAAGAGAGGTATCCATAGAAGAATATCTATCGGATGAGGAGGGAAAAGAGAAGTACAACGCCGATAATCATTAGTACAAGCCCTGAAATCGCAAAAAAATCACTGGCATCCTCTTTTTCAGGAGAAAGATTCTGATGAAACATACAGAATGCTCCTGTTGCAAAGAGTACAAACCCTATGATTGTCTGTACTAATTTTGCGGTGATATTCATTTCATCTTAACAGTACTCTATTGGAGGCAAAATGTCAACAAAAATCCCTGTTAAAACCCCCTACGATTCTTTGCGATGCAGATTTTTCTATGATACACTCAAAAGAGTAGAGATTAATTCCCATGAAACGGATATTCTGGTTATGTGTGATTTCGTTTGGCATTCTATGCTTCTTTTCAGCAGTTGATGCCGGCAGTGAAGCCCTTGCTGAAAGGGTTCTATTTGATTTTGACAGGGGCACTTCTGCTTGGACGCTTCTTAAAGAATGTCCCGCGGGACAAAGCCTTGACTCTCTCTCTTCTCCCCTTGATCAGAAAGGAAAATCCCTTTCTCTCTCTCTTTCTTTTCCCGGAGAGGGAGGAGCGATGGTTTCGCTTAATGAAACCTGGCGAGACTACCAATCTCTTTCTTGTGAATTTTTCCTTCCATCCGACGCTCCTTCTGATGTTAAGGTTTTTCTTTATGTGAAAGATAAGGAATGGCTTTGGTACCAGACCGCTTCAACACTTCTTCCGCAAGGAAAAAAAATCCTTCTCCGCGCAGATATTTCCAGCGCAAGCCTTGATTGGCTTCCTGTCGGACATAAAAAAACATGGAATCCCTATACTCCAACACATATAAGGGAGTTGGGAATACGGGTAAGCAGTTCTACTTCCTCTAACTGTATGCTTTTTCTTGATAATATTCAGCTTCAGCCAACCCTTTTTTCCAATCTTCGTATCCATAGAAACGAGGTTCAGGTCTATCAACGGTTTGAAGTGAGTTTTACCATTCCGTTTGCATTTGAAAACCCCTTTGATCCTGAATGTGTGGCAGTAGACGGCTCTTTTATTCTTCCTTCCGGCAAAGAGGAGAAGGTTCACGGCTTTTTTTTTCAGAACTATACGATTGAATCTCCGGGTGAAAAATGGAAAGATCTTATCTCTCCGGAGGGTGAACCAGAATGGCGTGTACGTTTTTGTCCTGTAGAACCGGGCAGGTATCGTTTTCGTCTTAGCTGTTCTATAGATGGCGGAAAATCCCTCTTTTTTTCTCCAGAATATTCCTTTTGGGCAATCCGTTCCGATTGCCCTGGATTTATCCGTATTCATCCCTCTGATTCCCGCTATTTTTTCCGTGAAGGCACAGGCTTTTTTTATCCCCTCGGGCATAATATCCGTTCTTTGTACGATACAAGAGATGCCCAAGTCAGAAAAGTTCCTCTTGCCGGAGAAACAGGGATGTTAGAGTTTCGTAAATGGCTTGCAGATATGGAACAGTCAGGCGAAAACTTTTTTGAAACCTGGATGGCTGCTTGGTGGCTTGCGATTGAATGGAAGAAAGGAGCGGATCATTATGATGGTGTGGGAAGGTATAATCTTACCAATGCATGGAAATTAGATTGGCTTCTTGAGGAAGCAGAATCGCGGGGTTGTTATATTCAACTTTTAATCTGTAACCATGGGTCTCTAAGTACTTTTTGTGATAGAGAATGGCAAGATAACCCGTATAACTCTAAAAACGGCGGACTAGTTCTCTCTCCAGAAGAGTTTTTTACAGATCCTGCGGCTAAAGCCGCCTTTAAAAAAAGACTTAGATATATTGTAGCGCGATGGGGGTACAGTCCCCATATTTTTTCTTGGGAATTATTAAATGAGATGAATCTTGTGGGAGCAGAAAACAAATTTTATCAGAAACCAGTTCTAAAGGAATGGTACCGTGAAATGTCGGGATTTCTTGCGGAAATAGATCCCTGGAACCATCTTATTACCGGCCACTATACGATATTGTATAATAGCGATGTATTCGCGCTTCCAGAGGTAGGATACGTTGCTACCAATGCGTACTATGGAGATCCGAGAAAGAATAATATCGTGAGAGTCCTTTCCAATATTGTGAAATTCAATGCGAGATTTAGGAAACCGCAGATTGTTGCAGAGTTTGGCGGAAGTTCAATGGCAGGGACCGAGGATCGCCTTGAGGCAGATCTTCATAACGGAATTTGGGCAGGATTTCATCTTCCTTTTGCCTCGTCACCTTTGTTATGGTGGCATAATTTTATTGAAGACAAAAACCTTTATTTTCATTTTGCCGCGCTTGCCCAATATATCAAAGGAGAAGATTTACCCGCAGACAACCTTACTTCCGGCTCCCTTTCCTTTTCAGGCGATGCTAAAAAAAAGGTAGCTGGACTTGTAATGAGGAATGAAAAAAAAGCTTTAATATGGATTTACCTTCCTGGAAAGACCCATTCTATGAAGCCTTATTCTACGGCAGAGGCAGTGGAAGGAGTGGAGTGCGGTCTTTCAGAGCTTCAATCCGGCGCGTATATAGTTCAGTTTTGGGACACTCTGACAGGCGACATTACTCACGAAATACAGGCTGTATCAGATGGTTCTCTTCGTTTCCCTCTTCCAAAACTTTTTACTGACTGTGCCATTAAAATTATTCCTGTTTCCTGATGGATATTTTGCGAGAGAATGCGAAGATTACCCTAAATGTTTCTCAAAAAATATGGATTCTTCTCTTTCTCCTTTTATGTGGAGTACTCTTCTATTTATTGCCTTGCCATTTTGTTTTTTTCCTTAATCTCTTTGTTGCATTTCTTTATCTTGTAGTCATTGTATATAAGGCAATACTGGTTGTTGCCGGCGCTTTTGGGAAAAGAGAACTTTCTCCGCTCTTTACAGAGTATGCCTATATTTCCGAAGAGCGCCTTCCCATCTATACTGTTCTTCTCCCAGTCTATAAAGAAACAGAAGTAATTTCCCAGTTGATTGAGGCAATACGCAAATTAGAATATCCCTTTTCAAAGCTTGATGTAAAGCTTCTTGTGGAAGAGAACGATCACAAAATGAGGCACTTTCTTGCAGAGACAACATTGCCCTCTTTTTTTGAGCTCATTATTATTCCCGATGGCAAACCCAAGACAAAGGCGAGGGCCTGTAATGTTGGCCTTGCAAGGGCTCGCGGTGAATTTACCGTTATTTACGATGCGGAAGATATTCCAGAACCCGACCAATTACGAAAAAGCGTTGCGGCTTTTCGCGCGATCGGAGATGAATCAGTTGTGTGCCTTCAGGCAAAACTCAATTACTATAATCAGACACAGAACATCCTTACACGATGGTTTACGGTGGAATATTCGCAATGGTTTGATCTCTACCTTCCAGGACTTGATCGTTTTCAGGTTCCCATACCTCTTGGCGGCACCTCTAACCATTTTCGTACCCATATCTTGAAAGAATTAGGAGGGTGGGATGCGTGGAATGTAACAGAAGATTGTGATCTTGGAATGAGAATCAGTAGTCAAGGGTACCGAACGCGGATTCTTGATAGCACTACCTGGGAGGAAGCAAACAGCCTTCTTGGAAACTGGTTGCGGCAACGTTCACGCTGGGTAAAGGGATATATCCAGACTTACTGTGTGTTTTTACGCCATCCATTCCTTCTTGCCAAAAAACTTGGATTACGAAATCTCATAAGTTTTCATCTAACAATCGGTGGACAATTCTTTACCCTTCTTCTTAATCCCTTTTATTGGTTTGCTACAATAGGCTGGCTATGGTTCCGTTTCTTATCAATGGGATGGAAAGGCTATTGGGTAGGGATTGATCTTCTTACTTGGATTTTATTCACAGGCAATCTCTTTTTTGTGGCGATTGGCATTGCTGGCTGTTTGAAGCGTCGTTTTTTTCATTTACTTCCCGCTGCCTGTATTTCTCCCTTTTATTGGATTTTGATGAGTATGGGGGCATGGAAAGGCTTTTGTCAACTCTTTCATAAACCTCATTATTGGGAGAAAACCCAGCACGGCCTCACAGGATCTCAACCTCCTTCTTAGAGAATGGAGAGCGCAAGAAATAAGAAAGGACACAGAACAAGGAGATGTTTTATCAATGGGGATTTTATACATTTTTTAACTTATAAGCAGATACAAAAAACATGAAGGAGAATTTCACCAGACTCTTTCTTTTTATGAGAGTGAGCTGAATGGGAACCTTTATTTGTACCTTTGCACGGAAAGAAAAGAACTTTGGAAGGCATTCAGTTATGGATATACCGGACAGCTTCTGTGGGCAATAGCCCAATGGTATGTTAATCCCTGGAATGATCCGTGGTATGCTGGATTGAATTGCTGTGGTGTGTTATATTATCCGCACGGTAAAGGATTCCTGGAATCTACAAGACTAAAAGTATATACAGAATCTTTACAGGATTATGAATATCTTACTATCCTCAAAGAAAGGGCGGAAAAATATTATACTCTTTATGGAGAGTCTTCTTTAGTATCACAGGCAAAAAATATCTATCAGGATACCGAGCTTGTCGAAAAAATCAAAACCATAGATGACCTGACGGAAATGCGGAAACGAATCGCCTCCTTGATTATACAATTAGACGCGGAAAGAAAGATTTTCTAAAGATTCGCAGGTCTATCGTTAACATTGGTCGGATGGATTTGTTAAGAGGAGAAGATAAGATGAAAGACTTAGAAAAAGGAGTGATTGCAATTACCGAGGAGAGTAAGAAAACGCCTGTTGCTGGAAAATATGATGTTATTGTCTGCGGCGGTGGCCCTTCAGGTTTTATCGCAGCCATTGCTTCTGCACGGAAAGGCGCTAAAACCCTTCTTATTGAAAGATATGGTTTCCTTGGAGGAACGGCAACTGCTGGAATGATGGTGGAGTTTGGTTCTATCTATAATGGAACTGATGTTTTGCTAGGCGGGGTTACGCATGAATTTCTCCACTGCCTTACAGAGTATGGTGGAGCATACAGAACGAATGAAAAAACACACCATACTATATTTGACCCTGAAAGTATGATTATGGTCTGCCAAAATATGGTCTTACAATCAAAAGTTACAGTTCGCCTTCACACCCTTATCGTCTCATCTATTATGGAAGGAAATAAAATAACCGGTGTTATCACTGAAAGTAAATCTGGAAGAGAAGCTTTTTTAGGGAAGGTTATTATAGACGCAACCGGAGATGGAGATGTTGCGGTAAGCGCAGGTGCAACATATCAGATGGGAATAGACAATAGCTCTGAAGATCTTCAGCCGGTTACTTTAGAGGTTATCCTGGGGAATGTGGATGCAACACGTGTTCCGCAAAGTTATGATGAATGGCTTGCTAATGTCACAGAAGCTCGAAAAAATGGAGAATGGCTGATTCCCACAGAACGAATATTTTCTTGGGGAAGAGTAAAAAAACGGGGAGCTCCAGATGATCCTCATAGAAGTTTCTTCTTTATCAATGGAACAAATGTCTTGAACATTAATGGTTGTGATACTCAAGATTTAACAAGGGCAGAGATAGAATCTCGCAACCAGGTAGAATGCTTGGTTGAATGTATGCGCAAATATTTTCCTGGATTTGAAGAATCTTATCTTGATAGGACTGCCGCTCAGGCGGGTATTAGAGAAACGCGCAGAATTATCGGCGATTATACACTTACCCGAGACGATGTTCTCTCTGCGCGTCACTTTTCAGACGGCGTTGTTCCCGCATGTAATTCAATAGATGTGCATGACAGCGAAGGCAAAGATTTTGCCCATGAATATTTATCTTCCGGAACGTATTATGAAATACCGTACCGTTCTTTTTTACCCGTGGGGATTGAAAACCTTCTGGTTACAGGCAGATCTTTTTCTTCGGACCGTTTTGCGTTGGGTTCTGCAAGAGTAATGGTTGTCTGTATGCCAATGGGAGCTGCCTGTGGAATTGCAGCAGCACTTGCATCAGAGAAGAACTCTTCCCCGAGAAGATTAAATCCCGAAGAGGTAAGGATTCAGCTAAAGAAAGAAGGGACGATCTTATCACCATAACGAGTAAAGCACTCATAATCCGTTGGTTGCTGGTTTGCTTTGATTCCTGTGTATGTTTATTCCCTAATCCTTCTTCCCCGACTTTCTAAGAGTTAAATTCAAAGCAAGTCATTAACAAATAATGAATAAGATAGCATAATCATTTAAGGCTTTGTGAGCAATGTGGAATTTAAAACTCACTTCTGTAGATAAATTCAAAAAAATACTTGAGAGAAATAGAGAATTTTCTATTGGAACATCTCAATGCTTGTTTGCTCCTGTTAATTGTTGTATAAGTTTGAACATTGGAATTTGCGAGGGCAATGCATTAATAGATTGTTTTAACGGTAGGGCTTGTTTTCTATGCTCTGAGCGGGAAGAATCAATGGGTATGGAGATGGTAAAATTAAGATCTTCACTTAGACGGTAGAATTCAGAGTATACCTTGGCCAAACACGTTCCACCTTTGAAAACTAACTCATTGTTTATTGATAAATACTTTAATAATAAAGTGTTGAAACAATCTTTTTCTATAAGTCGCGGTAAAAAGGGTGTTATTGCTGCAGTGAAATTCACTGCCTCTCGAAAAAAATCTGAATCTTCGTGAATACCTGTGAATGACAATTCAATTTTATTCATTAACTACTACTCCCCAGCGACGATTTATTTTTCCACGCTTGGGTTTGTTGGGAATCCATGGAATCGGGCCTGTCGTTTTCTGCAATTTTTTCTCTAGGCTTCGCAGTAAAATTTCCTCTACACCTTCCTGTTCCATAAGAACACCTATGCGTCGCATAGTTCCAATATCACCATATTGTATTGCAACTCTTGTCAATTCTCTCGGGTCAACTCGGCGCAAGAACAGTTCCTGTTTAATCCATTGATAAGCACGCGGCAGGCTATTAAATCTGGACCAGTCATACACAGCATCTATCAATGTCCGTGTCCGTGATGCATAAATTATCCTTTGACCTTCAACAGTTTTGATCACATCTGTACTTCCAAGTCTTTTATCCGCCACTTTAATCAACATTAATACTACTGCTCCAATCTTGCGTTCGCCTGAAACTCGGTTGTTATAAGCATAAATGCGTACTGGAATTTGCTGGTCGAAGCCATACCTATTAAAAGCAGTTGGTCCGCACACTTGATAACGACCACCTTTATCTTTCATAAACGTGTTTAAAGCAAGCGCTTCATCAGGACTCCATTTACCACCCAGAGGAAGTCTTGGGGGAACTACATATAATCCGCGCCGCACACGTGCAATCATTCCAGCTTTCGCAAGTCTGCTTAAAAGTTTTCGTTCCTGTTCTGTGGATAATTGCAAAGGCTTACGTAATTCTCCTGTTGATACCGTGGTTTTGTTGCGTAATTGTATGTATGCAAACATCATTGTTTCAATTGGCCCTAATCTTTTTTTCATAGTTGTATTGTAAAATATAGATAATACCCTGACAGGGCATTATCTTGTAAATAGTATACAACAATAAATTCTTAACAGCGTATTAATAAAAGTCTTTGTAATGGAGAAAGAAATTTTGAACTTTTTTTAGGATTTCGCTTCAATTATCTGAAAAGTTAAAAGTGTCTTTAACCAGCACAACCTTAATAGGTTTACGGCTACTCTTTGAAACTCTTTCTCATATTTACCAATATTCTCGCCCCATACTATTTATTGATGACTGTACTATTTTTAATGCATAATATTGCCGGATAATACCTGTTTAATGGTATAATATGACTATGAAAAACATAATGCTCTCTAGAAATGATGCAGAACTTTTGGAAGAAGTTATTGTTCATTATGGGCGTATCGTTGATATTAACGATTTATATAAGGTATTCGGAAAAATTTACAATGCCCATGAAACAAGAAAAAGAGTTGCATTTCTTGCTAAAACAGGTTGGCTCCAACGTATTAAAAAGGGTTTATATGCTGTTGTTACCGACATAGGAGAACTTAATAGCTTAAGTCTTTCTCTGTATACCCTTGCACAGATATTAAATAAAGAATCTTACATCTCTTTTGAAAACGCTCTACAACATCACAAAATGTTTGACCAGATGTTATCATCTGTTACGGCAGTAACTTTCAAACGTGCCCGTAAATATAAGATAAAAAATACCGAGGTTAAGTTTTTCCATATAAAAAAAGAATTCTATTTTGGGTTCTCTCAGAAAAAAATTGATAACGACATAGTAAATATTGCTGAAAAAGAAAAAGCGTTATTGGATATTCTATATTTCAGTACTAATATTTATCATTCGGGGCTGGTCTGGGAAAAACTTTCTGAATATCAGAAGATAATTGATTTCTCAAAACTCGCCAAGTATGCTTTGATGTTCAATCTGAAAGTTATACGTCAAATAGGTTTTTTTCTTGATCTGTTAGCTGTGGATGCCAATATATTGCATAAGAGAATTAAAGGAAAAAACAGTTATAGTAGGACACATGCTTCCGCAAAGAAATTTAATGCAAAATGGAGGCTCTATTTTGATTCAGATATTATTAAATAAATCGGATTTAAGTATTTTAAAGGTTCTGTCCAATTTTTTCTGTACTTTGCCCCTCTGTCATAATGGTATGGTAACAAGTTCATGAGATAATAATTGTTCTGTAGTGAGAGTGTGTGTTATTTCGTCGCGCTCCGGCAAAGTGAGATATTGATATAAGGTATTGGCTCAACTCTGTCTCAGATATTTGCTGATACATTTGCTTTACCAACTGCCGCAACGGTTCTGGATTGTTTCCGAACAACGCCCTGACGTCCTTTTCTCCATTGGCTTTACTTCTTTTTTTTCTTACGGTACTATTTCTTCGGGTCATCGTTCCTCCCTTGTAAGGTACTGCGCTACTTTATAAGAAGGGCGATGGCCTTTTTTGTCAAACCCATTCCTTAAATGTACAGAAAAAAGAGCACTCTACTGGAGGGGACGCTTTCAAAATTTATAAATTGCCAAAAAACTTTAATTGGACGGTACTGTCTTTATATTATAAATTACAAAGGTTTTATTAACTATGCTCAATCTTATGTGCATTATACCAGAAGGTGTGAAATGAGTAAGAGATGGCAAACCTTTCTTTTAGCTTCATTTTTCTTGCCGACTAGAAAATGGCGGCAGGGGAAGGAGGAGCAAAAATGGTTTTGAACATAGGTTCCCGACTGGAGCTTTTTGTTGATGGCTTTATCATTGAATTAATGAAGAATCTTGAGCTGAGGCTTCATTCTCCCGAAAGAGCTCCGCTTCCGGTGTTTCCTTTGATAGGTTCTTATGCCACTGTGATAAAAGATGGGTCTCTGTACCGCGCTTACTACAGGGAAGAGAATCCTTCCTACAAGGGAAGGAGGGATTACAGCGGACATCCGGGTGAAATAACCTGCTATGCTGAAAGCAAAGACGGCAAAGAGTGGATATTTCCATCCCTGGGTCTATTTGAAGTTAACGGAACACGTGAAAATAACGTTATACTTGCCGGCCAACCGCCTTTCAGCCACAACTTTTCTCCTTTTCTCGATATCCGTTCGGGCGTGGATGAAGGCGAACGATTCAAGGCCCTGGCAGGACATCCCGGCTTCCAGAGGAAGGTCAGTGCAGACGGCCTTCACGCATTCGTTTCTCCTGATGGTATCAGGTGGCGCATGAAGAGTTCTTCGCCAGTGATACCGTTTGATCCTTCATGGTCTCATGCCTTTGATTCTCAGAACGTTTCTTTCTGGTCGCAGGAAGAAAACTGCTATGTAAGTTATTTCCGGACATTGGCCCCTTACGCGGGCATAGGCAAAGAAAGTTCAGTTCCCGAGCCAGGAGAAACCGCTGGCAGGACAGGCGAATCAGGACGACCTGAAGAATTGCGCACAATAAGCAGGGCGACATCTTCTGATTTTGTTCATTGGAGTAAACCGGTGGCCATGAATCCCAATTTCCCCGGGGAGCATCTTTACACCAATCAGGTTCACCCTTATTTTCGGGCGCCCCACATATATATCGCGTTTCCCACAAGATATATGGCGGGGCGTGTAGGCTCCCAAAAAACGGATCCAATGCTTGGTTCAACAGATATCCTTTTTATGACCTCTAGGCCGGGTTCCAATCAGTTTGACCGGCTTTTCAGGGAAGCGTTTATACGGCCCGGTCTTGACGAAGAAAGATGGGCAAGCAGAGCAAATTATGTCGCCCTTAATGTTGTTCCTACGGCTGACAGCGAGGTGTCTATATACCATGCAAGCAGCGGCTATCGCTACGTTATGCGCACCGACGGTTTTGTATCCGTGCGCGCTGGTGCGGAAGAAGGCGAGTTTACTACAAGACCTTTTACCTTTGAAGGAAATACTCTTCTGCTGAACGTGAGCACTTCGGCGGCCGGAATGATGAAAGTTGAACTTAGGGATCCTTCGGGAACCGCTTATAAGGGATTTTCTCTTGATGAATGTGAACCGATCGTTTGCGACAGGATAGAACATCTTGTTCAGTGGAAAGGCAATTCTGGCCTCGGATCCCTTGCAGGCAAGCCTGTCTGCCTGCGCGTATTAATGAAGGAAGCGGACCTTTATTCATTCTGTTTCCGCTGACTTTCTCCCCTGCAAGCCCCGTGGTTTGCAAAGGTTTCATCATGTTTCAGCCATGGAATTTATTTTATATGCAACAGGCGTCTTTGTTAATGATGAAATTCCCCGGAGGCCGCCATCAAAATTGAAGAGTGCCTTCATATTTGAGTTAAGGATATAAGTCGTCTGAGGAACAAAATCACCTGTGTACCTGACTACATCCCATATCCGCAACATACCCATCGTTCTTGATGATACTTTATTTAGAGATGTTTCATACGAATTCCACACACACAATTCCAACGGCTTATTCATATTGTTATACAGTTAGGTAACAAAAAAAATTCAAAAACATCAAAAAGAACTTAAATAATTTTTTCAGTGTTTAGTTTTTATTAAAAGAAAAATGGATCTATTTTTACTCAGCCTAAATTTTTGCTATACCATACGTTATCGGATGCCACCTAGATTTTTCAATGAGAAAAATATTTTTTATAGATTGTTTTATAAGGAAATTTGTTGTTGACATATTGAAGAAGAGGGGCTATACTTATTGCAAAATTGTACAAAATCAATGCAGGTATATCTTTATACTATAAAACAAAGGGGGCTTATGATGAGAAAGTTAGCTGGTATAGCTGCGCTTCTGGCAGTGGTTTTTCTGGTTGGCGGATGCGGTATGTCTACTATTGAGGGGCAGAAAGATTTTTCATGGTATGGAAAATCTGGTGCGGTCCCGGCTCCTTATTTTGATGGACAGGGAGAATGGTGGATGCCCAACTGCGGCAACTGTGAAGAAAATGTTGCAAAAGGAGATAACTGGGGAAATAGAGGGTATGTGTATGTTGCCAGTCCTGCTCCCGCAAAAGTAGCTCCTGTACCAGAAGTAGTGGTGAAAGAGACCCCAAAACCTGAAGTGATTGAAAAAATCGTAGAAAAGCCGGTAGAAAAGATTGTATACCGAGATAGAATCGTTGAGAAGCCGGTAGAGAAAATTGTATACCGGGATAGGGTCGTAGAAAAGCCGGTAGAAAAGATAGTCTATCGGGATAAAGTGGTGGAAAGCGTAAAGGTTCGCCAGAGTTATCTGGATCTTAAGGATGTTTTTTTCGCGTTTGACAGTGCGGCATTAACTCAACTGGCAAAGGCTACTTTGAAAGAGAATGCCACAATACTTCGCGAAAATCCAAATATCTCCATTATTCTTGAAGGCTCTGCTTCACCTGAGGGTGGAAGTGAATATAACCTAAAGCTTTCTGAAAGAAGAATCAAGTCGGTTCTGGACCATCTTCTAAAGGTAGAAACCCTTCCAGCTTCTCGATTTCAGCAGAAGCCTAAGGGAAAAATTGATGTAGAGAAACCTTCATATCCTTTTGCCCGAAAGGTGCATTTTGCAGTTGTAGAGTAAACTTTTCTGAAGTGTAAGCGCGGGTGGTCTTGATGATCACCCGCGTTTTTTTTTAGATATTCTTCTGAATGTTGTAGCTGTATCCTGTAATGCGAAGGGATTGTATAGAGAAGTCTCCTACAATAGATTTACACTTTATAGAAAGAGAAAGTCCTTCCTACGGTTATCTGAATGTTTTCGTCTAAAATCAAGAGAACTTTCTTTATATTCAAGATGATTGTTCGTGGTACCTTATCTTTTTTTCTTCCTAATATGACTTATTCCAAAAATAATCAGGTATGCCGCAACGCTTAATATTATTCCGATAAGAATATTCCCAAGGAAGAATGGGAGGACGATCTCTTTTGGCGAGATAGAAAGAAGATGGTATATCTTCATTGTTTTAAAGAGATGAAGATCAGGAAGAGGGTTTTGCATGGCAAGAATAAAACGGCCGATTTTGAAGGAAAAGTAGTAAGTAATGGCTGCTTGAATCGGAGTTCCAGAGGGGATACAGCTTCCTGCAAAGATAAGTAAAAAGTTTCGTTTCAGAACAATGGCGGTAAGCAGAGAGAGAAGGGTATGGGCTCCAAGGAAGGGAGTGCTTCCAATAAAGACGCCGAGAGCGAAAGATTGTGCTTCTCGGCGATTTTTTAAGGAAAAAAGAGTTGTTTTTAAGATCGTGCCAATCCCTTTTTTTCGGATCTTTGCTTTTTCTGTATGATATTGCTGTAAGAAGGATTGTTTTGAGTTAGGTAATTTGGTATGGAAGGGACCTTTTTCTTTCTTTCCGTATAATTCAGACGTACGGAACGGGTTTCGTAAGCGCATCGTTTTGAAAAGGAAGTCTTTCATTCTATTTTCTCTGGTGAATAATGTAGTATAGTATATACTATGATAAAGGTAATTGCATTTTAGGAGGCGGTATGAAGGATGATCAAAGGAGAATAGAAGAGCTCAAGGAAATGGTCGGAAGGTTTGCCGCGGAACGAGATTGGGAACAATTCCATTCTCCCAAAAATCTTGCGGCATCTCTTATGATTGAGGCCGCAGAATTAATGGAACTCTTCCAGTGGTGCACTGTTAGGGATTCTTACGAGCTTTTGAAGAAAAAAGATGTGCGAGACCGAGTAGGAGAAGAATTAGCAGATATTGCCGCATACCTTTTTGAATTCTGTCATCTTCATCATTTTGATCTTTCCTCTCTTTTTGAAAAAAAAATGGAACAAAACCATCTGAAATATCCTGTAAACCTTGTAAAAGGACGGGCAGATAAATATAGTGCTTATTCTTCTTTACAAGAGAAAAAACGGGGCGAGAAATGAAGATTGTTCCGGGTAATATTGTCGCAACCGCAATTCTTGTCGCATTTATCGGATTGGCTGGTTGCGCGGGAATAGGAACTATAAAGGAAAGATCAATGATAGGAGGTTCTGAATCCGCTCATTCTTTTGAAGGAAGTATAGCGGAAGGAACTATTGTTCGCGCGCCCGGAGATAAACGGTTTGCACGGGAAGCTTTTCCTTCAGGAAGCGGTATTGTAGAGATCTGCGATTCTTTGGGAAGAGTGCTTCTTTCTATCAAGGCACAGCCTTCACCCAATGACCTTAAAGGACTTGCATGGTCTCCAGATGGTTCTGTTCTTGCGGTGATGTACCATGGCGGAAGCCTTCCCGGAATTTTATTATATGATTCCCGCAAAGGTATCCTTCTAAGATATTTACCCTTTCACACACATTATCACGCATTCTCATTTTCGCCTGACAGCACAATGCTTTATCTTGCAGAAACTCCTGTATCTCCGGTGCAGACTATTGCTTTGCGCGACACTTCTTTCGCTCTTCAGTCTGGTGTAAATCTTCCTTGGCTGAACTATGGTTGGGATATAGGAAGAAACCCATGGGGCGGTTCTCATGGCGGATTTTCTTCCCAAAAAGAACGCCTTTTCAAAGAGTTTTCTTTTCTTGCAACGCATGGCGGAAAGATTGCAAGGGTCTTTATTTTTTGCGATGCCAGAAGCGCCATCCGCTTTTCTGCGGATGGGATGCCAATTGGCTTTGATAGATATGTGGAGCGCGATTTTAATACATTACTAAAGGTTGCTTCATCTACAGGAATTCGTTTAATTCCTGTCCTTCTTGATTATACCCTTGCCGATGGTGTCGCGGAAGAAAATAATACGTTTGTCGGAGAACATCCAGACCTTATACAAAATCCCTTGAAACGTGCTGAACTGGCGAAACTTCTTGCTTCTTTTGTTCTGAAATGGAAGGGACATAAGGCTATTTGGGCATGGGACCTTATGAATGAACCAGAACATCTTTCTGCGGTTTCACCGGAAGAAGCAGATACATTCCTTTCTTTACTGGCAGAAGAAATCCGAAAGAAAGATTCTTCTTCCAAAATTACTCTTGGCGCTCTTTTTCGGAAAAATTTTCAACGCTGGGCCTCTCTTCCCCTTCACTTTCGGCAGTTTCATTACTATAATCTTCCCGGCGATTTTCCTTTTGATTATCCGGCTGGCGCCTTGGGCGCTGAAAGTCCGATACTGGTAGGAGAAGTTTCTGCGGACGATCTGATTTCTTCTTGTGAATCAGCGTGGAGGGGAGGGTATGCAGGAATTCTTTTCTGGCATTTGAACCTTCCTTCTTTTAGAGAAAATGCGGAACTTTTCCGTACGTGGCTTTCTGTTCATTAGAAGATCTCTTTTTTTTAGATAGCAAGGTATGACAGACCGTCTGTCAGAAGGGGGGATCATGAAGAGAAGAACAAAACTTCTCTATTTGTTCTTTGTGATTGCGTTGTTGGCGGGACTTTGTGGAGGCAGGGTCGCATATTTGAGAGAAAGATCTTTGCATACCATCCAAACTCTGCCTGATGGACGGACACTCTATCCATCGCCGGGAAAGGTTGCGAATTATCCTGTTGCTGTTATACGGGGCTTTGGATGGGGATTTACCATAATGTGGTTGATATATGCGGGATTCTGGACCACACAGCAGGTTCGTCGCCTGCAACGGGTTGCAAAAGGAAGCTCTCAGCAGGAGCAAGGTTCTGTACGATCAGATGAAAAAGAGTAATGAAAAAAAGATCTGACTCTTTTCTAATTGAATAATGCTCCTGAAGCAATTTTTTTACTTTTTTAACAGATTGTTATATTATTGTGATGTTTTTACTCTTTTTGACTAATTTCTTTTAAGATAGGAACATAGAGGAGGAATAAATGGCTGGAGAAATTCGCGTAGCGGTTATTGGGCTTGATACAAGCCATTCTGTAGAATTTCCACGAAGAATGCAGGCGCCGGATTGTCCTGAAGACCAGAAGGTTTCAGGGTTGAGGACTGTTTCCTGTTTAACCTTTCCAACCCCTTTTCAGAGTGAGGAAGGTCTTGCGGCTCGCAAGAAACAGCTTGAAGAGTGGGGTATAAAGGTAACCACCTCGTTAGAAGAGGCCGTGGAAGAGTGCGATGCGGTGATGGTTGAGATTAATGATCCTGCGTTTCATCTTGAATACTTTAAAAAAGTGGCTGATCTTGGAAAGCCAATATTTCTTGATAAACCCCTTGCAGATACAATGGAATCTGGAAAAGAGATTAGCAAAATTGTTGCTGAAAAATCTCTGCGAATGTTTTCTGCTTCTTCATTAAGATTTATTCCTCAGCTTGGCGATGCTTGCCGCGCTGTACCATTGCCTCAAGTAGTCCATACCTATGGTCCTCTTGGACGGGCGCCTGCCGGAAGTTCAATTGTTTGGTACGGCGTGCATGCCTTTGAAATGCTTCAAAGAGCGATGGGAATGGGTGCTATGTCAGTTTTTACAGCGAAAGATTCTTCTGGCGTTGTGTGCCTTATTGAATTTTCTGGCGGTCGCGTGGGAGTGGCAGAATTACGGGAGAACAACCGACAGTATGGCGGAGATTTGAGATCAGAAGCGAAAGCAGTTCCTTTTGTCGCAGATATGGGAAGAGCATATAGCGATCTCCTCATTGAAATAAAGGCATTTTTTGAGGGGAGAAGAGTTCCTGTATCCCTGAAAGAAACCCTCGAGATCATGGGCATGTTGGATGCCGCACAGCGATCGTTTGAGAGCGGAAACCGAGAAACAATATAATACCTTTTTTCTGCGGAGGCATTCTATGAAGAAGATTCGGGTTGGGATTATTGGTCAGGGAAGGAGCGGATACTTTATTCATGCTTGTTCCTTAAAACAGTTGAAAAGTAAATTTCAGGTTGTGGCGGTTTCAGATCCTTTAGAGGGAAGGTGCGATGATGCGGTGAAGGATTTTGGTTGTAAAGCATTTACGGATTATCGCAAGATTTTTTCTCTTAAAAAAGAGATAGATCTTATTGTCAACGCTTCTCCTTCCCATCTTCATGTTCCCATTAGTCAAGAAGCTCTTAATGCCGGGTTTAATGTGCTTTGCGAGAAACCTGCCGCTTCAAATCCTAAAGATATAGATATGTTGATTGCGCTTTCAAAAAAGAAAAAAAGAATGTATGCGGTCTATCAACAGTCACGGTTTGCACCCTATTATGAAGCGCTTAATAAAGTATTGGACTCAGGTGTACTTGGAAGAATTGTGATGATCAAGGTTGCTTTTAACGGTTTTACAAGACGTTGGGACTGGCAGAGCCTTCAGGAGTATGACGGTGGTAGTCTGTTAAATACTGGTCCGCATCCTATGGATCAGGTCTTGATGCTTTTTGATCCCGACGCCAAGGTAATGCCAAAAGTCTTCTGTTTGATGGATATTGTTAATTCGTATGGAAATGCCGAAGATCATGTGAAGATTATTCTTCATGGCAAGGGAAAACCCACGATAGATTTTGAGGTCTCCTCCTGCGCGCCATACCCGCTTTATACCTACCAGGTCTTTGCGGAATATGGAGGTTTAACCGGTACTATGAAGAACATAGAGTGGAAATACCTTAAACCTTCTGAATTTGCTTCGCGCTCTTTGGTCAAAGAACCTCTTGAGGGACGGATCTATTGCGGAGAGCAATTTAAATGGCATACAGGCAGTTGGAAGGCAAGCAAGGCACAGGAAGATTCTTTTTCATATATGTCTAAAAAGATCTACAACAACATTTATGATGTCTTGAATAAGAAGAAGGGAGCAACACTTGTTGTTACTCCAGAGCAGGTGCGTCGCCAGATTGCGGTCATTGCGGAATGTCACAAACAGGCGCCGCTTCCCAAGAGGAAAAAGAAAAGATAATTCCATAGGATGCTTTAGATCTTTTCAGGGCGGGAAGATTCTTTTCCCGCCCTTTTCTTATTGATATCATTGAAGAATTTAGATACTATCCCGGTTCGTGTCGTATAGCGGAGTTTCATACATCAGAGAGAATTTTGCGGCTTCATAGTATTCACTATACGGGTAATGTAAGATGAGATGGAGAAGACAGTTTTTTGCCATGGTTCGGTCTCCTTTTTCAAGGTAAAGTTTTCCCAGAAAAAAAAGCGCATCATCCGCATACTCGGCAAACGGAGCGTCAATTACTGATTTTTTGAATGCATCAATTGCAGCGTCAATATATCCCATTCGTTTGAGAATCCCCGCAATTCTGAAGGCTTCTTTTGGAGTAACTCTAAATCCGGGATAGAGAGAGATGCTTTCAAGATAGAGGGCGGCGCTTCTTGCAGAATCAGGAGAAGCGAGTATCTTTGTACGGCGTTCTTCCATATCAATTGTTTCCTCAAATGTTCTTCCATGCGCCGGAGGTATGCCGAGCATTTGAAAGAGGGCGTCGGTGCCTTCACGGATATTCTTTAGGAAACGATACCTTGTGTAATATCGCATGCTTATTCCAACTCCCATTCCAAAGAGAAATCCACCGATATGCGCCGCGAAGGCAATGGAAGAGGCATGCTGAAATAAAATCCCGAACAATTGCTGAAGAAACCAGAATGCGAGCCATAGAAAAGCATATACCTGAAAAGTTCCATGCCCGATTCGTATAAGAATAAAGTACCAGTACCAGAATGTTATTTTACTTTTTGGAAAGAGAACCGCGTATGCGCCAAGAACTCCGGCTATTGCTCCGGATGCGCCGATTAAAGGAATGGTTTGAGATTCACCTTTAGATAAGAGAATATAAAAAAGAGTGGCCGCAATGCCAGAAAGAAAATAAAAGCCTGTATAGAAAAGGCTTCCCCATCGATCTTCAAGATTATCGCCGAGAAGGTACAGGTACCACATATTGCCGACAAGGTGCATAATGTTTCCATGCAAGAAAAGAGAAGTAAAGAGGCTAATCCATGAAAATTGCGCGGGAATAAATCCAAAGCGACCCACAATGGTGTCATATTCAGGTTGGAAGGAAAAGAGAAGAAAGACCATACAATTAATAGCAATAAGGATATAATTAACATAAGGAATTTGTTTGATCTTTAACTCATCATAAATCGGCCAGAGAAAAAACATATCTGCTCCGGTACTTTGTTGGGTATGGGGCTGAAGTTAGATTCACTGCACCAGTGTAAACGAAAGGAGAGATTTTGGCAATAAGGAAAGCGGTAGTGGTGCGGCCCGGAGGGTTGGGAGATCTTCTTCTTACGGTTCCGGTTTTTCAAACATTACGGAATGAAGGGATGGCTGTTGCATGTGTTGTTTCAAAGCGATTTATTCCATTATTACAGGATCTTTCTCTCGTGGATGAAGCCTTTGCATTTGATGATTCTAAAATGATGAAACTCTTTATTTCTGGAGGAGAACACCCTGTTTTTTATGGATGCGACCTTATTCTTTCTTATTGCGATGAACCTGTTTTTTGCGAAAACCTTCGGAGATTTTCTCCTTACAACCTTATCATTCATTCATTTGATTACCATACTCTTACTCGTCCTGTTTCAGATGAATTGTTAGAACCCCTTCGCAGAATGGGATTTTTTCCTGTAAAAAAGATCTTATCACGACCTATTCCGCGTTTTCCCCGCCTTTTTATTCATCCTGGAAGTGGAAGTATGATAAAAAATTGGCCTTCTTCCCGATTTTTCACGATATATTCCGCATTAAAAGGAAGGATTGACACCAAAATCATTCTTGGCGAGGCAGAAGAGAAAGAAAGATTATTCTGGATAGATAGTGCAGGCAACGATGCGGTATATAGAGATCGTTCTCTTGTATCTCTTGCAGAAGAATTTTTTTCTGGCACATTTTTTATAGGCAATGATTCAGGTCCCTCTCATTTGGCGGCCTTGTGCGGTTTGAAAACATTTCTTTTTTTTGGTCCTACCTCTCCTTTGATATGGGCTCCTTTTGCGGGCTCCTGTACCTTTTTTTATGCGGAGGAGGACTGTTCTCCTTGTGGAATGCACCATGCTCTTTTGTGTAAGGAACGAAGGTGTCTTCAGAATATTTCACCTTATGAAGTTCTTTCTGCTTTAATGGCGCACTTGTGAAAGAATGCCAGTAAGATTACAATAGAAGAGAGAAGAGAAAGGGATATGGATTATGCCCATCGATTCACAGGAAATTTTTTTGAAGATAGGAGGTGGATCGTGAAAATGGATGTGATAGCTGTGGTGCTTGGAGTACTCTGTTTTTCTATGGTTGGATGTGGAAAAAAGCCTTCTGATCAGGAATTAAATCCCTTAAACGCAGCGGAAAAGTATGGAAAGGTTATGTCAAAGACCTTAAAAAAGGCTCAATCCACAGATAATGTTCTTTATATCAAGAATAAAATTAATACATTCCATGTTCAGGAAGGACGATATCCCCACTCTCTTGAAGAACTTGTTGAAAAAGGGGATATGGATGCGATTCCTACCCCTCCCAAGGGAATGAAGTATGTGTATAACCCTTCAACCGGATCTCTTACCGTGCAATAAGGAGGTTGATGTGGAGTTTCGCGATGTGATTGAGACAAGAAGAAGTGTGCGGCTTTATCGTCCAGACATTCCAGAGGACGCTGTTTTAGAGCGAGTTTTTGATGCGGCGCGTATTGCGCCTAGTGGAAGTAATCGCCAGCCTTGGAGGTTTATTGTGGTATCTGAGGAGTCGGCGCGTCAGGAACTTGCGGCGCTCTGCGAAGAGCAGAGATTTGTTGCAGAAGCGCCTCTAATCATTACAGCCTGCGGTTTTGACATTAAATATAATCGCGGAGGCTGGATGGGCAAGGGAAGTGTGCTGGTAGATGTGGCGATAGCCATGGATCACCTTACTTTAGCGGCGCGCAATGAAGGCTTGGGAACTTGTTGGATAGGTTCTTTTGATAATGAGGGTATTAAAGCATTTCTTGGAATACCAAAGACCGTACAGGTGGTTGCTCTTACTCCTCTTGGATATCCAAAAGATCCTGCAATTTTTCGTTCCACCAAGGCAAGAAAATCTCTTGCTGAGATTGTTTGTAAGGAAAGGTGGGACTGAAGAATATTTGCGTAAAGAGTTTTTTAACCGTACAATACTTTTCTTTCGGGGCGTGGCTCAGCCTGGTTAGAGCGCTTGGTTTGGGACCAAGATGTCGGAGGTTCGAATCCTCTCGCCCCGACCATTAGGTATATTCCGAGCACATCCTTAACACAATATTCCGAGCACATGGTTTATACTTCCTGGTATACTCCCTCTTGAAAAGGAGGGGGATATGCCATGGAAGGAGGCAAGTGTTATGGATGAACAGACAAAATTTGTAGGCCGTCTTTTATCCTGAGAAAAGATGGCTGGGTTATGCAGGGAATTTGGGATATCGCGAGTTACCGGTCATAAGATCTGGAACAGGTACAGACAGTAGAAAGGAGTAAAGTCGTGGAGAATATAATTCCTTTTCAATCTTATAATTAATGCATTTTCGATTTTGATTTTATGTATTGGCACTCTCCCCTGCGCCCGAAATTTAATCCTGACCTATTTCCCTAAAACAACAGCAGCATTGTCCCAGATATAATGAACAATAAACCTATAAAAGCTTTCCTTGAGAGTTTCTCTTGTAAGAAAAAATAAGAGAAGGCCACTGTTACTACGATACTGAGTTTATCAATAGGTACGACCACACTGGCCTTCCCTTCTTGAAGAGCACGGTAATAGCAAAGCCAAGATAGACCGGTGGCCAGACCGGAAAGACCAATAAACACCCAGCTTTTCCTCTCTATATCCTTCATTAGTTGCTGCTTTTTTTGTAAGAATACAACTCCCCAAGCCATCACCAAGACCACAATCGTGCGTATTGCTGTACCCAAGTTTGATTCAATTCCCTGTAGCCCAATTTTCCCGAAAATAGCGGTCAGGGCAGCAAAGACGGCGGACAACACGGCATAAAAAAACCACGTTTTGCTTTTATTATCAGGTGAGTCAGTTTTGTGCCGTTGTATCATGAAATAGGTTCCAATGGCAAGAAGTATGACACCATATACTGCTCACGAGGAGGGTGTCTCTCTTAAAATCATGAAAGCAAGCAAAATCGTCAAAATTGTGCTACTTTTATCAATGGGGGTTACCTTGTTGACATCACCAAGCTGAAGCGCTTTAAAATAAAATAACCAAGATGCGCCTGTAGCGCCGCCTGATAGTATGAGGAATAAAAGGCTTTGTGCAGAAATTGAGGTAATAGTACTCTGGGATCCAACTATAAAAACCATTATCCACGAAAACAAAAGTACAACTACTGTCCGTAGAGCAGTTGCCAAGTTTGAATCAGTGTTTTTAATACCTATTTTCGCCAAAATGGATGTTATACCTGCAAATAAGGCTGATCCAACAGCATAGGCAAGCCACATATATAAAGCCCTCCAAATTATCGCCCATAATTATAATACGATGAAACCTTGCATCATTTTCACTGATAAATTCCTTTTTACTCATCGTAGTCAATCCTAAAATAGTCCAGATACTTCTTAAATTGATCCTGTGCCGAAAGACAGGTATCTATCAAAAAGCCCGGGTTGCTTTTCCACTGATTGAGTCCCCGATAATAAAAGATCTTCAACTCTTCATTGATGATGAACGGTACGATATTGTTTCGCAGACACTCCTTGAACAGAATCAATCGCCCCACACGGCCATTGCCGTCTTGAAAGGGGTGGATGGACTCAAATTGGTTATGGAAATCAATCAGTTCGGTAAGGGTTTTCTTCTTCACAGCGTTATACTCTTTGAGTAGTGCCGCAATTTGCTTTTGCACCTCTTCTGGAGGGGTGGTATCCTTTCCGCCCACTTCGTTGGGAAGTTTTTTATAATCACCCACAGCAAACCAATCATTTCGGGAATCACTGGTACCATTTTTCAACGTTCTGTGAAGCTGCTTGATAAAGGATTCACTGAGTGGTTGTTTTGCCTGCTCAATGATCATATTAATGCACTTGAAGTGATTCGCTGTTTCCACAATATCGTCAACATTCATTGTTTCGTCTGCGACGATGGTATTTGTTTCATACATATAGCGGGTTTGGTCGTGGGTCAGGCGACTTCCCTCAATGTGGTTAGAGTTATAGGTTAGTTCAATCTGAACCTTATGGTAAATGCCGCCGGTGGTTTTGCTCGCCTTTTCCCGGATCAGACAATCAAGAAGAGTTTTTGGTTTATCTCTGCGCTTGTTGATGCGCTCCGGACGCTCTGCATTTTCAGGGATATTCCACGTTTTCCCAGTCAGAAATGCCTCTGGTATTTTGCCGATGGCACAGTAGTTTCTTACAGTTCGTTCTGATATCTTCCATTTTTTTGCAGTTTCCGCAACCGATAAATATTTCATACGCCGCCCCCGTAGTAGATTATAGTATAACATATTATCGGCAAGAAATTAACAATGTGTTTCTCAAAAACTACGATACTTGCCGTTGTCGGCAAGCTAAATCCCGATTGGAATAATCTCATCAATTCCATACTCATATTTTGGCTTTGCCAAGTCACAAAACTGCTTCTAAATCTCTTACTGGTAAAGGAGGTGGCTGATGGGCATGAGTCAGCTCTCCTGTTCCGATCGGCAGAGTAGGATATACCGTAAAAAATCAGTCTGGTAAAGTACTCTTTATCCCTTTACCCGACCTGTAAGTTTTTTAACGTGGCGTCTTTGGCAGTGTTTGCAACTTCACTTTCCCCATAATGCTTTGTACCCTTGTATATGGATATAATGCTCTTTTTGTATTCATCCAGCTCAAGGGGTGAGCTGAACACCTCCACCATTTTTTCTGTGAACAACTCTTGTTTTTTTGATGGGTTTTAAAGATTGTGAATCAGCACCGATTGATTGGCAATCAGTCTAATCAGCCAGATAATCTCACTTGCTTTTCTGTCGCAGTTTATACTTTTGCTATGCCAGTATAATATTGATCTCAATGTTTGGCTTGCTGAAAGTAATGAATCCTCTCTCCCCGACTTTATTTTTTTTATTCTCTCTCCTTTTTCTTTCTTGCTTGCTTTCTGATATCGTTGCGCCATCTTTTTACTTAACTTTTTTTTCTCTCGCATCGTTAATCTTTCTGCCTCCATTGCCTACCTCCCGTAATTATTAGGAAGGTAGTTTCGTATAGATTCCTATTTGACGCAACGATTCCTTTTCGTATAGATTTATTATGACGCAATGCGGTTATTATGACTCATCATTTCTTCAGGCTCAAGCTGCAGTGGAAACCGTAACCTCCTTCAGGCTCATCTTGTATTGGAAAAGACGGGCTCTTGCATTTGTACAGGGCCTGTCGTACACTTAAGAAAAGATAGGGTTCTCTCTTTTTTTTAGTAACAAGAGCAGTATGACAGGAAGAAGAGAGTGAAGTGCAAGGAATGAAGGAGAAGATATGATAGAAGAAAAAGTTGCCCAAAAAGAGGCGGTCCGCCAGGTTGCTTGTCTTATGGCAGCTGCGGCTCGGACAGCTCCGAAAGCAAGAGGCGTAGATAATATTGCGGTTGGTATTCTTGAAGAAAAAGAGAAGAATCTTCTTGCAAGAACGATGCTCTCATTAGGAAAAGAATCCGGAAACAAGAGCTTTCTCCGCGATGCGGTGAATGTACGGTTTGCGGATAGCATTGTTCTTATTGGAACTCGCGCTCAACCACTGGGTTTAACGGTATGTGGTCTTTGTGGCTTTGCAGATTGTGCCGCCTGTTTAGAAGGAAAGGGATTATGCGCATTTAACGCGACAGACCTTGGTATTGCGGTGGGATCGGCAGTTTCAGTCGCGGCACAGCACCATATTGATAATAGAATTATGTATACTATCGGTATTGCCGCGGCCACTCTTCAACTTCCTGCGCCTGACCTTGCCATTATACTGGGTATTCCATTAAGTGTTCATGGTAAGAATCCCTTTTTTGATAGAAAATAACCGGAGCATATCAGTATGAAATATGATCTTTTCAGCGAAGACCTTTTTCAGTGGCGAAAGAGCGAAAAAGAAGAATCTTCCCAACCTCTTTCTCCAAAGTCTCCAGACTTTGAAGAAAAGGAAGACTTTTTGTCTATTCCATCTCCGTTTCCCTCTCAACCAGAAGATCAGCTATTATCCGTAGAAGGATTTATTGCCTATATCAATGAGATTCTTGATGAGACTTCTGGTATTCTTCGCGTATATGGAGAAATCAGCGGTGTGAATGCCCGCGACCGTTATGCTTTTTTTACCTTGAAAGATTCTTCCGGGAGCCCTTATGCGATTGATTGTTTTGCGGGGTGGACCTATTATGATAAATGCCGACATCTGCTACAGGACGGTCTTGAGGTTGTGATTATTGGAAAGGCCGGTATTTATAAAAACGGAAGGTTTCGTCTTGAGGTTAGAGAGGTGGAAGCCCGGGGCGAAGGCGCTTTGAGAAAGGCCTTTGAAGCCCTTAAGAAGAAACTGGAAGGAAAAGGCTATTTTTCTGAAGAACGGAAACGTCCTCTTCCTTCCATTGTAACCAAACTTGGCTTGATTACTTCTGCTTCCGGAGCTGCAATCAATGATTTCCGAAAGAATCTTGGCGAATACGGATTTACTATCCGTTTTATAAATGTGATGGTAGAGGGTATGTATGCGGAAGCTTCTCTCATTTCCGCATTGCAGGAGATGAACCTTCTCGCGCCTGATCTTGATGCGATTATTCTTATCCGCGGTGGTGGAAGTTTGGAAAGTCTTCAGGCTTTTAACTCGGAGGCGCTTGCCGAGGCGATTATTTCCTCTCGAATTCCTGTGGTAACCGGTATTGGTCATGAACGAGATGTTTCCATCGCGGATTTTGTGGCAGACCGTCATTTTTCCACTCCTACTGCGGTAGCTGCTTTTTTTCGGATTGCAAGGGAAGAGCTTCTTTCATGGATAGAGAATCAGGGAGTAATGCTTGAAAATGGAATTCTTGCTCGGTTTAATGGAATGGAAGAATCTCTTGCTCATACCCGTGAAGATATGATTCTTGCCTTTGGCCGAATTTTAGAACGTGCGAGTTTTCGTATTTCACGAGCCGCGCACTCTATTTCATCTATTTTGGCTCGGGTGTTTGATTCTTTCCGCTCTCTTGAACAATCTTTTTTGACCGCGCTTTTTCAGTTTGAAACAGGTATGAGAGAAGAGCGCCATTTGATTGGGATTCAGGCGCGAAAAATTGAACATCTCTTTGATACCCTTCTTATGTTTTCAAAGGGACGGATGGATCTTTTGCAGAATGCGATTGAAGAGCTTAACCCTGAAAAAATTCTTGCGCGGGGATACAGTATTGTCCATAGAAAACAGGATAATAAAATTCTTTCTGATGCGGAAGAAGCGATAATCGGCGAAGAACTTGTGATACGTTTCCGTCGAAACCGTCTTATTTCTGTTGTTAAAGAGAAAGAATAAAATATAGAATCAAGCAATTTATGTTGGACTACCGGAGGAATATATGGCGAAGGAAAAGCAAGGAGAAAAACTTACAAGCGCTCTTCAGCGTCTTGAAAAAATTGTAGAAGAACTTGGTACAAAAGAGATAGATGTTGATACTGGTATTGAAAAATTCCGTGAAGGTGTTGAAATTATCAAGTATTGCCGGGGACGTCTTCAGAAAGCGGAAAATGAGTTTAACGAACTAAAAAAAGAGCTTGATACAGAGAATGAATTTGAAAAAGAGGGAGAATAACAAGCCCACAGCAATTCTATTTATATCTTAACTATTCTCATCTACTATTCAAAGAGTGTATTGGTAGGAATATCTGTTTAGTGAAGAGTAGAGTTTTTTTTTTGCGAATGTATAACTAAATTTATAACCTATCTTTATTTGACATCCCACTTTTTTTTGGATATAGTAACCTTATATGTTACGAGTGAGGAATGAATGAATCTGCATAAATCCAGAAAAAAACTCGGAATGTCATACTCCCTTCTTCTCTTCTTTCATAACTTACTTACTCTTTACGTGTCAAAAGAGATAAGATTCTTTTTCTATAAGATTCCAGAGATTCAACTTTATACTGGCGATGGTTTCTTTAAGAAAAGTTTCTTTTCTGGTTAAACGACGAGATCCTTTTTCGGGATGAAGGTATTGAATTTTACCTATATTATAACGTTATAATTGGGTGAAACTATATGATAGAGCCTATTGTTTTTTTGCAACAAGAAGGATGGAATGAGGCCTGAAAAAAATAGGGAAGGAAAAAGAATGGGTCAAAGAAGAAAGGATATAGAGAGAACCTTTTTTATAGATTTTTTTTATCTTGTAAAGGAGGAAAAGTAGATGGAGAAAAAGAAAGGTGGTGGATTTACGTTGATAGAACTCCTTGTAGTGATTGCGATTATTGCTATTTTAGCGGCAATGCTTCTTCCCGCGCTTTCCAAGGCAAGAGAACGGGCAAGAAGCGTATCATGCATTAATAACCTGAAACAGATCGGCCTTTGTTTTTCGCTCTATCTTCAGGATAATGAAGATTGGCTTCCTAGTTCGCAGGCAGATGGTATCTATTGGTGGACCCGTCTTTCTCAGTATGGAATTAATGATAGAACCGTATCATGTCCCAGTGATAGATATAAAAACTCTTATGTGGGGAAGGTTTGGAACAATGTCTTTAAAAGTACTTATGGCATTGGATACCTTTTTAGTTCTGATCTTTCTTATTACAACAAACAGTATCAAAAAATAACGGTCTTTAAGTATCCTTCTAAAACAATGGTTATGGCGGATGGGAACAATCATTGGACAGGTGGATACACTACGAAGGTAACAGATACTTCAGCTTCGGGGACCTGTTTTGTTCGTCGCCATGATAAGAGTATTAATGTGCTCTTTTTAGATATGCATGTGGAGAATATGAAAGATCTACCCAAAGACCCCACAAAAGCCAGTATGCCTTCCACGGTACCCGAGGTTAATATTTTTTGGAGGGGAAGGCCGACAGGAACTACTTGATTTTAAGATCTATACTCTTATCAGGAAAGCTTTTTTTTGTAAAGATAGTGTAACAGATAGATGTTGCAATCACTAAATATTGAAAGAAAAGAAGAGAAAGAGTATGCTTTCTTCATAGAAGAAGGATGAGAGTTCTTTGTAAATTGATTATGTAAGATTTGTGTGAAGAGAAGGATCCCTTATACCATCTTCTTCACTCCCTACATAGGAGGAAAGAATGCGGTTTTGGAGAGAATCCATCCTGTTCTGTAGTGTGGTTTTGTTGTTAGGTATAATACCGGTCTTCTCGGAATCCACTCTTACCATAACAGAAGGGACCTACTCTAGTGAACGGTTTCCTTCTGAACCCTCCTTTATAGTAGAGAATGATTATTACCGCGCAGTAGTGGTTCCGGGACAAGGTGGAAGAATCCTTACCCTTGATGATAAGAGCACCGGCAACACGATTGTTCAAGAAAAAGGGTATGGCGGTCTTTTTGACGATCATGGCAATCATCCGTATAAATCTTATACAGGAGTATGGCTTGAAAAAAGCTCCTCGCGCGCTATGATTGAGATGGCAAACGAAGATGGTCCTGTTTCATATAAGAAGCAGGTTACCTTCTTTTCTGATAAGCCGGTAATTCAGGTAGATTACTTTATTACCAATACTTCCCAATCAGTTCAACGCCTTCTGTTCCGTAATGTGGTACGGCCTGCGGGAACCGATTTTACCGGTGATGAATTATACTGTTATTCCCGTATAACCGGACTTCAGCGTGCGAAGGGTATGCCCCGTACCAGTGACCAGGCAGATCCTTGGTGCGCATTGGTAGATCCAAACAGCAAGACCGTGGTCTCTAACTCCTTTGAAGGCGATGCCCTATTACTTTTATATACCTGGCGGGGAAGTCAGATTGCGCCCACGTATGAGTTTATGTTTCAGAATTTAGAGGCAGGAAAATCTATAGAGGTACGTTACTACTGGCAATTTCTTCATGGGCTTACAGCAGTGGATTACAGCCACCGCACTTTTACCGCGCA
>JBBADJ010000008.1:0-92146 GCA_041656495.1 Candidatus Ratteibacteria bacterium
TAAACTCAATTCTTCCAATGTTCCTCCCGGAGAATATAGCCTTGCGCTTACCCTTTCTTTTGAGAAGATGGAGAAGGTTATGGTTCCGATCTCTGTAACGGTTTATCCTGTACAATTACCAAGAAATCGGATGATTTCGTTACAACCAGCGGGCCAGGTATATGGAGATATCAATAATCCTGTTGAACCTACCCTTCGCTTTACCAAGAATTTAGAAGCTCATGGATACCAATGGTCAATGATTAATATAGTGCGCGCGAACACGCTTGGCATTGTGGGAGAAAAAGGTGCTCTTACTTCTCAACTTCTTGCATCAGTGGCAGAGAAGATCGGAAGCAATGATTCTCCTCGTTTAGACTGTTCCCGCTGGGACCCTTGGATGGAGCAAGCAATCAGTCATGGCTTAATTTATTTTACAGTCAGCGGCAATATGCTTCCAGTAATAAATAGCCTTCTTTCTAAAACAAAACTTTCTGAAGAAAGAAAAGAGAAGGCAAGACAATGGTTTCTTTCTGAGATAAGCCGATACCTGCGAGAAAAAGGGATACGGCTGATGATCACCTCTTTTGGAGATGAATTAAACGAAAAAGAGATCAAAGAACGCTATATCCCATGGGCAAAGAGCTATACAGAGACAGGATGGGGGTGTACCTCATCTTTTACCGGAGCACAACATTTAAAACCAGAGCTGAATGCTCTTCTCTATCCTTATGTAAAGTTATGGACATTAAACCGGGGTCTTGCCTATGCTTTTACAGAGGCGGTAAGAAAAGGCACAATTAAGGTTCGGTCTGATGCTATGATTGGAACTTATGGCGCTGGCGAGGGACGAGGATCAGAACATCGCAAACCTTTAGGAATGTCTCGGTTTCTTGGATGGGAATCATGGATGAACAAAATCCAAAACTGTGCTACTAACCCTTATTTTAAGGGATGGATCTACTACACAGATTATGGTCCCCGACGGGGCATTGCCGGAGAACGCTGGGTTTCTTATATTGATAAGGATGATCATACAGTACCATTGGCAGGTTGTCCATTTCTTGAAGGAATCAGGGAAGGAATGGAAGAAGGCAACCTCTGTGCAATGCTTTCCTGGTATTTAGATACAATGGAGAAGGCAGGACCAAAAGCAAAAGAGGTTGCAGAAAGAGCAAGAAAACGGCTGGATAAGGTTCTTGGCGACGATCCTTCCTCTATGATTCAACGAGAAACAGTAACAGTACAGCGAACAATGCCTTTTAGAAAACTTCCTTCTTCTACTGTACCTTATATGCAGGGAAAGGCAGAGGTTCTTGAGATTCTTGCCTCTATCAGAAAAGAGGCGCTTGCTTATACCAAACCCTCAATATGGTGGAATGATATTCCTCTTATAAAAGAAGGAGTTCCTGTAGCGCTTCTTTGCGGATCTTCCGAGGATACGACAGTTATCAACAAGAAGATAGAAGAGCTTTCTGGCATATCTCTTCCTGTCTCGGAGATTACCACAAAGGCACAGATCATAAAAAATGAGAGTGCTATTATTATCGGAAATAGTGCGGAAAATCCCCTTACTTCTTCTTTGTTACAGGAGGTAAAAGAGCGAGATGCGGATCTTCTCTATCCAGGCGCTACAGGATATAGTATCCGGGAGGCAAAAAGCAATAGCGGAAGAACCACCTATCTTTTTATTGCCGGCGGTACAAGAGAGGGAACTGCAAAGGGAGTCAAGATGTTTCTACAATTTCTCCGTGCAGAAGGCGGCTGGATTCTTCCTTAATATCGTAGAAAAAGTATTCTTCTTTACAAAACAGAAAAATCAGATACCTTACTTAGGAGGATAAGATGAAGAAGGAAATGCTTGCCATTGAGGGCGGACAACCAACCAGAACGTCTCCCTGGCCAGCCAGACGTCTCTTTGGAGAAGAAGAAAAAACCGCGGCAATACGACTCTTTGATAAGGCCATTGAAAAAGGCGAAGCCTTTGGATATGGAGGCGAAGAAGAACAGGCCTATTGCAAAGAGTTTTGCGAATTTCTTAATGATGGAGAGACAAAGGGATTTGCTGATGTTGTTAATAGCGGTACCAATGCGGTATTTGTAGCAATCCGCGCCTTAGAAATGGAACCATTCGGAGAGATTATTGTTCCTCCTATCTCTGATGCAGGAGGAGTAATGCCCGCGGCAATTGCAGGATTTATTCCTATTCCTGCGGATACGGATAAGATGAGTTATAATGTAGGACCTGAACAGATCAAAGAACGGCTTTCACCCCATACCCGTGCCATTATTCTCGCTCATATTGCGGGAATCCCCGTGGATATGGATCCTATCATAACTATGGCGAAAGAACGGAATATCCCAATTATTGAGGATTGCGCGCAAGCGCATGGTACAACTTATAAGGGAAAAAAAGTAGGAACACTCGGCGATATTGCGGCCTTTTCTACAATGTTCGGAAAACATCATGCCACCGGAGGACAGGGTGGAATCGTCTACACACGAAGAGAAGAATTAACCGACCGTATTCGTCGTCACGCAGACAGAGGAAAACCATTCGGACTTCCGCCGGGAAGCGGTAATACTATTGCGTCGCTTAATAATAACAGTGATGAGCTTTCCTGTGCCATAGGAAGAGTACAGTTGAAAAAACTTCCAGAAATGATAGCGCGTCGCCGCGCGTTTGCTCTCTCTCTTCAAAAAGCCTGCGCAGAAGAGTTAAAAACAGTGCGGGTAACTGTGGATCCTCCTTTTGGAGAAAATGCGGTATGGTTTGTTTTCCTCGGTATTGATCTTGATCAACTACGGGTGGATAAAGCCCAGTTTGTTGAGGCATTAGGGAAAGAAGGTATCCCTGCAGGCCCGTCTTATCGACATCTTCCCAACCAATGGGAATGGTATACAAAACGCCGTGTATTCGGAAGTACCGGATATCCCTGGACTTGCCCCCTTTACAAGGGTAATCCCGACCAAGAATACCCTCTTCCGAATGCTTTGGAGAGCGATGACCTTCACTTCCGGCTATCCTGCAGTGAACAGTGCGGAGAAAAAGAGGTTGCGGATACTGTTGCAGCCCTAAAAAAAGTAGAGACTGCATATCTTCGGTAACAGAAGAAAAGTCTCTAAGAAGATAGAAAAAAGGTAATCAGAAATAATCACAACCTGTAACACGAAAAAAAAGAAGGAACAAGCTCAAAAAGTCAGGAATTGTTGAGGTCGGAAGGATCCGAAAGGATTCTTCCGACCTCGCAAAAAGAGAAACCTTTTCTTTCTTAAATATTCAGAAAAGAGAGATCTTGAACGTATTCTTTTTTCAGGATTTTTATATCATGCCTAAGAGATGTAAGCAGAGCCGCAGGAAGATGAAAGAGATAGCGCACCCAAAATGATTCTAACCTTGCAATCTATAAGATATTGCTGAAAAAGGGAGTAGATAACCATAGGAGCCATCATGATAATAGATATTCATGAACATGCCTACTCGGGAATCACCACCTTCTTTCCCGGAACAGAAAAACGGTTCATCATGGTGAAAGAGTTAGTGGAAATAATGGATAAGAAAAGCATTGACGCGTCTGTCATTCTTCCTATTACAACGCCCGACTCTGTCTATGAGGTTCAAGGAGTACGGGATCTTTATGAAACCTGCGATCTCTTTCCAAACCGATTTATTAAATTCTGTAATGTAGATCCCAGAGCCAATAACAATAAGGATATAAATTTCACACCTCTTCTTGAAGATTATAAGAAGCTTGGAGCAAAAGGGTTGGGAGAAATCACCGCCAACCTGCGGTGGAACGATCCCCGCGTACAAAACCTCCTAAGAGATTGCGAAGCAACGGAATTACCCATAATATTCCATCTTGCAACCCGCGACAACAATACCTATGGACTTATTACCCAGCCAGGGATGCCAGAGCTTGAAGAAGCCCTGCAACGCTACCCAAACCTGCAATTTCTTGGCCATTCTCAGGCATTTTGGGCAGAGGTAGGAGAAAGCCCTTCAGAAGATGACCGAAATGGATATCCTCATGGAGAAGTAAAAGGAAAGGGACGGATACCAGAACTTATGCGAAGATACTCCAACCTTTGGGGAGATCTTTCCGCGGGAAGCGGATATAATGCGATACAACGAGATCCAGAATGGGGATATGCCTTTTTAGAGGAGTTTAGCAACCGCCTTCTTATGGGATTGGATCTCTGTTTTGCCGATAGCACAGCATTCGGGATCCTTGATCTTCTTTCAGAAGGAGTTGCAAAACAAAAGATTAGCTCCACTACCTTTAAAAAAATAATGGGCGGCAATGCCATAAAACTTCTAAACCTTTAACTTGATCTTATCACAACCAGCGAGGTGTCGTACTGCCTCACAGGGAGAAGAAGATGATAACCATTGCTATTATTGGAACAGGAAATAGAGGAAAATATGCATTCGGAAAAATGATATCTAAAAGAACCGACGCAACAATCATCGCAATGGCTGATCCCAATAGAACAAGAATGAAATTGGTCGCTGAGAATCTTGGCGGAAAGATCAATCTCTATGCTTCTGCGAATGAACTCTTTAGCCATGAAACTCCAGATGCTGTCATCATTACCAGCCCTGATTATACTCACGAAGAAATTGCTATCAGCGCAATAGATCATCATATACCAATACTTGTAGATAAACCGTTAGCAACCACTACCGCCGGGTGTATGCGGATTATTAAAAAAGCGAAAAAAGAGAAGGGTTCTGTGGCGGTCGGATTCAATCTACGACATTATCCGATTGTAAAAAAAGCCAAGGATCTTGTAAATGAAGGAATCATAGGTGATTTAATGATGATAGAGAATCGCGAGTTTTATGATGGCGGAAAAACCTATATGGCGCGATGGAACAGAAAATACCAATGGTCGGGCGGACTCTGGGTTCATAAAGGATCTCATGATTTTGATATCTTTAACTGGTTTAATGAAAAAGGAAATCCTGTCAGAGTAAGCTCTTTCGCGGGAATCAATGCATTTACACGAGAAAAAATTCCCTTTCCACTTAAAGATGGAATTGATGTCGGACCATGGTGCTCTGTATGCGCGTATAAAGAGGAATGTCCTGATATTTACAATATATCAAAGTTACAGGAGTTCAGCCATACAGATGCAATAGACGAAGATCAGTACCATAAAGATACCTGTCTCTATACTTCGGAGAAGGATGTGCATGACAATGGAATCGCCATCGTAGAATACGACAACAATGTGCGTGCCAGCCATATTGAATGCTTTGTTTCCAACCATACCAACCGTATTTATACAATAATCGGAGAAAAAGGATCCCTTGAATTTCAACTCGCTACTCCGGATCGGATTCTTTTCCGAAAAAGGTGGAGTAATAAAGATACGGTCTTTCATGTTCCTCCCGCGAGCGCAGGAGGCCATGGAGGGTCGGATCCAGACCTTTTAGAAACCTTTCTTCAATCAATCTCTTCAAAAACAGAGTCTTCCTCAACGATGCGAGACGGAATCCGCGCGGTAGCAATCGGTGAGGCGGCAGAACTCTCATGGCGTACCCATAGAATGGTTGAAATCAGTGATCTCGTAAACTTACAGGATCCTGATATTGCTTAAAGAAATGGGAGAAAATATAGATCCCGACATCTGTTGCATTGTTCCTGCTTAAAACTGCTTTAAGACCGCTTCTAAAGCGTAGGAGAAGAAGCTTGCCAACAAAAAAAAGAAGAGTGATTCCAACCTCTTATTCTTCATCCTTACCTAAAGGATCATGATATGAAAGAATTTGATTTTACCTTTATGAGCGTCAACTCTATCCCTTATGCCAAACGGATTACTGTATATGTGGTGGAACCAGATACTATCCAACCAGATACAGGACTTCTCCATTGCTGTCATGGATGGGGAGGGAATCGCTTTCAACATAAAGAACTTATGCACGAGTTCTGTAACCAATACAACCTGCTTTGCATTGGAACAGAGTTTCGACAAAGTGGATATGATTTTGATCCTGTTACAGGCCTGGGATCAGACAGACCCTACGATGGAAGCCACTATCAGGTAATAGATTGCTTGAATGCAGTCAGAGAAACTCTGCACCTCTATCCGTTTCTTAATAGGAACCGACTTCTTCTTTATGGAGGAAGCCAAGGAGGGCATATTACCATATTAATGTCGATCTTCGCACCAGATACCTTCGCGTACGCTATTTCAAGCTCTGGTGTTGCTTACTTTGAGCAGAGACAGATAGAAGGCGCAGGAAGAAGCTTTTCTCCGGATGAACTGGCTATCAGAGATACCATTAGAATGGCTTCTCTTATACGATGTCCCGTAGGACTCATCCATGGAACCGCAGATCGCACTGTTCCAGTAGAACATTCAAAAAAACTTGAAGCCGCGCTTCGCGCAAAATCTTCAAAAGAGATAAGAGCAACTTACTATGAGGGCGCCGACCATGGGCTTGTTCCTGTCATAGAGAAAAAAAAGGCGGTTAGAGCGCTTGCGGACGACCTTCTTCGTACAGCAACCCATGAAGGCAGTGATGATTTTTCACAAGGAAGAAAAATTTCTATTCCCTGTGAAACAAAAAATCTTCTTATTGATTGGAGTAAAGGATCTTCCGACCCTTCTCTGCTTCTCTGGGAAGAGAAAAAAATAAAACCAGTGATATAACCATAAATCAAGTTGAAAAAATCGTTATGCGAACAGATAGAAAAACCTCTTCCGATATATCTCAAAAAAGTTCTTTTATTCCTCTTTTTTTATAAGATATAGAGTTTTGAAAAGTCTCTACTTACGCGTTCCGCTTGACAAAAAGAGCAGTACGGTTTTTAATAACTCTGTGCATACAGAAAAAAAGAATGCATTACTACTGAAAAAAAGCGTTTTATGATTCTTCTAAAGAGAAGGATATACGCTTGTTCTCACCCTGATTCTTTTCATTGTGCCTCATCGTTCTCAGGGATACAATCAATATCCATAAATTGACATTGTACACAAAAGGAGGTGATATACGTGAATAAAAAAGACCTTATTGAAGCAGTAGCGAAAGTCGTTTCTACCAAGAAAGAAGCTGCTGACGCTGTAGATACACTCATCAAAACAATCACCACCGCATTGAAAAAGGGTGATAGCGTCATGTTGGTAGGGTTCGGCACTTTCAAGGTAACGAAACGGGGTGCAAGAAAGGGAAGAAACCCTCAGACTGGTAAGGAGATTAAAATCCCTGCAAAAAAAGTTCCTGTCTTCAAAGCAGGAGCCGCATTGAAAAAAGCAGTGAAATAAAGAAGAAAAATGCGGGAGGAGCACAGGTTTATTCCTCCCGCATTTTCTATTGCTCTCCTTTTATTCTCGGGAAGAGATCTTTGTAAATGGCTGAAGAGAACTTCCTCCGGCAAGAAAAAGACCTGAAATTGAGGAATGTTGCCCTACAATAGCAGAATGACCGATAATAGAACGTTTAATGACGCATCCTTCCTCTATTTCTGCACCTTCAAAAAGAATTGATTCTTCAAGAATTGCACCTTGCCCAATCACCGCATTGTTTCCCACAACCGCCCATTTTTTTATTCTCGCGGCACCCATTGCTTTTGCGCCCGCACCCCATACAACCCGTCCTTCAAGATTAATTCCGTCGGGTCTTTTTTCATCCTTCACACAACCTTTATCATAGAGTGTTGAAGAAGCGAAACGACCTTCAAGAATATCGCCTGTTGCAGTAAAAAACTTTTCGCATGTACCAATATCAAGCCAATAGCCCCTAGTAATATAAGAAAAAAGAGGGAACCCTTCCCGAAGCAATCTTGGAAAAACATCCCGCTCCACGGAAAGAGGCATATCCTCTTCCATCATTGAGAAGATCTCGGGTTCAAAAAGATATATACCCGCATTGATAATCCCGGCGCCGTTCGCATCGGGTTTTTCAAGAAAACCTGTCAACCGTCCGTATTGAGAAATCTCTAAAAGGCCAAATGGAGAAGGGTCTTCCACCACTGTACCGGCAATTGTGGCGATTGCTCTGGATTCTTTATGAAACGCCGCCATCTTTAATAGATCCGCATCTGCCAAAACATCGCCGTTTAATACAAAAAAGGGCTCTCCCTGAAAGAAAGGAGCCGCATGTTTAATGGCGCCGCCAGTACCAAGAGGTTTTTCTTCCACTGAATAATGAATTCTTACTCCCCACGCTTCGCCATTGCCAAGGACATCGCGAAAGAGAGCTCTATTACTCCCAAGGGCAAGGACCACTTCCTTTATTCCATAGTGTGCGAGAAGTTGAATCTGATAACAAATGAATGGCACATTTACCAACGGAAGAAGGGCTTTGGGAGCCGAGAGAGTAAAAGGACGAAGCCGGGTGCCTTCTCCGCCTGAAAGGATCAATGCTTTCATATACCTCCAGATAAGGTCTCTATGAATACAATCCGGGTCAAGAAAGTTTTTTCCGTCTGCAAAAAAACTATACCATCCACGCGGAAAAGATACAAAAGAAGAAGATATCCCTTCTCTTTAAAAGATCAAAAATCAGATAATCCCTTTTGTATTAAGAAAAAGAAGATCCTCCGCGGAATCTACAGAGGGCGAGTCGCGGCGAATAAGAACAACCCGTATAGTCCATCCATTTTCCAGCATTCTCAGCTGTTCTAATTGTTCTGTCTTTTCAAGACCGCTTGCAGGCAGTCGCGCAAAGGTTGTAAGGAGTGATTTTCGAAAGGCATATACACCGACATGCTTGTAAAAGAGGACTTTTTTGAAATAGGTATCGTGACCATCTGCAAAATAGACCCTGGGGAAGGGAAGAATACTTCCGGAAAAATAGAGAGCGTTTCCTTCACGGGTAAAGACCACCTTGGTAATGTTGGGATTGTAAAGGTCCTGAGAACGCCGTATCCGCGCCGCTGGGGTTGCACATAAAAGCTTGGATTCTTTCATAAGCGCTTCTACAGGCTTTCTAATCGCTTCAGAAGGAACAAATGGCTCGTCTGCCTGAATATTAACATAAAAGGAGGCGTTAACAGTGCGAGAAACCTCTGCAACCCGTTCTGTGCCACAAGAACATTGAGAAGAGGTCATCATCCATTCTGCGCCTATGCGTTCTGCTTCATCGGCAATACGTCTGTCATCGGTCGCAATGATAATTTTATCAAGGATACGAGCCTGTTTCGCATGAAGATAGACGCTTTCAAGCATGGTTCGTTCGCCGATTTTTTCAAGAACTTTTCCCGGATAACGGCTTGACGCATATCTGGCGGGAATTACTCCAAGAACTTTTATTGCCATGAAGACACCGCCATACGCGCAATCTCTCCGGAAACAGCGCGTAATTCTTCAGGAGTTACAACCGCAGTCCTAAGTTTCTGTACCACTACACTTGCCGCAAGGTTTGCGAAAATAGCGGAATCAAGCAGGCTTAACCCAGAAACAAGACCAAGGGTAATAACTGCAATCACAGTATCTCCCGCACCTGTTACATCAAAAACTTCTCGGGCAAAAGAGGCGAGATGACAAGCACCCTTGTCGGTAAAGAGAGACATCCCTTCTTTCCCTTGTGTAATCACTAAATTTTGCAAAGAGAGATCTTTTCTGATTTTACGACCTAAAGAAAAAAGCTCCTCCTGACTTTTTGGTTCAGAAACTCCATAGCCAAGGATTGCCTCCATTCTGTTGGGAGTAAGACAATCAACATTCCGATAATAAGAGAAATGAGAGATTTTAGGATCTACCGTGAGACAAATCTTCCGACGACCGCATTCTTTGGAAAGAAAACGGATAAGAGGAAGTCCCACCATTCCTTTTCCGTAATCAGAAATAATCACGCCATCAAAACGGTCAAGTTCTTCAGAAAGAAGTTTCTTGATCGCCTTCCATTCTGAAGATGATAACGGAGACAATCGTTCGGTATCTATTCTTAATAGTTGCTGAGAAAGACCCATAACTCTGGTCTTCTCTGTGGTAATACCGCTGGTTCTGCGCAATGTTACAACTTCAGATCCAGCGCGAGAAAGAAGATCGCAGAGCATCTCACCCTTTACATCATCGCCTACAATCCCCACCACAGAAACTCCAGCACCAAGAGAGGCAATGTTTTCACAAACGTTTCCCGCGCCTCCCGCACAAAAGTCCTCGTTGGAAACCTCTACCACAGGAACAGGCGCTTCAGGAGAGATTCTTCTAACATTGCCTGAAAGAAATCTGTCAAGGATTAAATCTCCCACGACAAGAATACGGAGATTTTGGATCCGGGAAAGAAACTTTTCTAACCTATCTGGGCCCGAACCTCCGTGCGTCTCCATAAAATCAAATCCAGAATACCTTGTTATTCTTCATCCCTGTAAGCCAGTCAATAACAACCCAAACTCCAGCACAGGTATATAATCCCAAAGGAAGACCAAGGAAGAAATATCTGCTCTTTTCATAGGCCTTAATACCGCCATATTTTAAGATTAATTTCTTTACAAGCCAGGCGATAAAAATAGAAAACCACAGACTGTCAATAAGCCATACCGGAGCAATGACAAAACCAAGAGGATGGAGAGGCCACCACAGCAAACGTTGACGTAGAAACATCAGGATACTCATTACCACAAGACCTATCCCCCTGCTTATCCAGCCGAGAAAATTAGAAGAGGTGGGGTTCTTCATCATATTGGCGATATAGAGGAAAGGCGCCTGAGGACCACCCACATTGTACCAACCATTAAGGTTAATTCCACCATATTTATAAGAAAGATGGAAGACAAAGAAAAGTGTTGCGGCAATATTCACCACCATCGCTACCATAATCGCCCAAAAAAGAAGCCGTTTCCGAGAGGATGATTCCATAATTTTTAATGACATTCCCGAAGCAGACATAGGAAAAGTGCGGATATCGGAGCTATACACATACGTTAATGCAAGCGCAACCATCGCCGCAGGTGCAAGATGCGCGCTTCCCCACATTGAAACCATAATAGAGGAGGCAATAATAGTTGCCACAAGAGTAGGAATACCCGCTTCACAGACTATTCTGGTTAATACATAAAAAATCATAACCGCAAAGATATAAAAGAGCGCGGCAATAATAAGAGGCGCACCAGAATAGATCAGCCATCCCACCACAAAAATTGATCCGATAATCAATCCCCAGAAGGCGGTTTTATATGAGAGGATTTCATCGGAATCATCGGGCTTTTCTCTTCCTATCGCCGCACGAAAAATTGTTTTAAGATGTTCTTTGGCATGATAGATGCCAAAAGCGGTCATCGCGAACATGGCGCCGGTTCCAAGGTGCGCAAAGAGCGCATATCCCGAACATCCGTAAATACCGATATTTTCAGTACTGGAAATACCGGTAATATTAAAAATTCCCTTGATAATCTGAAAAAGAAGGTTAAAGAACCAGAGAGAAAAACTTACCTCAAGATTCGCAAGATAGAGAAATCCAATCACCGGAAAACTAATGCGAAATTGAAGGTTCGCGGTTCTTCGGAAAATAGGAACCGCATTGGCAAGGTTAGGAGCGGGAATAATATTCCAGTATTTATGCAGAGCCACAAGCGTTCCTATAAGAAATGCGATGCCAAACCCTGTCCACATAAGAGGACTCTTGAAAAATTTGGAAAGGTAGGAACGTTTTTCTCCCTCTTTCACAGGATCTTCTTTCACCATTTCCATAGGAAGCTGAGTAAGAGGATAGATGAGACGTTCCCGTTCCATCCACTGTTTCCTGAAGATTACTAAAATACAGATCATCGTAAAATAGAATACCAAAATAAATGGAAGCCAAAGACTAAGAGGACGGATCCAAGGTTTCCAAGGGATAGAGGCTCCGGAAGGAAGACCCTCAAAGAAATATTTGGCTGCGCTAGGATCATTGACAATGAGGTTTTTGTTAAGGTAAGGAAGGATATATTTCGCCCATTCATTCTGTTCGTTCGCATAGTAGTAAGGAGCGGAAAGCATTGGAAGAATTTGACTTCCAAACCCCATCTCTGTTACTGAAGAAGCTACCAACATCATCACATAGACCAAAAGAAGTTCACCGGGAGAAAAGGCACATTTTGGCACAAACCGTCTTAATGCCGTATTCACAAAGAAGACAAGAATAAAGAAAACAGAGATCGCGCCGGCAGGCATATGGTCAATGGCAAGAAACGAGCCTATCACCAAATCACAGGCGAGGTGATCGTAAAACGCGATCAGAATAGAAAAGAGAATGCCGGCGATAAACGCCCTTCTTGTGATTGCATTGGTCACGTTCGCTCCTTGCTAAGGGTAGTGTGAAAAAAATGCGCACATTGAAAAAGAGTCTTCTCACAAAAAGAAGGCGCCATATACTGAATTCCGGTTGGCAATCCTTCATCGGAAGGAGTTCCGGGTACGCTTATAGCCGGTATACCGGCAAGATTTGCATGAACAGTAAATATATCTGAAAGCGCCATATTCAAGGGATCTTTAGATTTTTCACCGAATTTGAATGGAAGTTCCGCGGTAGTAGGAGAAAGAATAATATCCACTGATTCAAAGGCCTTTCGGAAATCCTCCCGCACCGCGGCCCGAACATCCATCGCCTTTTGATAGTATGTCTCATACTGTCCGGATGAAAGAATATAAGTGCCAAGAACTATTCTTTTCTTTATTTCAGAGCCAAAAGATTCGCTTCTGGTACCATAGTACAGGTCGGAGATATCCTGATATGTTTGGGTGCGAAAACCGTAACGAATTCCGTCAAACCGCGCTAAACTCGTACTTGCCTCCGCTGTCATAATAATATAGTAGGCATGAAAACTATGAGCGCTGTGCGGAAATTTTATATGGGAAATACGAGCGCCAGAAGATTTAAAAAGTGAAAGGGTTTCTTGAAAAGCACGTGTTACAGCAGAATCAAGATTCCTATCCATCCATTCCACAGGAATCCCTATCTTCAGGTCCTTCAAAAATGATCTGTCGGAAAGAAATGATAGATAATCGGGAACAGGTTCCTCGGAAGAGGTTGAATCCATCGGATCCTTTCCTGCGATAGTAGAGAGAAGAATCGCACAATCTTCCACATTTCTTGCCATAGGTCCAACCTGATCCAATGAAGAAGCAAGACCAACCAAGCCATAGCGGGAGACCCTGCCCCAGGTCGGTTTCATTCCCACGACTCCGCAAAAACTGGCAGGTTGACGAAGCGAACCGCCGGTATCTGACCCCAATGCGCCAAAGGCGAGACGCGCGGCAACAGATGCGGCCGCGCCACCACTAGAACCTCCGGGAACATATCTTTCATCAAGGGGGTTTCGGGTAGGACCAAATGCTGAAGTTTCCGTGGAAGAACCAATCGCAAACTCGTCAAGATTGGTTTTTCCCACAATAAGCGCGCCTGCTTCTTTCAAACGGGTTATTACCGTGGCGTCATAGGGCGAGCGATACTGTGCCAGCGCCTTTGAGGCGCAGGTTGTAGGCTGATCACGTGTGCAAAGATTATCTTTCAAAGAAAGAAATACTCCCTCAAGCGGACGGCCGTTACCCGCCATAATACGGGATTCTGCCTCTTCTGCCTGCGTTTCAAGATCTTCGTTTATATAAAGATAGGCGTGAAGACGAGCTTCCTGCGCATCAAGCCGTTCTCGCAGAAGGCGCAGCACCTCTTTTGGAGAGAGCTTATGCCTTCCATACAAGGAACAAAGATCCGAAACTGAAAGGTCAAGAGGATCCATATCACAAATATTCGCGGGGATCAGAAATGCTTCCCTTCAAGGCCGATGCCGCCACTGTAGCTGGCGAAGCGAGGTAAATAAATGCATTGGGGTTTCCCATTCTTCCTTTAAAATTTCTGTTAGCGGTAGAAATAACATTTTCTCCATCGGAAGGTATGCCCTGATGCGTTCCTACACAAGGACCACATCCAGGATTCGTCACACAGCAACCACTTTCAATAAATGTCTCAATCAACCCTTCCCGCAACGATTCAAGATAGATTGTTCGAGAACCAGGCGTAACAATCACCCGGACATCGGGAGAAACCTTTCTTCCTTTCAATACCGCCGCCGCGCTTCTCATATCATTGAGACGTCCATTCGTACAGGTTCCAATAAATGCCTGCTGAATTTTTACATTGGAAAGCTCTCCCACCTCCACCACATTATCTACTGTATGGGGTTTTGCCACCAAAGGAACAAGAGTGGAAATGTCAAGAACTTTCTTTGCGGTATAGGTGGCATCGGAATCCGGCTTTACCGGAGAAGAAGATTCCGGAAGAGAAAAATCTTTCAGATAAGAAGCAACTGTATCGTCATATTCCATAATACCGCACTTTGCTCCAACCTCTGTTACAAGATTGGCGATAGTAAACCTTCCCTCCATGGGAATAGAAGAAAGCGCAAAACCGCCAAATTCAACGCATTGATAAATAGCGCCCGAAGCCCGAAGCGTTTGCACCATCAAAAGTCCCATATCTTTCGCGCACACTCCGTTAGGAAGGGTTCCTTCAAAATCTAAACGTATACTTGATGGAACCTTGAACCATTGTTTTCCGGTAGCAAGTGCAATAGCAAGGTCGGTGGATCCCACTCCGCACGACATAAGATTCAATGCGCCATAGGTAGGAGTATGACTATCTGCACCAAGAACAAGTTGTCCGGGAAAAACCAATCCTTTTTCAGGCACCAAAACATGGCATACTCCTTCTCCTATATCCATCTTTTGTATACCATGCCGGGCAACAAACGACCTCATAAGATGGTGCAAAGAAGAAACTCCCATATTCGGACTTGGAGCACTGTGATCAAAGACAAAATAGACACGATCTTTATTAAAGACCTTCTCTGCTTTCAAATCTTCAAAGGCCGTGATTACTAAAGGCGCTGTTCCATCCTGCGCCATAAGAAAATCTATCTCGGCAAGACAGATATCTCCGGCAAAAACCTTTTTTCCCGCATGCGTTGATAATATCTTTTCTGCGATTGTTTGCCCCATCATTCTCTTCCTTTCTTTTATTCCAAAAAATAGATCAGGGTTCCACAGTCATAAGAAGACGCGCTTCTTCCGGATAGGTAGCGATAAACTTCAATTCATCGTTTGTAAGAGGCTTCTGTTTGTGAACATTGGCATATCTGGCAAGTTCTAAAATGTCACGCGCTTCATTATCGTCCTTAAATTCAATTTCAAGTTTGCCATAAATGTTCCGAAGCCCTTTGATACCGCTATATTCTCCCAAAATAATTTTTCGGCCAGTTTCAAAAATTTCAGGTTCTCCTCTACCAAGTTCTTCGTAATCGTACAATTCGTAATTTCTACGGTCTTTCAAGGCTCCATCCACATGGATACCAGAAGAATGAGCAAAAGCATTACTTCCAACTCCCACTTGATTAATAGAGAGTGGAACCTTAAATGCATAAGAAGCATAGTGAGAAATTTTCCACGCCATTGAAAGATCTATCTGTTCGTCAAGCTGATAAGAATCCATTCCCGCCCCATATTTCACCGCAAGAATTACCGAGACCAAATCCGCATTTCCCGCACGTTCTCCCATTCCATTCACCGTGGTATTGATAAAAGCGTCCATTCCGCCGTCCAATGCCGCTTTCGCACCGGCAATTGAACAAGCAACCACCATACCAAGGTCGTTGTGGCAATGAATTTCAACGGGAAGCTTTGCCTTGGAAGCAACCTCTACCACCTTCTCGTAAATAGAGAAAGGGGTATCGCGTCCAAGGGTATCGCAATAGCGAAATCTTGTTGCTCCCGCGTCTCTGGCCGCAATGCCGAATTCAACGAGTTTCTCTACCGAAGTACGCGAAGCATCTTCAGCATTGACGCCAATTCCCTTTGCACCATATTTTTTCGCACATTCAACGGCATCCGTCATTTCCCGCACGATACCGCTGAAATTTCGTTTTCCTAAAAATTTACCTGTGATCATCTGATCTGAAGTAGAAATGGAAAGATTCAGATATTCAAGACCTGAAAGGTTGGAAAAAGCATCGTCTACATCTTGTTTCAAGGCGCGAAGCCAACCAGAAAGTTTTATGGGATGTAACACTTTCTTTTTCGCAAGACGCAAATTTGCGTTTAGATAATTTGTTTCGTGTCGGGTAACAGGAAAACCAAACTCACTCTGATGCACGCCCATGGTATTCAAATAAAGGTTGATCATCGTCTTTTCAAGTTTGGCAAGACTTAGATGGGCTGTCTGTACCCCATCGCGGTTGGTTACGTCAAGAAGATAGATTTTCGGCATAATAAAACCCTCTTAGTCAAAATCAAGCGGTATTGGTTTCTGTGCAGCATGCGGATGGTCTGCACCACGATAAATTTTTATATTTTTCATGATTTTTCTGCCCATGGTATTTTTGGGAAGCATTCCCTTTACTGCCTCCCGTATTACTGTTTCAGGACTTTTTTGAAGAAGTTCCGCAGCAGTAATGGTTTTTAATCCGCCAATATATCCCGAATGCCTCCGATACAGTTTATCGGTAAGTTTTTTACCGGTAAGACGGACCTTTTCCGCATTGGTAATAATGACATAGTCGCCTGTTTCAAGAAAAGGAACCCAACATGCCTTTGTCTTTCCAAACAGTACCTTTGCCACATTGGAAGCAAGCCTTCCAAGCGGCTTCCCTGTCGCGTCAACAAGATAATACTTTCGTTCAATCTTTTCCTTTTTAGGGATTGAAGTCCTTTCCTGTGCTTTCATAACTAGATCCTCCGATCGTTCTCTTTTGCGGTTATAAAACCGCCTTCTTTGTTCTCTATAGATTCTATCGCAATCTCAATAGGCCAAAGCTCTCTGCCTATACCACACAACATAAAGGATATTCTCTTTTTTTTTATTCGGCAACAGATATAATCGTCCCATGCAATAAAGAGAAAGTTTACTGCAGACAAAGGTCATTGTCAAACATTACCCTGCTGAAAAAAATCTGCAAAAACGAATTGACGAAAAATGATTTTCTAGTAGAATGTATATGCCTCTTTCACTTCATCAACAATACGATCATCCGAATCATACATGGACTTACATGTACAAAAGCATGGGAGAAAAAAATGGGTATCGCCTCTCAAGGACACGGATATGAGATTTCTTGAAGAACATTGCGGATTGTTTGGAATTTATTCCACCCAGAATAACTGTATATCTGATCTGGTGCTTGGAATGTTCAAACTTCAACACAGGGGACAGCATTCCTGCGGACTGTCGGTATGGAATAAAGGAATTAAAAACCATGTATTCCCCGGACTTGTCCGTCAGGCATTTTCTCCCGACAGGACCAATGCTATACAGAGCTCTTTCGGTATTGGCCATGTAAGTATTAAAGAAATGCAACCCATACGGTTAGAATCAAAACTCGGAGAATTTGCCATTGCTTTTAGTGGAAACATTCTCAATGCGGAAGAGCTTTTTTCGCAGATGAAGAAGGAAAACCATTCCTTTACCAACCATACCCATGTGGAACTTCTCGGAAAACTAATCTCGCAAGAAAAAACTTTTCCCGAAGGACTTGCCAATATTTCTGCAAAAGCGCATGGTTCTTGGACTATTCTCCTTCTTACCCAAGAAGGGATTTATGCGGCACGAGATCCACGCGGATACAAACCCCTTATTCTTGGAGCGAAAGATACAACAGTTGTTGTATCTTCGGAATCAAGACCTTTTAGTCTTTTAGGGTGCACTATCGTACGAGATGTACTCCCCGGAGAGATTGTTTTTCTTGGTCCTGAAGGAATCTCAACGGTTTTACAAGCACCTGCACAAACCATACAGCATTGCGCCTTTGAATGGGGATATATCGCTTCTATGGATTCAATCATAGATGGCATTCCAGTAGTAAGGGCGAGAAACAACCTTGGAGCGGCTCTTGCGAAGAACGACAATGTAGAAGCAGATATTGTCGCGCCGATTCCCTTTTCTGGTATTGGATACGCACTCGGGTATCATCGGGAAGCAAAGATCCCGTATGATGAAGTCTTTCTCATAGATCGTTTTGCAAGCAGAAGTTATATGCCCCTTACACAGGAAGAACGCGATCAAGAAGCAAAAATTAAACTTTCTGTGGTTTCTGATTCTGTAAAAGGGAAAAGAATCATCCTCTGTGACGATTCTATCGTACGGGGAACCCAGATACGAAACAAGGTCCTTGAACTAAAAGCCTATGGAGCGCGAGAGGTTCATGTACGAGTTGGATGTCCTCCTTTGGTAGCCCCCTGTTTATATGATATATCCACCCGTTCCTATCAGGAGCTCGCGGCAACACGCTATTCTATTAAAGAGATATGCCGACGTATCGGCGCAGATACCCTTAGATACAATAGTATTGAAGATATGGTAAAAGCCATTGGAATTCCCGAAACAAATCTCTGCCTTCACTGCTGGCGAAAAAAGGATTCATAATGATAAAGAAGGCGCTGCTTCTCTTAGAAGACGGAACCTGTTGGGAAGGAAGCTCTCTCGGCGCCTCGGGCATTGCCGCAGGAACTGTTCTTTTCTATATTGGTATGACCGGATACCAAAGTATCCTTACCAACCCCTCCTGTGCAGGCTACATTATGGTTATGGGATACCCGATGATTGGAAATTATGGCATCAATGAAGAGGAACATCTCTCTGAAGAAGCGCAGGTAAAGGGATGCTGTATCAAAGAAACCAGCCTTTTTTACAGTAACTGGCAGGCAAAAGAAGGCTTCTGTGAATTTGCGGAAAGAAAGGGACTTGTTATCCTCAACGGAATAGATACTCAGGCTATCATCCGTCACCTCAGAATATATGGTTCAATGCGGGGAGTTATTGGAACCGGAGATAAAAATCGCGCAACACTTCGGCAAACACTCCTCTCTTCTCCTTCCGAACCTCCTCCAGCTCCTTTACGAAAGGTAGAACGGCTCGGAAAGAAAGAAGCGCCATGGAAGGTTGCAGTCATTGATGCGGGAATAGATCGGCAAAGTATCGGAATCCTTCAGAACCATGGATTTTATGTAACGCTGTTTCCATGGAACACTCCTTCTTCCGATCTTCTATCGTCCCGTCCCCACGGCATTATTATTGCGGGAGGACCGCGCAATACAGCGATGATCTCTACCCTTGCCACCACCCTGAACAATCTCTATGGAACCATACCTATCCTTGGGCTTGGAGTTGGATTTGAGGCTGCCTGCCTCTCGCTCGGCGCCACTTCAAAAAAATTACCCGCGGGCCATTTCAGTCAGAACCAGCCTGTCATACACCATCAAAGTAAACGATGTATCACCACAATACAGAACCATCTCTATACAATAGAACCCTCTTTTCTTCCTGGAGTGGACATTACCTATCGCAACTTGAATGACAACACTCCGGAAGGAATCGCATGCAATCAAATTAACCTTACCGCGCTACATTTTTCACTCGCCAGCGATACTGCTATTATTGCAGAATTTATGGAGAAAATGGATGCCTAAACGAGAAGATATCAAAAAAATTCTTTTTATCGGATCAGGGCCCATTGTTGTCGGTCAAGCCTGTGAATTTGATTACTCGGGTTCACAGGCCTGCAAAGCTCTTAGAGAAGATGGATACTCTGTTGTTCTAGTCAATAGCAATCCCGCCACTATTATGACAGACCCTGAAATGGCTGATATTACCTATATTGAACCTCTTACCGTGGATATTCTTAAAAAAATCATTGAAAAAGAAAAACCAGACGCCCTTCTTCCGACTCTTGGAGGACAGGTTGGTCTCAATCTTGCAATTTTTCTTGCAAAAGAAGGGATTCTTAAGAAATATGGCGTGGAACTTATCGGTGCCAACGCCGATGCCATTGAACGTGCAGAAACCCGCGAACTCTTTAAACAAACCATGCAAAAAATCGGAGCAATGGTGCCGGAAAGCGGCTTTGCGCATTCTCTTCAGGAAGGAATGGAAATCGGATTACATATCGGCTTCCCCCTCATTCTCAGGCCTGCCTTTACTTTAGGCGGAACCGGAGGCGGAGTCGTTTATAATAGCGAAGAACTTCACAATGGTCTTATTCAAGCTATTGCGGCAAGCCCGATTGGAGAGGTCCTTGTAGAACAGTCGGTTCTTGGCTGGAAAGAGATAGAGTTTGAAGTATTGCGAGATAGCGCAAATAATACAGTAATTGTTACCTCCATGGAGAATATTGATCCCATGGGAATTCATACTGGCGACAGTATTGTGGTAGCGCCCGCGCAAACTCTCTCAACAAAAGAGTATTTTCATATCGCGGATATGTGCCGATCTATTATCAGAGCAATAGGCATTTCCGGAAGCGGCGCCAATGTACAGTTTGCGGTAAATCCATCTAATGGAGACGTGGCGGTCATTGAAGTTAACCCTCGGCTCTCCCGAAGTTCTGCACTCGCCTCAAAAGCCACCGGCATTCCCATCGCGAGAGTTGCCACAAAACTTGCGGTAGGATATACCCTTGACGAGGTTGACAATGATATTACCGGAAAAACCTCCGCATTCTTTGAACCTGCCATTGATTACTGTGTATTCAAGATGCCCAGGTTCACCTTTGAAAAATTTCCCGCCGCAGATCCTCTTCTCACAACCTCTATGAAATCAGTAGGAGAAGTAATGTCTATCGGACGCACCTTCAAAGAAGCGCTTCAAAAGGGAATCCGCGGACTGGAAACAGGAAGAGCGGGGCTCGGTTCTGACGGCAAAGAAGATCTTTCTGATCTGGAAAAAATCCGGGAACAGTTGCGCGTACCTAATGCGGAAAGAATCTTTTATGTGCGTCTTGCTCTTCTTAACCATTGTACTCCTGAAGAAATACATAACCTTTCACAGATTGATCCATGGTTCATTAACCAAATCGCAGAGATTGTGAAGGTTGAACAAACACTCTCTCTTCTTCCGCACAATAGCGACACGTTGCGATATGCAAAACAACATGGCTTCTCCGACCGCCAAATCGCTGAGATAAGCGGATCTACAGAAACCAATATCCGTCTTGCGCGAAATGCCGCGGGAATTCGTCCTTCATTCAAGTTGGTAGATACCTGCGCAGGAACATTTGAGGTTAAAAAACCTTACTACTATTCAACCTATGACGAGGGCGACGAATGTCGGGCAACCCGGAAAAAAAAGGTTGTCATCCTTGGAGGAGGACCTAACAGAATAGGTCAGGGTATTGAGTTTGATTACTGTTGTGTGCATGCCTCTTATGCGCTTAGAGAAGAGGGCTATGAAAGTGTAATGATTAACTGCAACCCTGAAACAGTAAGCACTGATTATGATACCTCAGACCGCTTATACTTTGAACCTCTTACTCTTGAAGATGTTCTAAACGTGCTTGAACGGGAACGGCCGAAAGGAGTAATTATACAGTTTGGCGGACAAACCCCTCTTAACCTTGCCCTTCCCCTTCAGAAAAACGGAACACGGATTCTTGGAACAACTCCTGATGCTATAGATAGAGCCGAAAACCGAAAACGGTTTGCGGCACTCCTTAAAAAAATCGGGCTCCATCAACCACCTAACGGTACCGCATTTTCTGTGAAAGAAGCTATAAAAATCGCAGATAAAATTTCTTATCCGGTACTTGTCCGTCCCTCCTATGTTCTTGGCGGAAGAGCCATGGAAATCGTAGACAACCAAGAAGGACTTACTACCTTTATGGAAACTGCCTCAAAAGTAAACCCTAACCATCCGGTGCTGATTGATAAATTTCTTGAAGATGCGAAAGAAATTGATGTAGATGCCATTAGTGACGGAAAAAGTGTGGTGGTAGCGGGAATCATGGAACATATTGAAGAGGCAGGAATCCATTCCGGAGACAGTGCCATGGTACTTCCAACCATCTCTCTTCCTTCAAAACTTATTGGAGAAATACGGGACGCCACAAAAAAATTGGCAATTAGCTTAAAAGTACGGGGACTGATCAATATTCAGTTTGCTCTTAAAAATGGAACTCTCTATGTGTTAGAAGTAAATCCGCGCGCCTCAAGAACTGTACCGTTTGTAAGCAAGGCCATCGGGGTTCCTCTTGCAAAACTTGCCACCAAAATTATGCTCGGAAAAACATTAAAAGAACTCGGCTTTACTAAAGAGGTTCCTGTCAAACATTTTGCTGTAAAAGAATCAGTCTTTCCATTTAACAGGTTTCCCGGAGTGGATGCAGTACTAGGCCCAGAGATGAAATCTACCGGTGAAGTAATGGGAATTGATTCTTCTTTTGAAATAGCCTATGCAAAAAGTCAGTTTGCCGCCGGACAAACTCTTCCAAAATCAGGCAAAATTTTTATGAGTGTACGGAATAAAAATCGGTCTCCTCTCCTTCCTATCGCCAGAGAATTACATGGAATGGGATTTGAAATTCTTTCCACCTCAGGAACAGGAAAATTTCTAAAGAAACATGGTATTGATTCAAAAATTATTCCCAAAGTACATGAAGGAAGACCTAATATCGTAGATTATATGAAAAATGATGAAATAGCCCTTATTATCAATACTCCCTCGGGCTCAAAACCCAGACAAGATAGTGTCTCTATCCGTGCAGTCGCGGTTGGAAAAGGGGTCCCTCTTGTTACCACCATGGAAGGAGCCCGGGCAACATTTCTTGCTATCAAGGCATTGCGAACAGTACCATTGGAAGTAAAAAGTATTCATCAGTACCATCGGGAAATAAAAAAGAAGATATAAAAATTTTCTCTTCACTTCCTGAAGGGAAACGAAAAGTCTATATACCACAATCTCTGTGAGGAAAAAATTAATCCAAGCCTGTATGGAATCCTTTCTTTTCAGAAACATAGAAGGGATTGGCGATAATCCATGGTTTACCGCGGTAAAAAAGTTCTACCCTGTACACGCCGGAAGTATTCGGCGAAAAGGAGAGCTCTCTTCCTTCTGAAGATATGAGGGGAATACCATTTTTTTTCACACAGATAAGGGCTTTTTCAGGAGAATGTACCCGTATGGTTTCTCCCGGCAGAAAACTGTCTCCCAGGGTGCGGGTTCCATCGGAACTTCGTAAAGAAAAATTTCTACTGTCTGCAAGATGATCATTGGCACACCATACTCTGCCGGAAGAAATTCCCTCCACAATCGCTTTCTGATCTGATTCTGCCTCCATACTCTTCTTTCCTCGGATAAGAACATGGTTGCGAAGAACTGAAAAAACTGAGCGAAACGAGAATTTTTTTTTCAGATCGAAAAGCCCCAAAGGAAATGGAAGGGGATGTATATCTAAACCTGCAATCCCGGTAATTTGACGCTCCGCAAGAATGGTATCCCATAATGAAAAAGTCGGAAGGTCTGGTCCCTCAATATTATCTGGGAAACCAGCGTATCGAACAGGAACATTAAGTGGATAGGTGTAACGAGACCAATCAAAAAGGAGCGACCATACCTCCATACCAAGAACAAATGAAGGAATCGGGCGGTCCCAGCGATGGTCGGATTTACGGAAATACAAGCGATGCCATCCGCGGGGATGAGCAATAAGAGAGAAGACCGGAGAATGTGAAAACTCTTCCTCTATTGTATCAAGAGATCTTCTGCCGCTCCATTGCTTTCTTCCCCAAATTAAAAGATGGTTCCGCTTGCTTTTTTCATCTACCTCTTCACCGGCAAAGAGAAGAACATTTCCCCGGTATCCGTCCCATGAAAAATAGTCAATGGCACCTTTTCGACGAGGAGTATGGGGAGTAAGAAAGAGAAAATCCAGACCCGCGGCCTCTGCCTCAGAAGCAAAAAAGTGCGAATCGCCATCTTTCCCGTCAGGAGAAAAATGAACATGAATACATCCTATACAGTCTGTATATTCCATATCAGTTGCCATAAGAAAGAATCTGTTATACAATAAGCGCTATCCTGCATATAGACCCTAGATAAGGTCAAAAGAACCTTTTCTATCGCCCATATATCGTGGCCCCATCGTCTAGCGGCCTAGGACAGGTGGTTCTCAGCCATCAGACACGGGTTCGATTCCCGTTGGGGCTACTATTATAATACATTTTCAAAAAATTACTTTGTTTTTAAAAAATTGTACAGTACAAAGTATAAGTCTCTCAATATTATACATATACTTCCCCTCCCACATTACATTTTGACCTTACCTCTTTTTCTGTGAATCGTTTTTGGTTATCATAACAAGCAAAGTCTCCTCCTACATTTTGAGGACATCCTTTTAAATCGGTGAGTTGGCATCCAATACAAATAAAACTTCCTTCTACATTTTGAGGACTCAAATCTAAATCCAAAAGTTCGTTATCAAAACAATAAAAATCACCTTTCACTGTACCAAATATATGAGGAATAATATGTAAGTCTGTATTACTAATATTCACATCACCTGGAAAGTCATATAGCCCATCAGGTCTTTTTACACCTTGATACTCGTTTATAAGATACTGCATATACTCCTCAAAAGACATTCCCCAATTATATCTACCATGTCTTATTTTTATAGGGGTTGAATCGAGGATAGTGTTTATTTTCCGGAAATACATTAGCTTTCTAAACCACTGGCTGCTATAATGCTGGAGAAATTGCACGTTTACTTTCCATAAACCAGCGTATCTTTCGCCTAATCTCGTTAATATCTTTCCCCTATAGTCGCTCCAACATGGGTGTATATAAAATCTTAATATCGAAGTTCCTCCATATAAGAGATACGGTGGCCAACCAGCGCTATTTAAAGCTACAACTTTTTTGAAAAAACTCTTGTCGCAGTCAGCCTGGTTCCATGTGGGTCCAAATGGTTGAATTATAGATAATATCATTGGTGTAATTGCCAATCTGCAATATAGCCCTGAATATATTGCAGACATTTCTCCGCAAAGAAATAAAAAACTGAATGCTCTTAATGGATCATCGCAATTGGTCTTTTCTTCTTTTAACCAAATACTCCAATGGGCAAATGGTTCACATTCTGTATCACATCTTTCTGTATTTGCAGTTTTTTCCAATAATCGTAGTTGTTTAAGCAAATCATCATCATCCTTGCTTTTTAACAATGGAGAAAGTTTAAAATCCCAATTATCAGGGAGTATCTCATTTTTTAATATGTCACGTTGATACACTGAACGATATCCTTTAAAACCACATTCCTGGCAGGTTCCATTGAGATTCTCTAAAAATTTTTCCTTTGTAACTAAATAATCAGCATAAATAAAGGAATGGATATTTCCTGTGAGATACTTTACAGGTGTGCCATTTACATCACACGCAGGGTAATATAAAGAATCTTGAAGAATATCGCGAAGAACAAATTCTGGCTTCTTTCCATTTATTGCATGCTCTATTGCATTCTCCAACCAGGTGGGAACTTTTTTTGCTGGCAATTCTGGAATCATAATTTTACCCTCCTTATGGTTATTTTATAACCTATATGGATAGCATAAAATTGTGAATTTTTCTTCTGAATAAAGAAGCCCAAAAAATTGTATTAATATTTTAACATTATTCTGCTAAAAAGTCAAATTGTTAAATAGAAAAGTTGACAAATATTGCTATTTATAAAGAGAATCTTCTCATTTACAAAAAAACCTTTTTATTGATATAACTACTTCAGCACATAGACTTTCTTCATCATAGGAACCCCTCTCTTTTTTCAAGGCACAAGAGACTGTTTTCTCTCTATTCACAATACGCTTTGACAAAAAAGAGTTTTTTTATGGGAGAAGGAAGAGTTTCAAAAAGATAGGACTATGGAAAAAGAGAAAGAGCATGGTAAATAGGAGCAGGCAATAAAACCCTGCAAAACAAATAGAGGTAGTAGAAGTATCTTTGACCAGGGTAATGTATACACTTGTATAAAAGATTATTGCAGGAGACTATGAAAATTAGCTTACTGAGTAAAAATTTGCATAGTACTGCTGGGAAAAGGATTATTAGTACAGTTGAACTGTATCCTCTAATTGGAATAAGTGAGCTTATCTAATAGAGTCCACCGCATACTTTGAAACCGCTACAAATCCATCAAGGGCTTGCAAATATAAGTGTTTTGGTTGATTCATCATCGAATCTCACTTCGTGCTGGATCCTCACTGCGTCCTCAACACTCAATCAGGAAGAATCTCAGAAAAGAAGGTTTGGGAGTTCCAGAGAATATCTATTGGGGCTACTGCAAAAAATATTCAAATACAAGCATGTTATAGGAATGGTCTAACAGAAATCCATCCCTACCTGCATCGGAAGAGGCAGTTTTTCCTCTCTTCAGAAGAAAAGTGTAAGATCCTATGATCCTGAAACTTTCGTGTTCGCGCATCGCGGTATCCGGAAATTTCATTTCCATTAGAAAACCCGCAGAATCTATTGATACTGGTCATAATAGATTCTCGTATATATTTGCCATAAATACCGCAACACACACCGAGAAAAGATCTCTCTTCAAGGTTTTTTAAAAAAGCGATTCTGCATTCCCTTCCTCCAGAAGTAAGGCTATAGGAGGAAGTATCCGAAGCATGGGAAAAAGTTTCAAGAGTCCAATCTGTAAAGTTATCGCGTAAAAAAGAGTCATACTTTGCGCGAGCGCCGATTTTTCCTGCCGCAACAGAAAGAGAAGAACTTTTCTTCAAAGCCCAATGGATATTCTCTGAAAATTGAAGAAAATTCAAGTAATCCTTTCGTCTCTCGCTTTTATTAAAAAACCTATTAAACTGATCGGGACATACCACTGCCACGCGGATTCCTAAAAGACGGATTCCATGCTGACGGCAAAAAAGAGCAAGTTCCTCTCTCTTAGATTCTGCTTTTTCTCTTCTTCCATAGGAAAAAATCGGAGGAAGAAAGTCATAACAGGAAGAAGAAGGTTCAGAACAGGAGAAATCTCCTGAAGAAGAGAGAAGGTCTTCCACAGAAGACGGATAAAAACCATGTACTAAATGAAAGAGTGCGAGCGCACTCTCTTCCACTCGGGCAAAACCAGAAGAATTGCGAGAAAAAAAACGTTTACTGTCGGAAATAAATCCATCCCAGCCAGAGTCAACATCTGCAGTAGCAAGAATTCCAGTAACCAACAAAGGACCCATTAATGGTCCATAGCCGTTTTCATCAATCGCCAGATAGGCATACTGCATTGGATTCATTCTTTAGGACGTGCAATGCCCCTGTCCGCGGAACGGATAAAAGCAAGGAGTATCTGAAGTTCCGAAGAATCAGGATATTCGGCAAGACGTTCAAGGGCCTGAGTAATATTCAAACCACTCCGAAAAAGAATCTGGTACAATTCAGCAAGACAATGTAATACAGAAGAATCAAATCCCCTTCGTTTCAAACCCACTGTATTAATACCATGAGGACGGGCAGGATCGCCATCTGCGAGCACAAAAGGCAAGATATCTTTCGTAACTTTGGAACATCCCCCCACAATTGCGTGGGTTCCTATTCTACAGAACTGATGCACTCCCGTAAGACCGCCGAGAATTGCCCAGTCATCAATGCGTACATGGCCAGCAACCGTTGAAGCATTGGCAAGAACAAGATGATTTCCAAGGATACAGTTATGGCCGATATGAGAATATGCCATAAGAAGATTATCGTCTCCGATCATTGTTTTCATTCCTTCGCCGGTAGCCCGATTTACTGTAACCGATTCCCTGAAAACATTTCTGTCTCCGATTTCAAGGAAAGAATCTTCTCCCTGGAATTTAAGATCCTGCGGAATATTTCCTAGCACGGCTCCAGGATGGATACGACAATCTCTTCCAATCACGCAAGGACCGAAAACCATGGCATGGGGGAAAAGTTCGGTCCCTTCTCCAATCTCAACATCTCCTTCAACAACTGCATAGGGACCGATAGTAACACCAGAGGCTATTTTAGCAGAAGGGGAAATAATAGCAGAGGGGTGAATGGCCATATCAATCATCCACAAGAGCACACATCAGCTCTGCTTCACAGGCGATCTTTTTTTCTACATAAGCCTTTCCAAAAATCCTTCCGACCTTTCCTTTTAAGCGGTCTACCGCCACCTCAAGCACAAGGCGGTCTCCGGGTTTAACTGTTTTACGAAATTTTGATTGAATACTACGGAAATAGGCAAGCTTTCCTCTATTCTCTTTTTTACTCAACATCAGTACTCCGCCAACCTGCGCCATTGCCTCCACAATCAATACTCCCGGCATAACCGGTCTTCCGGGAAAATGACCGGGGAAAAACCATTCGTTATAAGAAACATTCTTAATCCCAACCGCACGGCGTTCTCCAATCTCTATAATCCTGTCAACCAACAAAAATGGCGCCCTGTGAGGAATAATTTTCTGAATATCTTCAATCTCAAGACTTGATCCTTCGCGGATCTCTCCATCAAACGCAATAGCTGCCGCCATCTGTTCCTGTATAAAATGTTCCTTTAATCTTTTCACTAACCGCGTATTCAACGCATGACCGCTTCTAATCCCGATAATATGTCCATTCAGAGGAGTGCCAAGCAATGCAAGGTCTCCAATAAGATCAGAGATTTTATGGCGGACTGGTTCATTTTCAAAACGGAAAGTGTTTTCCACCACTCCATCTTTACCTATAACAACAGTGTTTTGAAAATCAGAGCCCTTGCCAAGACCAAGACTACGCAATTTATCCACCTCTTCTTCAAGACAAAAGGTACGTGAAGGCGCAATCTCTTTCAGATAAATATCAGGCGTCACATTAAACGAAGCAAACTGCGCCCTAAGAGGTGAAGAGGGATAATCAAGCGTATAAGAAACTTTGAAGGTATCACAAGGAAGGGCAATAAGCTGGGCATTGCCTGAAGAGATAAAAACTGGTTCCTTGATCTTAAAAAAAACCTTCTCTTCCTTCTGCTCTACAATACCCACGTCATACAGGGCCTGCGCATAAGGAAGGGATCCTCCATCAAGTCCCGGACATTCCGTACCATCTATCTCTATAAGTACATTGTCAATTCCAAGACCGAAAAGCGCTGACAGGAGATGTTCCACGGTATGAATATGAACCGGACCCGAAGCAATAGAGGTCCGACGCGGAAACTTGTCAATATCAAGCAAAGAATCTATTTCCGCCCGGATTGAAGGTTTGGATTCCAAATCTTTGCGGACAAAAACAATACCAGTATTGGATTCCGCGGGATAAATAGCAAGAGAGACCTTTTCTCCGGTATGTAACCCTATTCCTGAAAAAGTGATCATTCCTTTTATTGTTCTTTGTATCATTTCTCATTCTTCCCAATAAGTTTCTCAAGACGAGAGATCTTTTCTTCCAGTTTTTTTATTGTCTTAAAGAGATCCGGCTGTTTTCTCAAGTAGGCATGAAACTTCATATCCTCATATTTATCTCTTGCAGGAAATCCCGCAACGTTCGCTCCGGACCTTACATCTTTTGTAACACCCGCCTTGCCGCCAATAATAGCATTATCGCCAACTTCAATATGACCAATAAGACCCGCCTGACCGGCAATAATAACATTTTTTCCAACTGTGGTTGTTCCTGAAATACCTGCCTGCGCAACCACAATGGTATTATCTCCTATGGTAACATTATGAGCGATCTGAACAAGGTTATCAATCTTCACGCCATTGCCTATCTGAGTCTTCTCAAAACGGGCACGATCAATCGTTACATTGGACCCCATCTCTACATCGTCTCCTATCTCAACGGTTCCAATCTGAGGAATCTTTTCATGAACGCCCCGTACTGTCGCAAAACCAAACCCATCTCCGCCAATAACTGTTCCCGGATGAAGAATCACACGTTTCCCTATGCGTATCCGTTCCCGAATCACCACATGGGGATAGATAAAGCTATCTTCTCCTATCCGAGTAAAATGTCCCACATATACAAAAGCGCCGATAACTGTCCGATCTCCAATCCATGCGTTATCTTCTATAACCGCATAAGGCTGAATAGAAACTCCCTCTCCCAAATGAACATTACTTCCAATAACTGCCGTGGGATGAATGCCAGGACTAAACGAGACCGGTTCAGGCCCAATCAGGTTCAGAATCTTTGTAAAGGAAAGGGAAGGATTCTCCACCGTAATAAGCGTTAAAGTAGAAGAGGCTGTATTGCTGATATCCTGAGGCACAATAACAGCGCTTGCCTGAGTGGATTTAAGAAGGTGAAGGTATTTTCTGTTGGCAAAAAATGTCAGATCCCCTCTACGCGCCTCCTTGATTCCGGAAACTCCGGTTACAATGGTATGAGGATCGCCAACAACCTTCCCATTAATAATCTGCGCAATTTCCTTAACATTCATACTCACGGGACTATTTCTTTGCCACAGGTTTGTTCAAGTATTCAATAACTTTTTGGGTAAGGTCATCGCCTTCCGGACCATAATGGATAACCTGATACTCCAAAACATAGTCATATTTTTCTTTGAGTGCAAGAGCTTTTACCGCTTCTTTGATTTCTTTTCGGATATCTGTAATCATCTGAACCTTCATTGCCTGAAGGGTCTGACGAATCCTTCCATCAGCCTCAATCAATTCCTGAGTTTTTACACGGATCTCGTCTTCTTTTTTCTGCTTTTCTTCTGGCTTCAAAAGATCTTTCTGTTTTTCAATATCCTCATGCATTTTCTTCAGTTCTTCCTGAAGTTTTGCAAGAGAAGATTCCTGCGATACCCGCTCCTTATCAAATTGTTTCTGAACTTCTTCGGTCTTCCCATAAGAGCTAAAGACTTTTTCTTCATCTATATAGGCAATCTTTGCCGAATCTTTTGCAACCGCGCGCCCTGTAACGGAAAAAAATAAAACTGCCGCGACAATGATACTCGCATATCTAATTTTCGTGCTTTTCATGAAGGTTCTCCTCGTTGTGATGGCTATATCAGAAACCCATGCTCATACCTATATGGAGCCTTCCTCCGCCCCTGCCGGGATCGGGTTCAATCGGCCACCCATAATCGAGCTGGATAGGAACAGGAAAGAAAGGAGCCCGTATCCGTATACCAACACCTGCCCCTTTCTTCAGATCTGATAGACCGTCCCACTTTTCCCATACATTGCCGATATCAAAAAAAAGGACACCCCACAGGATGTCTTCATATACAGGATACAACAACTCAAGATTTTGCGCAAATATCGTTTTTCCTCCTAGTTCATTCCCCAGGACATCTCGTCTTCCAAGGCTTCGTTCTTTATATCCGCGAACACTTCCAATACCGCCTCCGTAAAAGCGTTCATAGAGAGGCACCTCAGAAGAGCTCCCCATCTCTTTTACAAGCCCAAAATAGGTTTTGCTGTGAAGGACTGTTTTTCCCAAAGGAAGATAATAATTGTTCTCAAGAGACCACTTGGTAAAATCTATATCTCCGCCCCAGGGACCTCCGGCATATTCCAAAGCAATACGGAATTTTTCTCCTTTCGTAGGAAGAATCACCCTGTCAAGTTCTTGATAAATAAAGTCAAGCGTAAGGCTGTTTAAATCTTTTTTTCCTTCCTGGGGCTTAAATTCCGGAATGATAATATTGCTTAGTTTTATCTCCTCGCTCCGAACCCTTGCACCAATAGAGATATTTTCCCATCTCCTTCTTAGACGCAATGCGCCTCCGGTATGGCGCTCCTTATATTCGTTCCATTCATAGGTATTATTAAAAAGGTCAGTTCCAAAAGAGACAGGACGGTCAAAAAACCATGGTTCGGTGAAACTAATGTTAAATCCAGTTGAGGTCTTTCCAAACTGAAGCCATAACTTCAGGTTCTGACCCGCACCACGGAAAGAAGGCCAGTTTTTAATATCAAAGTTTCTCTGTTCAACACTTACATATCCCAATAAATTTTCAAGACTGCTATATCCGCCTCCTACCACAAAAAGACCTGTCCGTTCATTTTCCTTTACATCCACGATAAGATCCGCAAGGGATTCTCCAGAACTTTTTGGATAGATATCTACCTTTTCAAAATATTGAAGATCCCGAAGCCGATTAAAACTCTGCTGGACCTTTGTTCCAGAAAAAATATCTCCCGGTGCGAGAGAAATTTCTCGACGAATAACCTTATCTTTGGTAACGGTATTTCCTAAAATCCGTACCTCATCAATCGTAAAGATCTTACCAGAAGAGATCTGGTAGAGATAATCCATCTCTGAACCACGTTTTGTGGGAACAGGAACAATGGTTGCCGCAATATGGCCACTATCAAAATAGAGCCTCTGTAGATTTTTCAATCCTTCAGAAAATTTTTCCTGAGAAAAAGGATCTCCTTCTTGATATAAAAGAGATTGTATATGGGCTTCCTTATCAAAAAGAAGTTCTCCGGAAAAATCACTTTTTCCAAAAAGAATCTTCTCTCCTTCTACAATAACAATTGTAACCACAAGACGGTTTCCCTGCCTCTGTTCCCGATGGTCCACCACACAATCAGGGTATCCGTTATTGGCGTAAAATGTCTTTATTGTCGCAAGATCTTGTTCAAAAAGTTCTGGTTTATAGGTCCCTCTCAGAAAAGGAAAGGAACGTGCTTTTGTTTTTAGTTTCTTGCGAATTGTTCGTTCTGGAAAGACCGTAAGACCTTCAAACTTCAGCGATGATACCGCAACCCTCCGTCCCTCACGAATCGTAATGCGCACCGTAACTGTTTCATCGGGAAGAGAGATAATGTCAGAGCTTGTTTCAAGAAAGAAAAAACCTTTTTTTGTGTAGAGATCCTTTATTTCTTCCAGGGCTTTTTCCACGCCTTCTGCAGTATAAAAATCTCCGGCGCGAAGTCCAAAGGCTTTCTCAAGATCTCTCTTTTTTAATGATCTGTTTCCTAAAAGTTCAATCCCTGCAATCTTAGGGTTTTCCTTTAGCACAAGATGAATAACCGCCATATCCCCTTCTTCTTGTATCTCAAAGGAGATATCGGAAAAATAGGGAAGAGCGGAGAGTGCGTCCAAATCCTTTCTCCAAAGGTCTGAGTTTAACTCTTCTCCTATTTTTGTCTTGAACATCAAAAGAATTCGAGCCGTAGAAACACTCTTATTTCCATCAACGGTAATCTTTGAGACTTTAAGAGGAGCAGAATAAAGACCCGAAAGAAAAATACCGCTAATGAGAAGAAGAAAGAGAAGCTTTTTCTGGAGGAACCATTGCATTCTTCGCTCCTTTTTCAGCGATACGAAATATCAGTCCTTTATGATCTCGATCACAAAGAATTGTTGAAGAGATCGGGAAACGTTCCCGTAACAGTTCCTCAGACAATGGATCTTCAAGATAGCGGGAAATAGCCCTTCGCAACGGCCGAGCGCCAAACTGAGGGTCGGTTCCCTTCTCCTTGATGAACCGGCGGGCATCTGCGGTTAAATCAAAAGAAAAGCCTTGTTCACGAAGACGATCTGCAACCTTGCTGATTTCAAGATCTATAATGGCATAGAGATGGTCGTCGTCAAGAGGATGAAAGAGAACTATTTCATCCAGACGGTTCAGGAATTCCGGACGGAAAGTCTTTTTCACCTCGTCCATTGTCTGTTTTTTAATACGTTCCCGGGATTCCCGCACCTCTTTTCCTAAAAAACCAATAGCTCCCTCTTCCTTCAAGTATCGGGTGCCAAGGTTTGAGGTCATAATCAAAATCGCATTCTGAAAATTCACGCTTCTTCCAAAACTATCGGTAAGCCTCCCTTCTTCCAATACCTGAAGAAGAAGGTTAAAAACATCAGGATGTGCCTTTTCTACTTCATCAAGTAAAATCACAGTATAAGGGCGGCGACGGATCTTTTCGGTAAGTTGCCCGGCCTCTTCATAACCTACATATCCGGGAGGCGCGCCAATAAGACGGCTTATCGCAAATTTTTCCATATATTCAGACATATCAATCTGTACAAGGGCCTGCTCGTCTCCAAAAAGAAAACCTGCCACTGCTCGAGCAAGAAGTGTCTTTCCAACACCTGTCGGACCAAGAAAAAGAAAAGAACCCACCGGCCGTCTCTGATCTTTCACTCCTGCGCGGGACCGACGGATTGCCCTGCTAACCGCGGAGATAGCATCATCCTGACCAACCACTGTGTCATGCAGTCGGGTCTCCATTTCAAGAAGACGTTCCTTTTCTTTCCGGCATAACCGCGCAAGCGGAAGGCCAGTCCATTTTGAAACAACCTCAACAACCTCTGATTCCGTAACTGTCCGAAGATTTTCAGGAACCTTCTGTTCCCAGGCGTTTCTTACTAAATCTAAACGAGATTTGATCTCCCGTTCCTTATCACGAAGCCGCGCGGCTTTTTCAAAATCCTGATTTTTAATCGCTTGTTCTTTCGCAGAGGCAATCTGACAAGATTTTTTCTCTAAACTTTCCAGTTCCGACGGAGGATTAGTTACTTTAAGACGTTGACGACTGGCTGCTTCATCAATAATGTCAATCGCCTTATCTGGAAGGAAACGGCCAGAAACATAACGATCACTCAACCGGGCGGCATACTCAAGGGCAGTATCAGATATTTTCAACCGGTGATGAGCCTCATATCTGGGCCGCACTCCCTGTAAAATCGCGATTGTTTCATCTACTGAAGGAGGATGAACCACCACAGGCTGAAACCTCCGTTCCAAAGCCGCATCCTTTTCAATATGTTTACGGTATTCATCAAACGTTGTCGCGCCAATACATTGAATTTCTCCTTGCGAAAGTGCGGGTTTCAATATATTGGAGGCATCAATCGCACCTTCCGCGCCTCCGGCTCCTACAAGGGTATGTAATTCATCTATAAATAGGATCACATTCTTCATCTGGCGGATCTCTTCCAGAAGCGCTTTTACCCGCTGTTCAAACTCACCGCGATATTTTGTTCCCGCCACAAGAGATGCCAAATCTATCATAATAATACGTCTATTCTTTAGAATACTCGGAATCTCTTTCTTGGAAATTTTTCTCGCAAATCCCTCTACCACCGCAGTCTTCCCGACACCAGCCTCTCCCAATAATACAGGATTGTTCTTCTTCCGCCTACAAAGGATCTGAGTCAACCGTTCAATCTCAGATTCCCGACCAATAACAGGATCAAGTTCATCTTCTTCTGCTAATTTTGTTAAATCCTTTCCAAACATATCAATCATGGGAGACTTTGATTTTGATTGACTCTGCGACTGAGGTACCGCGGGTTTTGAGACCGTTGACTCTTGCTTTCCTCCCCATAAAAGAACTTCAATCGCACGTCGCGCTTTTTCTACGGTAAGACCAGCACGCGCAAAAATTTTTCCTGCAAGACCATTTTTTTCTGCAATTAATCCAATAATCAAATGCTCAGTACCCACATAGTTATGTCCAAAGTATTGCGCCTGCTGATAGGATAGTTCAAGGGCTTTCTTGGAACCTTCGCTTAAAGATATTTCTCCTGAAATAAGAAGGGGAATCCCAATCTTAATATGTTTTTCCACATCGGCTTTCAATACCTCTGGGTCAATCTTCAAATAATGAAGAATCGCCACCGCCATTCCCTGGCCTTCCTCAAGAAGCCCAATAAGCAGATCCTCTGTCTCAATCCGCTGGTGTCCATATTGAATAGCATGTTTTCGGGCATACTCAAGAACAGTGCGAACCCGTTTAGTAAACCGTTCAAACATAGATACCTCCAATCTCCTCCCGCAAAAGATCGGCTCTAACGCGATTCACTTCTTCGGCATTCATAGGATAGCCCGATCTCTTCCTTATACCTGCGGGAAGCATCAAGACAAATAATTCATCAAGTCTCTCCAGCCGTGATATGATACCTAATTTTTCGGAAAGACGCAACAGGGAAAGAGTGCGAAACGCTTCTGTGCACTTTAGGTTTTTCTTTCTCCGTACAGAAACAAGCGCCTTTTGAAGAAGAGGAACGATTCTTTCCAACTCAAGAGTAAAAAGTGCCTTTTCTTCTTGGTCAAGGATTGTCCGAACAACCGCCTCAAACTCTTCAATCAACGAAAGTTCATCCTTTCCTTCGCAGGATCCTGTAGAAACCTGATAGAGATATCCCATGCTTCTGCTTCCTTCTCCATAAAAGCCGCGAATCAAAATACCAGCTCTCTCCAATGCGGAAAAGAGCGCGACATTCTCTCCGGAAAGACAAAGCGCAGGTAAACAGAGCAAAACAGAGACCCGCAAACCAGTTCCTATATTCGTCGGGCAAGATGTCAAATATCCAATTGAGGGGTGAAAAGCAAAATCAAAATATTCACTCAAAATATCATCATATTGGTTTAGTATTTCCCACATCTGGAAAAAGTCATATCTCTTTCCAATGATCTGAAAACGGAAATGGTCTTCTTCATTAATCAGGATTTGTACAGAATCTTTAGGAAAGAAAAGAATAACCCTGCCGGGTCCTCCGCGGGCGAATTCAGGACTCATCAGGCGCCGTTCCACCATTACACGGCGTTCAAGCCGAGGAATTGTATCCACAGGTATCGCCCGGTATATTCCTTTCAAAGAAGAGGGAAATTTTGTAAGGATCTTTTCGGAAAGAGAACGAGCTACGCGGCCAGAGGATTTCCAAGGGAACGGCTCATCCGAAAGGTTTCGTGCAATACGCACGCGACTGCTGAACAAGACATTGTCTTCAACGGTTCGCAGAAGAGTGGCAAAACCCTCTTGTTCCTTACCATCGCTCATTTCTTCGGCCCAATATTGGAAAGACCTCTTTCTGGTTCTGTCCGCATAAGACAAGAGCAAGAATCTTTTGGAAGAGGATGTTTGCCCGCATACCTGATTTTCGCATGCATCATCCTAAGACAGGGCTGGAGAAACCACCAGAAAAAGGTATAGCACCGACTGCATCCCAAAAATCCCTGTTCCCGAAATTCTTTCAAGGAACAACCACATCCTCTGCAACGACGGTACCGTATTTTTTCAGAATCAGAAGCATGCAGATGAATAGAGGTGGGAACATGCCGGATAGATGCCCTATCATGGGTTACTTCAAGCCAATGAATCCGGCCCTTTGTATCAAGAAATCGGTTATTCATTCTTCTGTAGAAGGATAAGCCCGATATCCACCGGTTCTAGTCATTTCCTTAAATCGTTCCCGCAATTGAATTGTTATCGGACCCGGCTCTCCCGAACCAATACTCCTTCCATCCACCTTTACAACAGGAATCATCTCTGCCGCGGTTCCTGTAAGAAAACATTCCTGCGCATTATACACATTATAACGGGTCAAAAGCGGCTCTGCGCAAGGAATACCAAGAAACTCCGCGGCCTCAAGAACCGCTCCTCGGGTAATTCCTTCAAGAGCTCCCGAAGATATAGGCGGTGTCAGAAGAGTTCCTTCATTCACAAGAAAAATATTGTCAGCCGTACATTCCACCACATATCCTTCACTGTTCAGAATTAATCCCTCCATTCCTCCGGTATTATTCGCCTCTATTTTAGCAAGGATATTATTAAGATAGTTAAGCGATTTTATGGAAGGATTTAAACTTTCAGGCGAATTTCTACGTGTTGCAACAGTTTGAATGGTAAGCCCCTTTTCATACAGTTCTTCGGGATACAGGGTAATTTTGCTCGCGATTACAAATACCGTAGGAGTTTTGCATTTCATTGGATCAAGACCAAGATCACCAATACCTCTTGTTACAACAGCCCGAATATAGGCATCTTGCAAACTGTTCACCCGAACAGTCTCCGCAACGACTTCCATCATTTCCTTCTGACTCATCGGAATATCCAACATCAATGCGTGCGCAGACCGATAAAGCCGTTGTATATGTTCCTCCATTCTAAAAATCTTTCCGCCATAACTCCGAATTCCCTCAAACACACCGTCTCCATAGAGCAACCCATGATCAAACACAGAAATTTTCGCATCTTTTTCTTCTACAAAATTACCATCAAGGTAAATAATTAACGACATATCTTCTCCTGGTAAGAAGCTGTACACTCACTGTCCGGTGTGCCGTCTTTCAAGTATACAACCTTAGACGCAATATCCAAAAACTTCTCATTATGCGTGGCAATCACAAAACTCATTCCCTGCTCTCTATTCAACCGACACAACAGGTCTATAACTTCAGAAGCCGCATGGCTATCAAGATTTCCAGTAGGTTCATCCGCAAAAATCAAGGCTGGATCGCATATAAGACTCCTGCAGATACCCACCCGTTGTTTTTCTCCTCCTGACAGCTGATTAGGATAAGATGATGCCTTGTGGGCAAGGTTCAATTCTTCCATAAGCGATAAAGCTTTCTCCCGAAGAAAGGAGATAGAACTTTTTTTTCCATCCCGAAACCAACGCGGCAGAAAAATATTTTCAAGAGAGGTAAGTTCTGGAATAAGATTAAAAAATTGAAACACAAATCCAAACGACCTGTTACGTAACCGCGCCGCGTGAAATTCATTCAAAAGCCCGATATTTTCGCCATTCCAAAAAACCTCGCCAGAAGTAGGTCTATCCAAAAGCGCAAGAAGGTTAAGAAGCGTACTTTTCCCTGATCCTGAGGGTCCAAGGACCACTAAGACCTCGCCGGAAGAGATCTCAACATCTACTCCGGTAAGAGCCAATGTTCCATCAGGATAAATCTTTTCAAGACCAACAGCCTTCAGAGATCTATTATTCATAGCGCAAAGTCGTCGCGGGATCAAGTCTTCCCGCCCTATGAGCAGGAAACGCACTTGCCAATAAGGTCATAACCAAGACCATTCCGGAAATTCCAAGAATCTCCGAAAGAGAGATCTGCATCGGAAGATAGGATAAACTGTAGATATATTCCGGAAGCCGGATAAAACGGTATCGTTTTAAAATATAAACAAGAATGCCTCCTGCTGAAAGTCCGAGAATCAGTCCGCGAACCCCGAGAATCGCTCCCTGAAGAAGAAAAAGTCGGCGAATCTCCCACGCAGAGAGACCCAATGTTTTCAAGACTCCTATCTCTCGTATTTTTCTATAAACAGTCATCATCAGCGTACTTGCAATATTAAAGGAAGCGACAAGAACAATAATAGCAAGAATAAGAAACATCGCTTTTTTTTCAAGTGCAAGCGCTGCAAAAAGAATTTTGTTCTTTCTAATCCAAGTAGAAACCTTATATCTGTCTCCTAATATTTTGGAAACTGTCGCCGCGGTCTTTTCAGAACGGTAAATGTTCTGTACCGTCAATCCGAGATTGGCGATATTTGCATTCCCGAAAAAAGCCCTTTGAAAATCTTGAAGAGAAATTACTCCAAGAGACGAATCAATCGCATATACTCCATATTCAAGAATTCCCGCAACACGATAATCGCTCTGCGTCGCAGGAAATCCGCCCACAATCCCCACACTATCTCCCACGCAAACGCCAAGTTCTTCGGAAAGCTCGCTTCCAAGCATAATCTCGCCCTCCCGAGGAACCTCTCCTTCCTTTAGGTATATGCTGAAAGAATCTCCTTCCTCCTCCATATCAAGACCTTTCATAAATCCGCCGATCATATATCGGGAAGATCGAAAAATAACCTGAGTCTGCGCAAAGGGTCTGATTGAAAGAATCTCGGGAACCTTCCCTTCTAACAATGCTTTTACTTCCTGATAATCTGAAAGATAGGGATTGCCCTCTACCATAATATGAGGATTAGCTCCGATAACCTTAGTTCTAAGGTCAGTACTAAACCCATTCATCACCCCAAGAACCACCATAAGACTCGCAACGCCAAGGGCTATTCCCACTACACTAATAATACTGGTATACCAGATAAAACTTTCCTGCCGTCGCTTCCCAAGAAACCGTCTCGCAAGAAAAAAAAGATACCCGTTCATTCCAATATTGTGCGATAATTCCTTCTATTTGACAAATCATGGACAATCGTTAAACTTTCCTTAAGGTATATCTGCATAAAGGTCTCAAGACGCCCGCATTTTTCACAAGGAGTCATAAATGAAGTTAGGACTGTTTCTTGTGCTGTTCGGAGATATGCCCTTGGAAAAAGCTTTGGATACCGCGCAATCTTTTGGCGTAGATACCGTTGAAATCGGAACCGGCAATTATCCCGGCACAGCCCATTGCAACCCTGAAGATCTCCTGAAAAGTTCTGCGAAACAAAAGGCCTTTTCCCATGCAATTTCTTCACGAGGACTTGAAATATCCGCACTTTCATGCCATGGGAATCCACTCCATCCCGATGTAACAATAGCCACCGCTCATAGGAAAGCGCAGAGAAATACCATCCTCCTTGCAGAACAACTCGGTATTGAAACTATTATCTCTTTTTCTGGTTGCCCCGGAGATAGCCCTAATGCAAAACGACCCAACTGGATTACCTGTCCATGGCCGCCGGATTATTCAGAAACACTTGATTGGCAATGGAAAGAAGAAGTTATTCCTTTCTGGAGAGAAGAAGCGCAATTCGCCCGCGACCATTCTGTAAAAAATCTTTCCCTTGAAATGCATCCGGGGTTTGTGGTCTATAACCCTGAAACCCTTCTTCGCCTTCGGAAAGAAGCAGGTGATGAAATCAGCGCAAACTTTGATCCAAGCCATCTTTTTTGGCAAGGTATCAATCCAATCGCCGCGCTAAAAGCATTGGGAAAAGCTGTTACCCATGTTCATGCAAAAGATACCTATATCAACCCACAGAACTCTTCCATCAATGGAACATTAGATACAAAAAGTTATCTTGACGAACCAAACAGATCTTGGATATTCCGAACAGTGGGATATGGCCATAATAAAGGGTTCTGGAAAGAATTCGTCTCAACGCTCCGAATTATCGGTTATGACCATGTCCTAAGCATTGAACACGAGGATAGTCTTATGAGTATTCAAGAAGGATTAAAGAAAGCCATCTCTTTTCTTCGGGATGTAATAATTTCAGAACCAAAACCAAAGGTCTGGTGGACTTGAAATGAGCCGCGGAAGAGAAACAACCTGGAAAATTCTTATTGCGGGCTCAGGGGGACAGGGAGTGCTTACACTCAGTAAACTTCTCGCCTATACCGCTACCTATGCAAAATTCAATGTTTCCTTTCTTCCTTCCTATGGAGCGGAAATGCGCGGAGGATATGTATATACAATGCTCTCCTTCTCATACGCCGCGCTTACCTCTCCGGTTATTTCAATTGCCACTTACGGCCTCTTTATGAATCAGGCCTCTGTGCAATTTATGTTAGAAAAAGTGGATGAAAACGGATGGTGTGTCTGGAACAGTTCTTTGATTCAATCCCTTCATCATCAAGAAAACCACAGTATCGGGATTCCCGCGACAGAAATTGCGGAAGAACTCGGAGAATTGAAAACCGCGAATATGGTTATGGCGGGCGGAATTGGTCGTCTTCTCAAAAACAAGGGGTTCCCGCTAACTCTTTCAAGCCTTGAAACAGGACTTTCCAATCTGATTCATTCTCCAAAAAGTATAGAAATCAATCTTACAGCAATCTCAAAAGGATGGAATATCACAGAACAAATTCTTCAAAATGAGTAATTATTCGGGATCGATTCCTCTTGAACAAATCTCTCCTGTATCCTACCGCATCCCTATCCATGGAAAGATGAAAGTTCCGGGGATTCTCTATCTTTCAGAATCCCTTCTTCACGCAGCCCTCTCTGACTCTACCGCTACGCAGGTTATCAATGTTGCTTGCCTTCCTGGAATCGTCCGGCATAGCCTTGCGATGCCAGACGCGCACCAGGGGTATGGCGCCCCTATTGGCGGAGTTGCCGCCTTTGACCAAACAGGTCTTATTGTGCCGGGATTTGTAGGATATGATATCAACTGCGGAGTACGGCTCCTTCGTACAACCCTTAGTGCAGACGAAATCACCCCAAAACTACGCGAGATTACAACCCTTCTCTTTTCAGCGGTACCATCAGGAGTCGGATCTTCAGGATCCCTCCGTCTTAAAAAAAAAGAACTTGCCACCCTGCTTCGCGAAGGCGCGCGATGGCCTGTTAACCAGGGATTCGGTGAAGAGTCTGATCTTATATTCTGTGAAGATAACGGCGCAATGAAAGATGCCGACCCTGATACACTCGGACCCAGAGCCTTAGAACTCGGCGCGCAACAATTAGGAACACTCGGGTCAGGAAACCATTTTCTTGAGATTCAGAGAATCTCTTCTCTTTTTGATAACAATGCGGCAAAGATACTCGGGCTTTTTGAAGGACAGACAGTCATCATGCTCCATACAGGAAGCCGGGGTCTTGGCTATCAAACCTGCGACAATTACCTTGCGCGATGTGTAAAAAAAGCTAAAAAAGAAAAACGCGAACTTCCGGATTTTCAGCTTGCGGGAGCGCCCATGGATTCGTATGACGCAAAACAATATTATCGCGCTATGGCGGCGGCCGCAAATTTTGCATGGGCAAACCGGCAACTTATCACCCACCGAATACGAGAGGTATTTGCCCATATTTTTGGTTCTGGTTCTCCTGAATCCCGACTTCAAACCGTCTATGATGTCTCTCATAATATAGGAAGATTTGAATTTCACGATGTACAAGGAAAGCAAACGCGCCTTTTTCTCCATAGAAAAGGCGCCACGCGCGCATTCCCTCCGGGACATAAAGATCTTCCCGAAGCTTATCGTACCATCGGACAGCCTGTATTTATCCCCGGAACAATGGGAAGCGCGTCGTATGTTCTGCTTGGTACAGAGAAAGCGCTCTCCCGCACATGGGGATCTACCTGCCATGGCGCAGGAAGAAAAATGTCAAGAAAAGAATCTATACGTCAAACTAAGGGAAGGAACCTTTTTGAAGATTTCTCAAAGAAAGGTATTTTTCTTATGGCGAAAAGCGCACGTGGAGTCGCAGAGGAAGTTCCAGAAGCCTATAAGGATGTAAATGAAGTCGTTGATATTGTAGAAAAAGCGGAACTTTCAAAACGAGTCTGTGTCATGAAACCCATGGCAGTTATAAAAGGGTAAAAAAAATGCAGAATCTTCGTGTCGCAAGTTGGTGGTTTCGATGGGAAGAATTTAATTACCCTGATACCAATATAGAAAAAAAGTTGCAAAAGCGCGCAGAAAACTTTAGTGAAGCGGGTATTACTCTCGCGCTCATCTTTGGATTCCATTGCCGATGGGATTATATCTACTGTTTTGATCGAGTACATGAACTTATTCGGTTTAGTCGCGAAGTCTGTCATCACTATCAGATTCAGCTCTTTGATCATTTTTCCGCGCCTGGAATTCATCGGCCCCGAACCATGGAAGGAAAATGGAAACTCTACCATGAAGGACGAAACCGTATGACCTTTCATCCTTCTTTAGAAATGGCGGAATCATTATCTTGGCGTTCTTCCCGTCTTAATGATTGGCGAATGATAAGGATTCAATCAAATGAACCAGCCTTTTATGAAGGATACCAATTTGAAATGTTCTGTATTAACAATCCCGACTTCAGAAAGGCCTCTGGAGAATATTTGAAACAATTACAGGATGAAACCCAGATAGACGGGCTCATGTTTGATGACGGACTATTCTATCCTGGATGGGATAGTTGCGGATGTATCTATTGTAGAGAAGGATTCAAAAAAAAGAGCGGAGAAGATCTTCCTGATTGGAAGGATATATCCTTCTGGGGAAATTATGACAACCCGCTTTTCCGTGCATGGGTGCGGTTTCGTTGCGAGAGCGCGGCAGAATTTCTTATGATTCCCCGTACTGTCCTCGGAGAGGACTTTCCTCTAACTGCCTGCAGTAGCTCTGGTCCCTCTAAAAGTGCGGAGAGTTCTGGAGGAAGTATTGTACATATAGGACAGTACCTGAACCATATCATGCTTGAAATGTGCGGAGATATCACATGCGGAAGAAGTGGCGCGGGATTACGGTATCGGGTTCCCAACCTCTTGCTGAACCGCGCGGTTGCCGCGGAACGTCGTGCTCCCTGTTTCGGGCTTGGATTTGCATTCTACCCAGACTCTGCATTCCTTGTCTGGGCATTGAACAAATTTTTCGGGACAGGATGTTGGATCTCTGCCGGAAAAGGAAGAGTAAATGTGGCGGCGGACGAAATGGGAAATCTTCCCAATGAAGAAGATATTGTAAAAGAAGCCTATTGTTACGAACAGGCGCATCCAGAACTCTTTCAGGGAAAACCTCTCTCTTCCCTCGCGATTTTTTATTCTTCAGATACCAAAATTAATCGGGGCGATCTTCCGGGAGATTATGAAGAATCCTTCAGGAACCTTACCACACACTGTTTTGAAGAAAACATTCCCGCCTCGGTAATCACAACCTTAAAAGAAGCAAGAAACTATCCGGTAATTGCCATGGCCGATATAGCCTGCCTTTCAGAAAATGAACAAAAAATCCTTCTCTCCTATCTGGAAGAAGGAGGAACAATCATTGCATCAGGTCCTTTGGGAACCCATAATAGCCACGGTGATCCTCTTCTAAAAAGATTTCTTGCGGCCTTCGGGTTAAAGTGCCACACCATTGAACCCAACCGATCCATTGATATTCATACCTTTTTTATTCCCGGAAAATGGCCTTCCCGCTCCATTCCCGTTCCTTCAACAGTAAAGGTTTCTAGCCCTCTCACCCCTCAAGACGGGTGGTATAAATTCTCGGTTGGGAAAGGTCTCCTTCTCTGGAGTCCCCGCAGGTTGAATAATCCTGAATCACTTCCGGCATTTTTGCAGAAAGTAAAAACCTTGCTTCCAGACCAACTTTCCGTAGAGGTTCCCTCTAACTTCAGATGGAACCCTTTTATCAACGGAGATACTGTCATTATTCATTTTCTTAACTGCGCATTTGAAAAGGTTCCTCATCCATTCTATACATACAGGAATGAAGAGATCACCCATTCAATCCAGTATCACAAACCAAAAGGAACTATTGTTATTCGCGGTATATGGAACAATGCCACACTCTTTAGTCCGGATCTTTCTCAACCGCGACAGATACCTGCCCGAAACAAGATCATCACCATTTCTCTCGACGGAATCCTTCGGTTCTGCACTGTAACTCTTCCGACTCCTCATTAAATCAACCTTCCGATTAAGATAGATTGTTTCAAAGAAAAAGGGTTATCGGAATTCAAAATGCTCCCTGGGATGATATCTCCCATAAAGCTCCCGTAAACGGTTAATGGTAAGATGGGTATAGATCTGGGTAGAAGCTGGATCGCTATGGCCGAGAAGTTCCTGTACAGTACGAATATCAGCTCCACGGTCCAGAAGATGCGTAGCAAAACTGTGCCGGAATGTATGGGGAGTAACTTCCTTCATAATCCCTGCTTTTATTGAATATTTCTTTACCATACGTTCAATGCTTCGCGCGGTAATTCTTCTTCCTTTCAGATTAAGGAAAAGGTACGGACTCCTTGATGAAGGGCGCTGTTCAAGATATGCTAAAAGGTATTTCATCGCATAAGACCCCACAGGAATAATCCGCTCCTTCTTTCCCTTACCAAAAACTTTTACTGTATCATCGGGAATATTAAGATCCACAACCTTTAACGCCACTAGTTCTCCCACCCGAAGACCGCAAGAATAAAGAGTTTCTAAGATTGCCCTGTCCCGAACTCCGATCCGCGGAGAAGGATGGGCCGCGGAAAGAATTCTTTCAATCTCTTCATAGGAAAGAAAAACCGGAAGCCGTGTGGGAATTTTCGGGGTAGGAATCGTCAAGAAGGGATTTTGTTTCGCATATCCTCTTCTCAAAAGAAAGCGATAGAAGGATCTAAGAGATGCAATGTTACGCGCCACACTCCGCGGATGATACTCTTCGCGAAGAAAAGCGATATATTCTCTCACAGTATCTCGTTGTACTGTATCTATTGATCGTTCCGAAAGGAATATCTGAAACCTTGAAAGGTCTTTTTGATATGCGATAATAGTATGAGATGAATATCCTTTCTGGGCGGAAAGATAATCAATAAACTCTTTTACTCGTTTCTTACTGTTCATTCTCTCTAAAAAAAATCAGTCAAAAGAACCCTTTGTAGAAGGTACTCCCAAAAGGTCGGGTTTCACTGCCTTCCGAAGCGCGAGTCCCAATCCTTTGAAGATAGCTTCGCAGATATGATGCGTGTTTTCTCCCACAAAGAGTTTTACATGAAGAGTAATACCAGCATGATTTACAAAAGCTCGTAAAAATTCCTGAGTGTTTTCAATAAGCACTGACTGCTCCCATCCCCGTACCACCGGAACATGAAATCCAAGATAGGGTCTTCCGGAGATATCAAGCGCAATTTGAACAAGAGTTTCATCCATCGGCATAAGAGACGTACCGAACCGCGTAATATTGCTTCGGTCTCCGAGCGCCTGCTTTACAGCCGCACCAAAAGAGATTCCTAAATCTTCTACAGTATGATGATCGTCCACATCAAGATCTCCCTTTGCAACAACACAGGCATCTATCCGAGAAAAAAAGAAAAGAAGCGTCATCATATGTCGCCAGAATCCTGCCTCAAGTTCTATCGTTGATACTCCTGTTCCATCAAGATTCAGTTCCATACTAATATTTGTTTCACTTGTTTTTCTTGATATCTTTGCTTTTCGATCCATTCCTCACCTCGTCACAATAGTCCCGATATACAGAAACTTGATTTTTTCCACTTCTTTTTGAAGAAAAAAGTGCGGTATCCGCCCTCTTTAGAAGTTCTTCATCAATTTCACCATGTTCTGGAAAAGATGCTATGCCCATACTTAAGGAGATATAGGTCTTCTTTCCATCAATAATCAGTGGATCTGAAGAAAGCATTGTCTTAATCCGTTCCGCGGCAGTAATTGCTTCAAGGGCATCGGTCATAGGGAAGATATAAGCAAACTCATCGCCTCCAAACCTGCACATACTGTCTTCTTCACGTAAACAAGCCTTTATCTTTACTGCGATATCATGGAGGATCCTATCTCCTTCAGGATGCCCGAATGTATCTACATAATATTTAAAATTATCAAGATCAGAGATCATTACCGTAAGAGGAAACTGGTTCCGTTTTGCCCGGGAAAGTTCTTCTTTTAATTTCTTCTGAAAAAACCGTCTATTATAGAGTGTCGTAAGAGCATCGGTAATAGCGATTTCAGAGATTTCCTGGCGGAGAAGAGCATTTTCAAGAGCAGAGGAAGCAAGACGCGTAAAAATATCTATAGGCTCTTGAAGACGCTCAAAAAAACGTTTATCCGCAAATTCTGTTCCTACAACAGCAATTGCCGCAATAGAACTCTTGTTAAGAACAGGAACAATCGCTGCCGCAGTAGCCTGTACAATACCATGTTCTCGTATCTTTGCATCAAGTTTTTTCTGACACGATTCTGTAATAACAGTTGGATTGAAAAGTTTTATACTATGACTTTTTGCTTTCCTTTGAGATAAACCAAAATCTATAACAAATTCATCGTTCTTTACAAAGCGTTTCAACTGTGGATCCACCACAAAAAGCAGAGCTTTCTGGCCGCGAAAAAGTCGACAGAAAATATCAAGAACCTCCACGAGAAAATCTTCCATATCTTCAGTGGCAAGAAGAATCACCTGCGCATTATGAATAATTTTCAGATAAGATAAGCTCTGCGCCTGTAAATGGTAATAGTAAGAGATAATTCTGAACGAAAAAATAATAAGAAGAACCGGAACCACCGCATAAAAGAGTGCATGACGAAGAATCGTTCCAAATGAAACAAAAGATTCTATATGCGCGGTAAGAAAGATCAAAAATAGAATAATAAACAGAACAAAAGATGGTTGCGCGATACGGAGAAGAATGCGCTCACCGCTTACCTCTCTTCTTTTCATACAAAGAATTGTATAGGAAAGAAGGGTTTTGGTCAAAGAAGATTAGAACTCTCTGTAAAAAAATCGCGAAAGGTTAGACCTTCGGCATACGTACCCTTCCTTCTTATCTATCTTCTTTCCTCATAAGATCCGAGATAGATTATCAAGATCTTTGAATTGCCGCAAGAAGATAGAATTCTGGTTCATCAATCATCTTAAAAGGATAGAATCCCGCGCGTTTCAGATTTATTCCCGCCTGTACCCCTGAAGGAACCCTATCCCTTCCCACCGGACCTCCCGCATCTCGGTGACATTGATTCACACTCTCTCTTCCCGTGGGATGAGAAAGCACCAAAAGTCCTTCTGGCTTTAAAATCCGCGCTATTTCTTTCAGCGCTAAGGATTTATTCCGAAAATGAGGAAAACATGCATTACAAAAGAGCGCATCAAACGAACTATCATCAAAATCAGTATGATGAATGTCCGCGATAACAAAAGAGAGATTCTTTGCACTGTGCCGTTTTTTTGCCTCATCAATCATAACAGGCGCATAATCAATGGCAACCACACTTCCTTCAGGTCCCACCGCCCGTAATATAAAAGGAATCAAAACACCTGTTCCTGTGCCGACATCACAGACGCGACACCCTTTTTTCAGGCCTGATTCTCTGATAACCCGAAGAAGAGAACTTCTTTTTTCTGCCTGTTTCCAGGAAGGCGCATGATAGTTGAAAAATTCTTTTTTTTTCATTTCACACTCCTCTGACGACGTCGTTTGGGAGAAGCTATAACCGCAAGAAGAAAGAAGAGTACAGAAGCTAAAGCAATCGGAGCTCCTGTAGGAATATTCAGAAAAAAAGAGACCAAAAGTCCTGTCCATCCCGACGCAAGTCCCAAAAGTGCGGCAATAACATACATTTTTTTCAAATCATACGTTAACTGATAGGCGGCGGCCGCAGGATTAACAATAAGAGCAAAAACCAAGAGCCCTCCCACCACTGTCAAAGAGGCCGCAATAGAAGCGCCGGTAAGAAAAAGAAGTCCGTTAAATACCGGACGTACTGGAATACCAGAAGCAGAAGCAAGTGTCCTATTAAAGACAATTGACTGAATCTCTTTATAAAAAATAAAGATTCCTACAATCACAATAGCGCATACCACAAGTTCAACAAAGAGTTCTCGCGATCCGACAGTAAGTACGCTTCCCCATAAAAAACGCAATCCCTCGCTTTTTGCTCCGGGAATTAAGGGAAGCATAAGAAATGCCACTCCAAGAGTAGCGGAAAAAATAATTCCAAGCGCAGTATCGGGCCGTATTTCACTCCGTTCAGAAAGAGGACCCAACACACCCGCGGTAGCAAAACAGGCAAAAAAAGAGCAGAGAAGCGGATTTAATCCGGAAAAAATTCCTACCAACGCTCCCGCAAAGGCCGCATGCGACATACATACTCCGATAAAAGAAAGCCCCATAGTTACCACAGTTACTCCAACTAAAGAACAGGCAAGTCCTGCCAGCGAAGTCGCAAAAAGCGGAAAGAGAATAAATCCAATCTCCATAAGTTTCAGTTCCTTTCTATAACACTTCCTTCTTCTACAGTAATAATTCTGTCGCAAAGTTTTTCAAGAAGAGAGATTTCATGAGAAATCATAAAGGTCGTTAATTGTTTTTCACGATGGATATCTAAAATCAATGCAGAAGCCGCGGAAGTAGCCTTATCAGAAAGAGAAGCAAAGGGTTCGTCAAGAAGCAAAATCTTCGGCCTTTGCATAAGAGCCCTCGCAATCATCACTTTCTGACGTTCTCCTCCTGAAATATGACCAAAAGGCCGTTTAGCAAGATGCGCAACCTCTAACCGTTCCATTAAATTCAATGCCTCAATATGTAAAAAACGGTCAGGAAAATGGAAAAATCCAATTCTTCCATAACACCCCATAAGAACAACATCTTTCACGCGAACCGGCATTTCATAGGCAGTATCAAAATGTTGAGGTACATATCCGATCTCTATTCTTCTTTCTCGTAGTTTTTGGGTTGTAAGTTCTTGACCGAAAAGGGAAACATCTCCAAACGAAGGGGTTACTAATCCATTAATAAGATGTAAAAGCGTGGTTTTTCCCGCGCCATTCGCGCCACGAACACCAATACATTGGCATGCTTCCACCGCAAGAGAAATATTCTTAAGTATCTCTCTTCCGCTCCGTGTTACTGTTACATTATTTATCTCTACAATATAGGCCATTACTTCAACGTTTCCTTACTCCAAGACGACGAATATTCTCTTTTACAGTAGACTCTATATTTGAAGTACCGGGCCATGCTCCAGGGAAATTGCTTATTACCACATAGGGGACTTGTAATTGTTCTGCAATCCGTTTTCCGACTCCTGAAGCGCTTTGAAGGTTTTCTACCACCATTTTTACCTTCTTCTTTCTTCCCACGAGAATCATCTGATTCATATCAGAAAGAGTAAGAGATTCTTCTCTTCCAAAAGAAGCAACCACATCAACTCCAAGAGCAAGAAGAAAGTCGTCCTGTTGATCCGACACTATCACGGGAAGACCCCTTAACCGCAAACGCGTTGACGAAAAAGAGATAGTTTTCTCCAAAGAAGCCATTTTTTTAAGAAATGTTTCATAATTGTTACGATACTGTGCTGAATGAGAATTGTCTATCCTGGAAAGAAATTGATAGACCATTTCCGCGGCGCGAGATTGCGTCGCAGGAAGAAGCCAACTTCCAGAAAGATCTATTTTACAGATAGAAAGGGATGCTATTTTTGCTCTCTCAATAACATTTTCCGCAAACCCTTCCCAACCGTGATAGATAAAGCCCGCACCCGACAAGAGAGCCCTGATATCGCCGGGACGCAATTCATGATGTCCAGGACACGAGCCCGCAGGAATCATAACCACAGGACTCACCAAATTTCCCCCTATCTCTTGAACAAGAGATCCAAGCTGAGAGGTTGTTGCCACAATTTTGATGGGTGCGGCATATAAAACATAGCTCCATATAAACAAAAAAAAGAGTCCGTACAGTATCTTCTTTCTCATTCTTCTCATCCTCCGAAAGAACCGATTTAATAGCTTGTATCCCAATATTTTTGCCAGTTTGGCGCAATAGAGGGAGAGGCAGGAACCGGAAGTCCAGTAGCAGGGTTAACATCTTGAGTATCGCTGTGAAACTCTTCTGGTTTCATCCATGCCACATGAAGGTCCCCGAACAAAATATTACTTCCTCCTGAATGGATACGACAGACCGCCCAATGGCTTGTTCCCTGAGGTTCTGGCGTAGGAACAGAAACAGGAGGCCCTGAAACGCACCCTCCCCATCCTCCCGACGCTCTTCCCCAATCAAGAATAAGGATCTTCTCTGAAGACCGCACAATACGGCTTGCCTTCATTCCTCCAAATCCAGGATATCCCGGTGCTCCGGCATTGTACCCTTGGCCGAGAAACCAGTTCTCAAGGGGAATGGTTTTCCCATGGCGCGAAGGGCACAGCCCTATCTTTTCCTGCTGTTGCGGAGCCACTACTGTCCACAATATATCTTTCCAACCTGCGGCAGGTGGATAAAAATCATTATAATCTTGCGTATAGATCGCAAAAGCGAGCCCGACCTGCTTAAAATTGCTTAAACAGAGAGATTGTCTCGCTTTTTCTCTTGCTTGTGAAAGAGCAGGCAGAAGCATTGCCGCAAGTATTGCGATAATTGCAATAACCACCAAAAGCTCAATAAGCGTGAATCCAGATAAACCCCTTCTCCAGCCATGCGGTCTTCCCATACTATCTCCTTCAATATTATTTTTTTGAAAATCGTATTATTTTCCGAAAGTGTACCATTCTTTTTTTTTTCGTCAAGGAAAGATCATTCTCAGCTTTCAAGATCGAAAAATCTTCAGGAAAGAAAATTCAGCGCATAAAAGAGAAAAAAAAGGGTATAATAATCTCCTTTGACATTCACACGGAAACACACTACACTACTGTCATATATAGGTATGCATTTATGCACAAAGAATGGAAAAAAGCGATTGCTATCATTGTAATCTCCCTAATAGGCGGAACCATCGTATATCGTCTCTTGCCCCACACCCGAATTATACGCTTTTTTTATGCATGGTTTACCGCTATTATCCTTATCATTACAGGAAGTTTTGCTATATTGCTTCATCGCTTTCTCTATCTTCGTACGAAAAAAGTATCTTTTTCTCAACAAGAAGTTCTGGAAGAAGATGAAGAATAAGCTACTTATATCAACATACAGAACTCTTCTCTTTTCTCCTGCCTCTCCTTTAACTCAGAGGTCTATATGAATAAAACAGATAGCCACTGTTTTTCCGCGCTAACCTATTTTCAACAGAGATTTACCAATGTAAAAAGAAGATATGCGTTTCACGCGGAATCCATGCATGAGTATGAACGATGGCGCAGACGATGTACACGCGCCCTAAAACGTCTCATAGGCCTTCATACCATGCAACGCTGTGACTTACAGCCTGTCCGCATTGAACGGACCGTATGTGACGGATATATACGAGAACGGATGGAACTGTCCACTGAACCAGGTATCACTATGCCGATGTATGTTCTTGTTCCTACCCATGCCCAATCTCCTTTTCCCGCCATTATAGCCGCCCATGGCCATGGCGGAGGCGGAAAAGCCGCGGTTGCCGGAGTAGCGGACAATCCAGGTATTGCCAATGCCATTGTGCAGTTTCGCTATGATTACGGAGTTGCCTTCGCGCGGGCGGGATTTATTGTTTTTTGTCCCGATGCGCGCGGATTCGGAGAACGCAGGGAAGCGCCAGAACAGAACAATGTATTGAAATCGTCATGCCAATGGCTTAACCACATGGGACTACCGCTCGGTCAAACTGTAACAGGAATGTGGGTATGGGACATCCAACGACTTATTGATTATATTTCGGTTCGGCATGATTGCGCTCCCGGACATATCGGATGTGTCGGGCTTTCCGGAGGAGGGCTTCAAACACTTTGGACAAGCGCGCTTGATACACGGATTCAGTGCGCTGTTATAAGCGGATATTTTTACGGATACCGTGAATCATTGCTCACCATGTATAACAACTGTTCCTGTAATTATGTCCCCCATCTCTATGAATATGTGGATATAGGAGATATCGCGGCACTTATTGCTCCTCGTCCGCTTCTAGTTGAAACAGGAACAAAAGATCCTCTTAATGGTAAATCCGGATTGGATAATGTATTTCCTCAAATCGCACAAACACAGCGCGCTTATGAGCTTCTTGGCGCAAAAGACTATCTGTATCATGACGTCTTTGAAGGAGGACATCAATGGCATGGCGAAAAGGCCATTCCATGGATGCAACGTTTTCTCGCTTCTGACAGATAATATCCCAAATATGCGGCAATACCAATGCGGGAGGTTGCCGCACAAATTTTCCCGCGAAAGGACCGTACAATATGATTCTTCAAAAAGTTTTATGGGTGGCGGTATGCGCAGCAATCTGCGGCACTGTTTCAAAAGGAAACGCTTCTGAAAAAATTGTCGTACTTGAAACATCACAGGGAAAAATAGAAATACGACTCATGCCTGAAGTCGCACCGCTTGCCTGTGAAAATTTTGAAGGTCTCGTAAAAAAAGGGTATTACAATGGCATTATTTTCCATCGTGTCATTAAGGGATTTATGATTCAGGGCGGAGACCCTTTAGGTACAGGTACAGGAGGAAGTTCTCTCTGGGGAAAACCTTTTAAAGATGAATGTTCAGCCTCGGTAAAGTTTGATACACCAGGATTGCTCGCAATGGCAAACGCCGGTCCTGGAACGAATGGAAGTCAATTTTTTATCACCACCTCAACACCACACTGGCTTCATATGCGGCATACAATATTCGGAAAAGTAATTTCAGGATACGATATCGTTCAGAAAATTGAAGGAACCAAAACCAGTTCCGGCGACCGCCCGGTTATACCGCAAAAGATTATCAAGGCATATATGAAACCTGCGGCAAAATAGAACCCTTAAAAAATTTCCGTGCTTCACATCGGTTCCAAGGTTTTTTCCGGAAAAACAGTACTTGCCCCTCTCTCTGGCTGTACAGATCTTTCTTTCCGGCTCATTGCGAGAAAATTAGGCGCAAAGCTCGCATTCTTTGAAATGGCAAATGCTAAATCACTTCTTTGTGGATCGCCAAGTTCATTGAAACTTTTAAAAACTCTTCCAGAAGACCAGCCTATCGCCGCGCAAATTCTTGGTTCCGATCCCGGGCTTATGCGAGATGCCGCGCTCTTTCTCCAGGATCATTATCCAATAGAGTTTATTGATATTAATGCCGCGTGTCCGGTAAAAAAAGTCGTGCAGAGAAGGGCGGGAGCCGCTCTTCTTAACCAACCCTCCATACTTGAATCAATTGTAGCGGAACTTTCTTCGCATCTCAACATTCCTGTAACAATCAAACTTCGCACTGGTACAGAAGAAAATCCTAATGCTTCAATTATTTTGGCACGAAAATGCGAAGATGCAGGCGCATCCGCACTCTTTATCCATGGCCGCTCTCTTGAAGAAGGATATGCGGGACATGTTAACATACCCGCAATACGTACAATATGTGATACGGTAAAAATTCCTGTTATTGCTTCCGGAGATATTTTTAGCCCTCATGCGGCAAAAAAAATGATTGCCGAAACAGGATGCAATGGAATACTCGTCGCAAGAGGAAGCCTTGGAAATCCATGGATTATAAGAGATATTGAAACTTTTCTCTCTTCCGGGATTCTTACTAATCCGCCCTCGTTTGAAGAGAAAAAAACCATCTTGAAAGAACATCTTTCCCACATAGAAACATATAAGGATCTTTCTCCCGCGAGCAAAACAGGCTTTATGAGAAAAATGATAATCTGGTACCTAAAAAACTTTCCCTATGCGGCGCACGCCCGTAGACAGGTACGATTCCTTAATGGATATCAAGAATTTCTCGCCTTTATAGACAAACTTTCTGGATAGTCCGCATCTAAACAGGAGATATGGAGTACGGAAAGAAATCTTCTCTGTGCTACAATATTATCAAATATCACAAATTCTAAACCGCAACTTTTTATCTATTGCTATGAAACGATTCTACACAATTTTATATGAAACGTTGGGAATGATGCTTGCCATGATTCTGGTGTTGGTCCACTGGAAAAAACTTAAACCCGGAACCAATATGCCGGGAGCATGGAAAGAACGGTTCGGTATATATCCCTCCAGCCTTTCTTCACAAAAAACAATCTGGTTTCATGCGGTTTCAATCGGGGAAATACTCTCCATTCTTCCTCTTCTCATAGAGCTCAAAAAAAGATTTCCCGCAAAAAGAGTTCTTCTTACCTGCACCACTGTCAGCGGAAAAACCATTGCGATGGAACGTATTCCAGAGGTTGAGATCCGCTTTTTTCCTTTTGATCTATCGTTCTGTATGAAGCGAGCAATAAAATCTCTCCGGCCAGAACTCTTCATCGCAGTAGAAACAGAGTTCTGGCCTATCCTTATGCATACGCTCTCTCAGAAAAAAATTCCTGCGATTCTTCTTAATGGAAGAATTTCTAAAACCTCTTTCAATCGCTACCGTCTTCTTCCTGGATTTACCCGCGAAACAGTTCGCGCTTTCTCTTCCATGGTAATGAAGAGTACCCTTGATGCGTCAAGAGCTATTCAATTGGGAGCGATCCCTGAAAAAGTATCTATATCCAAAAGTATGAAGTTTGATCGCGCATGGGAACTTTCTCAACAAAAAAGAGAATGTCCTTTTTCTTCCAAGGAGCCAGTGATTATTCTGGGATCTCTTCATCTACAGGAAGAAGAGGCCGCGGTCGCTATGATAGAAGATCTTTCTCTTCGCTTTCCTGCCGCCTCCTTTATACTCGCTCCAAGATCTCTTCTTAAAACTCGTCTTGCGACATACCTTCAAAAAAGTGCTCTTTCATGGGTAAGAAAAACCGAATGGGACTCAACTCCTTTTCAAGTACTTCTCCTTGATACTTTCGGAGAACTAACCGATTTTTATGCATGTGCGGATATCGCGTTTGTAGGAGGAAGTATCGCTCCCGGCGGAGGGCATAATCCGCTTGAACCTCTTGCATTCAATAAGGTTGTTCTGTATGGTCCCTGTCAATGGGATTTTGAAAGAGAATGGAGCCTTATCAAAGAAGCCGGAGCAGGAATAGAAGTGCGGAATTTTCCTCATCTTACAGAGACCATTACAAATCTTCTTCTTAACCCCGCAACAATGCAAAAAATAGGAAGTAAAGGAATTGAAACAATCTCCCTACATCGCGGCGCAACAGAAGAGAATCTCAAACGGATAGAAAAATATATTACACTACAGTAAAAAAAAGAGAATATGCAAAAACAAAATAAAAGCAACCATGTAAGAATCAACCAGTATATCGCATTAACAGGGGTATGTTCACGAAGACAGGCCGATCTGTATATTATGCAAGGACGAGTACGTGTAAACCAAGCCAATGCTGTAACCGGCATGAAAATAGAAGAAAGAGACATTGTAACTCTTGATGGAAAAAGAATTTCTCCTTCTCGTTCTCTTTACCTTGCCCTGAATAAACCCAAAGGATATACCTGTACCGCACAAGACAGACACGCGGAAAGAAAGGTATCAGACCTTCTTCCTCCTTCCATGGGAAGACTTTTCACAGTGGGGCGGCTTGATAGAGATTCAAGGGGACTTCTTATTGTAACCAATGACGGAGCATTCGCACAACGGATCGCACATCCGAAATATACTGTTGAGAAAGAGTATATAGCAACTATCATCCCTGTTTTTCGTTTAGAAGACAGAAAAAAGATTATTGCGGGAATTGAAGATAACAATGAACTTTTAAGAGCAAAAACCGTAACAATCCTCTCTCAATTACAGGAGAAAAGTATTCTCTCTATTATTCTGACAGAAGGAAAAAAACGGCAACTTCGGAGAATCTTCTCCGCCCTTCATTACCATATCCTTGATCTTCAACGGATTCGTATCGGAACTCTTTCGCTACGCGCGCTTCCTGAAGGAACGTACCGTACGCTTTCCTCCAAAGAAATCAAGAATCTTTCTCGTTCCTAAAGAAACCCGTACAAATCTCGCATCATATCCACTACGCTATTACATCCGTATACGGTAAGAATAAAGAGGAGAAGAGGAAGAGTGGAGATCTCCTTTTTCTTGAAGCCGCGCCATAAAAAGGATTATATCGCCGCTACCGCGTTCTTCATAAACTCTAAAATTAGAGAACTGTACCAAAGGCGAATCTTCAGGCCTTTTCGTATCAATAGTAACAAGTGTCTTCTTTTTTACCGCGATCTTTTCTTCATCAATCTCTGCTATCTGCAACGGATAGCGCGGACGGTTTCCATCTGGATTGCTATCAAGAATATTGGCGATCCAGAAGAGTTTTCCTGTCATACGATGCCGAAGAAGCCATGATCCGGTGGCTGGAGAAAAAAAAGGAGATCCGTCATCAAAAGAAAAAAGGCACGGTCCCTGCCAGGACTTTCCGTGATCGCTTGAAATAAATGCGCGGCGGTAATTCTTCATCTGAGGCATTCTGCTATTACTAGTTCTAACCACCATAAGAAGTCTGCCATCAGAGAGCTCCGCAATAGCTGGTTCGCAAAGTCCGCGGGAAGAGAGGGTTTCGTCCACAGTAACTGTTTCGCCGAGTTCCCATTCAATCATACGATTATTCCACCTTCCAATAAAACAGCCTGATTCCCACCTTATATCAAAAGGACGCGTAAAATCAGCGCCCTCTGGAATCTTTTGCACAGGAAGAAGAATGGTCCCCCGATGTTTTACAGGATTACAGAAAGAGATGGCAGCGCTATTTTTCCCATAGGTTACCCCTTCGCACCAATGGACAGGATCTTTTCCTGTTTCAATAAGAGGAAAAGGTGCAGAGAGGGTAGCGCCTTTATCAAAAGAAACCTGAAGAAATATTCGGGTATACTGTCCCACAGCGCCACTAAAAATTCCTTCGGGATAAAGGGGCATATTAAAAAAATGAAGAACCGCTCCTTCCTCGTAATCCGCCAAAACCGTACTTTCACCCCGTCGCCATGTCCCTTGCGGAGTTTGTACAGGCGTAAAAAGAGTTTGCGGAAGACTCCATATTGCTCCATTATCATCGCTTATACGACGATAATGGCCTCCAAAGGTATCGCTGGCGGTAAGTTCTACATAATCCTGCAGGAGCCTTTCTCCCTTTGTATCAGCATAACAGGTATTTACCGTCAGAATGGTTCTGTCTAACAGATCAGGAAAGGATAATGATCGTTCTATCGTCATATCTCCTCCTATATTATAAGCGAAAAATCCTTCTTGCATTTTTCTGTTATGCGCATTTCTCATCCTTTTCTTTATACCCTGATACCAAGAAAACGCGATACTAAAAGCAATGATTCTCTATTGAACAATACTATCCACCTGTTCTATGGGAAAGAGGTTGTTGGGTCCGAGAATACCGTCAGGATCAAAGATTTTTTTCACCCGAATCATCTCCCTAATCCCTTCATCGCCAAACATCATATGTAAATAGCGATGTTTGATCTTTCCAATGCCATGTTCCGCAGAAACCGTTCCTCCAAGCGAAAGCGCCTTAAGAATAGAGTCAATACAAAAGGTCTGTACCTTTTCACGTTCTCCATCGTCTTTTGGGAAAAAATTAAAGTGAAGATGATTCTCGCCGATATGTCCAAAAAGCACGGTCTGAATAGAGGTAGAAGAGGTAATGCTCCGATAAAACCGAAACAGCTCTTCAAATTTATCTTGAGGCACCGCGATATCAAGAGATATTTTGGTAAGCTGGAGACGCTTAAAATAGGCATTGATATTTTCCGGAAGCCGATGACGAAACTTTAAGAGCCGTTCATACGTAATACTGTCATGACTCGCCACCACATTTACCGCCTGGTAACGTTCGCTTATCTCAAACCATTGTGTAAGCATTTCTTCACTAAAGACACTCTCAATAAAAAAACCGCAGGTATGGTTTGGAATCTCGGGATAATCTTCCTTTAAAAATTCTAATGCTCCTTCGTCAAAAAATTCCAGGGTATACATCTGAGAAGTCATATCGCGCCTTACTTCCGACAGAAATTCAAGGGCTCGGGATTCTCCCGGAAGAAATATAATAAGAATAAAACGCTCGGGAAGCGAAGGTATAAGTCGTACTCCCACAGAAGTAATCACTCCAAAGGTACCTTCGGATCCAATCACTAAATCAATCGCATCCATGCCTTCCTGAGAAAAATATCCCGCGGCACACTTAATGGAAGGAGTTGTATAATTAGGTCGTTGAATCTGAAAATTCCCCACCTGTATTGTACCGGAAGAATCTTCTTTCGCTCTTCCCCGAACCAGTTCCACTACTTCTCCAGTACCAGTTACCATACGTACCTTTTCAATATATCGCCGCGTTGCGCCAAACCGAAAACTGTACTCACCCGATGCATTCGTAGCGATATTCCCTCCAATAAAAGCGGTCCGTTCCGTAGGAAAAGGAGGATAGAACCTATTCAAAGGAGCGATGGAAGCAAGAAGGTCCTGAATCACTACTCCAGCATTCATTTCCACATATTCATCGGTAAGTTTCAGAATCTTGTCCAGTTTTTCCGTTGACACCATAGCTCCTTCTGTTGCTATGCGGCCACCCACGGTTCCAGTACCTCCTCCAGAGGCAGTAAGAAAGCGTTTTTTCTTCCTACACTCTTCTATTGCTTCCACAACATCCGCTTCGTTTTCAGGAAGATAAACCGCCTCACACAACCCTCCACGAAAATTCGACGAATCCTCAAGATAACCCACTATCTCATCTTTATCTGTCTTTACTCTCATACCAATCTCCCCTTTGTACCAAGAAATACAATACCTTCTCTCTCTGCTTCTTTCACTGTTTTTTCTATTTTCACAATAATAGTACGACCCGCTTCAACCGCAAGCGCTCTTCCTCCGGCAGAAACAATCTCTCTAATGGTCGCAGGACCTACTGTGGGAAGATCATATAATACACTCTGTCCCTTCTTCATTACCTTGACCACTGTAAAACCTTCCGCACAACGACCCGCACGCGCAATCATTTTATCGGTTCCTTCCGCGGCCTCAACCGCAACAACCATTCCTTGATTCATTGCCACTGCCTGACCGATTCCGGCTCGCGCCACTCTCTTCGCAACCTTCCATCCAAAATGGATGTCTCTCTTTATCGTTTCATCCGGCTTATGGCTTGAATAGTTCGCTACAGTGGCAATGTACTTAGAAAAAAGTACAGTTAACGGCACCACCCGGATACCGCGAATACGAAGAAGTTTCACCACCGCCGAGAGAACTTTTTCCGGAGAAAGAGAGGAAAAACCTCCAGGAAATCGGTCTGTAACGCCAGAAAAAAAAAGCCGGCTCGGTTCAATCTTTCCAATAAGAACGATTCTTGTGATTCCTTCCTGTTTTGCTACAGAAAAAAAGCCCTCAATATCGCCGAAATCAAGATATATATCTGCAGAAACCTCTTTATCAAAGGAGAAAACAAGAGGATTTTCTCCAGAAGAGAAAAGCTCCTCTTTTGCCATAGAGACTGTATCGCCCTTTCCCGCGAAGATTCCAATTCTTCCTTTCGCCATCACTCCTCCCACGGCTCTCTCATATATAAAAAGAGATATCCGCGACAATGAATCTCTGTTAACAGCCCTTCTTTCTTCTCATCGCGGGATCCGCAATCTCTGCTTTTTTAAATCCCTCGGCACGTATCCGACAGCTGGGACAAACTCCACAAGGATATTCGCCTCCCTCATAACAAGACCATGAAAGAGAAAGATCCAGTCCAAGTCCTATTCCTTCTAAAATAATCTTTTGTTTGGAATAATAGAGAAGCGGCGTATATAAAAGAAGTTGCCCACCCTCAACAGTCTTTCTTAATCCACAGGAGACCAAACGCTGAAATGCCTCTAAATATGCGGGTCTGCAATCCGGATATCCCGAATAATCCACGCAGTTAATCCCTGTTACCACCGCATCTGCCCCTATGGTTTCCGCATACGCAAGCGCAATAGAAATAAATATCGTATTTCGTCCCGGTACATAGGTTGAGGGAATCTCTTCCAAATGTGAGGAAGAAACAGAATCATCAGCATTGGTTAATGCACTCGCAACCCATGAAAGATCGCATTCCACAACCCTGTGTTCCTCAACACCGAGAAATAGAGCAATATCTCTTGCCGCCTCTATTTCTCGAGAATGACGCTGTCCATACGAAATTGTTATCGCGGACAATCTATAATTCTTCCGTGCAATACCAGCCGCCACAAAGCTATCTAACCCTCCGGAAAGAAGAGATACCGCGCGTTTCATTGGATCCCCAACAGGGTATGAAGCCGCATCCTCAGGAACCAATTTTTTCGTCTCTCTTCTTCAAGAATCGCAAGAATAAAGCCAGCAACAACAAGATCGTTATTAACTGGTTGAAGAATAACAGGAGAGGAGATACGAGTATCAATAAAAGAAATATCTTTTTTAGAAGATATAATATATTTAAACTCATTCGCGACAGAAAGAAAGCGCTCATCATATCCATGAGGAAATAATTCCAATGCCTCCTGTTTCGGGCTTACGGTAAGCCAATCAACCTCGGAATCCTGCCACAAGGTACCATTGGTTTCTATCGCAACCTCCATCCCACGGGTATGCAGTTGTCTAATCAGAGGAGTAAGATCCTGCAACATAGGCTCTCCACCGGTAATAACAGCGTAGGGCACTCTAAACGCGCCAACCTCTTCTCCTAATTCTTCCACATTCATCTCTTTTCCCTTTTCCCACGCATACTGGGTATCACAGAAGGAACATCGCAAGTTACACCGTGCCAAACGGATAAAACAGGCAAGCCTTCCCTGACGCCACCCTTCTCCCTGAATTGATCTAAACAGTTCACATACTTCCATCCCTCTATTATATAGGGATGCGCCAATTTCTTCAACCAAAAAAAGTGAAGAAAAATATATTTGACATAAACATGCGATTATCCTTAAATAATAAGCATTATTACTATCATTCATCTTACCATGGAGAAAAGAAAAAATGGACTTTGTACCCAAAAATGTATTTTTGACAAAAGGGGTTGGAAAAGATAAAGAAAAACTTACCAGTTTTGAGAGAGCATTACGGAATGCCAGCATTGCGAATCTCAATCTTGTCAATATCTCCTCTATCTTTCCGCCTAAATGTAAACTTATCTCAAAAAAAGAGGGAGTTGCGAACCTTTATCCCGGCCAGATTACCTTTGTGGTAATGAGCAGAAACTGTACCAATGAACCGCACCGTCTTATCACCTCTTCTGTCGGGCTTGCTATTCCTAAAAACCCCAATCAATACGGATACCTCTCTGAACACGAAAGTTTTGGAGAAACCGAAGAAAAAGCCGGTGATTATGCGGAAGATCTTGCGGCAACCATGCTTGCCACTATTTTAGGGTTAGAATTTGATCCAGACTCTTCCTATGACGAAAAGAAAGAGATCTGGAGGATGTCCAATCAAATTGTAAAAACAACCAATATCACCCAGACTGCGATCGGAGATAAAAACGGACTCTGGACCACGGTTGTCGCGGCGGCGGTCTTTAATTTCTAACGACCTCTTCCCATACCCCGCAACCTGATAGGATTATGGCAGACGGACTTCCCTATAACTTTGGCGGTATTCCTCCTGTTTCTTACAAAAACGCGAAGGTCTTGGTCCTTCCTGTTCCTCATGAAATGACTGTTTCTTTCCGAAGGGGAACACGCTTTGGTCCAGAAAACATTATCCTTGCGTCCCGGCATATGGAAATATGGGATGAAGAAACCGGTATAGACGCAGAAGAATGCGGAATCCATACCCTGCCGGAAATTGATCCAGAAAGTGATTCTGTCCACGCAATGATGAAAGTCATTGAAAAGACTGTTCTCTCACATCTGAAAAGAGAAAAGTTTATCTGTGCGCTCGGCGGAGAACATTCAATATCGTTTCCTCTTATCAAAGCCCATAAGAAATATTTCCCCGACCTCTGCGTTGTACAACTTGATGCGCACGCAGATATGCGCGATACCCTCGGAGGATCCAAATATAGCCACGGAACCGTTATGCGCAGGGTACGCGAATTAGGATGCGAAACACACGGAATTGGAGTACGAAGCCTCAGCAAAGAAGAGTCCGAGTATCTTCGGAAAGATTCCCACGCACATTGTCACTTTGCTTCAACACTCTATGCAACAGCATGGGATAAAATCGTTCATACCATTCCCGATATACCGATCTATCTCACAATTGATATGGATTTTTTTGATCCCGCCATAATGCCGGAAACCGGAACCCCTGAACCTGGTGGGTTCTTCTGGCCTGAAACAGTTCTGTTTCTACGAAAACTATTTGCGGAAAGAACCATCATAGGCATTGATATGGTAGAATTTGCGCCTTCAACTCTCTATTCTCCTTCATCATTTCTTTCTTCAAAACTTCTCTTTACCCTTATCGCTCTTCATACCTTTCATCATCAGAAAAAGGTCTAAAAAGAAAAAGTAGAAAAAATAAGAAAAATCATGATTTTCTCTTTCCAGTTCAAGAAAGGAAAAAGCGTTTTTTGATAAGAGAAACAAGCCGAAGCGCGGTTTGATCAAGATTTTTATTTACCACCCGTATATCATAATGGGTACGAAGAATTCTTCTTTCTTTAGAGGCCGCCGCAATCCTTGATTCTATACTTTCCAAGGAATCTCCCCTTTTCAAAAGACGTGATTTCTGTTCCGCCACAGAAGGCGGAAGCACTCCAATAAGAAAGGCAGAAGAGTATACCTGTTTCACCTGAAGTCCGCCCTGCGTATCTATTACTAAAAGCGCAATTTTCCGCATACGCGTTATCTCTTCTATCGTCTTGCGAAAAGTACCATACCAACAACCGTATACAAAGGCATATTCAATAAACTCACCCTTCTCTTTACGCTGTATAAATTCCTTCTCTTCAAGAAAATAATAATCTCTTCCATCTTTCTCGCCCTTGCGGGGAGAACGGGTTGTAGAGGAAATAGAACGCTCAAGAAGAGGAAAATAAAGAAGAAGAAGTTCTGCCAAAGAGGTTTTTCCCGCACCTGACGGAGCAGAAAGAACGACAATATTCGGGCTTACCATTGAAGAAGTCAGGGAGTTGCTTTTCCCTTTGTTTTAAGGTCGTGAATCATCCGTACGGCAATATCAGAAAAACTTGATTTTTTATCAATAAGAACCTGCCATGTTTCAATCGCCATAGGAATATCGCCGGCCTTTTCATAGGCATGGGCAAGCACATCGGTAACATAATCAGGAGAAGAATACTGCACCGCTCTCGCAAGATATGTAACAGCGTTCGGGTAATCTTTTCCCTTATGGTAATAGGTCCATCCAAGCTCAAAGTAAAGGTCGTACTTATCCGGGTTATAATAAATTCCCTTCTTAAGAAACCGGGTTCCCTGATCATACCAGTATGCCTGCTGTTCAGGGTCGTCCTCAATGGCCGCATAAATGTTGTAAGCCATATGCCAACCGCCTATTGCCCATACAAGCACATAATTCGGTTGAAGCCAAGAGATTGTCTCAAGAAGCGGCAGTACCTTATGATGGTGGCCGGAATGCCAATACTCCTCCATATTCAGCCAAAGAAGATCTGCGGCAAGCCCCTTAAATCCGCCCAAAACAAGGTTTCCCGCCACTTGTCCCGGAAGGAGTAAAAGATCACTCTCAAGATCTTCTACTTTTCGCTGGTAATCAATACCTACCTGCAACAACCCTATGGGAATAAAGAGCAAAAGCGCTAAAAGATATTTTTTTGCGTGTCGTGGTCTCATATCTCTCTTTTCTGGAAAAAGTAAAGTGCAAGACAAAGAACCACTACCATGTAAATAATGCCGTATGAACCTACTTTCAGAAGATAGAGCCAGCTTACCGGCACTCCCACTACAATCTTGTCTCGGATATTAAAATTCGCATAGTTGGGAACCACTGTATATAGCATATCAGCAAGGCCTTTCATAATAATATTATCAGCGCGTTCCACCATCTGTTTCCCATAAGAAGTAAGGTTTCCCACAATATACAGGAAAAAAGAGAAAATCAGCGCAAAAGCCTCGGACGATACCGTTGCTAAAGCAAGTGTAATGGAAGACATAAGAATCAATTCAAGAAAGATTAGAAGAAGCGCCTTGAAAATCTCAATGTCGGGGATAGTCTTCTTAAAGAGAAGAAGCCCAAAAAAGAAGGCGCTGATAAGAACAAAGTTCAACAAGACTACAAGCGCCACGCCAATAAATTTTCCGAAAATAAAGTGATTTCTACTAATCGGCTTTGTTAAAAGAGTATAAATGGTACGTCGGTCAATCTCTTTCGCAACAGCACCGAGCGCGGAAAAAATCGCAATCAACGCACCAAAAAATTCAATCGCGGCAAAACTTACATCCTTAATCATCTTCATCTCTTCTTCCGCGGTAAGAAAAGAGAAGAGTTTGGAAGCGCCTATCACAATCAACGCAATCACAAGAAGTATATAAAGGGTTTTATTCCTCATTGATTCACGGAAGGTGTTCACACCGATAAGCCAGGATTTCCTCATTGGACTGCTCCTGTGGTATGTGTGCGTGCGGCATCATCAAATTCACAGATAGATTTTACAAAAAGATCTTCAAGATTTTCTGCGCTGTACTGCTGTATAAGTCCAGAAAGAGTGCCAGTAGTAAGAAGATAGCCCCGATGAAAAATAGCGATTCTATCGCATACCCGCTCCACTTCCGAGAGAAAATGGCTGGAAAGAAGAATTGTTTTGCCTTCCTCTTTTAACTTCAGAAGAAGAGAACGCGTATCTTTACATCCAATAGGATCAAGCCCAGTGGTAGGTTCATCAAGAATCAGAACCTTGGGATCGTTTATAAGGCTTGAGGCAAGACCGATCCTTTCAAGCATTCCTTTTGAATAATGGCGAAGACGAAGTTTCCGCGCATCCCAAAGATCTACTAATTTCAGAAGAGATTCTGTACGTTCCGCAAGAATTTTTAAGGGAACTTCGCTCAACTGACCGTAAAATGTAAGAAGTTCTTGTCCATTCAGGTATTCATAATAGTATGGATTTTCAGGAAGAAATCCCACCTCACGACGCATTGAGGTATCAAGGGGACGTTTCCCAAGAATACTCGCTTCGCCGGAAGTAGGAAAAAGAATGCCGAGAAGAAGTTTAAGACAGGTTGTTTTTCCAGAACCATTGGGACCAAGGATTCCAAAGACTTCTCCCTCTTGTATCTCAAGGTTTACATCCTTTAACGCAACAACTTCACGGTTTCTTGCAAGCGGATAGATTTTGGTAAGATCTTTTGTTTCAATGATTGCCATCATGCCTCCCATGCGATCTGTCCTGCTTTAACCATTTATCATAAAGAGTGTACTATTGTATCATACCCTCTAATATTTTTTCAAGTATCAGAAAAAAATTTGTCATTTAAAAATTAAAAGCGCACAAAAGTAGCCTCTTCCTTATGGTGAAAAAGGAAGATTTGAACTTTGACAATATCACTAACAGACCAAAAATATAGCATAAGATAGAAAAATACGGCAAAAACAGCCCTCTCTCAAAGAGATCTATCAAAATTATTTCTGCAGATTCCCACACAGCGAATGGACAAGAAAGAAAAGAAGTTTATGGTCGGGAATCTCCGAAAGCGCACGTTCAAATGCAGAAAAAGAGGTACGAAACACCTTCATAGCCCGAATTTCCTGTTCATTGTCCGAGATATCGTCAAGCGCCTGAAACAACGATCCAAACGCTCTTCCCGCTTTAATAAAGGCGTCCGCTATACGAGAAGAGGTCTCTGCAAAAAGAAGAGGAAGTTCAAAACAGAGAGAAAAAAGCTCTCCGGTTTTTTTTCTATCTATCTTCGCTTTTATTGTTGCGGAAGGCACTTTCCCTTGCCACAAGATATCTAATGCCTGACCTCCTGCCATACCTCCGGCATCCAATGCTTTTGCCGCGGAATAGACCGCATCCGCACTACCGCTTTTTGCTATCTCTCCAAGCCCCATAGCAAGAAGCGCATCTCCCGCCAATAAGGCAATCGGTTCGCCAAACGCTACATGCACCGTAGGACGGCCTCTCCGAAATTGATCATTATCCATACAAGGAAGATCATCATGAATAAGGGAAAAGGTATGAATCAGTTCTATTCCTGTTGCGCAGTGCAGAGCTTTGTTCATAGGAACAGAGAGGGATTGTGCAGTAGCAAGAAGAAGTAAAGGTCTTATCCTTTTTCCACCTGGAAAAAGCGCATACTTTACAGCGCGGCGCAGTACAGAAGGCGCTCCGGAAGATTCCCGAAGAATTGCGGTAAGCCTCTCATCAATAATCCGAAGAAATTCATTGCATGCTGTTTTTTCACTCATTGTATACCTTCTTCATTCTTTCTCCTCCCATATTACAAAGGATCTCATGGGGAACAGTATTACAAATTTGAGCCATTTTTTCCACCTTTAACTCCCTATCAAGAAAAGTATAGGATTCTCCTACAGAACTTTCTTTCTCTACCTCAATAAAGGTTTGATTCATACAAATTCTTCCCCGAACCGGATATAACGTGCGGTTTCGTTTTACAAAAAAATGGTTGGATAAAGCCCTGTTATAGCCATACCCATATCCAAGATCAAGGATTCCTACCCTGCTTTTTTTGCGACAGGTATAGGCAAGGCCATAGCCAAAAGAGGTTCCTTTCTTCATCTCGTTTATATGCAACAACGAAGAAGTACCTTTCAAGGCATATTCAACCCCAATAGTATCCTTTATATCAATATCAGGCATAACACCATACAACAAAACGCCGGGTCTAACCATGGAACACAATCGCGCCGCGTCAGGATAACGCAGAATAGCGGCGGAATTTGCGATATGCGTTAATGCCGGTTGCTTCTTCATTCCCGAAAGGATTGATTTCATCAAAGAAATCTGTTTCAAGACAAAAGTAGCTTCTTTCGCCTCCGCAGTTGCAAAATGAGAAAAAATACCTTCAAGAGATAAACAAGGAGCAAACGATATCAATTCCACAGCCTGAGATATTTCTAATGGCTTTACTCCAATTCTTCCCATACCAGTATCTACCTTCAGATGCAATGAAATCACGGCACTGCCTCTCATTTTAGCGGCGGCCGCGATAAACTCCATGTTTTCCGCGGTAAGAGAGATCGCATAAGAAATCGCAAGGGGAATGTCCGAGGGAAGTGTGGAACCAAGAACTAACAAGGAACTTTTGATTCCTCCCCTTCTTAATGCCACTGCCTCGGAAAGTGTTGCGGTTCCCAACCAGTCCGCCACACCTTCAAGACCGCGGGAAACCTGTAACGCACCCATACCATAAGCATCGCTTTTTACTACCGCAAGGCATTTCGCGCCTGTCGCCTTTTTTATGCGAAGTACATTCCGACGGATAGCGCCAAGAGAGATTTCCAAAGATCGTTCTTTCATATGGATAGCTCCTGTTGGATCGCTCGTATTACCGCTATTGGATCTGAAGATTCTATAATAGGTCTTCCCACCACAATATAATCAGCGCCAAACCTCACTGCTTCCATAGGGGTTCCTGTGCGTTTCTGATCGTTCTCTGGTCCTGCCATTCTTACTCCGGGACAAACAGTAAGAAAGGGAGGGCTCAATCTTTGACGGATAAAAGAAAGATCCTCAATTGAACAGACCACTCCATCAAGACCCTGGCGATGCGCCCGCGAAGCAAACCGAAGAACCTGTTCCTGCACGCTTCCTTTCATACCTGCGGCAGAAAGATCCTCTTGCGAAAAAGAGGTAAGCACTGTAACGCCAATGATTTTTGCGTCCCCTCCTGCATCTGCTCTTCCCGCGAGCGCCGCCTCCATCATCGCGCCTCCTCCCGAAATATGAAGATTCACCATATCTACGCCAAGGTCGCAGGCGAAGCGCGTTGCAAGACGTACAGTGTTGGGGATATCAAAAAATTTCAGATCAAGAAAAACGCGTTTTCCTTCTTTCTTAAGGCGTACAACAAGATCAGGACCCCATGCGAGAAAAGGTGCCAGACCGATCTTGAAAAAATCTGCATGCCCTTCTATCTGTTCAAGGAAATTGTTCAGAGAAGAAAGATCTGTCATATCAAGGCTTACAATAAGCTCTGTCATTCCCTCTCCTTACTGTTTCGTGCCACCCTTTCCAACAATGCGACACAGGCAAGCACAAAGAAAGTCTGGAAAAGCACAAAAAATCCTTCTTTTCCATTAAGTTTTACAAAAGAAAGCGCACCAAGACCGCAAGAAAGCACAAGAAGGTATGAAAAAAGCACTGCCTGTTTCCGACTCATCCCGAGCCGAATCAATCGGTGAGAAAGGTGGCTGGTATCTCCCTGAAACAGAGGCCGCCTTTCTTTCATACGTATCGCCACCACAGATACAGTATCGTATAAAGGAAGCGCAAAAATCAATAGGGGAATAACAATCGGCAAAAGAGACTGAGACTCTCCGTACCGATAATATGTCGCCATAATAGAGATCGTGCCAAGCACATATCCAAGCAAACTACTGCCGCTTTCTCCAAGAAAAATGGATGCCGGAGGAAAGTTATACCATAAAAATCCCGCGACACTTCCTAAAAAACAGGCAAGGAGCGTAGCGATAAAAAGATGTCCATGAAAAGCAGAAAAAAGAAAAAAAAGGAGCCCTGATACTAGCGCAACGCCCGCGGCAAGGCCATCCATATGATCTAAAAGATTGAAAATATTCATACATAACACAATCCACCCTGTGGTAATAAGCAAAGAAAAGAAGGGAAGGGGAAGAAAAAGGGAAATCTTAAAACCCGCGCTCCAAGTAACAATACCGCAAAGAATCTGAAAAAGAAGTTTTTTCCATGGACTTAAACAATATAAATCATCCAATGCGCCTACAGCCACTACAAGCGCGGAAGTAAGAAGAAAAAGAAGAAGGGAAGGGGTCGTTCTCGCGATACCTTCGGAATAGAGAGAGAGCATTTCCGGGTTAAGACGAATTCCGGTAAGCCCGAACAATACTGTAAGGAGAATTGCAAAAAAAATTGCGAATCCTCCCAAAAGAGGTGTAGGAAGAGAATGAATTTTTCGTGATGATGGATAATCAAGTATTCCAAAAAAGGTTGCAAACCGCATCATAAACGGTACTAACAACAATGAAAATCCCAAACCCGAAAGAAATGTTCCTGCGTATACGTATATCCACATAGTATAAAAAAAATCTTATAAATCCATTATACTTTTTCCTGTTCTCTGCGATGACGTACAGCCTCTCCTATTGCAGGAAGAAGAGAAATAATAATCACAGCAATAATCGCAAGAGAAAAATTCTCTTGAACCACGGGAAGATTTCCAAAGAAGTACCCGAGAAAAATAAAAAAAGAGACCCAAACCACTCCGCCCACCACATTATAACGGAAAAAGCTGGAATATCTCATCTTTCCAATTCCTGCCACAAAGGGAGCAAAAGTCCTTATAATGGGAACAAAACGGGCAAGAACAATGGTTTTTCCACCATATTTTTCATAAAACGCATGGGTTCTCTCCAATGCATTGGCATTCAAGACACGCGCATTCGCCCTTCCAAAGGCACGCACGCCGAATGTCGCCCCTATCCAGTAATTAACGGAATCACCGGCAATTGCCGCAACCACCAGCAAAATAAAGATTGTCCAGGGACAAAGCATTCCCTTGGACGCAAAGGCTCCCACGGCAAAAAGAAGAGAATCTCCGGGAAGAAAGGGAGTTACCACCAAACCTGTTTCACAAAAAATAATCAGAAACAAGAGTCCATATACCCAGGGGCCATACGAAGTAATAATAGCGCTCAGATGAATATCAATATGGAAGAGGATATCAAACCCTCGGGAAAGAAGTTCCATTAGAGGCGTTATTTCGCTACCTCCATATGACGTTTTTCCCGAATAACCGTAATCTTTACCTGTCCCACATATTTCAAGCTATTTTCCACTTTCTTCGCAATATCGCGCGCAAGAAGAAGTGCCTGCTGATCCGAGATATCGTCTGGCTTTACAATAACCCGCACTTCACGACCCGCAGAAATTGCATAAGCCTGGTCCACTCCCTTAAACGAAGAGGCGATTTCTTCTAATTCTCCCACTCTTCTTAAATAACTCTCAAGAGTATCTCGTCGTGCACCAGGACGGGTTGCAGACAATGCATCAGAGATCTGCGCCAAGACCGTGTAAGGAGAGAGAATATCAAGGTCCTGATGGTGATTTAGCGCCGCGTCCACCACTTCAGCCTCTTCTCCGAATTTTCGCAATAAATCTCCGCCAATTTCCGGATGACTCCCTTCCACCTCCTGATCAATAGCTTTCCCAATATCATGAAGAAGGGTTGCCCGCTTCGCAAGGCGAACATCTAATTTCATCTCCGCGGCAATCATCCCCGCGAGAAATGCAGATTCTTTTGCGTGTTGAAGAACATTTTGTCCATAACTGGTCCGATATTTCAATCTTCCAAGAAGTTTGACCAGTTCAGGATTAAGATTATCCACTCCTACTTCAAACGCGACATTCTTGCCTTCTTCAATAGTCTTTTCTTCCAGTTCCTGCTGAACCTTTTGAACAATCTCTTCTATTCTTCCGGGATGAATTCTTCCATCCGAAATAAGACGTTCCAACGAAATCCTCGCAATCTCTCTCCGGTACAGGCTAAAGGAGGAGATTGTAAGCGCCTGAGGAGTATCATCCACAATAAGATCCACTCCTGTCGTAGATTCAAATGCCCTGATATTACGTCCCTCTCTTCCGATAATTCTTCCTTTTATTTCATCGTTGGGAAGACTTACCACAGAAACCGTGGTTTCACTTGCTGTTTCAGATGCAAGCCGTTGCATTGCCGCGAGAAGAATCTCTCGGGCTTTTTTGTTGCCAGATTCCTTCGCGTCTTCTTCAATTTTTCGAACAAGATCTATTCCCTCATGCCGCGCTTCCTGTTCCATTACTTTTAAAAGAAGAGATTTTGCATCTTCTCTGGACATTCCTGAAATTTCTTCCAGTTTCTTCCGTTCCAGTTCAATGGCAGTGTTCAGTTCCTGTATTTTTTGGGTTGCAAGAGCATCTTTCTCGGAAACCTTCTCTTCATTCGTCCGGAGATCGCCATCTCGTTTATCAAGAAGTTCCATCTTCTTTTCAAGAAGCATCTCCCTTTGATTCAATCTTTTCTCAAAAAACTGAATTTCTCTACGCTTGTTTTTTGTCTCTTTTTCTACCTCGGAACGAAGCCGATATAATGTTTCTTTTGCCTGAATATCAAGTTCTTTCTTCCGAGTATTAACAATATTTTCCGCTTCGCGGATAATCTCCTGAGCACGGTTTTCCGCCGCTTTAACCGTACGTTCTCCGATAAATTTTCTCCAGAAATACCCTACGAGAATGGCAAAGCCGCCCCAGAAGATAAACAATGGCAGCAATAGACCTTTAATAATGCACCCCCTTGAATGGGGGAAATTTCAGAAATATCAGGCTGGGGGGCGTACACAATAGTACGCGAAGAAGAGCATCCGATGAAAAGGTGTATAAAAAGGTACGGTTATAATATCCATATCACAGTTTCACCAGTCGAACCAGCCGCATTCCCGGAAACTTCCCAATTTCATGCAATGTTGTTTCGTTTACTCCCGCATCAAGATTCAATACTGTGATTGCAGGACCATGTTTTACCTTGCGTCCCAATGTCATAGACGCAATATTCACATCCAAACTCCCAAGCAATGTTCCAATATATCCCATTGCTCCGGGTCTATCATCATTAAAACAGACCAATAAATATCCTTCCGGAGTCGCTTCCACCGCAAATCCATCTATCTTTCGGATCTTCGGCTTTCCATCCACTAACGTGCCTGTTACCGAGACCTCGGTCTCGCCCTTCACCCCTACGGTAACTGCGGTTGAAAATTCGCCTGCAGAAGGATTTTTCGTCTCACGGAGATGAATCTTTTTTTCCCTAAGCATCAATGGTGCGTTTACATAGGTAATCTGAGAATGAAACCTCTCAAGAAAACCTTTCAGAAGATAGGCGCGTAACGGCGCAATATCAGAGTCTATGATCTCTCCAGCATACTCTATCCATAATTCTTCAGGAAGAAGATCCACTAACTGGCTTACAAATCCGCCGATTTTTTCCGAGAGCCAAAGATACCCCTTTAGTATCTCTACTGTCCGTTCATCCATCTTCGGAAGGTTCACCGCATTTCTGATAACCTTTCGCAGAAGCGCATCGGTAACTTGCGAACAGATATCCTTTGCAACATGAATCTGCGCCTCCTTTGTAGAGGCCCCAAGATGCGGAGTTGCGAAAATGTTTGACCTTCCCAGGAGTTCTGGATCTTCCGGGGGTTCTTTTTCAAAAACATCAAAGGCTGCGGCGCGAATCTTTCCAGAATCAAGGTTCTCAAGAAGCGCCTTTCTTTCAATAAGCCCTCCCCGAGCCGCATTCACAAGCATAACCCCCTCTTTCATCAAACCAAACTCCCTCTCGGTAAGAATCCCTTCGGTCTCTTTTGTCAAAGGAACATGAAGGGTAATAATATCCGCCTCCTTGCAAAGACCGTCAAGGGTTACAAGGCTGATATCAAGATCTTCCGAGTCTCCTTCTTTCACATAGGGATCATATCCAAGAACCTCCATACCAAAAGCTTTACCAAACCCCGCAACACGGCGGCCAATTCTTCCCAAACCTATCACGCCAAGGGTTTTTCCAAAAAGCTCAGTTCCCATAAACCTGTTGCGATCCCATTGTCCCTCCTGCATAGATTTCCATGCGGGAGGAATATTTCTTGCCATAGAAAGAATAAGACCAAAGGTATGTTCTGCCGCAGAAAGAGTATTCCCTTCCGGAGCATTCATAACAATAATGCCCCGGGTCGTGGCCGCGACCACATCAATAGTATCAAGTCCAACCCCTGCGCGTCCGATAATCTTCAAGCGGACTCCTTTTTCAATAACCGAAGAAGGAACTTTTGTCGCGCTCCGCACCAGAAGAACATCATAGTGAGGAATCATCCGCTCTAACTCTTCCACAGAGAGTTTTCCTCGGGTCTCTACTGTAAATCCCGCCGCTTTTAAAATCTCTATTCCTTCTTCTTCAAGATTATCCGCGGCAAGAATTGAAATTTCTTCCATTTTATCAACTCCACGTAATATTCTATTATACTTCTCCGCCAAAAAGGTGTCAATCAATTTACAGAGTAAAAAAGAGGGTTCTACAGGCTCTATTAAAGGATTCTTTTCAGAGAAGAGTTTTCTCGGCACACTCCCTTATAATAAAAGAATAGTATCGTGTAACAATCATATTCTTTCTCAATCTCTTCATCTTAACAAACTGCAAAAGAAGAAAACTCTACATAATCTTTATTTTTTTTATTTTACACAAAGAAAAATTTGAAGAGATAGGAGAGAAAAATTGTTGACCGTTAAATACAAAAAGTACTGGTTCGGCATTAAAGAATTGTTGATTTCTATAACAGGCTCTTCCTTCTTGCCTGTTGCGAACGAATATACCCTCTTCAAAAATTTCTCATTCCAAAAATCATGGCTTTGTCTGCTATGGAACTCTTTGAAGGGATATGTACAGTATTCTTCTTAATAGAGCAATCTTTCTTCCTTATCCGATACTCTTTCTATTCAATGCATCTCTATCCGCACGCACAATGATTACCAAGGAAAAAAAGAATTGAGAAGCCTCTTCTTCCGAACGCGTATGATCAACACTCCCACATACGAGAAAAATTGAGCCACTGATCAGGATAGTTCATTACATATTTTTCTATTATTTTTGCGCCATTTACTACAAACGCCTGAATCTTTTCATCCTCTGAAAGAAGATCCGAAGGAGGAGGAATTTCCTCAAACATAAGGTGAAATCCTTTTCCTTCCCGCACAAGAAAACCTGCAATGAAACCAGTCTCTTTCCGTACTGCAAAGGTTGCCGGCCCACGCGGTAAAAGGGTCTTTCTTCCCAAAAAATCCACCTCAACTCCTTTCTCGGTAAAAAGTCGGTCTCCCAATACCGCTACAATACCGTTTCCATGAAAAACCTTCAACAATTCTTTAGGACTGGTTCCAGTAAAAATAACATGCACTCCTTTTTCTTCCCGTTTCTTTGTAAAAATAGAGGTAATCTTCCTGTTCTTATAAAGGAGCGCAATCGCATTCATCGGATACCCTAACATAGCGGTAGCAATACCGGCAAGTTCCCAATTCCCAAGATGCGCGGTCAATACAATAACCCCTTTTCCGCTTTTACAGGCATTGTCAAGAACATTTCTGCCGGAAATGCGTACCTTTCGCTCTATTTCTGATAAGGTCCAACGATGCGCATAAAAAAAGTCGGCAATGTAAAAGCCGAAATTTCTATACACTCTTCGCACAGCGCTACGAAGCTCTTGTGCCGAATAGTTCTTTCCCAGCACCTCTTTTCTATATTCAAAGACTGCACGAAGATTGGATGTAATAATCCTTCTAAGCCCGGGAAGGCAAAGGTATTTCATCATAGCCGCAATAAAAGAGATCAAACGCAGAGTTCCAAGGGGAAGACGAGCAGACAGGAAGCAGGCTATCTGATAAAGAATATATTCCATTAGCACTTCCTGCGATGTTCTATCGATTTTTTCAGAGTTTCCGCATCAATATATTCCAGCTCTCCTCCCACAGGAAGCCCAACCCCTAACCTAGAAAAAACACATCCGTATTCTTGCAGAATCTTTGTAAGGTAGTGAGCAGTGGTCTCTCCTTCTGAGGTGGCATTTGTTGCAATGATAATCTCGGAAAACTCTTCTTCCTCAATCCGAGAAAGTAAAGAAGCAATGGAAAGTCGTTCGGGACCAGCACCATCAAGATGATCTATGGTACCGCCCAAAACATGGTAATAACCGCGAAACCCGGCTTTCTCAAGAGCAGCCACATCTTCCACATTCTCCACCACCGCAAGAAAATGTTCCCGGTTGCAGTTCGCACAGATTGCGCAAAGCTCTCCATCCGCGGTATTGCCACATCTCCGACAGGGTTTTATCCTCTCCTTCAAAGCAAGAAGATCATTGGCAATAGCCGAAATCTCATGCGAATCCGATCTCAAAAGATAGGCAACAATCCGTTCCGCGCTCTTTGTACCAATCCCTGGAAACTTTCTAAGATGCTCTACAATGCGCCGAATAACTTGTGGATATGTCTCCATAGATACATTAGAAAGGAAGGTTGACCGGAAGGTCGCCAAGATGCTTTCGCATTTCTTCCTGAATCATGCCTTCTACACGCTTCTGCGCCGCCTGCCATGTTTTAAGAAGAATCTTTTCAAGGGTTCTCTTCTGTTCCGCAGAAAGAAGTTCCTGCGCAATATCTATGGAAAGAAGCTCCATTTTGCCATTTACTTTTACCGTTACCTTTCCATCGGAAGAGCTCTCCTCACACACAATGGAAAGAAGCATCTTCTGCATTTGTGCCGCCTGTTTTCTCATCTGCCCTGCCTGCTTAAGCATATCAAACATATTTGCCATCATTCCTCCATATCAAAAATCTGTCCGTTAAAATAGGTAACAATCTTTTTTACCGCAGGATCTTCTGCGGGAGAACGTTTCTTTTCCGCAGGAACAATTTCACAGGTGATAGTATAATGGCGGCCTGCAATTTTTTCAAGAGCCTCCTCCACAATCATTCTATTTTCATGCTCTATCGCCATAGTATAGTGAAAATTTCTATCTTCAGGAAAAACAATCACCACCTGGTCTCCTTCAACTGATTGGATCCTGCCTTCCCGCACAATAGCTTCCAACATCACCTTTCTCTCCTTTATTTCTGCAAGAAAACTATTCCAACAGGCCTTCAGGCCTTCCAGATCCGTTGAAGAACCTATTAAAGAAGGCTCGGGCGAAGGTTTAGTCGGAACATCAATATCTTTTTCTTTTGATGCAGAAAGAGCAGAAGAAAGAGAAGAAGATTGGGTAAGTAAGTTTTTTTCTTCTTTCTTATCTTTATCTAAAGATCTATCCTCTACAGGATCTTTTTTCTTCCGAGGAGATTTTGTCCGAGAAGACCGAGTTAATAGCTTTTCTTGATTCTTTGGACCCGAACCCTTCTTTTCCGCAACAGAAGAATCCCGCGGAGGAAGAGTTTCAGAGACAGAACTCTTCTTTTCCTGTACTCCTGAACCCCATAACAATGCAATCTTTATAAGAAGAAGTTCCGCGGGAATCGCCTCAAGGGGTTCATACCTCAGCCGTTCTTTCGCTTCCAGCGTCATTTCAAGCGCGGGAAGAAGAAGATCATTTTCTCGCAGAGGAAATGTGTGAAGGAAACGGTTGTCAGCCGCGGTCTGTTCAAGAATAGGAATATTCAAATTTCTCCAAAGGAGAAGACGAATTTTATGAATAAGAGCGTCAAAAAGCAAGGCAATCTCTCGTCCTTCGCTAATAAGAGAATGAAGCCGTTGGATAGCGCTATCTATACGCCTCTCTGCGCAGGCGGCAAGCAGTGCCCATGCTTCATCAGACTCTGTTGTTCCAAGAATATCGTCTATCAAAGGAACGGTTATCTTCCCTTCTTTTGCAAGAATAGCGGCATGGTCTAAATATCCTAGCAGATCCCGCGCCGATCCTCTAGCCGCCGCCACTGCCTTCTCAAGGGCTTCAGGTTCAATGGATAAGCCCTCTTTAAGAAGGATCTCATTCATTCGGCGAGACATATCCGGGCTTTTAATTGCCCTAAATTCAAAACGTTGACATCGGGAAAGAATGGTATCGGGAATTTTTTCCGGAACCGTGGTTGCAAAGATAAACTTTACATGGGACGGCGGCTCTTCAAGAGTCTTTAGAAGCGCATTAAAAGCTTGTTCGGAAAACATGTGAACCTCGTCAATCAAATAGACCTTGTACCGCGCCTTTGCAGGCCGAAGCATTACTGTAGACCTAAGTGCTCTAACATCGTCTATGCCGCGATTAGACGCACCGTCAATCTCAATAAAATCAAAAGAATTTCCCGCTGTAATTTCTTTGCAAGATTCACAAACATTACAGGGCTCAATGGTTGGCCATGTGGCACAATTCAATGCCTTAGCAAGAATTCTGGCAGTTGTTGTTTTACCGGATCCACGGGGTCCGGCAAAAAGAAATGCCTGGCCTGTTTTTTCCTGTTGAAGCGCCTTCTGCAGGGTAGAAACCACCAACTCCTGACCAATGACCTCTGAAAAAGTTTGTGGACGATATTTTCTGGAAAGAATCTGATACATCAGGGTTATCCTCTTACATAGTGCGGTATAAAATAGATTTCACTTCAAATACTTCCGAGAAATTTCAAAATATCAAAGAGAAGCGTCAAAACTCCCACCCCAACCATCACCGACGTAATCACCGCAAGAATCAATTTAATATTCGGCTGAAACACCTTCTCGGGAGGTACTGCTTTATCAAGTACCTGCACAAAGGGAGTATTCTTTGACTCGCTGATTTTAGCTTCTTCAAGTTGACTGGTAAGATAAGAATAGACAGTATCTTGCGTTTTAATTTCGCGTAAAACCTGAGACAACGCCTTCTGATACGAAGTCAGTCGATCCAGTTCTCCCTGAAGATCCCGTATCTCTGCGCGCAATGACTTGATTTCCGGCTGTTCCGGCTGGTAAATCCTTAAAAGCCTGTCTAGTTCCAATTTTTTATCGGTAAGTTTTGTCATCAACTGGCTTGCCAACTGGCTGATTTCTCCGGTATCTTTTATCGCAAGAAGTTTATTCGCAGATTGAAGTCTGTTCAGTTCTTCATAGAGCGAATTTAAAAGCGCGCTTGTGCTCCTTACCCGTTCATCAATAAAAATCCTATTTTTCTTTGCCGCAGTTACTGTAAGTTCCTGCAGAAGACGGTCAAGACTAAACCATACATAGTTCGCCATCTCTGCGGCACGTTCAGGGTCCTGATCAACCACGCTAATCCGAATAACCCGAGGATTATCAGAAGCGATAGTCATTTTCTCCTGAAGAATTTCCCGTACCCGGTCGCGGTTCTGACGTCGGTAAACCTTTTTCAATTCAAACCTGTCAATCAATCCATCGTATACGCTTCTGCTCTTCAGAATAGACATAAAAAGCTCGGAACTACTATCAGCAGTTTCAGAAGTGCTTTTTCCCCTTACAATAGCGATGGTATCGGTGGTATCAAGAGGTTTCAAAATTGTAGTCATTGCCTTATAATGCTTTGGCATCATAAGGTATGCAAGAACTCCAACAGTAACAAGCGCAATATAGGTCAAGAAAAGATATAACGCATGGATCTTAACATTGTGGAGAATCTTTCTATTACTACGTGTTGACTGAGTCGCTACGGGATTCTTTTTTTCCATGACGATTAAAATGCAGTAATTGCAAGGCTGATCTGGTACAACATTTGTACCACATCTCTGAAGATTCTACCCGGACGCTCTTTAGCAAGAAATCCCACAATGATTACATCGCCGGGATCTACAGAACTGGTATGAATGCTCGCTGTTCCGTCTGCCTTTACAATAAAGATATTTTTCTTATCCACATTACGTGTATAGGAACCCGCCTTCTTCACATAATAATCAATCCCCGCTCCTTTAGAATGAACAATATTCGCAGGATGGTTTACCTCTCCCATAATACTTACCGTAACCGGCTGTTTTGGAATATAAATGGTATCACCATCCTCAAGAAGAAGATCTTCCGGTCCATTAGACATCTCTTCAAGAGAACGCAACTGCATTACAATTCTTCCGGATACCTCGGTCTGTGAAAGCTGTTCAAGAAGGATTCTGCTCTTTTCAATCAGAGCCTTTTCATCTGCGGTTTCTGCTTTTTTATACTCACTCTCAATCGTTGCCTTCTTCTCGGCAACAAAGGCTTCCAACTCCTGTTTTTGACGCTGTTTTACTGAAATTCTTGTAAATACCGCACCTGAAAGCCACGCGCGATCTGAAAAACCTCCTGCGCGCATCAACAAAGAACTTAACCGTTCTCCCGCACCAATTACATATTCACCAGGTCTTAACAGTTCTCCATAGACATAAGCGCGCTTGATTGGACGTTCCTTGGAACGGATAAGCACCCTGTCAAGCGCTTTTAATTCAATATCTTCCATTCCCGCAAAAAGGTTCCGCGGTGAAAAGGGTACAATCTCTTTTGCTCCATATTCTGTCTGACGAACAATCTCCGCGGTCTCCTCCAAAGCCTCTGGAAGAAGATCTTCGGAGTTTAAAATGGATGAGAGTCGCATCCCTTCTTTCCATTGATAGGTTCCTGGATTCCGTACAAAGCCTTCAACCGATACTTTTGCAAAAACCTCCTTTGACATTGCGAACACCTCGACTTCATCTCCGTCCTGCAAGGTAAAACGCTTCATTGTTTGCGTTAAATCAGGAGCAAGGAAAACATCAAGAATGCGCCGCTCAGAGGAAAGGTCCGTACGAGAAACCTGTACCCGCCGAGCATCGGCATCCGGCAAAAATCCTCCTGCCATTGCCACAAGGGTTGCAAGAGACATATCTCCCTTCATCTCGTAAATCGCGGGTCTTCGCACAGACCCTTTAATCGTTACAAAACGATCAGCAAGGGGAATATAAAGAATATCCGAAGAATGAAAGGTAATATCAGGAAGACCTTCGCGGCCTAAAAAAAGATCGTATAGATCAAACTCCTTCTCAACTTCTCCCATACGCGTAAGACGTACCGCCCGATAACTTCCTTTGGAAGAAATCCCTCCCGCCATACCAAGAACTTCAATAATATTGGCAGTGGGAAAAACTGTATAGGATCCGGGTTTTTCTACGGCTCCCAACACCAGTACAGAAACAGGCTTGACTTTTGCAAGGGTAAGATCCAAACGAACCCCTTTATATACTCCGTTAAAGAGATCCGCCAGTTTTACACGCGCCTGCGCGAGGGTAATGCCGTTTAAGCCAACAGAACCAAGACGGGGAATAAAAACATTTCCCTCTCCATCAATCCGCAGAGAGTATTTCTGTTCAATATTTCCCCATACTTCCACAGAAAGTTCATCTCCGCTTCCTAATACATATTTTTCTGAGACAGGCCGTCCGCTTCCTGTCTCAGTTATACGGACATTTTCAAAAAATTCCTTCCCGAAAATTTCTGAAGATAGACATTCTTGCTGTGAATAGGCACAGAAAAAAATGAAACCCAAGAAAAAAAGTACTTTTTTCATGGTATGCTCCATTTTATAACTCTTCCCCTATTTTTTTTCACACAGAAAAAAGCAAAAATATTTAGAATTTTTATAAAAACCCTCTTAACCTTACCATTCAAGAAAAATCCGTCAAATTTTTTCACACTCCGAAGATTTCTCTTCTCCTCTTCTCAATTCTTTCTCTCTCAGCCTTTTCCTTAGAACAACTCTCTAAAAACAACTCTTTGCAATCTCTTTCTTCAATGATGCTATTTCAGATTCTCTTTTGTAATCTTGCTCGGTTCAATAATACCAAGCGCTTTCTTTACATTAGTATGCCATTGACGAATATTCCTATCATTGGTAAAAGCATAAAGCCCTTCATCCATCGCAGCCCAATCGCGATGGGCAAGAAGAAGCTCTTCCCGGCGTTCTCCCAATGCATAGGCCTGTTTTAAGAGTTTCGCCTTCTCTGCCTCATCTATACGAGGCGTTTCCACTCCTCTAGAAAAAAATTCCATCTCCATCCCTAATTCCGCCAGTTTCCGATAACAATCCAGCGCTCCAAGCATAACTCGGGTATATTCCTGTCCAAATCTGTGAAATGCCACCCGCTCGCTATATTCACCGGAAGAAACCTTTTTTTCCGCAGCAACTAAATATTTCTCCGCCTCATCAATCACCTGAGAAGGAAAGAGAATATGCCAAGAATTCACAAGATTCACATACGCAACGCCAGAGGTATCCATTATTTTCCTTCGTTTATTCCAGTTTGTATCAAGCGCTTTAGAATAGGTCTCAAAAAATGCCTTCATCTCATTGGCGGCAGGACCATACGCATAACGCCAGTACTCTTCCATAAGAGATTGGGTATTCTGTTCCGGATTCCACATCATCCGTGTAAGAGCCCAATAGTTCGGCGCCTGCGTTACAAAAGATTTGCTCCCTTCTCCATATACTGCGATAAATCCGAGTTTCGCGCCTTCCTCTATATTGGCAATAATCTGGTTATAATGAAGATAAGGAAGATCTAAAGAATAGTGATTTCCCCATCCCTCGCGCATAACCATTTTCGCGCCTAATTTCTGCCATCCTGCCACGCTATCTTTCCATTGCGCATAGGCATCAGGATCTCTATGAGAAGCAGATTGATAGACAAAAGATAAATAAAGGTTGGGTTCTAATTTTTTAATCTTTACCGGCGGTTTATTATAAAAGGTATATGCAAACATACCGCACCCTTTTTCAGGATTCTTTTCCGCAACCCGACGCGCCACCTCATTCGCATAGGTAAAGATACGGTCGCTTAACTGGACGCTTTTATTGTCATACGAAAGCAAACCCGGTATATCAAGAGAGGTGCAGGAAGGGATTCCATGGGATTTATGGTACTCGCTTTTGGTCTCTTCCGTACATTCACAGAATCCTCCTCCATCGCTCGGAGAGATATTCATAATATCAGACTTGCCGTTCAGCACATACTCTACCATCCTGTTTATTACTTCTGGATGCGTGGTACACAACTGCGGAGGTCGCCGCTTTCCTTGTACAAGCGCAAACCAATCCGGATGCGCCTTAAAAGATTCATCATTCCTAAGATTAAAGGCGCTGAACCAACTATGCCCAAATACCGCGGATCGCGTCCATCCAAGACGGTTGCGCTTTGCCCATTTCGCCGCTTCATCACGGAAAATCTTGGTATGATAGGAAGAATATCCCAATGAAATTGAGCGAATCATAAATTTCGGAGTAGCGCGTATAGAAAGATCTGGAATCAGTGCATCTGGTGAATGGGGGATATGCTCTCCGAATTGACCCGGCCAAAACCACCGAACACCGAGATACTCCTCAAGAAGGGTATAGACCGCAAGCATACTTCCCGCGGAAACACGGACAGACCACGCAGCGCCCGGCGCATCTTTTCCTGTAAGAATCAATCCCTCTGGAACACTTTGAATCATATACTCTTCATCTTTCCATGGTCCAAGAAGCTTTTTTGTAACACGGGAAGCGGCCCCATCTCCTACAAAAAAAGAGAGTCCCTGAGAAGGATTATATTGACTAGCGGAAATTACAGGAAGCGAGGGTTTCCCAGAGATCTTCCCCGCATATACCGCTAAATCTTCCCCAACAGCCTTCTGAGAAGGAAGAGGGCTATCTGGTATCACCACCTGTGTAAACGCATGAAGTTTTTGCGCCGCATGAATTTCTAAAACCATTCCTCCAAAGAATAATGCCAACGCCATACAAACCATAGAAACTTTTTTCATTTTTTTCTCCTGGGTTGCAGTAAAAAAAGAGAGCTTCTATTCTTCCCTATCTATGTAAAATAGAACCGCTAAATACAGAAAAACCATTACGAAAATGATATAACTCTACCTATTTATAATACACTATTTTTTCTTTCCTCAACATAAAATAAGATAAAAAAAACTATCCGCGACAAACCCTAAAACTACACAGAATAAAGAAGAACCATTCCTCCTTACCCTCTATATGAAAGCTTTCTACCCATACATTCCCAAAAACCAATAGATTCGCACAAACTCTCTCACAAAAAGTATAGACCCTCTGCCATAGAGATTAAAAAAACCGCAAAAAAAGTCAAATAGCCTCTATTGTAGAGGGAGGTTTAGAAGCAATGTTATAGGTAACACTTACAACATCACGAAGATTTTCTGTGATCTCTTTTCCTATCTGTTCCAAAAGTTCAAAAGAAAGACGGGTCGGCATAGCGGTTCGCGCATCTTCGCTCTCCCAACACCTTACCTCAATCTGCTGACCAAATTCCCGTTTCCCATCCCGCATACCTGTTACTCTATCATAATGAAGAATCGCCATATACTGGAATGCATTAACTTCCTTCAAAAGACGTTCCACGATAACAGTTGCCTTCCGTACTGTCTCTATCCGTTCCGGTGTTACCTCTCCAATGACACGCGCAGCCAATCCAGGTCCGGGAAAAGGAATACGATCAAACAGTTCTTCGGGAAGACCAAGCGCCTTGCCAAGCTTCCGTACTCCGGCTTTCCGAAGCTGGAGGAGAGGTTCAATAATACGGTATCCGAAACATTCCTCGGGATCAATGCCAAGTTGTTGAAAAACATTATGCTGTCGCTTAATTCCTGCCACTGTTTCATCTATATCAGTTAGAATTGTTCCCTGTAGAAGATATTTTGCGGCACTTTCCTTTACAATGCGACCAAAAACCTTCTTATAAAAGGTCTCTGTAATTGCTTCTCGCTTCTCTTCAGGATCAAGAATACCCTTCAGCGCTGAAAAAAATTCTTTTCGCGCATCCACTACTTCAACAGAGACGCCCAACGTATGAAATAATCGCACAACCTGCTCTGCCTCGCCTTCGCGCATAAGCCCGTTTTCCACAAAAACCGTTCTTAACTGTTTTCCAAGTGCCTGATGGCCAAGCAGGGTAACAGCAGAAGAATCCACTCCGCCAGAAAGCGCGTTGATTGCAACACCTTCTGCCACAATATCACGGATCTCTTTTGTCTTCTCCTGAATAAAGGTTCCTGTATCAAGCTCTTCTGCAACAATCTCTTTAACCATTCTTCTTCCTCCTTATTCCTCTGTTTCACATAATCTTTTTCTACGCTGTATACCACTTATACATAGTTCGTCTCTCAAAGTTCTCCGCTATAATAGATCTCTCTATTTCAAACTCTCTTTTGTAAGCTTACTCGGTTCATTAATACCAAGCGCTTTCTTTACATTAGTATGCCATTGACGAATATTCCTATCATTGGTAAAAGCATAAAGCCCTTCATTTATCGCAGCCCAATCGCGATGAGCAAGAAGAAGTTCTTCCCTTTTTTCTCCTAATCTATAAGCTTCTTGTAAGAGTTTCGCCTTCTCTTCCTCGTCTATACGAGGCGTTTCCACTCCTCTAGAAAAAAATTCCATCTCCATCCCTAATTCCGCCAGTTTCCGATAACAATCCAGCGCTCCAAGCATAACTCGGGTATATTCCTGTCCAAACCTATGGAATGCTACCCGCTCGCCATATTCACCGGAAGAAACCTTTTTTTCCGCGGCAACTAAATATTTCTCCGCCTCATCAATCACCTGAGAAGGAAAGAGAATATGCCAGGAATTCACAAGATTCACATACGCAACACCAGGAGTATCTATTATTTTCCTTTGTTTATTCCAGTTTTTATCAAGCGCTTTAGAATAGGTCTCAAAAAATGCCTTCATCTCATTGGCGACAGGACCATACGCACAACGCCAGTACTCTTCCATAAGACCCTTGGTTTTCTGTGTTGGATTCCATATCATCCGTGTAAGAGCCCAATAGTTCGGCGCCTGCGTTGCAAAAGATTTGCTTCCATCTCCATATACTGCGATAAATCCAAGTTTCGCGCCTTCCGCTATATTGGCAATAATCTGGTTATAATGAAGATAGGGAAGATTCAAAGAATAGTGGTTTCCCCATCCCTCGCGCATAACCATTTTCGCGCCTAATTTCTGCCATCCTGCCACACTATCTTTCCATTGCGCATAAGCTACAGGATTTCGATGAGAAGCAGATTGATAGACAAAAGATAAATAAAGGTTAGGTTCTAATTTTTTAATCTTTACCGGCGGTTTATTATAAAAGGTATATGCAAACATACCGCACCCTTTTTCAGGATTCTTTTCCGCAACCCGACGCGCCACCTCATTCGCATAGGTAAAGATACGGTCACTTAACTGGATGCTTTTATTATCATAGGCGAGTAATCCTGGTATATCAAGAGAGGTACAGGAAGGAATTCCATGGGATTTATGGTACTCGCTTTTGGTCTCTTCCGTACATTCACAGAATCCTCCTCCATCGCTCGGAGAGATATTCATAATATCAGACTTGCCGTTCAGCACATACTCTACCATTCTGTTGATTACCTCTGGATGTGTGGTGCACAACTGCGGAGGTCGCCGCTTTCCTTGTACAAGCGCAAACCAATCTGGATGCGCCTTAAAAGATTCATCATTCCTAAGATTAAAAGCATTGAACCAACTATGCCCAAATACCGCGGACCGCGTCCATCCAAGACGGTTACGCTTTGCCCATTTCGCCGCTTCATCACGATAAATCTTTGTATGATAGGTAGAGGATCCCAATGAAATTGACCGAATCATAAACCGCGGAGTAGCGCGTATAGAAAGATCTGGAATCATTGCATCTGGTGAATGGGGAATATGCTCTCCGAATTGACCCGGCCAAAACCACCGAAGACCGAGATACTCCTCAAGAAGGGTATAGACCGCAAGCATACTTCCTGCAGAAACACGGACAGACCACGCAGCGCCCGGCGCATCTTTTCCTGTAAGAATCAATCCCTCTGGAACACTTTGAATCATATACTCTTCATCTTTCCATGGCCCAAGAAGCTTTTTTGTAACACGGGAAGCGGCCCCATCTCCTATAAAAAAAGAGAGTCCCTGAGAAGGATTATATTGACTAGCGGAAATTACAGGAAGCGAAGGTTTCCCAGCAATCTTCCCCGCATATACCGCTAAATCCTCCGCAACAGCCTTCTGAGAGGGAAGAGGGCTATCTGGTATAACCACCTGTGTAAACGCATGAAGTTTTTGCGCCGCATGAATTTCTAAAACCATTCCTCCAAAGAATAATGCCAACACCATACAAACCATAGAAACCTTTTTCATCTGTTTCTCCTGGATTTCAGTAAAAAAAGAGAGCTTCTTTCCTTGCCTATCTATGTAAAATAGAACCGCTAAATACAGAAAAACCATTACTAAAATTACGTAACACTACCTATTTATAGTATACTATTTTTTCTTTCTCAACATAAAATATAAGGTTAATCTTATATCTTCACTTTCAGGTCTCCATAGGAGAAATATATGGATAACATTACACGGGATGCAACAAACTTTATTCTGAATGAAAAGGAGTTTCATCTCGGATTTCTTCCTACGGAACAGCCCCATTCTACAACAAAAGGATTGGCGGAAATCATTGCGCATAACCTTGAAGAAGGAATCGGTCTTTTACAAAAGGTTGATACAGATATTATTGCAACAGCGGAACGAGTATCTGCAAGTAAAGAATATACCCGCCTCGTCGCCGCACTCATTACTGCACTTACCAACAGAAAAAAGATCTGTTTCAGCGGATGCGGAGCCACAGGAAGACTTGCCATTCTTCTTGAATCTATGTGCCGAAAATTTTGCCGCAACGCACAGAAAATCTCTTCCATTCCTCTCTTACAGGAGAGAGAAAATATCTTTCTGAGTATTATGACTGGCGGCGACTATGCATTGGTACGCTCTGTAGAATCATTTGAGGATTATGAATCATTCGGAAGACAACAAGCAAGAGAATCCGGCATAGGAACAGGAGATCTTTTGATTGCCGTAACCGAAGGAGGCGAAACCTCCTCGGTAATCGGTACTGCCAAGGAAGCGCTTACATTGGGCGCACAGGTTTTTTTTGCATGCAATAACCCTCCGCAACTACTTGCCAAACATATAGAACGATCTCGCCAGATTATAGAAGATCCGCGCGTAACCGTACTTGACCTTTCCTCAGGTCCAATGGCACTAGCCGGCTCTACAAGAATGCAAGCAACCACCTCGGAACTTCTTCTTCTCGGCGCCGCGCTTGAAACAGCCATTACCCAATTCTTGCATCCGCACATTTCTCAAAAAACATCTCAAACAATACATCTTACATCCATAGAACCACAAAGATATGCCGCTGATTTTGCCATGCTTCTTAATAACCTCGCAAATCCCAAAACAGTAACAGCTATGGCACAATGGGCAGAGATGGAATCTTCTCTATATAATGCCAGAGGCGCTATTACCTATTTTAACGAAGAGTTTCTTCTTGATATCTTTACCGATACCACAGAACGAGCGCCCACTTTTTCATGGCCGCCTTTTCGGAAATATGATGACACCCTTTCACCGCGGCCTCTCGCATTCGCAAAAAACCCGCTTCTTTCCACTCCAGATACATGGAACTATATGCTCAAACGCGAGCCTCGCTGTCTTTCATGGGATTCCACACTCTACAAAAAACTCCGCGCATCAGAACAGATTATCGCAAATCCACCCTCTCTTACTACAACCGAACTCTATAAATTTCTTATAGGAAACGAAAAAGATTTCTCGCGCATTAACTCTTCCCACGACACTGCCATCATCGTTCTTGCAGGAAAAGAATGGAAAGAATTTCATCCTTTCGCTTTCAACAAAATTCTCGCCTCTATCAATAGAATGAATTTCCCTTCCAGCCATTTCATTATCATAGGAGAAGAGAAAAACATTGCATTAGAAGGGACCTGTTATCATATTCCCTGCGATCCCAAACCCTCAATCCTTCAACTATGGGAACATCTTGCAATAAAAATTATCTTCAATACAGTCTCTACCGCAACCGCGGCCAAAACAGGAAGGGTAATAAACAACTGGATGGCATTTGTAGAAACTACTAATAAAAAATTGATTGACCGAGGAACACGCTTAATATCTGAACTTTCCGGAATTTCTTATGAACAGGCATGTTGGGAACTTCACAAAACCTTTGCGCTACTTAAACAAAACCCAATGCCAGAAGGAAAACGTATTTCACCGGTTGCGGCAACATTAAAACGGATACAACAAAAACCCTGATTTCTACCCAAACGCTACATCAAGAATCATCATTACCGCAAAACCAATCATGGTTGCCATCGTAACAGTATCTATATGAGATTCCGTACTCTGTGATTCTGGGATTAATTCTTCCACCACCACAAAAATCATTGCGCCAGCGGCAAAGGCAAGCACAAATGGAAGAATACTTTTCATCTGAAGAACAAAGAGCGCTCCTAAAACTCCTGCCACTGGTTCCACCAATCCAGATGCTTGTCCATAAAAAAAACTCTTCCCTTTACTAAACCCCTCTCTCCGTAAAGGAAATGAAATAACCGCACCCTCAGGAAAGTTCTGCAATCCAATCCCTACCGCCAATGCAAGCGCTCCTCCAATCGTCGCAGAAGGAAGCCCTGCGGCAACCGCTCCAAAAGCAACCCCTACCGCAAGCCCTTCAGGAATATTATGAAGTGTTACCGCTAAAATAAGAAGAGTACTCCTCTGCAGAGAAGTTTTTACTCCTTCACACTGACCATCACAGAGGCCTGGATGCACATGGGGCAAAAACTTATCTATGATTCTTAAAACAATTCCGCCGCTTAAAAAACCTAAAGAAGCAACCAACCAAGGGATCATTCCCATCTCTTCCGCCATCTCTATCCCAGGAATTAAGAGCGACCAGATACTCGCCGCAATCATCACTCCCGCCGCAAATCCAAGCATAGAATCAAGAAGTTTCTTACTCACAGAACGAGAAAAAAAGATTACTGCCGCGCCTGCCGCAGTCATTGCCCAGGTAAAAAGCGTGGCGAAAAATGCCTGCATTACCGGATGATGACTCTCAAAAAAATGGATCACTACCTTCTCCTTATTTTATTTTTCAGGAAAGAATTTCATAATAAGCAATAAATCGGCATTTCGCATAAAAGTAGTGTAGTAAGTTGTAGAAAAAATGTCAACCGCAAAGAATTTCGGCAACATAAAGAATATAGAGGAAGAACCTAGGATGGGTTCTTTCAGAAAAATTCTTCATTTCTTATGTATATCATTTATACCATTACTTTTCTAGTACAATATAGGAGTTATTTGTATATTTAAGGCACAATAAATTCAACGTTGATGATCTCATCTTTGACACGCGTTCCCGAAAAATATAACGAAGTGCTCCAAGAATTTCTTGCCACACAAGGCTTGATACAGTACCATTGAAACAATCTTGCAAGAGAAGAAGAATGGATTTTTTTACAATGCAACAAAAGATCTCGGCCTTAGAAAAAAAGAGAGCGTAGTACCTAATGATACTGAAACCCATACAATAGATAAAGATCTGATATAAGAGGCCCAACTTCTTGGCTACAGAGAAAGCATGAAAGAGAATATATATGACATTATCGTGGTCGGAGCAGGAACCGCAGGCGTGGTGGCTGCGCTTCAGGCCTCCCGGGCAGGTGCAAAAACTCTTCTTATAGAAAAATATGGCATTCCAGGCGGCACTATTACCATGGCAGGTGTAAATGGAATAGGTGTCTTTTTCGCCTGCGGAAAACAGATTATTGCAGGCATTGGATGGGAACTAGTAGTAAAAACTCTTGCAGTAGAAGGAAAACAACCTCCTTCACCCGAAGAAATAGCACACCTTCCCTTACAGAACAGTATCCGAGTAAATACTGCGCTCTATGCCATGATCTGCGACCAACAACTTAACCTTGCCGATATTGATACCCTCTATCATGCTATGCCTGCAGAAGTCAGAAGAGAAGAAAATGATTGGACTCTTCTTATCTGTACAAAAAACGGGCTCTCCCAATACCGGGGAAGAGTTCTCATTGATTGTACTGGAGATGCAAATCTTGTTCAGATTGCAGGATACAATGTAATCTCACAACCAGTACTTCAGCCCGCAACCTACACCTTCCACCTGCAAGGGTATGACCTGAAAACTCTTAATGAAGAGAAGCTTCGCATTGCCTACCAAAACGCAATCAATAACAATCTTTTCAGAGATGAAGAATTTGGCTGGGCTGGAAAAGATCTCGGCGACAGACTTATCCGTCTACTCCGTAATCACGGAAACAATGCCATCCACCTCTGTGGGTTTAATGCCTCTGACAGTAAAGGAAAGACCAACCTTGATATTGCAGGACGCAACCTCATTCTAAAGATATTTCGTTGGTTGCAATCCCAACCAGGATTTGAACAGATAGAAATATCCTCAATTGCCACAGAATGTGGAGTACGAGAAACCGCGGTTATAGAGGGGAAAAAATATATTACAGTAGAAGATTATGAACAGGGACGGTTCTGGCCTGATGCGCTCTGTTACTCCTTTTATCCGATTGATCTACATACCTGCGAAGGGAATGGATTGATTTACCGACCCTTGGACCACGGTATACTTCCAACCATTCCTCGCGGTGCTATGCTTCCAAAGAAAAGTTCCTTTCTGATCGCTGCAGGGCGCCATATATCAGGGGATCGCGAAGCAAACTCTGCCTTTCGGGTAACAGCTTCCTGTATGGCTATGGGACAAGCAGCAGGCGCCATGGGAGCACTTTCGGCAAAAACAGCGAAAGATCCAGAAGAACTTTCTTTAGAGTCTATTAAAACCCTTCTTGCTGAACACAACGCAATTATTCCCAAAGAAAAATTTTTAAAAAGAGAATGCTTTATTAATAGTTACTCTTCAAGGAAATAATCTGAATCAATTTTCTTAATATCGTAACTTATCTCTTTTGAAACCCCAACGTTATATTCAATCATTAGTTGTGTAAGCATTTCTCCATCAATCAAAATAATCTTGTAGGGAATTTCTCGTACATATTGCAAAGCCTGCTGAGTAAAACTCGATGTTATGATAAAAACTCCCTTATTGACGTTTTGTGCAGCGAGACTGCCAACAAAATTTCTTATTTCTGGTGCGCCAATGTTATTTTGCCAACGCTTGGCTTGAAGATAAATAACATTAAGTCCAAGTTTATCTTCTTTAATAATACCGTCTATTCCACCATCACCACTGTGACCAATAGCTCGCCCCGCTTCTCTTTGTGAACCACCATAACCCATAGCAAGTAGAAGATCTACAACCAGTCTTTCAAAAAAACGGGGAGAACAACTTTGTTTTATAAATTCCAAAAGTTCTTGTGATAAATCTTTCTTGATTTTCTGATAACTATCTTCTAAAAGTTCTTGAGGAGTTTGTAACAAGAACGATTCAGCGTCTTGTTCTTCTTGCTCGCCTTGTTCTTGTGACGTATTTCGAAATTCTCTAAACAAAGGAAATTGGGTAAGGAATTGTGCGGTGATTCTTTCCGGTTTTTTCTCGTTGAGAGTCTCTGATCCAAGAGGAGTAATTTTAAAATACGCACGTTTTGGCGATTCAAGCAATCCAGCTTTTTTCAAATATGTTAAAGCCCAACCAACGCGATTATCAATTACAGGTTGCGATCCACTAGGCAAAAGTTTTTGTTTATCTTCTTCGGTTAATTCAAAAATATCTACTATATGACTAACCGCCTCTTTCCTTGTATATCCTTCCTTATCCTCTGCATATTTAAGAAGAGGAAGCGTAATCGACTCATAACGAGGTATAGCCATATTTTGCCTCCTTTTTTTTCTGAAAATTTTTCAAAACAAAATGGGGGAACCAAAAAAGAAAATAAGAGAGATAGATTTCCTTCACGATCAGTCTTCTTCTCTCCATATAAACGATCCATTCAACTTGAAGAATTTCAAGTTTTTTGATCCGTTTTTAGCGGAACTCTGAGCTTCGCTCGGTTTGGCGACAAATTCTTTTTTTTATTTTTCCTCAGTACTGTCCAATAAAAAATTAACCATTTAGAACAGACTTGGCTCGTAGCAAGGGGCTCGCTCCCGCCCTGCCTTTTCGAGACTTAGATTCAGCAAATCAATAATATCTGCCCCTCTGAACAAAC
>JBBADJ010000009.1:0-85000 GCA_041656495.1 Candidatus Ratteibacteria bacterium
TGGATAAAGTTTCTAACAGAAGCGATGCAGAGATTGTGCATACCTTTAAACCAGTAAAAACAGATAGAATCAGAATTTGGGTTACTGCGACAAATGGACCGTATGCGAAGATTGGGGAAATTGAGGTTTATTAAGAGATATTCGGGGTTACTCTTAAGAAATAGATGAAAATATAGCCAAGTTTGGCAGAAATATGTGCATACAGGAGGGGAAAGATGACTACCTCTGTAAGTAATTGCAAGATTAGTATCATAGGCCGCGCACTTATTCTGGTGCTTCTTTTTTGTACAGTAGCTCTCTATGGCGCTGATAGTCCGCTTATTGGTCATTGGCCCCTTGATGAGGGAGAGGGACTTGTCATAAAAGATAAGAGCGGCAATGGGTATCATGGGACGATTCTTCGCGATGGAAATAATACTGCTTGGACAGAAGGAAGAGAAGGAAAAGCCCTTGAATTTATTCCCGATAGATTTGTACCTGTGGAAAAAGGCTGTATCAATATACCTATTGGAAAATACGATTTTTCCAAGGGATTGACCATAGAGGCATGGGTAAAGTTTACCACCGCAGATGCTAATAGTCCGAAGGTTACACGATTTATGATTCTTTTCAATGGTTCTACAGGAACAGAGACAGGGTTTCAATTTTATTACTCGTGGCACGCTTTATATTTTGAAACTTCAAAAATTCCCGAACAAAATCTCATTGATGTCTTTGCCCCTCCGCAATTTAAGCCGGGAGTGTGGTATTTTCTTGCCGCCACATACGATGGCTCTGCGGTACGGCTCTTTGTGGATGGAAAGGAACTTCCAGTTCTGGCGTTAGAGGGTGGAAAACGAGATCAAGAGTACCAGAAGCCGCTTATAGTATCTCAGGGAAGAAACAATTTCTATATTGGCGCTATTCCTGGTGCGTATGGGATGGAAGGAATTATCAGCGATCTTAAGGTCTATAACGCGGTACGGACTCCTGCGCAAATACTTGAAGATATGGAATAAGAGAGAAAAAAAAATAGCAGGAAGGATACAATCAGCTCTTATTTGGAAAAAAGGGTTTGGAGCAGGCTATCTCCTTGAAGAGTACCATATCCGCCTTTAGAGCAGGAAGGTTCGTCAAAGGTAGAAACCCTATCTGGCTCTACACCAGAACCAGCGATAAGGAAAGGAACAGGGTCGGAAGTATGTCCTTTGGTTTTAATCGGAGTATAGTGGTCGGGAAGAATAGCGATCCTTGTTTCAGAAAGGGATATCTGGGAAAGAATTCTATCAAGAAGGCGCTGGTCAAAGTATTCTATACATTGGAGTTTTAATGGAAGGTTTCCTTCATGAGAGGCCTCGTCGCTTGCTTCTACATGTACATAGAGAAAATCATAGGTGTGGAGCGCCTCTATACAGGCATCGGCTTTTCCTTCGTAATTGGTGGTATAGAGACCAGTTGCGCCTGGAACATTAATAACATCCATTTCTGCGCAGATAGCGATTCCTTTTATTAAATCTACCGCTGAGATAACTGCTCCTTTCATGCGGGTCTTTTCAAAAAAGGGAATGACCGATGGTTTCCTTCCCGGTGACCAGAGCCAAAGCATATTGGCAGGATCCTCTTTTTTTGCAATCCGACGAAGGTTTACAGGGTGTTTTTCAAGTATGGTGCGGGTATGGAGCATAAAACGATTGAGAAAATCGGCAGTTTTTTTTCCTGGCGCGCTTTTTCCTTTTAGGAGAAGGGAATCTACTGCTTTTCCGACATGGTCGTGGGGCGGCGAGGCATCAAAGTCAGTAGAGAAATCTCCTTTAAGGGTAAGGATATGGCGATAGCCGAATCCAGGATGAAGAGTAATAGGAGAATTAGTAAGAGAAGAAGAGACTGCCTGTAGAAGTTCGTGTGCTTCTTCGGAAGAGATATGGCCAGAAGAATGATTTTTGATTCTATTGTTTTCTATTGAAATTGTGTTACAGCGAAGTACTACATCTTCGGGAGAAAGAGGAATGCCGAGGGAGGCGGCTTCAAAAACAGCCCGTCCTTGATATTCTGTCGCAGGGTCGTATCCGAGAATAGAAAGGTTTGCTACATCTGAACCAGCTGGACAGCCGGGAGGAATAGAGTGATAAAGACCGCATCTTCCTTGGAGCGCTAGGTGATCCATTGCAGGAGTTGACGCTGTCTGTAATGGGGTTTTTCCGTGAAGTTGGGGAATCGGCCAGTCAGCGGCACCATCGGGAATAAGAAGGATATATTTCATTCTACTTGTTGTAAAAGGTTCTTTAAGTGAGGAAGAAATTCGTCATAGCGATTAGAAATGGTATGGTATTCTTCTTTCTTTTCTTCCAGTCCTGATAAGGAGGCGGGAAGAGCAGGATCTATATGAAGAAGATGACGGATTGTTTCAGGAAATTTTGCGGGATGCGCGGTCTCAAGACAAATAATGGGGCCAGGAAGTGATGCTTTTTCTGCGGCGAGTATAGCAACTGCGCCATGGGGTTCAATAAGAATCTTCTTTTCTTGCCAGTATCTGAGAATGGTTTCATTGGTTTCTTTGTCGGTGATAGAGAAAGAGAGAAAATCTTTCCGTAGCGCCGACATATCAGGACTCTCTTTCAAAAAGCCGTAACGGATGATAGTACCATTGGAATCACGTTCGTCAATGAGCATTCCGCCGTAGTGATCTATTAATCGGGCAAGATTGCTCGGATGTCCTACATTCATAGCATTGGAACTGCATTCTCGGGAAGGGCTTACCGGATGGTAAGTGCCGGTTTTGAGAAATTCCGGAAATTCATTGTTTTCGTTGACTGCCGCGATGAAAGAGTGTGTGGGAAGCCCCATTTCTCGTGCGAATACGCCTCCCATAAGACTTCCGAAGTTTCCTGAAGGAACAGAAAACGCATAGAAATCCGGAATACGAGAGGCCGCATAAAAGTAGTATACTGTTTGAGGAATAAGTCTTCCGATATTAATGGAATTGGCTGAGGTAAGATGAAACTTTCGGAGTTTGGGATCGTTGAATGCACGTTTTACCATTGCTTGACAATCGTCAAATTTTCCAGATACAGCAAAGGTAGTGATGTTTTTGCCGAGAGTGGTCATTTGTAAACGTTGACGGATACTTACTTCCTGTTCAGGAAGAAGGATTACCACAGAAATACCGGGTAGGCCGTGAAAAGCATCTGCAATAGCGCCGCCGGTATCTCCAGAGGTTGCCACTAATACTGTAAGGTGTTTTCCCTCCTGAGAAGCAAAATGGTTCATTATTCTTGCCATAAGACGGGCGGCAAAATCTTTGAAAGAAGCAGTAGGGCCTTGATCAAGCCGAAGAAGATAGAGATGGTCTGAAAGGGATTCTATTGGAAGATCAAAATTGTATGCTTGTGTACAGTAAGTTTTTAGGTCTGTTTCAGAGATATCATTACGTAAAAAGGAATGGCAGACCTCAAAGGCAATTTCTGCATAAGAGAGGGAAGAGAAGGATGAAATCAGAGAAGGAGCGAGCCGAGGGATGCGAGTGGGCATATAAAGACCATAATCAGGGGGCTGTCCGGTAAGAAGCGCTTCCCTGAAGGATACTGTTGGCGATAATCTATTGGTGCTTCTGTAAAGAAGGGTATCCATAGAATGTCTTAGTTATTCTTGAACGCGGATCATTTTTGCGGGTTCTTTGATTGTAGGAATGGTATTGATAATAGCAAGGGCTTTTTGTACATCCTCAAGCTTGGCAGAATGGGTAAGCATAACAATAGGAACGGGTTTCTGCGGATCTTGGCGTTGTTGAATAACAGATGAAATACTAATGGTATGTTCGCCGAGAACTCTGGCGATAGCGGCAAGAACTCCGGGTTTATCAAGGGCAGTAAAACGAAAATAGAAGGGTGATGAAGTTTTTAATGGGTTATCTATGGAGAGCGAGGGATCGGTATAGACAGATTCGGAAACAGGAGCGTTATGGGAGCGAGTAATGCCGATTTCAATGATGTCTGCAACCACCGCACTTGCCGCGGCATCTCCGCCTGCGCCTTCGCCGTAGAGAAGGCTTTTTCCAAAGAGATCTCCCTCAAAATAGATTGCATTGTATACACCCTCTATATTGGAAAGAAGATGGGTATGAGGAACGCATGAGGGCTGAACAGTTAATGAAATAGAGCCATTGTGTAAAGTAGCTACAGCTAAAAGTTTTATTTTGTATCCGAGTTTTCCTGCAAAGTTAATATCATCATATTCAATGGATTCAATACCTTCAATAAAGATATCAGCGGGAGTAATAGTTTTGTGGAATGCATAGGTGGAAAGAATCGCTAACTTTTGAGCACTGTCATTCCCGGACAAGTCAAGGGAAGGGTTGGCTTCCGCATAGCCGCGTGATTGGGCGTCGGCAAGGGCTTCCTTAAAGGAATAGCCGAGAGAGGTCATAGAAGAGAGGATATGGTTGGTGGTGCCGTTAAGAATGCCAGCAATCTTGGTTATGGTGTTTGCGGAAAAACTTTCGCGCAAGGCTTTTATTACAGGAATAGCGCCAGCTACGCTTGCTTCAAATCTAAGACGGTTGGAATGTTCTCTTGCGTGTGTAAGTAAATCAATAAGATGGAGAGAAAGGAGATGTTTATTTGCAGTTACTACAGATTTTCCAGAAGAGAGGGAAGAGGTAATAATATCGTGTGCAGGGTGAATGTTGCCAATAAGTTCAACTACAATATCAATCTCCGGATCATTGATAATGGTATAAGGGTTGTCAGTGCGGATTTTTTCTTCGGGAAGCCAAGGATTCTTTTTGTTCCATGCAATATCGCACACACGGAGAATTTCAAAGTCTACTCCTGTTGTTTTTCTGAAAAATTCTCTTTTTTCAGTAAGGATACGGCCTGTATGGCTTCCTACAGTTCCACAACCAATGATACCAAGACGAATTTTTTTTTCCATAAAAGAGGTTACCGGTAAATTCTTACAGGCTGAGTGGTTTTTTGGAGGTGTGCGAAGAAGGCGCGATTCTGAGTTTCCGCAATGCTTGTTTCTTGCGAGATATTGCGAGGAATAGAGCGTTTTGCCGCAAGTGTTCGCGCGTGCGAAAGGTATAGTTTGCTGGATGAGTAGTTTCTTTCTGAACCGTCTCCGGCAAGGGCTTTAGTAACAGAACGTTCCGCGAGTTCAAGAAGTACAAGGTATTCGTTGAGATAGGTCTTTTGCATGAGGCTATCCCAACGAGAGGCAATACCAGAAAGACGAGGGATTTTTCTAAGGCCGGTGCGGATGCGTTGGTATGCGTAAATATCAGTTGCCTGAGATTCAAGCAATGAAAGAGAACGAGATGCAGAGCGAAAAGAGCATATACCGAGCATCCGAGTTACTTCGGTTAGAGAGAAAGAATGGGTTTTAGCGATCTTGGTTGCTTCCGCGGCAAGTTTTCTTACAGTGGCACAATCATTTTTGTTTAAGGCAACACGCATTTGCTGAAGAATCTGATTGAAACGCGATCTGGCTTCTTCAAGTTCCCTGCGAGCTTTTTCTTCTGCGGCACGTTTTGCTCTTTCTTCTTCCTCAAGCCGCATTTGTTCTGCAAGGGCTTTTTTGTAGGCAACATATTTTGTAAAGGAAAAATAGCCGCCTCCGGCAAGAACAAGGAGGATAATAAGGGAAAGAAGAAGTTTTTTCCTCTTATTGGGTTTGCCGTTTTTCCCTTTTTTTCTCCCGGAAGGGTTTGGCGCGTCTTCCGCAGGAGAAGCAGGCGAGACGGTTCTTTTTTTAGCAAAAAGGTTCATTTAAAAAGTATAACATAAAGAATGAAAAGTGCAAAAGACAGAATGGAAGAGTTTTCCTTTAGGAAAAAAATGGGAAGGAGAGAGCATTTTCTTTTTTGGTAGTGAAATAGTCTTAATGAAAAGGATTTTTTAAGGCTCGTCTATGGTATCAAGAGGGAGTTTATCTATATACCAAATTACCAAGAGGGATTTAAGAGCAATCAAGGGCAGAACGAAAGGAGCGAAGAAGTTTATGAAGTTCTGTGAAAGAGTTGGTTGAGAGTAATTGAATGGCAGCGCTTCCTATAATAATGCCATCTGCAAATTCTGCCAGAGATTCTACCTGAGAAGGGGTTGAAATACCAAATCCAACTGCGACTGGTGTGGTGGTAAGGGTTTTTACAAGAAGGATATCTTCTTTCAAACGTTCGGGAAGAGCTTGTCTTGCGCCAGTAACTCCAGAAGAAGAGATAAAGTAGATGAATCCTTTGCTTGATTTAGCGATTCTTTTCATCCGGGGAATAGAGGTGGAAGAGGTAAGTAAGGAGATAAGGGGAATATTATAGGGGTTTAGGAATTTTTTTAGGGGTTTTGATTCTTCAAAAGGAAGGTCGGGAATAATTAATCCCGATACTCCCGAAGAAGCGCATTCCTGAGCAAAGGTTGAAAAACCGCGTTGATAAAAGGGGTTGTAATAACCCATAAAAAGAAGTGGGATTCCAAGCCGGGAAGTAAGGCGACTAGTAAGGTCAAAAATCTGAGAAAGGGTTACTCCGGAAGAAAGCGCCTGTTGAGAAGAGTGTTGGATAATCGGACCATCGGCAATGGGATCGGAAAAGGGAATGCCTAATTCAATGCAATCAACGCCAAGGTCTCTGCATTCGTAACAGAGGCGTTCTGTACTTTTTAAATCAGGAAATCCTGCTGTAAGATAGAGAATAAGAGCCTTTTTTTCTGATTTTCGGAGCTGAGTGAAATAGGTGGAAAGAGTCATAGAGAGTTCTCCTCAATACGCGCCACTTCATTTACATCTTTATCTCCCCGTCCGGAAAGAGAGAGAATAATAATTGTGTTAGAAGAGAATTGAGAGCTGTTCTTAAGAAGCCATGCAACAGCATGGGAAGATTCAAGAGCAGGGATAATACCTTCACATTCGCTGAGAATATGAAAGGCATTCAGGACTTCTTTATCGTTGGCGCTCTCATAGAGAGCTCTTCCTGAATCTTTATAAAAACTATGTTCAGGGCCTACAGAAGGGTAATCTAATCCTGCGGAGACCGAGTGAGTGGGGAGAACTTGTCCCTCTTTATTTTGGAGAAGATAGGAAAGGGAGCCATGGAGTATACCGGGTGTGCCTAAACCAAGGGTTGCGGAATGATAAGGGGTATCCAAACCTTTACCTCCTGCTTCCACGCCGATAAATTTAACAGAAGAATCCCGGTAGAAGGGGTGAAAAAGGCCAATGCTGTTACTTCCTCCGCCCACGCAAGCAATAAGAAAATCAGGAAGGCGTTTTTCTGCGGCGAGAATTTGACGACGCGCTTCTTTTCCAATAACAGATTGAAAATTTCTTACAATAAGAGGGTAGGGGTGAGGACCCACCACAGAACCAAAGACATAATGGGTGGAATCAAAGGATGCGACCCAGTCGCGGATAGCTTCATTGATGGCATCTTTTAAGGTGCAGCTTCCGGAAAGAACAGGAGTAACAGTTGCTCCTAAGATACGCATTCGGTAAACATTAAGGGATTGCCGGGCAATATCGGTTTCTCCCATATAAATTTCGCAGGGCATTTTAAAGAGCGCAGCAGCGGTTGCAGTGGCAACACCATGCTGGCCAGCGCCGGTTTCCGCGATGATCCGTTTTTTGCCCATCTTATTGGCAAGAAGAACCTGCGCGATAGTATTGTTGATTTTATGAGAACCGGTAAATGCAAGATCCTCACGTTTTAAATAGATTTTACAGCCAACTTTTTTTGAAAGGTTGCGAGCATAATAAAGAGGAGTAGGTCTGCCGGCATAGGTGGAAAGATATTCTGAAAGTTCCTTTTTGAATGAGGATGTACGTGTAATGCGGCGGTATGAAACCTCTAAAGAATCAAGGCCGGTAATAAGTGTTTCAGGAGCGAACGTTCCGCCGAAATAGCCAAATTTTCCTTTTGAGTTAGGAAGTCTCATTGCGGGGTTCTCCAAGAATTTTCAGTATTTCAGCTATTTTTGCAGGATCTTTTATTCCCGGAGTTCTTTCAGAGCCGGTCGCTACATCAATGCCATAGGGTTGAATATGAGAAAGAAGAAGGGGAAGAGTTTCAGAGGAAATCCCGCCAGCAATGAAGAAAGGAAGTGGACTGGAAGAGGAAAGAAAGGGAAGGATATTCCAGTTAAAGGGTCTTCCCGTGCCTCCCGGAAGGGAGCCGGAAGCAGAATCAAAGAGAAGAAAGTTTATACTGGAATCTTTCCAAAGGGAAAGGTCGCTCTCTGGATGGAGGGCGCGGATGAGAATAAGGTTTGGAAATTCTCTCCGCACCCTCTCGCAGAATTCAGGGCTTTCAGAGCCATGCAACTGAATAGCCTGTACTTTTGAAAGAAAGAGCGCTTCCCGAATATCTTCCATAGAACTGTTGGCAAAGAGAGCAACAGAAATTCCGGAAATGTTCAATCCCTGCATTATTTCTCCGACGGTACAGGGTGAAATGTACCGAGGACTTGTGGGAATAAAATTAAACCCAAAATAGTCCACTCCGAGCCGAGAGGAGATCTCTACATCTTCCTTTCTAGTAAAGCCGCATATTTTAAGACGTATTTTCAAAGGTTTATTTTGTTTAGGAGCTTTTTTAGCCGTTCAATGGATTCTAACATTTCCTTTTCAGGATAGGCGAAATCCTGAAGTTTACCGTCAAGATAGGAGTCATAGGCAGAAAGATCTAAGAAACCATGGCCGCTTAGGTTGAAGGCTATACATTTTTCTTCGCCGGTTGCGCGGCATTTTTCCGCCTCTACGACCGCGGCGTGAATAGCGTGAGCAGATTCTGGCGCGGGTACGATTCCTTCGCATCGGGCAAACTTTATCGCGGAGTCAAAGACCTGATTCTGAGTATATGAGACAGCAGACATAAGTTTATGTTTTAAGAGAATGCTTAACATCGGCGCAATACCATGGTAGCGAAGACCTCCGGTATGAATCGCCGGCGGAGTAAAATCATGTCCGAGCGTGTACATATAAAGAAGAGGGGTCATACCAGAGGTATCACCATAATCATAGAGGTAAGGACCTTTTGTCATAGTAGGACAGGCGCTTGGTTCAACACCGATAAATTCCGCGGAAGATTTTCCGTCCATCTTATCTTTTACAAAGGGAAAGACAAAACCCGCGAAGTTGCTTCCTCCGCCAACACATCCAATAAGAATATCGGGTTTTTCGTCTACCAATGCCAACTGTTGTTTTGTTTCTAACCCTACGATTGTTTGGTGAAGGCATACATGGTTGAGAACACTTCCAAGACTATATTTTGTGCCGGGGTGCGTAATAGTATCTTCAATAGCTTCTGAGATGGCGATACCGAGGCTTCCGGGCTGGGAAGGGTTTTCTTGAAGAAGTTTTCTGCCGAATTCTGTGCGGTCGCTCGGAGAAGGAACGACCTCTCCGCCCCATACTTTCATGATCATTTTGCGATAGGGTTTTTGATCAAAACTTACCCGTACCATATAGACCATACATTCAAGTCCAAAAAGGTTGCAGGCAAGAGATAGCGCGCTTCCCCACTGACCGGCTCCTGTTTCGGTGGCAAGGCGGGTAACACCTTCTTTTTTGTTGTAGTATGCCTGTGCGATTGCAGTATTCGGTTTATGACTGCCAGCAGGGCTAACACTTTCGTTCTTGAAGTAGATGCGTGCCGGAGTCTTAAGGAGTTTCTCTAAATTAACCGCGCGATGAAGAGGAGAAGGTCTCCACAAACGGTAAATTTCTTTGACTTCAGAGGGAATCTCAATCCATGGTTCTTGAGACATTTCCTGCTGTACTAAACTTTCAGGAAAGATCGCAAGCAATTCTTTGGGATCACAGGGTTCGCCGGTCTTCCCGTTCCTGGGAGGCGCCATTGGCTCCGGAAGGTCGGGAATAAGGTTATACCATGCACAGGGCATATCTTTTTCACTCAGATAAATCTTTCTATTCATGCTATCCTCCGTAAAAGGGTTTTTATCTCTGCGGATGGGTTCTTTGCACGCATGAGATGGGTTCCGATAAGCGCTCCGCGAATACCGACGGAAAAAAGTCTTTCTATGGTGTCGGGATTTGTAATTCCGCTCTCGCTTATCACTGGTATTGTATCGTTCTTTATCTGTGAAATCAAATTAAATGTTGTGGAAAGATCTGTTTGCAAAGTGTGAAGATTTCGGTTGTTAATACCAAGAATACAATGGGATTTTCCGGTTATAGCGGAAAGGGCGGTTTCAAGTTCAAAAGGGGTATGAACTTCAACAAGGGCTTCAATGCCATTTTTTTCTGCGCTTTCTATTAAATCAAGCAAACGCGAACCTGCAATACGAAGAATAATAAGGACAATATCTGCTCCTGCAGAGGCCGCATCTTCAATTTGAAGAGGATCTATAAAAAAATCTTTTGCGAGTACAGGAAGAGAGACCGCATTTTTTACCGAGGTAAGGTCTTGTAAAGAGCCAAGAAAAAAAGAACTTTCAGTAAGGACTGAGATTGCGGCGGCACCGCCCGCTTGATATTGACGCGCAATAGCAACAGGATTATAGTCGGGAGCGAGAATTCCTGTGGAGGGAGAGGATCTTTTCGTCTCTGCTATAATAGAAAAAGGAGTCGTTTGAACTTTTTTAAGAAGAGTTCTAAAAGGAGCTTTCTCTATCTCCGCAGAAGGAGATTGAAAAAAGCCCTGTTTTCTCTTTTTGAGTTCTTCTTCTTTTCTTTTAATGATTTGGTTGATTATTTCCAATGGTAAGCCTCTGTATATGACGCTGAGCAAGCTCTGCTTGAGCAGGTTCAATCTCTTCTACCTTTTTCCATGTTTCAATGGCTTCTTTAATCTTCTTGTTCTTTTCAAAAGCATGCGCCAGAGTGCTTCTTACATACCAAGGGTGAGGGAATTGACACGCTAAAGTGAGAGAGCGGATGGCTTCGGAGAGTCGTTCAAGTTTATAAAGGGTCCAGCCAAGTTCCCAGTGAAGACGGTAGCAATATGGTAAGAGACCGGCTCCTTCTTGAAGAAAGAGAACTCCTTTTTCAATAAGATCTGTTTTTTCTTTTTGATCTTTTTCTTGCGGAGTTATCACATTGATTAAAAACCATCCACCGGTTGCCCACGCCTCTTCATCGGAAGGATCAAGCCGGGTAAGAAGGTAAAACAAGGGAAATATTTTTTGGTGCTCTCCCTGATGCCAGAAAAGGTCTATCTGATTCCAAAGCATAGAGAGAATTCCCGTGCCGAAAGAGGCAGGATCAAGAAAGATTGCAGGAGCATGAGAAGAAGAAAAAGCGAGAGGAGCAGATAAGAGCATAAGCAAAGAAAAAAGAATAAGAATATGTTTAATCATTTTGAGATGCCTTGATAATTTGATGAAGTTTCTCTGCGGCAATGCCTGAATCAAGAGCGCGAGATGCTAATTTCACGCCTTGAAGAGGAGATTTTGCTTTTTGGGAAAGGTAAAGAAGTACCGCTGTATTCATAAGAACCGCATTACGTTTGGCGCCAGTTTCTTTGCCTTCTAAAACCGAGCGAAGAATATGAGCATTTTCCGCTGGATTTTCTCCTCGTAACTCGGAAAGCGAGGCAGAAGGCATTCCAAAATCATGGGCGGAAATCTGGAATCGGTCTATGCCTTCTCCTATTTCAACAACTGTGGTTGTACCACAGGGAGAAAGTTCGTCAATACCGCTGGAACCATGGAAAATCCATGCGCGGCGCATGCCAAGGCCGTAAAGAACTTTTGGGATAAGATCAAGAAGAGATGGGCTTCCTACTCCAAGGATCTGAACAGTGGTTCCGCAAGGATTGGTAAGAGGTCCAAGAAGGTTGAAGAGGGTTCTAAACCCCAGCTCTTTTCGGACAGGAACAATATGTTTCATAGCAGGGTGGTAGAGAGGAGCAAAAAGAAAGGCAAAGCCTTCTTTGGCAAGCATTTTAGAAGCTTTCTCAGAAGAGATTTCTATCTTCATTCCAAGGGCTTCTAATACATCCGCACTTCCGCAATTGCTTGAAACCGAACGGTTGCCATGTTTTGCGACAGGAATTCCACAGGCCGCACTAAGAATCGCTGAAGCTGTTGAGATATTAAAAGAGAAGGATCGGTCGCCGCCGGTTCCGCAGGTGTCGGCAATAATGTCGGAAGAGAGAGAAACTTTGGTTGCACGCTCGCGCATAATAGAGGCGGCGCCCGCGACGATTTCTTCTGTCTCTCCGGAAAAACGTAAAGCAGTAAGGAAACTTCCGGCAAGGACCGGCGAAATAGTACCGTCAAAGAGCTCTGAAAATGCCAAAGAAGCATCTTCTCGCGAAATGCTTTTTCCGTCAAGCAAACGGCTTAATGCGTTGCGTATCATATCTGTCCCAAAAAAGTATGAAGAATCTCTTTTCCATAAGGAGTAAGAATAGATTCTGGATGAAATTGAAGCCCATATATTGGAAAGGTTCGGTGTTGAATTGCCATAATTTCACCATCGTCACTTGTGGCGGTAATCTCCAATGTGTCGGGAAAAGATTCTTTTTCAATAATAAGAGAGTGGTAGCGGATTGCGGAAAAAGGGGTCGGAATAGTATGAAAAAGAGAGCTTTCTTTATGAAAGATTTGAGAACTTTTCCCATGCATAAGAATCCGTGCGCGTACAATCTTTCCTCCATAAGTTTCGCCAATACATTGATGACCTAAACAGATGCCGAGAATAGGAATCTTGTTAGAAAAATATTTGATAAGATCTTTTGAAATACCAGCGTCTTGAGGTCTTCCGGGACCTGGGGAAATAATGATATGAGAAGGAAAAAGAGACTCTATTTCTTCTAAAGAACGTTCGTTGTTGCGTACAACCTGTGGGAAAAATCCTAATTCTCCGACATATTGCGCAAGGTTATAGGTAAATGAATCATAATTGTCAAGAATTAGCACAGGACCCTTTTCTTTACTCTTCTTAAGAAGAAAATTCTTTTGCGAGTTCATAGGCTTTCCTTAAAGCATTGGATTTATCTATTGTTTCTTGGTATTCGCGGGAAGGAACTGAATCAGCGACAATGCCGGCACCTGCCTGTATGTGGATAGAGGCCTTCTCCGCAACAATGGTGCGGATAGTAATGCAAAAATCAAGGTTGCCGTTAAAAGCAAAGTAGCCGACAGCGCCGCCATAAGGGCCGCGCGGATTTTTTTCAAGTTCCGCGATAATTTCCATGGCGCGGATTTTAGGAGCGCCGCTTAAGGTTCCCGCAGGAAAAGAGGCTTTGAAAAGGTCAAATGGAGTTTTATCGGAAGAAAGAGAACCTTGGACAGTAGAGACAAGATGCATCACATGAGAATAGCGTTCCACAGACATAAGTTCGGGAACAGAGACTGTTCCAAAGGAAGCTACCCTTCCTATATCGTTGCGGCCGAGGTCTACCAACATAATATGTTCCGCAATTTCTTTCTGGTCGTTCTGTAATAATTGGGCAAGAAGAAGATCTTCTTTCTCTGTTTTTCCCCGAGGTTTTGTGCCGGCAATAGGACGGATAAATGCCTGATTTCCTTCTAATTTTACAAGAATTTCAGGAGAGGAACCGATAAGTTCAATCTCTGGTTGTTTTAGATAGAACATATAGGGAGAAGGGTTAATGGAACGGAGTGCCCGGTAGATTGTAAAAGGTTCTACATCGCGAACCCGATCCCAGCGTTGTGAAAGAACTACCTGAATAATATCGCCGGAGTAGATATATTCTTTTGCGGAAGAGACCATTTTAAGGAAATGGGATTTTTTCATTATAGGTGTAAAGGTATTGTCTTTCAAAGGAGTGGAGGGAGAAAGGAATGAAACAGGAGAAATAAGAGGTTTTTGAAGAGAATCTATCATGGATTTAATCCGTCCAAGAGCTCTTTGATAGGCAATCTCAGGATCGGTTCCTTTGGTTATTGCGTTGGATATGATAAAGATCTTTTTTTTCAGATGGTCAAAGACCGCCACATCGCAGGAGATCTGAAAAACAAAATCAGGGAAAGGAATAGAATCTTTTTCAGAAGAGAAGGGAAGGCGCTCAAGATAGCGCGCATATTCATACGAAACAAATCCCACGGCTCCACCTGTAAATGGAGGAAGCTCTGGAACAACTGCCTGAGAAAAGGAGCCAAGAAAAGTTTCAAGAACTTCAAGAGGATCGCGGGAATATCTTTCTTTTCTTATCTTTCCTGAAGAATCTAAAGATTCCGCAGAACCTTGCAAGGAACGGATAAGAAAAAGGGGAGTAAGACCAATGATAGAGTAACGTCCGAGTTTTTCGCCTTGTTCTACGCTTTCAAGAAGATAACAGGTATCAAGGCCAGAAGAAAGTTTAAGGTAGGCGCTAACAGGTGTTTCAAGATCTGAGGAGATCTCTACAGAGAGAGGCACCAATCCATGTCTCTTTGCTAATTTCCGAAATTCGGGGGCCCCAGGCAGGGTCTTCATCGCGAGGACCCTGTAAAGAGGTAAGAGACACCGGCGGCACTTCAGCCACTTTTCTTCTGCATTTTATAATCATTGTAGGAGAGTATCATACCTTTTTTTTAAATGCAAATTTTTTTTTCTTTCCTTGAAAAGAGAAGAAGGTACTCATGAAAAAATGGATAAGGAGAGTTTCTAAAAAAGAGAGGTAAGTATTGGATTTTCGTTATTCGTAGGGATCAACATCAAAGGAGACAGGAATTTTTTTTCTGTCGCAGAAAGAAATAATCTCTTCTATATGTTTCTGCGGAAAATCTGTCTTAAGAAGAAAGGCTTTTTTGCCACCGCGAGAGAAAGAGAAAGAAGCGTCATAAATATCGCCAAGGGAAGGAATAAAGGATTCTAAGAGTTCTTCCTTTTCTTTGCTGATCTTTCGTCCTGGAATAATCTTAAGGAAATGAGAGAAGGGAGGGAAATGAAGTTTCTTGCGAATTCTGCTTTCGGCAGTGTAAAAAATGTCAGGGTTATCTTTTGTAAGGGCGTGAAAGAGGGCAATTTCATTATTGGAACTTTGAATAAAAAGAAGGGCATTTTCCGGAAGACGTTTTCTCATCCGTTGTATGGCGAGAAAAAAACGTTCTTCACTTTTAAATCCTGCTCGCGCCACAAAACTATCACCATCGGGTATTAACAAGATACCAGGAGAAAATTGAGAAAGAATTTCTTCCATTCCAATTGTTCCGAGGAGAATGTCGCAGGAAGGAGGCCTTGCAAAATGGCTCTCAAAGGAAGATATACGGAAACCAGGATATTGCCGATTAAGAAATTCGCTATATTTTTCTATACCCTCCATGGAATAGCGCCATTTTTTTCCTCCGCATTCAGAGCAAGAGGAGGGAAGGGGAAAGGTTTTTCGGTCGTGGGAACAGAAGAGAACTTTTGAGGTTTGTGCCAATAGAGGCGTTTCGCATTCAGGACAGAGGAGCCGCGAACCACATGCCGCGCATCCTAAAAAACGAGCATAGCCTTTTCTCGCGTGGATAATTGCCGCGCGGTCACCGGAAAAAAGAGTTTTTTCAAGAAAATGTATGCTGTCTTGATGAAAAAGGCTCTTTTTCCCGCGTTTGCGAAAGTGAAGAACCACTGTTTTGGGAAGAGCCCGCGATCGGGAAGGTGTAAAGGTTATATGCTTTTTTTCCGCGGCAATATGGAGAGAAAGGTCTCGCTGAAGAGTAAGGAAGAAGAGAGAAGAAGAAAAGAGTTGCGCCAAATACCAAGCAACCTCTTTTGTTTCGTATCGGGGTGAAGAGTTTTCTTTGTGGCCGAAATGGTCTGGTTCATCTATGATAATGGTTTCAATATCAGAAAGAGGAGAGAATGCCGCAATCCTTGTACCAAGTACAATAAGGTTCTTTTGAGAACGCATTCTTACCCAATGTTGGGTTTTTGTGGTTTTGTTTAGATCGCCGGTAAAAAGAAGAATACGGTCATTGTATTGAGAGCGCAACTGTTGAAAGGTATGAAGGCAATGGCTGATATGGCTGAAAAGTATTAGTAGAGATCCTGAGGATCTTTTTGAAACTAATCTCTGTAAAAAATCTATTTTCTCTTTAGGAGAAGAGAATTCAATAAGATCAGGAATAATATCTTTTGGTGTGAGATAAGAAGAAATAGAAGAGGTTTCTAAAGGAACAGATGGGATGAAAGTACGGGATAACCCTCCGCTTACCGCACCAAACACATTTCCAAGAGAAGCGCCATAGTAAGAAGAGACCCATTGACAAAGGCCGAGAAGAGAGGGAGAAAAAAGAGGGTGTTCATCTACTATTTTTAAGATGGAACGTAAAGGAATTTCTCCTGTCTCTTCTTCATTGGCTACTACCCAGCCTAAAAGTTTTCTGGGGCCGAAAGGCGCCAAAACACGTTGACCGGGAAGAACTTCTTCCTTCTCGGGAAGCGTATAAGAGAAGGATTTTCTCACGGGAAGGTCAAAGACAACACGTACTGTTTTCATAAAGTATCAATACCTTGAATAAGGTGGTTCCACACTCTTAAAAAAGAAGCGCTTCTGTATAGGTATCCAAAAAATTGGGAAGAGTTGAGAGTTCTACTACTCGGGTGATGGAAGAAATATGGTTAAGTTCAAAAGAGGAGTCGGCATTGCAGAGAAATTGAAGAGCGGCAGAAAGCGAGGTGTTCCCCGCGGGGATAATCTTCTCTTCCTCAAATTGAGGGAGAAGGCCGGTTATAAGAAGGTTTTTAATTGTTACATAATTGCCGAGCGCACCCGCAAGATAGATTTTGTTTATTTGAGAAGAACGAAACCCTGTTTCTTGCATAAGAAGTTCAATACCTGTACGGATTGCGCCTTTTGCGGATTGAAACTCGCGAATATCTTTTTGTGTAAGGATAATAGGAGATTCAGCCTCTGGATTAAGCAAAAAAGCGGGTTGGCTGTTTTGGTGTATAAAATGGGATGCGGTTTCTTCGGTTTTTGTAAGCCGGCCAGAGGGAGAAAGAGAACCAAGTTGTAAAAGAGTAGCGACGATATCTATAAGTCCGGAACCGCAGATACCAACAGGATCAGTCTTATTAATTACTCGGTAAGAAATTTTTTTTGATTTTGTATCATAATGGCATTCTTCAACCGCGCCTTTTTGCGCACGCATTCCCATAGAGATTCGGCCTCCTTCAAATGCAGGTCCTGCCGCAGTAGAGGCAGAGAGTATCTTTTCTTTGTTGCCAAGAACGATTTCTCCATTGGTGCCAATATCTATTCCCAATGAAATCTCTTCTTTCCGATGAATTCCAGTGGTGAAGATCATGCCAGCAGTGTCTCCGCCTACAAAACCTCCGAGAATTGGAAAAAGGGTGATTTTTGCAGATGAAAAAGCAGAGAGACCTATCTCTTTCGCAGAAAGGGTAAAAGGACCTTTCGCACTAGGATAGAAGGGAAGGGTTGCGAGAGAGTCTAAAGGAAGGTCAAGGATTATTTCTTCCATAACACTATTTCCGGAAAGAACAATATGATAGATTGAAGAGGAAGAAAGACCTATTTGAGAGCAAGCGTCAAGAAGCATGGATGAAAGGCTGTTGAGAAGGGTGGTTCGGAGTGTTTCAGATTTTCCATGCAGTGATTGAGAAATTCTGCTTACAATATCATCTCCGAATGGAATCTGCGGATTGGGCTGTACGATTGTGATTAATTCTTTGGAAGAGGAAAGATCGTATAGAGTAAGTGCCAAAGTGGTGGTGCCAAGATCCACAGCCGCTCCAAAAAGTTCCGAGGAGGTGTCTCCTTTCTCAATTGCGAAGAGTCTGTTGTGTAAAAAAAGTCCTGTAACAGAACCAAATCCAAAGGAAGAAGCATCCTTTATAACAGAGAGCGGAATATCTTGAAGATCGCATTGAAAAGCACGCGCAACTTCTTCCTGAAGGGAGATTGGATTCTGAAGAGTAATGGGAGAGAGAGTAAGACTCTTTTTTGTAATATGGGGAGAGCCGCAAGTAGAGAAGGATTTTGTTTCGGAAAGAATTTTGTAGGTATTTTGGTTATCTTCTTTAAGGCGGATCCGAGAAGAAGAAAAGAGTCTTGTTTGACAGGCAAGCCGCCACCCTTCTTTAATGCGAGATCCAAGAAGTTCGGATTCTCGTTCAGTGGGGTCTGGTGCAGAAGAAAGAAAAAGAATCTCGCATTTTCCGCAAATTCCCGCACCGCCGCATGGTAGAGGAAACCAAATACCGCTCTCTTCTATTGCGTCGGAAAGAAGAGTTCCTTCAGGAACTGTAAGAGAAAGATTATCAGGTTCAATAAAAAGAGTAATCAATGCCATAAAAAAAGATCCTCCGGAAAATTAGGGTTTGTTGAGAGATGTCTCTGCTGTTGCGCAAGTGGATGTGCTCCTTTTGAATCCTTCAAGGAAAGAGTAGCACGCATTGCCGATTGTATCGGCATTATAGCCGCCTTCAAGGAGAAAAAAGGAAGGTTTTTTTAATGCGGCAATCATCTTTGCCATAGAGAAATAATCAGAATCTTTCAAAGATAAGTGAAGAAGATAATCTTTTTCATGGGTGTCAAATCCAAGAGAGATCGCAATAATGTCAGGAGAAAAAGAGTGAATATCAGAAAGAGCGGATTTTAGGGCGACACGATATTTTTTCCATCCCGAACCAGAAGCTAAGGGATAGTTTTTACAGTTTTCAAAATTGAGAAAACCAGTAAAGGGATAGACAGGGCTTTGATGAATGGAAAGGAGAAGAAGATCTTTTCTACCGCGAAAAATATCTTCGGTACCATTACAATGATGTCCGTCAAGGTCTAAAATAGCCACACGTTTTCCTAAGGATAGAAGGTGTTGAGAGGCAACCGCAATATTGTTGAAATAGCAGAACCCACCCACAGACCGACGAGAAGCGTGATGGCCAGGAGGACGGATAAAGGCCATAGAGTTTTTTCCTTGAAGCGCATTTTTCGCCGCGGCAAGCGCGCCTCCCGCGGAAAGAAGCGCATAGGAATAGATCCCTTGGATATTGGGACAGTTAGGGTTAAAGAAGGTATTGTTCTGTACCGCATGAAGAAGTTGAATGTCGTGAACCGCCAATATTTCTGCCTCTGTGGCAGGAGGAAAGAGATAAAAAGGACCTATACCTTTTCGCACGAGAAAAGTAATAATCGCTTCAAGCCGTTCAGGCGTTTCTGCATAACCTGATTCGCTATATTCAAGCAAGCGCTTGTCAAAAAAGAGTTTCATGGCGCGGGTGAAAAATTTGTCCGCCATTATACCATGAGAGATAGAGTATTGACAAACCAGAGGAAAATGGTATGCTTTTTTTATTCTTTCCTTTGATCATTTTATCTGATCATTCGCAGAAAAGAGCATTCTGTTGTAGGGTGCGAGTATATATTTAATAAAAGGGTTCTGTGCCTTAAGACGAATTGTTGAATCTAGGGAAAAAAATCACTATTTCTTTATCAGGAGTCTATTATGACAAGCAGTAAAAAAACATTGACCTTTTACGCGGTTGCCCGAAAAGAACGAGGAAAGGGACCTGCCTATAGAATGCGAGAAAAAGAGGGTATTCCCGCTATTCTTTATGGAACGGAAATCAATGAAATGCTTTCTGTGGATGGAAAAAAAGCCGCAAAAGTATTACAGTCCTTTCACGGTCATAATGTAATGGCGCAACTTGAAATTACCGATAATGGAAATGTACGAAATCTGAAAACTATTGTGAAAGAGGTGCAATACGATCCCCTTACCCAAGAAGCCCTTCATATTGATTTTTATCTAATTCCTGCGGGACAGAAGGTTACTCTTTCTGTACCTTTAAAATTTATCGGAGAATCTCCGGGAGTAAAGGAAGGCGGAGTTCTTGAACAAGAGCTTTGGGAAGTTGATTTAGAAGGATTTCCCGACACTATTCCCACTGAACTTGAGGTGGATCTTTCTCTTTTTACTATGGGAGCAAAATTTTTCGTAAAGGATTTAAAACTTCCTCCTGAGGTAAGTTTTATCACAGATGAAGAACATTTGGTCGCAAACGTGATCGCTCCCAGATCCGCTCCAGAGCCGGAAGAGACTGAAGAGGTCATCATGGCCGAGGTGGAGGAACAGAAAGAACCTGAAATTATTTCTCAGGAAGCCGCGGAAGAGCGGAGAAAAGAGAAAGAGGCTAAAAAAGCAGAAGAGTCTGGTTCTTAATCTCTCTATACTTGTGAAAATTTTTATAGGTCTGGGCAATCCTGGAAAGAGGTATGCGGAAACCCGGCATAATGCAGGATTTAAGGTTATAGACCGGCTTGCGGAGATTTTACAGATCCGTTTGCGTCTTTATAGACACCTCTACTGGATCGCTAAAGGCGAATCTTTCGGGGAACAGGTATCTTTAGTAAAACCTGCTACCTTTATGAATGAAAGCGGAAGAGCGGTCTCTTATATTCTCGCAAAAAATGGTCTGCCTCCCGAAGATTGCATTGTGGTGGTAGATGATCTGAATATTCCTGTGGGAACTATTAAAATCAAGAAAAAGGGAAGCGCAGGAGGCCACAATGGGTTGGCATCTATTATATCAGCCCTTGGGACCAATGAGTTTCCTCGTGTAAAAGTAGGAATAGGTCCCCTGCATTATCCTGAAGAAGATCTTGTTTCTTTTGTTCTTTCTGATTTTTCGCGTCGCGAAAAAGAATCTATTCTAAATGCATACGATGAGGCCGCTCAAGCTTGTATAGAAATTGTGCGTTCTGGTATAGAACGGGCAATGACAGCCTTTAATACTCGTAGCCCTGAATAAGGAGAATATATGGCGAGTTCACTCTCTGATAAAGAAATTCTTCGCTTTCATAAAGGAGGAAAGCTTCATATTTCTCCCAATATTCCTCTCTCTAATCAAAGAGATCTTGCGATTGCATATACGCCCGGTGTGGGAAGAGTATGTATGGATATTCATACTTCTCCCGAACATGCGTGGGATTATACGATTAAAAAAAATGCTGTTGCCGTGGTAACAGACGGAACAGCGGTTCTCGGACTCGGAGATATTGGACCGCTTGCCGCGCTTCCTGTGATGGAAGGAAAAGCGATTCTCTTTAAGCAATTTGGCAATGTGGATGCTTATCCTATCTGTCTTAATACAAAGAATGTTGATGCCATTGTTGAAACTGTTTCTTCTATTTCTTCTGGGTTTGGAGGAATCAATTTAGAAGATATTTCAAGTCCGCGATGTTTTGAGATTGAAGAACGTTTGAAACGAAAATTAAAGATTCCTGTTTTTCATGATGACCAACATGGTACGGCAATTGTAGTACTTGCGGCCCTTTATAATGCTTTGAAACTAACAAGAAGAAATATTCGCGATGTACGGATTGTAGTAAATGGAGCGGGCGCCTCCGGTATTGCGGTAACTCGCTTTCTTTTGCGTGCCGGCGCGCGAAATATTCTTATGTGCGATAGAACAGGTATTCTTTATAGAGGAAGACGCAAGGGAATGAATGCCGCGAAACAGAAGATTGTAAGGAAACTTTCTGCTGATAGCCGCGGAGGTTCTCTTTATGACGGCCTTAAAGAAGCAGAGGTATTTATTGGATTATCAGGTCCGAAAATTCTTACTGTTGAGATGATTAAATGTATGCGGAAAGATCCTATTATTTTTGCGATGGCAAATCCTGATCCGGAAGTTATGCCAGATATAGCGATAAAGGCAGGGGCCGCGATTGTGGGAACTGGAAGAAGCGATTTCCCCAATCAGATTAATAACCTTCTTGCTTTTCCGGGAATTTTTCGAGGAGCGCTTGATGTGCGTGCGGAAAAGATTACAGAAGAAATGAAGATAGAAGCAAGCAAAGCTATTGCGGCAATGGTTCCTGAAAGTAAGCTCTCTGTCCGAAATATTATTCCTCCGGCACTTGATAAAAATATTGCGGATGTGGTTGCAGAAGCAGTACGGAAAAGCTGGAAAAAAAGAAAGAAGTCGTAAGAAATTATAGAAAATCGTCAGGAACAATAGGTCGTTTGGAATCTAAATAGCTTTGAAGGATAATCTGAGCGGCTAATTTGTCCCGAAGACGTTTGCGTTTAGCTCTGCTTAAATTTGCGCTAAGGAGAATTTTTTCTGCCTCTACGGTAGTGAAACGTTCGTCCCAAGGGATAAATTCCATCTCTGGCATAAGAAGCCGAAGTTTGTCTATAAGATGGAGAAGTTTTGCGCCTTTAGGGCTTAAAGAACCATCGTTTCTTATGGGAACTCCATAGACAATTTTTTCCGCTTTATGGAGTTGAACAATCTCTATAATTTTTTCCGTTTCTTTTCCATTGCATTGTATAGTACCTATTCCCCGGGCAAGTTCTTCTCCGGGATCACTGATAGCAACTCCGATTTTTCGTTCACCAAGGTCAAGTGCGAGTATTTTCATTGGCGTGGATAATTCCGTATATCGCGGTAAGAGCTTTTTTGGTGGGACGAACATCATGTGCCCGGATTATGCTTGCTCCGCGTAAAAAAGAGAATACCGCGGCACTAATACTTTCTTCAAGGCGATCAGTAACCGATGAACCATTTCCTAATATTCCTAAGAAAGCTTTTCTTGAAGTGCCGACAAGTAGGGTTTTTTGAAGAGAGAGAAATTCGGGAAGTCTGCGTAAAAGCGTGGCATTATCTTCGGGTCGTTTTCCAAATCCTATACCGGGGTCAAGGATAATCTTATCAGATAAAATGCCGTTGGATTCCGCAAAGGTAATTCTTTCTTTGAAAAATGCGTAAATTTCGCTGATAAGGTCAGAATAAGATACCTGTTTTTGCATAGTGGCGGGAGTTCCCTTCATATGCATAAGAATAACAGGACATTGGGCTTTTCGCACTATTTCAACCATCTTCGGATGATATTGAAGTGCGTAAATATCGTTTATAATGGAGACACCGAGATCAAGCATACGCTCCGCAACTTCGGGCTTGTACGTGTCGCAGGAGATAGGAATGGAAAGCTTTTTCACGAGGCGTTTCATCAAAGGGAGTAAACGCTCTATTTCTTCTTTGGCAGAGATGGGTTCAGAGCCGGGACGGGTAGATTCCGCACCAATATCTATGATATCTGCACCTTCTTCCTCTATTTTTAAGGCGCGGGTATATGCTTTTTCCGGATCAAAAAAGGCGCCAGGATCACTAAAAGAATCTTGGGTAATGTTAAGAATTCCCATAATGCGAGGAAAAGGCGGCGATTCAATGGATTTCGCGGCATATAAGGCAGTCCGAATAAAAGGAATAAGTTCGGGAAGTCGGCACATCTGGTGAGAAAGTTTTTCAAGAAATCGTTCATATTGTTTTAAGGTGCCGAGAAGGATGATGGAAATCCGACGGTCTTCTAAAGAAAGTGCGGAATAGGGAACCGCGGCATCACCGCCGCAAGCAAGCATTTCTTGTTTAAGGATATTTGCTTGACGAGGAGAAAGATCATCAATTTTAATGGGAAGAGAAGCGCTTTTGGGAAGCATAAGACGGATCCCTTCAGGATGGACATCCATACGGAGAAATTCTTCTTTTAGTTCCTTAGAAGAACAGTAAAGAAGCCTTGCCTTCATTAGGCCATCCTTTTCATAAGGAGTTTGCGGTAATCTTCAGCTTCCATCTCTTCAATACCGCGAATCTCTTCTTGAGTAAAGTAGTTCATATCTTTTCCGCAGGAAGCGGTAACCGCAAGCATTTTTGCGGTCTCTTCAAGAACCCAGGCGCGAAGAAAAGCTTCTTTCAAGCTTTCTCCAAGACAGACTGCACCATGGCGGTCAAGAAGAACTATGTTTGCTTTCTCTATCTTTGCGACAACCGCTTCGCGTAATTCTTCTCCTCCGGGCGGAAGAAAAGGACAGAGAGGAATTTCTGATCCAAGAACCGCGACAAAATCGGGATAAAAGGGTTTAAAGGGAATTCCTGCCGCCACAATCCCAATCGTATAAGGAGAGTGAGTATGAATTACCGCAGTAATTTCCGGACGAGTAAGGTAACATCCAAGGTGCATTGGAGTTTCACAGGTAGGACGAAGATCGTGATTGGTCTTCTTTGTGGCAAGGTTTATTCCAACCCATTGATGAGGAGTAATTTCATCAAGGCAAAATCCGCTGGGAGAAAGGTATACTTCGTCGCCATCGCGGGCGCTGATATTTCCGCCCGGACCAGCCACAAGCCCTTTTTGAACAATAAGACCAGCATATTTGGAGAGTTCTCGGCATAAGGGTTTCATAGTTGCTCCTTTTCAATGCGCGCAAAACGACGTTTTCCAACTTTGAGAATTTTTCCAAGGGGCGAAACACGAGCAAGGGGATCGGAAATGACCATTCCATTCAGTTGTACGGCATTTTGTGCGATTAATCTTTTTGCATCGGCACGGGATGAAACAAGGGTTGAAATATAAAGAAGATCTACAATAGAAATCTCTCCGGAAGAATCAAAAGATTTAGAGGGAAGAAGACAGGTCTGGATCTCGGAGGGAGCTTTTTTTTGTGAAAAAACTCTTTGAAATTCTTTAGAGGCTGAAAAAGCCTGTTCTCCGCTGAAAAAATCGGAAACCACCTCCTGGGCAAGAAGATCTTTTGCTTTGCGGGGATCTTCTTTTATCAAAGATTGGTATTCATGGGGAGCTTTGGATGTAAGAAGCTGAAAATAATTTTCCATGATACTATCGGGAATAGACATAAGTTTTCCGTACATATCTTCTGCAGTGGTGCTTACGGGAATATGGTTCTCGTACGATTTGCTCATTTTAAGTTTTCCATCGGTTCCCACAAGAATAGGTGTGGTAAGGACAATCTGTTTTTTCTGGCCGAAATGATGCTGAAGAGTTCTTCCGGCAAGAAGGTTGAACTTCTGTTCTGTGGCGCCGATTTCAATATCCGCCTTAAGAGCGACAGAGTCGTATCCCTGAAAAAGAGGATACATAAATTCATGAAAATAGATGGGTTTTCCTTGACGATAACGGGCAAAAAAATCGTCCCGTTCCAAGATCTGCGCAATGGTAAAAGCAGAAGAGATATGGATAAATTCTTTTAAGGGAATCTTCTCTAACCATGTGGCATTATAGAGAAAGGAAACCTTCTCTAGATCAAGTATCCCTGCGACCTGTTCTCGGTAAGAAGAAAGGTTTTTCTGAATATCTTCAGAAGAAAGAATGGGACGGGTTTCGTTTCTTCCCGTAGGATCGCCGATACGGGCGGTAAAATCACCGATTAAAAAGAGTATGGTATGACCAAGTAATTGGAAGTCGCGGAGTTTTTTAACAAGAATCATATGACCAAGATGAAGTTGAGGGCTTGTGGGATCAATGCCATACTTGATCTTAAGGGGTGTTTTGGATTCAATAGAGCTTTTTAACCTTGTTTTTAGCTCTTCAGGTTCAATAATATCCACGCAATTACGGGTAATAAGAGCATAATGACGTTCTACTTCTTCTTGGATGATATTCACATCTTCCTCCTGAAAAGTGTGCAGAGTATTGTACCGTGGAAGCAGAACTTTGCAAAGAATAGAAGAGGAAAGAACTATATATTCTGTTGACAAAAGAAGGGTAGCGTCGTACTGTATTGCGGGTTTCCCAAAAAGGGAGGAGTATGAAAAAATCTCGGAATAAATCTTTTTTTCCTAAAAGAGCGATTCACTTTGATTTTCACACTATGCCGGCAGTGCCTGATGTAGGAAGAGATTTTGATGCGGAAAAATTTTCTGAAACACTTGAAAAAACAGGTGTACAATATATTACTTTTTTTGCCAGATGCAATATTGGGTTTGCTTACTATCCGACAAAAATCGGGATTCCTCATCCCGGGCTTCAAAAAAAGGATCTTCTTGGTTCTGTGATTAATGCATGCCATCGCAGAAATATTCAGGTTGCCGCCTATTTGAATGCCGGACTTGATCATGAACATGCAGTCCAGCATCGCGATTGGTGCAAGGTAAATCAAAGAGGACAGGTCTTTGAAATAGAGAAAATGGGGAATTTTTTTCGGAAAATGTGTCTTAATACTGAATATAGGGAGTATCTCTATTCTATGATTGAAGAGGTTCTTTCCTTATATCCGGTAGATGGAATTTTTCTTGATTGTTTTACTTCTTCTCCCTGTTTTGGTGATGAGTGTGTTCGGATTATGCAAAAAAAGGGTATTGATGTAAAAAATATTAAATCAGCGGAAGAGTTTGCGTATGAGACTAATACCTCTTTCTGCCGAGAAATAGAGGATCTTGTAGAAAAAAGAAGGAAGGGAATAAATCTTTATTTTAATGGGATGCCTTATGCAGTGCAACCAACCCATATAGAACTGGAAATTCTTCCCACAGGCGGATGGGGATATGAATCTCTCTTCTTTGCAAACCGTTATGCGCGCACCCTTAAAAAACCTGTGCTAACAATGACTGGAAGGTTCCATAAAGGCTGGGGCGATTTTGGAGGAATTAGAACATTCCATTCTCTTCGTTTTGATTGCCTTGGATCAATTGCGGGCGGCGCGTCTTGTATGGTGGGGGATCATCTTCATCCAAGGGGAAACTTAGAACCGCCTGTCTATCGCCTTATTGGAGAGATATTTGATGAAATAAAAGAGATTGAACCATGGGTTGAGCATACAACACCTTGTGCGGATATTGCGATTATTCATCCGGGGCTTAGCCGATGGCCCGCGAAACTTACCAATCAGGAAGATCTCTTTGCAGTACAAGGAACTGCCAGAATGTTAAGTGAATTAAAGTATCAGTTTGATGTTCGGATAGATACAGAAGAACTTTCGCGGTATAAGGTTCTTATTCTTCCGGATACGGTCTCTCTTAATCAAAATCAGATAGAATCTCTTGAATCTTATCTTGAGTCTGGTGGAAAAATCATTGCTTCTTCCTGGTCTTTAGTCAATAGAGAAAAAGAGGAGTTTTGTATAAAAGAATATCCGGTCTCTTTTGAAGGAGAAGAAGAATTTTGCCCCTCTTTTTTTACATTAGAGGAGGAGAGTGAAGAAGAAATTCCAAATATGCCGATAGCTATTTATCAAAAAGGAATCGCAATGAAAGCTTCTGAAGAAAGCAGTGTGATCGCTCATCTTCACAAACCTTATTTTAATGATGGGTTCTGGGATGGTAGGCATGAATATCTTTATACGCCTCCGGATAGAAAAATAGGACGTCCTGGTTTGGCGAGAAATAGCAAAATCGCACATTTTAGTTTTCCTATCTTTAGCGGTTATTTCAAGAATACTGTACTTTCTTATAAGAAACTTCTTGCTCTTTGCCTGAAGGAATATCTTGAGGAACCTCTTTTGAAAAGCAAAAACCTTCCTTCGTTCTGTCAAGGAATCGTCGCAAAATCTGAGAAAGAGCTCTGTGTGCACCTGATCCTTTATTCGCCTGAAACAAGAGGAGAAAAGATGATGGTTCTTGAAGAGCCTGGCATTGCCCTGGGAGTAAAGGTCGGTATAAGGGATCCTGAACATCTTTTTTCTCGCGCTATTCTCGCGCCAGAAGGAATTCCATTAGAGTCAACGCGAGAAGATAAATATCTTTGGACAGAATTGAAGGAAGTAGAAGGATATGCGTTGATCGTTTTTCAGAAAGACGAAAAAAATGCTTTGTAACAAAGAAAGAACGATTTCTCGGTTACTAAAGATGAATATCTTGATTTTCTTTTTAAGAATGCTATGATAATGTGTTTTCAGCGCTCCCCAAATCAAGAAAAAAAATAGAGTATTTTCAATCATTCTTTCTTTTCTGTTCAACCGAAGGGAGGCCTGTAATGTTTAAGAAGTTTTTCTCGCCGGAATCAATCGCGCTTATTGGCGCTTCGCGCGAACCCCATAAGCTTGGATATAGAATCCTTGAAAATCTTATTTTAGGCGGATTCAAAGGAAATTTATATCCTGTAAACCCAAAAGCAAACGAAGTTCTTGACCTTCCCTGTTATAAAAATGTTTCATCTCTTCCGAAAACACCTGATCTTGCTGTTATTGTTGTGCCCGCAAAATTGGCTCTCGACGCAGTGGAAGAGTGTGGAAAACAGGGAACAAAAGCAGCGGTGATTATTACCGCGGGATTTAAGGAAAGCAATGCGGAAGGAAAAGAAAGAGAAGAAAAACTCTATACAATTTCGCAAAAATATGGAATTCGTATTATTGGACCAAACTGTCTTGGCATTACTGATACCTATCAGAATTTAAATGCTTCTTTTGCTCCTTATATGCCTCACAAAGGACCTATTGCCTTTATTTCTCAATCCGGCGCTATTATTTCTGCGGTTCTTGACTGGGCAAAGAATGAAAAACTGGGATTTTCTCGCATTATAAGCCTTGGGAATATGGTTGATGTAAGTGAAAGCGAAGTTATTGAAGATTGTGCATCAGATCCCCATACAAAGGTTATTCTTCTTTATATGGAGGGAGTAAAAGATGGAAGAGATTTCATCTCTCGGGTTTCAAAGGTAGCAAGAAAAAAACCTATTATTGCCTTGAAAGCAGGGATGACCGCAGCTGGGTCAAGGGCGGTTTCATCTCATACTGGAAGTCTTGCGGGAATGTCTCAGGCATATCAGGCGGCATTTAAAAAGTCGGGAGTACTTCAGGTTGAAACAATGGAAGAACTTTTTGATATCTCAATGCTTTTTGCCTGTCAGCCGATATTACAGGGAAACAGAATTGCCATTGTTACCAATGCAGGCGGACCTTCTGTTCTCGCGACAGATATGATTGAAAAGGAAGGGCTTGTTGCCGCGGAACTCCTTAAAAAAACAGAAAAAAATCTTGCGGCCGGACTTCCGCCAGCCGCCAATATTCATAATCCTGTGGATGTTTTAGGAGATGCTAGTGAAAAAGAGTATGGATTTGCGGTGGAAACAGTGGCCCAAGATCCGGGAGTAGACGGTATTATCGCAATCCTTACTCCGCAGGTTGTTACTCCTGTAAACGAAACCGCGCGCGAGATTGGAAAAGCCGCGAAACAAAAGGGAAAAACTGTGATGGCTTCCTTTATGGGAGGCGCGAGCCTTATGCAAGCCTACGACCTTTTACGGGAAGAGAAGATTCCGAATTATCCCTTCCCAGAACGGGGAATTAGAGCTTTTAGAGCTATGGTTGATTTTTCTAATCTTTCAACAGCAGAAAAACCTTCTTCAAAGGCCTTTCCGGTAAAGAAAGCGCTGGCACAGGCCGCGATTGAAAAAGTAGAGAAATCTGGAAGAAATATTCTGACAGATTTTGAAGCACGAGAAGTTTTTGAAGCGTATGGTTTTAGAGCGCCCCGACGTACCCTTGCAAAGAGTGCGGAAGAAGCAATTGCGGCTGCGGAGAGTATTTATTACCCTGTGGTAGCAAAGATCGCAAGCCCGGATATTCTTCATAAAACAGAAGCCGGCGGTGTTCAAGTAGGAATTTCCAATGCGTCAGAGATGAAAAAGGCTTTTGAAAAGATTGTCTCTTCTGCGAAAGCATATAAGAAGAATGCAATCATTGAGGGAGTAGAAGTACAAGAGATGGTAACTGGAATTCAAGAAACGATTATCGGAGTGAAGAAAGATCCGCAGTTTGGCCATCTTTTAATGTTTGGGCTTGGAGGAATTTTTGTGGAGCTTCTTGGAGATGTTACCTTTAGGATAGTGCCTATTGGAGCAAAGGAAGCAGAGGGAATGTTGAATGATATCAAGGGAGCGAAACTTCTTCAGGGATATAGAAAAACTCCTGCGGCTGATACCGAAGCACTAACAGAGGCCATTCTTCGCGTTTCCCAGCTTTGTATGGACTTTCCTTCTATTGAAGAACTTGATCTGAACCCTCTTATTGTCAAGAAGAGAGGAAAGGGATTGGTAATGGTAGATGCGCGTATTATACTTGCGGAAAAATAGGGAAGTTCTACTGATAAGGAGCTAATACAATGAAAAACGGGAAATATCAGATTGGAATTATTGGAACAGGTAGTATCGCGGGAATTCATATCATAGGATGGAATGCCCTGAAAGATGTTGAGATCGCCGCGGTTGCCGATCCAAATCCACAAAACCTTTCTCGTACAATGAAAGAGCTTGAAATTCAGCAGGGATTTTCCGATTATAATGAAATGCTTAAGATAGAGGAGTTGGATATTATTGATATCTGTGCACCGAACATTGTGCATCATTCCGCATCTATTGCCGCACTTCGTGCTGGAAAAGATGTTCTTTGCGAAAAACCTCTCTCTATCTCTGTAGAAAATGTGGAAGAAATGATTGCAGAAGCAAATAAAGCAAAGAAGAAAATAATGGCGGCGCAACAACAAAGATTTATACCAGAGAGTATCTTACTGAAAAAAATGGTTGATGAGGGAGCCTTGGGAGAGATCTATTTTGCCGAGTGCCATGCCTTGCGGAGACGAGGAGTGCCGGGAAGAAGCACCTTTATTTCAAAAGCGCTTTCCGGCGGCGGACCTATGTTTGATATTGGTGTGCATATTCTTGATTTTACCCTCTGGATGATGGGAGCTCCAAAGGCAAGAACTGTCTCTGGTGTTGCATATACCAAACTTGCGAAACGAGAAGATATTGCCGGAATATGGAAGAGAGAAGAGTATGATGTGGAAGATTTTGCCGCGGGATTTGTAGCCTTTCAAGACGGCCGAGCACTGAATCTTTCTACCAGTTTCCTTGCGAATCAAAAAGAAAAAGAGGATTTTTCTGCCAAACTCTTTGGAACAGAGGCGGGAATTCACTGGCCGGAAATGACTCTCTTCAGAGATGAGCATAAGGTGCAACAGGATGTTACGCTTCATCTGAATTTAAAGGGTGCGGAACAACCTCATTGCCGCGAGATTAGAGAGTTTTTTGAGGCAGTACAAAACAATGCGCCTGTGCCGGTTGATCCTGAAGAATCTCTTGAGGTGATACGGATTCTTGAAGCAATCTATACTTCCTCGGAAAGTAAAAAAGCCGTTGAATTCTAACTTTTTTTTCTTTTCACATATCTCTTTCTTAAAAAGTGATTGAACAGGAGAAAGAGTATAAGAAAAAGAGAAAAAATGCGTTCTATGAGGGTTCATACTTTCTATAGTGGATAAGAGCCTTCCTAAAAAGAATATAAAAAAATTTTTGCAAAAACCACAAAATACGGACATAATAAGAATATGAAAAAAAAGGCGATTCTCTTCTTTCTCTTTCTTGTAGGATCTTCTTCGCTTTTTGCTTACTGGGAATGGACTCCTCAAACGCGTAAATGGATTAATCCGAAATTCGCGCCTAAGGAGAGCCCCGAAGCCCAATGGGAGTACGCGCAGGAATATCGCGATAGCGGAAAATATACAGAAGCCCTTCGTGAATATAAAAAGCTTCTCCGTTACTATGGCACCTCTTCCTTTGCTCCAAAAGCCTTGGAAGCAACCGGAGAAATCTATGCTCAGAAGAAGAAATTAAAAGAATCGTTCCAAGCGTATCAGGAGATTGTTCTTCGGTATCCGAATTATCCTGAGTTGTCAGAGGTTTTGAAAAAACAGCGTGAAGTTTCTGCGAATATGCTGGGCCGTCAGCCTGCGAATAAAGGTATTAGACGATTTCTTGCAGATACAGGAAATGCCGCGGAAAAAGCGGAAAGCGTGCTTGCGGCAGATCCTTATTCTCAAGAATCCGCCGAACTTTCTATGAAATTGGCTACATACTATGCCCAAAAGAAGGAATTTGAAAAGTCCGAAGCAATCCTTGAAAAAGTGATTACTGATTTTCCACAGACTAAATGGGAAGATGACGCCAGGTATGAAATAATCAAAAAACGTATTTCTTCTATTTCGCCGGCCGCGACAGATAGGGAAGAGTTTGATAAATTGGAAGATCTTATTAGTGAATATCTTCGGGATTTTCCCAATTCTCCACATGCAGAAGAAATGAGGCAAAGTAAACAGCATATCCGAGAAACTGCCGCGGCAAAACTCTTTGCTATTGCCAAATTCTATGAAAGAACAGGAAAGAAAAGCGCGGCGAAAAATTATTATCAGCGTATTGTTTCTCTTTATCCGGATACAAAGTATGGCAAGGATCTTGCGCCTTCTTTCCCTGCCACTCCTTAGTTTTGCTCTTCTCTCTCTTGCAGGATGTGCGGGATATTCTATTGTCTCTGATAGCAAAAGTACGGTCTATGTACATCCATTTCTTAATAAAACCCTTGAGCCTCAGCTTGATCTGTTTCTTACTCGGCAATTAAAAAAGATTATTTTAGAACGTCCGGGGATTTCTCTTGCACAAGATGAAACGCACGCGGATATTGTTATTAAAGGTACTATTGTAGAATGTGTCCGAGGAGTGGATTTTTTCTCTAAAGATGAAGAGGTTGAAATGGCAAGGTATACTGTAAGTATAGCCTATGCGTTTCATTCAGGAGAAAATAAGACCTCGGATACTCTTACAGGAGTATGGCATGCTTCGCTTGTAACAGGGTTTAACCGTTATTCTCTTCTGAGTAATCTTGCGGATTCTCTTGCAAATTCAATATATATGCGTCTTATAGAATATGTCCAAAATTAATAAAATCCGCGCTTTTCTTGGAACCGACCCTTCTAAAACAGAAGCGAAAGTAGAAGAGGCCTGGAAAAAGTGGAAAGATGAGAATCCCGGAGATTCTGAAAAAAGAATCTATTATGCCAGTGATTTTGATAGGGAGGCATTCTATGAAGAGGTCTCTTCCTCTTCCCTCTTTTCACCGCGAAGATTTCTTATTCTGCGTCAAGTAGAACTCTTTAGAAAAGAGGAGTGGGACGCTATTCTAAAAGCCTTGGCACATAAAGTCCAAGAGGTAGAGGTGGTGATTGAGGGAAGACCTTCGCGTTCGTTTCCTTCCACAAAATTTGACGTGGTGCGGATAGAAAGCCGATCTTCTTCAAATATCTGGACTCTTTTTACTCTTTCTGAAAAAGAATTTTATAGAGAGATTGGATCCCTGGTAGAGAAAGATCCTTATCTGTTCCCGGAATTAATCGGTGCATGTGCCGCGCGTTTAAGGATCTTACTTAGAAATAGAACGATCTCTTACCCGCAGTACAATAAGAAAATAGTACTTCTGCAAGATCTTGACTATAGAATGAAATCAGGAAAGATTGCGAAAAATCCAGGATGGGAATTGCTTTTTTCAGGAATCCTTGATTTGCGCGGTTAATTTTTTTGCAAGCTTGTTCAGTCGGCTTTTCTTTCTGGCGGCATTATTTTTATGCAAGACCCCTTTTGTACAGGCTTTATCAATTTTTTTCAGGGCTTCGGCAAGAGAAAGGGCATAATCAGAACTATTTTCAAAGATAGATGTTTTTGCATTTTTAATAGAGCTTTTTACTTCGGAACGGATAGCACGGTTGCGGGCAGTTCTCTTGACTTCCTGACGTTGGCTCTTAAGCACGGAACGTGATGTCGACATTTTGTTTTCCTCCTGTTAGTCAAAACAAAGTAGAAGTATATCATTCCAAAGGGAGAAACGCAAGCGGATTTTAATCTAGGATAGAAGCGAAAAAAAAGAGCCTGAGAAAAAAAGTATATCACTATTTTTGTAGGATCCAAAGAAAGGATATGATAAACCTTTCATGGAAAAAACCGTCTAATAAACAATGGATCAGAAAGAATTTGAGAAGATATATCTTGCCTTTGCCCCAAGATTCTTTAAGATCGCATGCGGTATTATGCAGAATGAATCAGATGCGCACGATGTGGTGCAGGAAAGTTTTCTTAAGGCGTATAGGGCAAGAAAAACGTTCCGCGGAGATTCTCAAGTGCAAACATGGCTTCACAGGATTGTAGTCAATACCTGTTATGACCATTTTCGCCGGAAAAAACCGCTGAGATATATGGCTGAACTTCCAGAAAGACTCTTTTTTAGGCCATCATATTTAAAAAATGAGAATCTTCAAGTCTCTCGCGAGGCGGAGAAAATAAAAACAGCGCTTTTATCTCTTACACCGCGGCAAAAAATGGTCTTTACGCTTAAAGTCTATGAAGAACTTTCTTATAAGGAAATTGCCAGTGCGTTGCGCATAAAGACCGGCACCGCAAAAGCAACTTTTTTTCAGTCTGTGGAAAAAGTGCGGAAAATTCTGGCGAAGGAGGTGGAAAATGGAATGTCTGAAGTTCAGGAACCTGTTACCTGATTTAATAGACGGATCTTTGTCCGATACTCTAAACGATTTTGCCCGTATGCATTGCGAATCATGCGATGAGTGCAGAAAACTCTTGTATGAGTATAAAGAGACTATTTCTCGTATAAAAGAGAATGCCAGGGTCCCAGAGTATCCGGAATCATTCTGGAGGAGCCGGTATCAAGATCTTCTTACACGTGCCGAAGAAATGAGAAGAAGAAATTTTTCACGAGGTTTTCGGTTTGCGGCCGGTATAACCTTTCTTGCCATAGCCGCGCTTCTTGCCGGAAGAGCTCCTCAACAAGAAACTTCTCTTTCTTTCGCAACAATACCGGTAGAAACATACCGTCCCTATTGGCTTGAACCTGATTTTTTCCTTCCGGAAGAAGAATTAAAAGAGGTGGTACATCTCTTAAAGCAGGAAGATCAGTCTTATATGATGAGCGAACTTTTGAAATAATCCCCCTTTTTTCTTAGATACTTTTCTTTTCTTCTTCCTGCAATGGCATTCCTTTCTTTGATTTGGTATAAGAAAAATAGCTGGCTTTGAAAAATGTGATACACTATCCTTCATATAGGATCTTTCTAAGAAAATCTCATAAAAATAGTGGTAAAAAGCTTCTAAGAGGAGGGTGAATGAATCTTCCTGTTATCCGGGTAGAAGGAACCGGAATCGCGGAAACATGGGAAAAAAGTCTTATTGCTCTGTGGAAAGAGGGTATTGATATGCCGACAGAGTATGATAGACCCGGTATATCGCCAAGCAAAGACGCCTCTATGGTAATGGTGGTAAATGACCCTTTTGCTGAACCAAGAATCCATCTTGGGTTTGCGGGCGGTATTGAAGATCTTGAAAAGTACCGGCAAGAAGTTTTAGAAGGAGTGCATGATCACTGGATAAATCCTGACGAGGGAAAATGGACATATACCTACCACCAGAGACTCTTTTCTTATGGACTTCCATGGAACAATAAGCCGAAAATCAATCAAATCAGTTATATTGTAAAGAAACTTTCAGAGGCATCCTGTTCAAGAAGAGCTCAGGCAATTACATGGGTTCCGAAATATGACCCTGATACTTTTGATCCTCCCTGTCTGCAAAGGGTATGGTGTAGAATCTATCCGGGAGCGGAAAAACAGGAATATCTCGCCATGCATACCCATTGGCGTTCGCGGGATGCTTATCGTGCCGCCTATATGAATATCTATGGATTAACAGAACTTCAAAAGGAAATCTGCGCGATGATCTCTCAGGAAACAGGTAAATCTCTTTTACCGGGACAGTATGTGGATATGATAGATTCTTATCATATCTATGGTGAAAGTTTTCCTGATTTTACTGAAAGGTTCTTGAAAATGAAGCAAGGGCGCGAGTTTTATCATATAGACCGTTTGAAAAGCCGAACCATGCGAAGCGATGATCCGGCAGTTTTAGAAGGGATTCTCTATGGACGGCAAATGCTCGCGGATGAACGGAAGAAAAGCTGACAAAAAAAGGCCTCTTATTCTTATCGGAGGACCGACAGGAATAGGAAAAAGCGATATTGCGGAAGAACTCGCAAGAATTCTTCCGGGAGAAATTATTAATGCAGATTCCCGCCAGTTTTATAAAGAGATTCCTATAGGAACCGATTCTCCTCTTCCTGAAAGACTTGCAACCATTCCCTACCACTGTATTGGGTTTCTTACATTGGAAGAATCTTTTACTGCGCACGATTTGCTTCAGCGAGTTGAAAAAATTCTTCCAGAGATAAGGGAACGAGGAGTTATTCCTATTATTACCGGAGGAAGCGGACTCTATTTCCGCGCGCTTCGCAAAGGTTTTTTTCGTATTCCAAACAATAGCAAAATCAATCAGGAATATATCAGAAATGAATTGGAAAAACTCTCTACTCCTACTCTTTACCAAGAACTTGTGCGAATTGATCCGGAAGCCGCTCAAAAAATTCATCCCCACGATAGAGTACGCATAAGACGCGCCATTGAAATATGGAAGATGACCGGAAAAACAATTACCTGCTGGAAAAAAGAGACCATAGCCCCTGATTTTCTTCAGGGTTCAAAGGAATTTTGTTATGTTTTTACTATGGAAAGAAAAAAACTCCATACCCGTATTGAAACCAGGGTTGAAGAGATGGTAAAAAAGGGATGGATTGAGGAGGTTCGCTCTGTCGCGGCAGAAGGATTTTCTGAATTTCTTAAGGTGCGGGCACCGATAGGATATAAGGAAATACTGGACTATTTGGAAGGAAAGGTTCCATATCAAGAGACTCTCGTTGCCGTAAAACAAGCAACGAAAGAGTATGCGAAAAAACAGGAAACATGGTTCCGTAAAGAGAGTGATTGTATAAGAATCTCGCTTTCTGAAATCTCCCGGGAAAAAGCGGTGGAAAGGATTCTTCGGGATGTTTCTCGCAAGGAGTGATAGATGGGAGGCGGCTTTTTTACCGGTATCCTAATCGGATTAATCTCACTTTCTTTCGGAATGCAAGCATGGTGGTTTCTTTCGCTTTCTTTAGAGGGAGAAATAACTCTTGTACGAGCAATTTTTTTATGGATTTCTCTTCTTATTGCGGTATGGATTAGTTTTACGCATAACCTCTCGCTCCTTCCGGTTCCTCTGCCTCTTCTTCTATGGTGGGCTCTGAAATTCATAGAAGAAAAGAGTACGACAATAGATTGGGAAAAGAAACGATTCGCCCAGCTAAAAAAGGCAACTGAACTATTGCCGCAAGATGGAAACGGATGGCTCTATTTAGGGGATTTTTATCTTGAGAAGCAAGATTTTCAAAGAGCCCGCGCCTGTTATAAAAAAGCTGAAGAACTCCTTGATATGCCGTGGGTTGCGGAAAAAATCCGTATTCTTACACGAGAAGAAGAGATAGCAAAAGGCGAGAAATGGATCTGTTCCTCTTGCAGTTATTGTAATTCCAAAACAGAGAATATCTGTAAAAACTGCGGAGAACCAAAATTAGGAATATCTCTTCGGGAAGCAGCTAAAAAAAGTGTTCCGGAAATGAAAAAAATAGCAGTGATAGCGAGTTTCATTCTTTTTGTCGTTATGCTGATTCTATTTCTTCCACTTATTCCCGCTCTTATACTTTTTCTCTTGGTAGGTCTCTTTATCGCGCGATTTTTTCTTACCTTTTAAGAAGGTTCTTTCTTCTCTTCCTTTCCTCTCCATATTCTAAAAGAAGGGTTTTCTGTCTCTCGCGCCTTCGGAGCATACCGAAGAAGAAGGGATTTTGCTTCTTGCACTGTTTCTGAAGAAGAAGAGCCGCGAATCAAAAGAAGGGGAGAGGGGATCTCTTCTAATTCAAGAAGAATATCGTTAGAATCAGCACAAGAAGAGATGATGGTGTTTTCTTCTTGGTCTCTTCCCATAACAAGTAGGGTGTTTCCTTTCCAGAAAACCCTGCCGTGTTTAATAAGATAGATATCGTCTCGGGTAGAGTGAGGCCAACGTAAAAAGAGCTCTTTTATACGAGCTCCGAAGATTTTTTCTGTGAGAAGACATCCTCCGCCCGCAGAAGTATAGTTTGTAATGCCATATAATGCGGCAAGTTTTAGTTGTTCACGACGACTTCGTCCCCGAATAGCAGGGAATTTAGTTCTGTCAAGGGTTCCGTCTCTTTCTGGTTCTGAAGGAGAGAGAAATCCAGCAGAAAGTGGACGGACGATTTTTCCTTCAAGGGAAGAGGCTTTTTCAATGAGTTTTAAGAGATGAAGTTGTTGAGAAAAAGGACGCTGACCCACTACTTCGCCTGTTACCAAAAAAGAGGATCCTGTCTCTTTCATAAGAAATGCGGCACGCTTCATAAGATAAATTTTGCAATCAATACATGGGTTCGCGCCTTTTCCATAGCCATATATTGGATTTTTAAGAAGAGCGAAATATTCGTCATCAGGAAGAATGGTGTAAAAAGGAAGGTGATAGAATGAAGCGAATTCTTCCGCATATTTCGCTTCTTTTTCGTCTGATTGGTAAAAAAAGGAGGAAAATCTGCAAGCGATAAGAGAAATCTTCTGGTCAAGGATAAGGCGGCAGGCAAGAAAAGAGTCAAGGCCTCCTGAAAGAAGAACAATCGCTTTTTTTTCTTTTTTCATCTATGCTCCGGTTGAAGAAGATTGTATCATAAGAGCCTTTTCTTTCGTTTTTTTTTGCTTTTTTTATCTTCTGTGAAGATATCGGTCTGTGGTATAATGAGCTTGTAAAAAAAGAGAAGCAAAAAAAAAATGGAGAGAGAATGATTCCCCGTTATACAAGAGAAGAAATTGGGGCTGTATGGTCTGACGAACATCGCTTTGAAACCTATCTCAAGGTAGAGATCGCTGTATGCAGAGCTTGGAACAGACGGGGAGTTATTTCCGACGAAGATTTGAGAACCATAGAACAACAGGCAAAAATTGATCTAAAAAGGATAAAAGAAATTGAGGAAGTAACACACCACGATTTAATCGCTTTTGTAGAACAGGTGGGTGAAAGAATTGGAAATGCGAGTAGATATTTTCATTATGGGCTTACCTCTTCCGATATTATAGATACCGCAGAAAGTATCCGACTTGTACATACGGGAAAAATTCTTTCTAAAGGAGTGGAAAATCTTACTGAAGCTCTTAGAAAAAAAGCCCTGGAGTATAAGGAACTTCCTTCTGTGGGAAGAACCCATGGCATTCATGCAGAACCAATAACGCTTGGCTTCAAATTTGCCGGATGGTATTTTGAAATGAAGAGAAATCTTCGGCGTCTTGAGTATGCGGTAGAAGAGGTCCGTGTAGGGAAAATTTCCGGTGCGGTCGGTACCTATGCGCATCTTGATCCTTCCCTTGAAGAAGATGTTTGCCACGAGCTTGGGCTAAAAAGTGAGGATTGTTCCACGCAAATTATTCCGCGCGACCGCCATGGCTTCTTTCTTTCAATTTTGGCAATTATCGCTTCTTCACTAGAACGGATAGCTCTTCAGATACGGCTTCTTCAACAGACTGAACTCTCTGAGTTAGCGGAACCTTTCGGGAAAGGACAAAAAGGATCTTCCGCAATGCCTCATAAAAGAAATCCCATCCTTTGTGAACGGATATGCGGACTTGCAAGGATTATTAAGAAAAATGGAGCGGCTGGATTTGATAATGTGGCGTTGTGGCATGAACGCGATATCAGCCATTCTTCCGCGGAAAGGATTCTTCTTCCTGAAAGTTCAATCTTGCTTGATTACCTTTTGGAAATAAGTAAACGTGTTATTGAAAATCTTGAGGTCTTTCCTCTCCATATCGCGAAAAATCTTGCATCTACCCAGAACCTTCTTTTTTCTCAAAGGATTCTTCTCGCTCTCTGCGATAAGGGAGTTCCAAGAAAAAAAGCCTACGAGATTGTACAGAAATATGCGCTGAAAAGTTATCAGGAAGGAAGTGATTTCAAGGAAGAGATCTCCTCTGATACAACTGTTGCATCTCTACTTTCTCCTGAAGAGTTGAAAGAATCTTTTGAAGTCAGTTGGTTTTTGAGAAATCTTAAGGCGATCTTTCAAAAACTTCAATAAGAAAAGATCAAAAAAAAACTCTATACAATGTGAAGAAAAGTTTTTTGTATGAAAAGTTCTTCTCTGAAACTTCTTTGTATTCTTAAGAAAAAAAATCTTTCTTTTTCCCTGAAGAGATGAAAAAAAAATCGTTACGGAAATATTTAGTCGCAATAGGGATTGGAAGTAATATTTCGCCAAGGAGAGAATATATTAAAAAGGCGGCGGAAATGCTTGAAAAAAGTATTGATTGTTGCCGTCTTTCAAAGGTAATAGAGACAGAACCAGCGGAAGGAGTAAAAGGCGGGGCTTTTTATAATGCGGTTCTTTGTGGAGAGACTCTCTTATCGCCAGAAAGATTGTTGGAAAGAACGTCTGCAATTGAAACTACTCTCGGAAGAGCTTCTAACCATCCTCGGGGAGAGGCGAGAACCATTGATTTGGATATTCTTATCTATGGAGATAGGATACTCTCTCTTCCGGGACTTACGATTCCCCATCCTAAAATGCATCTTAGGATATTTGTTCTAAAAGGAATGACAGAGCTTCTTCCCAATGAAAAGCATCCGGTTTTTAAGAAGAGTTTCTCAACCCTTCTTTCTTTGCTACAGGAGAACACCAATGGTTATCATAGAAGGCATAGAAGAGATGAAGAAAAGAGTACAGGAAGAGAAAAAAAAAGCTAGATCTATTTCTTTTGTGCCTACCATGGGAGCAATTCACGAGGGACATCTTTCTTTGGTTAAAAGAGCGAAAAGTCTTGCGGATATTGTTGTGGCAAGTGTTTTTGTGAATCCAACCCAATTTTCTCCTACAGAGGATTTTGAGAATTACCCAAGGAATAGAGATCTGGATATAGAAAAACTTGAAAAGGAAGGAGTAGATCTTCTTTTTTTTCCAACCGCGGCTCAACTCTATCCTAAGGGGTTCTCTACTTGGATTGTTCCAGAAGGGCCAGCGCGTCGGTTTGAAGGATTTGCAAGACCAGGCCATTTTCAAGGTGTTTGTACCATTGTTGCAAAACTTTTTGCTATTGTAGAGGCTGACTATGCGATTTTTGGCTGGAAAGATGCACAACAGGTTGTTGTGGTAAAAAAAATGGCGGAGGATTTAAATATACCGGTAAAAATAGTGGCTTCTCCAATCTTACGGGATAGCGACGGACTTGCGTTAAGTTCAAGAAATGTCTATCTTTCTCCGGAAGAACGAAAACGTGCATTAGCCTTTCCTATGGCTTTACAGAAGATAGCCAGGATGGTAGAATTAGGTATAGAAGAGCGGATGAAACCATTGATTGCAAAAGGAAAAGATGAAATGAGCCGCGCAGGATTAGAGATTGAATATTTAGAGGGAGTTAACCTTCTTGACCTTACGCAAGCAGAAAAAGTCGGTAGAATGACAGGAATAATAGGCGCTGTCCGAAGTGGAAAGGTCCGACTGTTAGATGCGATAATATGGGAGTAAGTAAATGTTTGTTTCAATTTGTAGAGCAAAAATAAAAGGCGGAGTTATTACTGCGAAGGAACTTTATTACGATGGCAGTATTTCTATAGATTTGGATATTCTTCAAGAAGCCGGTATCCGCGGAGGAGATATGGTTGAGGTTCTGAATCTTCATAATGGCGCGAGAATTTCAACCTATATTATTGAGGGAACCGCTGGAAGCGGAGAGATATCTCCCAATGGTCCGGCCGCCCGTTTTTTTGAGGTTGGAGATGCGGTAACTATTCTTGCAACCGCTCTTGTTTCTATGGAAGAAAGAAATTCATTCTCAATGAAGGTAATCTCACTGGATAAGGAGAATAGAATCATATACAAGGAGGCATAGTATGATGGAATTTCCCGGCTTCCTAAAAGAATATAGCGTTACACACGCAATCAAAGCAATGACTGGACTTCTTCCCCACCTTTCAGATAATCATATTCTTAAATTGACAAATCTTGCAGAAAAAATTGTTGCTAATCCCGCACAGAAAGAACGGATTGAAATTGTACGGAAAAAATTCCAAGAAGGACATCCTTCCCTTGAAGCAACCCGACGTATCGTGCAGAATGTTTCTCCTAAAACCAGAGATAAAATTGTACGGAACCTCTTTGTGAATGCTATGTTTTCAGGAACTAAAATCAGAACTGAGATTGCTGAAAAAGAAGGGTGGAAACCGCCTTTTTTCCTTGTGCTTAGCCCAACGATGAGATGTAATCTTTCCTGTATAGGATGTTATGCGGGAGAGTATAGTAAGAAAGATTTTCTTACCACAGAGGATATAGATCGCATCTTTTCCGAAGCAAAATCTTTGGGAATGTACTTTATTACCATTAGCGGCGGCGAACCATTTATGCGGAAAGATCTTCCGGAGCTCTGGAAGAAACATAATGATATGTTTTTTCTTGTCTATACAAACGGGCTTTTAATTGATGATACAATGGCAAAAACTCTCGGAGCTCTTGGAAATGTCGCTCCTGCGGTAAGTGTAGAGGGCTTTCAAGAAATGACCGACCAACGGCGAGGAACCGGAGTATTTGAAAAGGTGCTAAAAACCTGGAAAAAGCTTCATGACAATGGCGTGCTTTTTGGCTTTTCCGCCACCTGTACCCGAGAGAATTACCATACAATTTATAGCGATGAGTTTGTTGATTTTATGATAGAGCAAGGCTCTCTGTTCGGATGGTATTTTCAATATATTCCCATTGGAAAAAATCCAGACGTAACATTAATGGCTACTCCGCAACAGCGCGAATATGCGCGAAGACGGATAGAAGAAATTCGTGAAACAAAACCCATTGTTTTAGCTGATTTCTGGAACGATGGACATCTTGCGGGAGGATGTATCGCAGGAGGAAGAGTTTATTTTCATATTAATGTGAATGGCGAGATAGAGCCCTGTGTCTTTACGCATTTTGCTGTTGATAGGATAAAAGATAGTTCATTGAGAAAAGCATTAAACAGCACTTTTTTTAAGAGTATCCGAAAACGTCAGCCTTATTCGCCGAATCTGATGTGTCCTTGTATGATTATTGATAATCCTGAAGTCTTGCGCGCGGTGGTACGGGAAGGAGGGGCACATTCAACCCATCCTGGCGCAGAATCAATTATCGGAGAAATAGGACCTTTTCTTGATGAGTATGCAAAAGAAATTCATCGGTTATGGGATCCGATCTGGAAAAATCGTTATCAAGAAGGAAAAAACCTTTTCGCAATTGATGACGAAATAGCCACAAAACTTTCACTCAAATGATTTTTTTCTCCGGCCCCTCTTTTTCTTCTACGAAGAAGGATTGTTGAAGCTCTTAATTCTTTTTAGATCTTTTGGTGCAATCGCAACCGCCTTGCTTGCAATACTCGCTTTTCCTCCCTATGGAAAAGGAATAATCGCATGGATCGCTTTTCTTCCTCTTCTAATCGCTACAGCGGAAAAACCGCGCAATAGTGCCATACAATGGTATTTTGCGGGATTCCTCTTTTATCTCATAGGCTTTTTTTGGCTTACACCTGTTACAGGAATATGGTATATCCTTCTCTCTTTTTATCTAGCCTTTTTCTGGGCGTTTTTTGGATATAGTATTTCTTCTTTTCCTTCTCTTTTACATAGAATCATTTTAGGAACAATGGTATGGTTTTCGTTAGAAATAATTCAAACACATCTTTTTACCGGTATTCCCTGGTTTCCTTTGGGACTTTCACAATGGCGTACGTTTCCTATCCATCAATTGGGATCCCTTATAGGAGTAAAAGGAATATCAGCCCTTCTTATCGCGGCAAACCTTTCTTTGGCGACTATGGCACAATGGAAGAAAAAATATCTTCCCGTCCTTTTTATCGCGGGGATTTGGGTCTTTGCGTGTATCTATTCCGGAACTCAAAAAATTCCAGATTCGCCTACTCTTGAGATATGTGCGGTTCAAGGAAACGAAGGACAATGGGGAGGAGATCCCTATGAATCGTTTGGTACCTATCTTGCGTTAAGCAAGAATATTTCAGAAAAAACAGATCTGATTCTATGGCCTGAAAGTAGCGTCCCTCTTGATTTTGCCACTCATACCGAGATTCAAAAAATCCTTACGACCGCTCTGCCTTCTCCGATTCTTCTCGGCACCATGCTAATAGAAGAAGATAAGATGTATAATGTGAGCGCATTTATTCGCCATCAAAAAGTTCAGCACCATAAAAAGATTCATTTAGTTCCTTATGGCGAGTTTCTTCCGGGAAAAGGATATGCTGTTATACGAAAACTCTATCAATGCATTACTACCATGATACCTGAAACAGCCCCTGGAAAAGAGTATACGCTCTTTTCTTTGAATGGCAGGAAGTTTGCGTCCCTTATCTGTTTTGAAAACATTTTTCCTGAATTATCAACTGCCTATGCGAAATTAGGCGCGGAGTTTTTTGTGGTTCTTACCAATGATTCATGGTATGGGGATTCTCACGGACCTCGCCAGCATTTTGCCCACAATCTCTTTCGTGCAATAGAAACAGGTCGGTATGTTATTCAATCGTCCACAAGCGGTATTACCGGCGTTGCTACTCCCAATGGAGATATTCTTCTTTTTGAGAAGAATGGGAAGCACATGGAGACAGAAGGACTGTTTTATACATCAATTCTGCCTCTTTCAATCAAAACTCCTTATACAGTCTTCGGAGATCTTTCCCTTTTTATTCTCCTCTTATTTCTTACTGGAGGTATGTTGTGCAGGAAACAAAAGCATTGAAAAAAAATAGCGCGGTACGCGCCAAAAGGAAAAAATCAAGTTCTTATAGAAAAAAGCGGGTTGCAGATGAAACTTCTCCTCCTATTCTAAATTCTCCGATAAAAAAAATTCTTAAGGCACTTTCAAATATACGGACAAAAAATAATACTGTTCTTGCTCGGAAATCTTCTGAAAAAATTGAACAAAAAAAGGATATAAAGCCTGTAAGAAATAGAAGAAAATTCTACTCTTCTCAACCTAAAAAAGCCTCTCTTGCGATTGATTCTAAAAAGAGGGAGAGAAAAAAGGGAAAAAAACTGCCTCCCGTTGATGGCGCTCTTATCCGTTTGGAACGAAAAATCGGATATACTTTTTCCAATCGCGACTATCTTACTCTTGCTCTTACTCACCCTTCCTACGCTCATCTAAAACATATTGAATCTTATCAAAGGCTTGAATTTCTTGGAGATGCGGTTCTCAGCGCTATTGTGGCAATACAGCTTTATAAAAACTATCCTTCAAAAGACGAGGCGTTTTTAACTGATCTTAAGGCTGGATATGTCAACCGCCATTTTCTTCAGGAAGTAGGAGAAAAATTGGAACTTGATAAGGCAATAAAGGGAATTGGCCTTTCAGAGTATCGGCTTGATCAGGGAATAGAATCTCTGATAGGGGCTATCTTTCTTGATAATGGATTTGAAGCCGCGGAACGCTTTATCAAAAAATATATTCTTTCACGGAAAATAAAACCACTTCTTGATCCTAAAAATCTTCTTAAGTCTCTTGCGTTACGAAGATGTCATGGCAAGATTTCTTTCTCGCTGATTAATGAATCTGGACCCCCGCATAAAAAAACCTTTCATGTAGAGGCGCGGATAGAAGGAGTTAATCTTACAGGTAAAGGGAAAGGGCCCAGTAAAAAAGAGGCAGAAGGAAAGGCCGCAGAAGATCTTCTTCAAAAACTTCCTCGCGAAAAATAAGAGTCTGCCACACCCTTTACTTGATAGTTTTTCCGCTATAGTACTGTTCGGCAATACCCGCGATATTCATTGTAACCCAATAGAGAAGTAGACCTGCGGAAAAGTTGTAAAAGAGAAAGAGCATCATTACAGGAAAGAGATAATTCATCATTTTTTGGGATTGATCCATTTGCGGGGTCATTTTTTGCTGAAGAAAAGAGGTTACAAACATAAGAATTGGAAGAAGGTTTATGGGGATTGAACCTGCGGTAAAGATCGTGTCAGGAACAGAAAGATCCTGAATCCATAAAAATCGGCTTCCACGAAGATAAAGAGAATTTCTTAGTGCGAGAAAAAAACCGATGAAGATAGGAAACTGCACAAGAGCAGGTAAACAACCTCCAAAAGGATTTATTTTATAAGTTTTATAAAGATTCATCATTTCTTTCTGCATCATCTGAGAATCACCTTTATATTTTTTCTGGATATCCTGCATATAGGGACGAAGTTTCTGCATCTGTCTCATAGAACGCAGACTTGTGCGAGTAAGCGGGAAAAAGAGCACCTTCACCAAAAGAGTAAGAAGGATAATGGCAAGCCCCCAGTTTCGCGCAACAGTATGGATTGTCCTAAGGCAGAAAAAGAGAATTCTTCCTAATCCGGCAAAAACACCTGTTCCAAAGACCCATGGGTCATGAATTTCTTGACGAGCGATAAAATAGTCGGAAGGACCAATATAGCCACGAATCACGCATTCTAAAGAGCTGTCGGGAAGAAGAGTATGTTCAGGAAGGGTAAATCCGCAATTAATCATTCCCGCAGAATTTTCTACAAAAAATTCAACTGGTTTCATAACTTTGAAATAGAACATTTCAGAACGTCCTTTCAGTACTAAAGCAGTACCTGAAATACGTTCACGAGAAATCTTCTGAACATTTACTTTATGAATTCCGTTCCCTGTAAAAATAGTCATTTCAGGAGCCACAAGATCGCTTCTTTTTCTCTGAGAACTTATAGAAGCAAGCGTTATTTTGCTTCCGCGAAGATCAACAGGGGCGGAAGAACTATTATAGAGCGAAAGGGAACTATTCCAAGAATATCCGTTGGCAGAGGTTTCAATCTTTTTTTTCAGAAGAACACCGTTGGAAGATCCTTCCATTGTAAGAAGATCCGGAGATTTTGAAATATCAAGACAGTAAGAGGGTTCGCCATTGGCAAAAGGGAAAAACTCGCTAAGGGTGATTCCGCGGTCAAAGAGCATAAAGAGGTCTTCTCCCCTTCGTAGAAAATGACGTAATCCAAATGAAACAATCTTTCCGCCAATTGGATCTATTTCAGCGGTATAAAGCGCGGTAGAAAAAGGAATGGGCTCCTCAGAATAGGCGCATACTTCGCTTATCATATCTTCTGAAGAGTGCGGCAGAGCCGGAATCGCAGAAGAAGGCGGTGAAACAGAGGGATCCGCGGAAGGAGAGGAAACCGGAGGAGACGCAGGAGAAACCGGAGCTTGTTTCGGATCCTTTCCCTGAGTGCTAAAAAAGATGATAACAAGAAGCGAAAGTACAAATGCGATGAGAAGACGGTTCTGGTCTTTCATTGTCGGTTCCTTTCTGGGAGCGGATCAATGCCGCCGGTAAAAAACGGGTTGCAACGGGCAATCCGAATAAATGAGAGTTTAAGCGCTTCCTTAAGAGGAAAACGGGTAAGCGCTTCACTGCAATAGGAAGAACAAGAGGGATAAAACCTACATCGTGAACCCAATAATGGTGAGAGGGTTATACGATAAAAACGGATGAGAAGAAGAAGAATACGGGCAATCATTGAAGTTTTTCCTTTGCAAAAAAGAGTTCTTTTTCAATGTGAGTTCTATGACACAATGTACAATCACCCAAGAGCCGAAAAAGAAGATCTCCGCGCCCCAAATGCAGGGAACACCATTCTCTTACAATCCGTTTGATCTTATTGCGTATTGATGCCTTTCCATTCCCTTTAGAAAGCAAAAAACCTATCTTCATTCTCTCTGAATCATGATAGTAAAGAAGAAAATGAGAAGTTTTTATCTTTCTTCCGCTCTTTTGCAGTTGATAAATATTCTTCTTCATTGTGAGAGACGTTTTCTTCCTTTTCTTCGCCTGTGGTTCAATATCTTTCTTCCTCCCTTTGTGGCAGAGCGTTTACGGAAGCCGTGATTTGCTTTTCCTCTCCGTGTATGCGGTTGGTACGTAACAGACATATATCCTCCAACGATTGGGGACGTCAAAAATAAGACGTCCGAAAAAAAAGGTCTGTCTAAATCATTTCAATTTAAAAAGTAAGGTTCCATTGCCGCACCCTCTTTATGCTTTCTATATGGGTCAAAAGAAGCGAAAGAGGGGTGATAGAAATATACCCTCTGTTTACTGCGTCCACATCGGTTCCTACCTCGTTTGAAGAGGATGCCGGCGTACCGGTAAGCCAGTAATAAGATTCATTGCGGGGATCTTTCCGCTCTTCATAAGTTTCGGAAAAACGGGCAGAGCTCTGCGAAGTAATAAGAATCCCACGTATCTCCTCTATTCCTCCTCCGGGTACATTGACATTTAAGACTGTCTCAGAAGAGAGCGAATGACGCAAAAGCGCCTTTGCCACAAGTGTCGCTGTCTTCATTGCGGGAATAAAGTCATTTTCTATCTTTTCTTCTACTGATATCGCAAATGCTTTCATTCCTAAAATTACCGCTTCGGTTGCCGCAGAAATAGTGCCAGAATAAAGAATATCCATTCCCATATTGGCCCCCACATTAATACCAGATACCACTAAATCCGGTTTTACGGGAAGAAGCGAAGAAACCGCTATCTTAATACAGTCGGCAGGCATGCCGTTTATACTCCACGCAACCACTCCTTCTCCAAAAGCATGAGATCTTACGCGCAAAGGAGAGTGGAGGGTAATAGCATGACCCACCGCACTTCTTTCCTGTGCCGGAGCGACTACCGCCACATTCCCAATCTTCTTCATCGCTTCCACAAGGACGCGAAGCCCTTCGGCGGCGATTCCATCATCGTTTGATACAAGTATAAGAGGGCGCATTTCTCTATTCACACTTCGGAGTTGATCTATCCAAAATCGTGGAGCAGACCGGAGTTGAACCGGCGACCTCCAGAGTGCGATTCTGGCGCTCTCCCAATTGAGCTACTGCCCCGAACATTCAAGAATAATGTATGAGTATACATTAGACCGCCTGAGAAATCAAATTATTCCCTCTGATAATGATGAAAAGAGAAGCTGTGGTATAATACTTCTTATGAAAAAAGTTCTTCATTTCGGAGCGGGAAATATTGGAAGGGGTTTTTTTGGTCAGATCTATTATGAAGCCGGATGGGAAATTATCTTTGCGGATTTAGCAGAATCTTTGATACACACCCTGAACAAAAATCAATCTTACCCCTTATGGATTGTGGGAGACCACGATGAACATCTAACAATTGAAAGATGTTCGGGAATATCCCTGAAAGAAAGGGAACCAATTATTCAAAAAGCTCTTTCCGCTGATTTAATAAGTACCGCGGTAGGAGCGAACAATCTGAAAAAATTAGTGCCTCTGCTAAAAGATATTATTATCAGAAAAGCTTCCGAAGACCCTTCCTCCACAATCAATATCGTTATAGGAGAAAACCTTCTTCACAGCTCCTTCCTGCTTCACGGATGGCTTCAGGAAAACCTTCCTGAAAAACTTCACCCCTACCTTCTTTCACAGGTAGGACTTGTGGAAACAGTTTTAAGCAGAATGGTACCTGTTGTTCCCGAGGATGTAAAGGCGAAAGAACCTCTTTTAGTTATGGTAGAGCCTTACAAAACCCTTCCTGTTGCAAAAAAGAGTTTTCGCGGAGGATTGCCTGAAATTCCAGGTTTTTCTTTTGTGGAAAACCTGAAGCCCTATGAAGAGATGAAACTTTTTATCCATAACCTTTCGCATGCAGGGTTTGCCTATTTTGGAAAAAGATATAACCGCCTTTATCTATGGGAATCGGTAAAAGATAAAGATACCCGGCGCAAGGTAGAAGATGCCTTTAAAGAAGTGCGAGAGGCTATTTCAAAAAAACATCGCATTTCTATTGAAGAATTAAATGCTTATTATCAAGATCTTCTTCTCCGTTTTCAAAATCAGCGGCTCGGAGATACAGTGGCACGCGTTGCCCGCGATCCCATAAGAAAATTGGGAAAGAACGACCGTATTATAGGGGCCGCGCTTCTGTGTCAGGAAACAAAAGGCGCGTTTAATGCGGTATGCGAGATTGCCGCGTCAGCTATCTATTATCGCGATTGTTCCGACCCAGAAAGCCTTCATTTGGGAAGAATGTTGGAAGAAAAAGGGTTGGATTGGATTTTTTCAGAGGTATGCGGAATTGATTCAGCAGATCCTATAGCGGAAACAATCCGTATTCTTACGCCTCTTTATTCATCTTTTGTGAAGAATATATGATATACTATATCAATTATTTTTTAGGATAAAAAAAGTTTAAAATCTTCTAAAGGTAAAAGAGAAGATTACAAGATAGGAGGAGGTATGAAGGCGGCTCTTTTACAAGATATAGAAAAGCTTGAATTTGTAGAGATAGAAAAACCTTCCGCCGGGCCCGGAGAGATAGTTATCCGCGTAAAGGCATGCGCTATCTGTGGCACGGATATTAAAGTATTTCATCATGGACATCGGCTTATCTCTTTTCCCCGCGTTACTGGACATGAATTAAGCGGTATTGTTGAAGAAACAGGTCCTTCTGTAACATCTTTCTCAAAAGGAGATAGAGTGGCCATCGCTCCCGCGATTCCTTGCGGAGAATGCCATTTCTGCCGCAGAGGAATGCCTGCAATGTGCGATAACTTAGAAGCAATAGGATACGCTTACAACGGAGGATTCGCGGAATATATGCGCGTTCCCGCTGTCGCGGTTAGAAATGGATGCGTTAATCCTATTCCGGATAGTCTTGATTTTGATACTGCCGCTCTTGCGGAACCATTAGCCTGTGTTATTAACGGACAAAGCTTAAGCAAAGTAGAGCAGGGCGATACCATTGTGATCCTTGGAGCGGGTCCGATTGGATGTCTTCACGCGCAGGCCGCTCCTTATTTTGGCGCCACTACTGTAATCCTCGGAGATATTTCACAGGACAGAATAGCCCTGGCAGACTTTACAGGCGCAACACTGGTTGATATGAGTAAAGAGGATATTAAAAAGGTTGTCGGAAAAATAACAAAGGGAAGAATGGCGGAACGCGTTATTGTGGCGGCTGGATCCCCAAAAGCTCAGGAACTCGGATTAGAACTGGTTGCGAAACGCGGCTCGGTTAACTTTTTCGGAGGGCTTCCCAAAGAAACTCCCTTTATTCAGTTCAACAGCAATATTGTGCACTATGGAGAAATGTTTGTTACCGGTACCCATGGTTCCAGCCCTTATCATAACAGAATTGCTATTGATCTTCTTGCTTCGGGAAAAATAGACGGAACAAAATTTATCACCCATCGGTTTCCTCTTGCCGATCTTTTACAGGGTTTTAAGGCAGTAGAAGACCGAACCGCAATGAAAGTGATTATCAATCCCTGAAAGAACCTCTTTATTTTAGAAAGGAACGAATATGAAGACGATGAGTTCCGGAGAAGCAAAAAAACTCCTTAAAACAATGATGGAAATACGGCAGTTTGAAGATGCGATTATGGATCTTTTAGGAAAAAATATCGCGGAGGGAGGATCCCATCTTTATGCGGGAATGGAAGCAGTAGCAACAGGTGTAATGTCAGCCCTCGCTCCGACAGATTTAATTACCAGTACCCATCGCGGCCATGGTCATGCGGTTGCGAAAGATGGAGATCTGAAAGCATTAATGGCAGAAATTCTTGGAAAAAAAACAGGCGTGTGCAAAGGAAAGGGAGGCTCGCTTCATTTAGCGGATCTTGATAAGGGAAACCTTGGCGCCAATGGCATTGTTGCCGGCGGTATTGGAATTGCCACAGGAGCCGCGCTTGCATTGAAAAAAATCAATGATGGAAGAATCGTGGTCTGTTTCTTCGGAGATGGTGCTATTAATTCTGGAATTTTGCATGAATGTATGAATATGGCCTCTCTCTGGAAGCTTCCCATTATCTATCTTTGTGAAAATAATATGTATGGAATGAGTGTTTCCGTATCTAGAGCAACCTGTGTGGATTGTATTGAAAAAAGGGCTTTGGCCTATGATATGCCAGCGGAAACTATAGATGGAATGGATCTTCTCGCTGTTGCAACTTCTCTTTCGTCTTGGGTGGAAAAGGTCAGAAAAGGAGAGGGTCCCTGTTTTCTTGTTTGCGATACCTACCGCTATTATGGCCACAGTAGAAGCGATCCGAGAGCCTACCGAACAAAAGAAGAAGAGAAGGCATGGAAAGAACGTGATCCTATCACTCTTTTTTCTCGCCACTGTGTTGAAAAGAAGGTTCTGAGAGAAGAAGAGGTAAACGAAATAGAAAAAGAGGTTGCAAAAGAAATTCAAGAAGCTGTTGAGTATGCTATTGCAAGCCCCTATCCTGAACCTGAAGAACTTTATACCGATCTTTATGCATGAAAGGAGTGAACGAATGAGAGAAATTACTTATCGCCAAGCCCTGAATGAAGCGCTTGATGAAGAACTTGCCCGAGATTCCGGAGTCTTTCTTCTTGGCGAAGATATCGCAATTTACGGCGGCGCATACGGTGTAACAGTAGGGCTTTGGGAAAAATATGGAGACGAACGTGTTATGGATGCACCCATTTCAGAACCCGCAATTACCGGTGTAGGGTTGGGAGCTTCTCTTCTGGGGCTTAAACCGGTTGTGGAAATTATGTATATTGACTTTATCGGGCTCTGTATGGAACAACTGAATAATCAGGTCGCAAAAATACGCTATATGTTTGGCGGAAAATGTACAGTTCCCTTTACTCTTAGAACCGAAGGAGGCGCAGGAAGAACTCTCGGCGCTCATCACTCGCAAAGTCTTGAATCCTGGCTTATGCATGTGCCGGGATTAAAGGTGGTTATGCCAGCTACTCCCTATGATGCAAAAGGATTGTTGAAAAGTTCTATCCGTGAAAATAATCCTATTGTCTTCATTGAACATAAAATGCTTTATAACACAAAAGGACCTGTACCAGAAGGTGAATATACGGTTCCTTTGGAAAAAGCCGAGGTAAAACGAACAGGAAAAGATGTAACCATTCTTTCTTACTCAAGAATGCTTCTCTTTTCTCTTGAGGCGGCTAACGCTCTTGCAAAAGAAGGTATTGACGCAGAGGTTATTGATCTGAAAACATTAGCCCCTCTTGATAGAGAAACAATTAGCGCCTCGGTTAGAAAAACAAACCGCGTAGTCATTGTGGAAGAAGATTGCAAAACAGGCGGCGCAGGCGCGGAAATTGGAATGGTGGTTATGGAAGACTCTTTTGACTATCTTGACGCACCTCCGCATAGGATTGCGGGAGCCGATGTTCCCATGCCCAAAAGTCCTGTTCTTGAAAAACTTGCGATTCCCTCGGTGGAAACAATTATTGCCGGCGTGAAGGAGGTGGTTGTATGATCCGAGAAATTATTCTTCCAAAACTTGGCGAAACTATGGAAGAAGGGTATATTTCCCAATGGTTCAAAGCCGAAGGAGAAAAGGTTGAAAAAGGAGAGCCCCTCTTTGAGGTAATGAGCGATAAGACCAATTTTGAGGTAGAATCTCTCTATTCTGGAATCCTCAGAAAAATTATAGAACCTCCCTCGGATCGTCCCGTGCAAGTAACCTCTGTGATAGGCTATTTGGCAGATAGTATGGATGAAGCTCTGCCAGAAAGCGATACCACCACTATTGATAAAGAATCTGAAGAAACTCCTCAGCCTTCTTCCGAACCTCCTCCTCCACTACAGCCTACCATCCAAAAGGAAAAAGAAGGAGACCGGATAAAAGCATCTCCTCTTGCGAAAAAAACAGCCTTAGAGCTTGGCGTTGATATAGCGATGGTACAGCCGACAAAAGGAAAGAACAGAATAGAAAAAAGTGATGTTCTTCTTTATCATAAAGAAAATCTTGGGGAGAAAACCCCTCCGTATATCGTACGGAAATGGTCTCCTCTTCGGAGGATTATCGCGGACAAATTAACGGAAAGCAAACAAACCATTCCTCATTATTACCTCTCAACCTGTATCTGTATGGATGCGCTTTCTCTTATCCGAAACGAAAAAAAGGCTAAGGGAGAAAAAATTACCTGGACAGATTTTATTCTCTGGTACTGCTCTCGGCTTCTTTCGGATTTTCCCCTTCTTAATGCAACGGTTGTACAGGATGAAATTAGAGAGTATACTACGATAGATCTCGGTCTTGCGGTAAGCGTTCCCGACGGGCTTATTGTTCCAGTACTTCAAAATTTAGAGAAAGACGATCTTTCCAGTATTTCGAAAAAAGTAAAAGAAATGGCTGTAGCCGCAAAAGAAAATCGGCTTTCAAAAGAGGATGTGGAACATGCGAGGTTTATTGTGTCAAACCTCGGGATGTACGGAATAAAAAATTTCTCGGCGATTATTAATCCGCCTGCAACGGCAATTCTTGCGGTAGGCGCTGTAGAAGAAGAACCCATAGTAAAAAGGAAACAAATTGTTATAGGAGAAACAATGTGGGTTACGCTCTCCCTTGACCACAGAGTTGTGGATGGAGCTTATGGAGGCATATTTTTACAGCGGCTTAAAAAGGCAATGGAGAATCCGGCAGAGCTGATTTTTTCATAAGATCCTATGAAAGAAGATATAGAGACAGTATTTCAGCGTGATCCTGCGGCGAGAAGCAATGTAGAGGTTATTCTCTGCTATCCTGGATTACATGCTTTATGGATTTATAGGGTCGCGCATTTTCTTTGGAGAAAAAGAGTAAAAACTCCTGCAAGAATTCTTTCAAATCTTGGAAGATTTCTTACGGGTATTGAAATTCATCCTGCTGCTATAATTGGCAGACGTTTTTTTATTGATCATGGCATGGGAGTTGTAATCGGAGAAACAACAGAAATCGGTGACGATGTTCTTCTTTATCAAGGAGTGGTTCTTGGCGGGACCTCACTTGAAAAGAAGAAACGGCATCCCACCATTGGAAATGATGTAGTAATTGGAGCAGGCGCAATTTTACTTGGTGCGATTTCTGTGGGAGACCGCGCAAAAATCGGCGCAGGATCAGTAGTCATAGAGTCTGTTCCTTCTGGCGCCACTGTTGTAGGTGTGCCGGGAAAAGTAGTCAGAAAACCAGGAGAAACTCGGCGCGCATTGGATCATGGCTCTCTTCCCGATCCTATCGCAGACGCATTAAAAGCAGTTATGTATGAACAGGAACAATTACAAAACGCTATCAAAAAACTTGAAAAAAAAATAGATAAAAAAGAAATTTTACCAGAAAAAAAGGAAGAGATCGGAAGCACATATAGCAACCTTACTGCTTCCACTGAAAAGGAGAAAGCATGAGCAGAATTATACCCCTTTTGTTTCTTTTGACAGGACTTTTTTATACTATGTGCCAGGCAGAGACCATTACCCAGACGCACACGGTAAAAAAAGGAGAATCTCTTAGCATAATTAGCAAAAAATATCAGGTGCCTGTCAAAAAAATCCTTGAATGGAACAATCGTTCTTCTTCAAAGATTCTGCCCGGGGAACGTCTTATAGTGAAAAAGGTGGTGCAGAAGAAAAGTGTAACAGAGAAAACGAAAAAAAGTAATATTACCGTCTCTCAGTTAGGAAAAATCTATACTGTGCAACGAGGGGAGACTCTTAGCGCCATAAGCCGAAAGACTGGCCTATCGGTAACAGAACTGATGGAACTTAATTCTCTTCGTTCCACTCAATTAGCAATTGGACAAAGACTTCTGATTGAGAAAAGTGAAGAGAAAGAGGAACCCGCACACATTGAAGTAGCAAAAGAATCGCACTCAGAACAAGAATCTGAAATAGAAAAGAGCCCTTCTTCCACTCCAGCCTCTGCGTTAGCAACAACGCAAACAATATGGCGCACTACTACCCATACCGTGAAAAGAGGAGAATCTCTCTCGTCCATCGCAAAAAAATATAAGGTTTCTCTTGCCTCTTTATTACAATTGAACCGTATCAAAAAATCAAAGACTATTCAGCCAGGACAGGTTCTGGTGGTCCGTCGCGTAAAACAGACCGTGGCCGTAACTCCCGCGATTGAACCCACACCTATTGTTAGCGGAACTCAAAAGACCTATTATACTGTAAAATTCGGAGATACGATTGAATCAATCGCACGAAATTTCGGTATTAGTATTGACACTTTGAGATCTTCAAACCTTCTTTTTGATAACCGGTTAAGAATGGGACAAACCTTAGTAATACCGGAATATGCTGAAAAAAATCGTTTAAAAACTGAAAGTGAAACCTCTCTTTCTATGGATCCTTTTGATGGGGCTTCTTCTGATTTTACCAAACAGCTCGCTCTGAAAATTGTTGATAATGCATTAAAGTTTCTTAATACTCCCTATCGCTACGGAGCTGCATCTGAATCTTGCACCGATTGCTCGGGATTGGTAAAACAGGTCTACAATAAATCTGGGATTTCAGTGCCTCGCTCGTCAAGAGAACAGTTCCAACAGGGCGAAGCCATTGCTATAGATAAAGCAAAACCCGGCGATCTTGTCTTTTTCAAGAAGTCGGGAAGAATCTCCCATGTTGGTATTTATCTCGGAGATGGAAAGTTTGTCCATGCAAGTACCAACCTCCGAAAGGTGGTAGTAAGCAATCTTGACGAATCTTATTATAAGAATCATTTCGCGGGAATGCGAAGCTATTTTGCTGAAAACGAATCTTATTTCGGAGATTCTTATGTTCTCCCGTAATCAACAATGCCGCATTGGACTTTTTGAAAGTATTCAAGGCCGTATCGTCTACCTTGAAAATGAAGTTCTACGGGTAGGTATTCTTGCGGATAAAGGTACAGATATTGTAGAATTTCTCTATAAACCCTGTGATATAGATGTAATGTGGCGCGGGCCTTTCCCTACAGTTCCTATTGGAACACCTTCCTCTATTTCTTCAAAACTTGGCGGATTTCTTGATTATTATCCAGGAGGATGGCAAGAGATCTTTCCCAATGCAGGATCTCCCTGTGAATATAAAGGAGCGCAGTTAGGATTGCACGGAGAAATTTCTCTCCTTCCGTGGAAAGTAGAAATAGTGGAAGATACTCCGGAAAAAATATCTGTCCGATTTATTGTGCACACGCGAAGAGTTCCGTTTCAGGTGCAAAAAGTTCTTTCTCTTTCACGCAACTCTTCGCAACTTCACATAGAAGAAACCATCACCAATGAAGCCGGAGAAATAATGGATTTCCTCTGGGGACATCATCCCGCGTTAGGAGAGCCCTTTTTAAGCGAAGATTGTCTTATTGAAGTAGATGCATCTCGTGTTTCAATTCTTCCCGGCGATGGGCAATCTGTTTCAGATGTTCTATTGGGAGAGTATGATTGGCCTGTAGTTCCCGGAAAAAAAGAAGGCACGTTCGTTGATCTTCGGAAAGTGCCTCCTTCTCATGCAAAAGTTTCGGATGTAATGTTTCTTTCTGGGTTGTCAGAGGGAAAATTTGAAATTCTTAATCCATCTATTAATCTTGGATTCGCCTTTGAGTTTCCAAAAGAAATATTTCAATATATATGGATATGGAGGGTTGCGCGAGGAAGTTTTCACTATCCATGGTTTGGAAGAACTTATAACCTTGCTCTTGAACCCTTCTCTTCCCTTCCTAATCTCACTGAGGCAATCAAAAGAAAAGATCAGTTGACTCTTAATCCCGGAGAGACACTTTCTGCGACCTGCAAGGCCTCAATTATTCCCATATAAACAGGCTCCTATGAAAAACTTCTTCCCTATGATCGGTCTTGAAGTACATGTGGAACTTTTGACTCAGTCAAAGATGTTCTGCCGTTGTTCCTCCAAATTTGGCGCGCCTCCCAATTCGCATACCTGTCCCGGATGTCTTGGTCTTCCCGGAACCCTTCCTGTACTGAATGGGAAAGCTGTAGAACTTGGTATTAAAACCGCGCTTGCGCTTGGATGCGAAATTCCTCCATGGAGTAATTTTGAGCGAAAATCCTATTTTTATCCGGATCTTTCTAGAAACTTTCAAATATCTCAATTTAAACATCCTCTCGCCATACACGGTATGCTTTCACTCTCTACCCGTTCTATCCGTATACGGCGCGTTCATTTAGAAGAAGATACCGGAAAACTTCTTCATAACGACGATGCACGAAACGCCTGGACTGGAATTGATTTTAACCGGTCAGGGCTCTCCTTAATGGAGATTGTTACTGAACCCGATATAGAAAACCCGGAAGAAGCAGAAGAATTTTTGCGGCAACTTAAACGGATCTTAACATTTATTGAAGTAAGCGATTGCTCTATGGAAGAGGGTTCCCTTCGGTGCGATGCCAACCTCTCTCTAAAGAGAAATCCCGGAGATCCGCCGGGAACTAAAACCGAGATGAAAAACCTGAATTCTTTCAAATCAGTAAGAAGAGCGCTCGCATACGAAGAAGAGCGCCAGAAACAAATTCTTACAGAAGGGAAACAGGTCATTCAAGAAACCCGGCTCTGGGATGAAAAAAACTCTATTACTACAGGAATGAGATTCAAAGAAGAAGCGCATGATTACCGATATTTTCCTGATCCTGATCTTCCTATTCTTTTCGCTGATAGAGATATGATAGAAAAAATCCGCGGAGAAATGCCAGAACTTCCCTCTGTGAGAGAAGAACGGTTTATGCAAGACTATGCGCTTTCTTCCTACGACAGCGCTCTTCTTACATCAGAAAAGAAGCTTGCGGATTATTTTGAAGAATCTATCACCCACTATGCAAATCCCCGTATCCTCTCCAACTGGATGCTTACTGTTCTACTTTCTATGCTAAATCTTCACGGTGTTTCAATTGAAAAATCTCCAATAGAACCATTGCGATTTGCAAAGTTGGTAGAACTAGTTGAAACAAAAACTATCAACAGCGCCGCAGGAAAAAAACTCCTTGAAAAAATGTGGGAATCAGAGAAGATGCCGGCAACACTTGTAAAAGAGATGAACCTTATCCAAATCAGCGATCCCGATGATCTAAAAAAGATTGTGAAAGAAGTGATACAGGCCAACCCAAAAGTAGTAGAGGATATTAGAAACGGAAAAACTCAAGCAGTGGGATTTTTAATAGGAAAAGTAATGCAGGTGAGTAAAGGAAAGGCGAATCCAGGGCTTGCAAAAGAAATTGCGTTAGAATTGATAGATGCGGTATAATAGAAAGGATAAAGAATTTTCTTATTGAGAGGTGAACCGCAATGAAACGAAAGGTTACTCTGTGGTTTGTGGCATTTCTTTTTTTAAGTTTTATTCTTGGATTTAATCTTGAAGTTTCCCAAGCGCGAAAGAATGAAGAAGAACTCTATCGCCAACTTGAACAATTTGTAAAAGTTATTGGTATTGTAAAAGATCAGTATGTTACATCAATTGATGATAAAAAATTGATGTCAGGCGCCCTCAAGGGGCTTCTCTCTTCTCTTGATCCTTATAGTGCTTATCTTGAACCTGAGGTTGCCAAGGAACTTCAGATTGAAACACAGGGAGAGTTTGAAGGCGTTGGAATGGAAATTATCTTGAAAGACGGCATTATCACGGTGGTAAGTCCTATTGAGGATTCTCCTGCGTGGAAAGCTGGTATCAAACCATTTGATAAAATTATAGATATTGAGGGAGAATCTACCAAAGGAATGACAACCCTTGAGGCAGCAAAAAAACTGCGAGGTAAAAAGGGAACTACTGTAAATATCAGCGTATTCCGAGAGAAATCTCCGAAACTCTTAAAAATTACTCTTACTCGTGGCACTATTAAGATAAAATCTGTTAAAACAAAAATTCTTGATAACCATATTCTCTATGTACGGCTTTCTGAATTTCAAGAACGATCCGCAGCTGATCTTGAAGCTGCCCTGAACGCAAATAGCGCTACCTGCGATTCTCTTATTCTTGATTTACGGAACAATCCCGGCGGTCTTCTTTCATCGGCAATTGATATTTCGCAAATTTTCTTAGAGCCGAAAAAACTTATTGTCTATACGCAAGGAAGAAAAGCCGATGATAAGAAATATTACTTTTCTCACCGGAAACCTGTCTGGGCAAAGCCAACGGTGATTCTAATAAACGGCGGAAGCGCAAGCGCTTCAGAGATTCTTACCGGTGCGATAAAAGATAATGTTCCTTCGGTAAAAACTGTCGGGCAGAAATCCTTTGGAAAAGGATCTGTTCAAAACCTTATTAATATCGGTGAGGACGGCGCTTCTATTAAGCTGACTATCGCCTACTATTATACTCCTTCAGGTGTACGTATTGATGGCAAGGGTATTGAACCGGATATTGCGATAGAACCTAACGAAGAAACAGAATATGGAGTTCTGGAAAAAGATATTCAGCTACAAAAAGCCCTTGAAGCTCTGACAGGAGACTTTTTGCCCGACCCAGCTATTCCGATAGCCGCACAACAGTAATCCAATGAAAAAAGGCGATTCAGGTGAGGCAAAAAGAACAATAGCAATCCTTCTCCTTCTCTTTGCGGTATTGGTTACCACTCTTTTTCTGCTTAAAACACTACCTGTTTCTAAATTGCCGGAACCTGTGAAAAAGAAAGAAACCGTACAACCAAAAGTTCCGCGTACTCTTGCAGAAAGGGCGCAAAAAATATTTCCTAAACAGAAAAATCTCCTTTCTACAGGAGATATTGCCATTATCATAGATGATGTGGGCTGGAACCGGGGCCTTCTTTCTCAACTTTCCTCGGTCCAATTTCCACTTACACTTGCGGTACTTCCCAATACTCCCTATGGCGAGGAAATTGCTCGAAAAGCGCATCATTCTCCAAAACATCAAGTAATTCTACATATTCCTCTTGAACCTCTTGATGCGAAAAAAATCGGGAAAGAAGATTTTCTTCGCCTTTCCATGGATGAAAAAGAAATACGAATTAAGATGGATGGATATTTAAAAAAACTTGAACCTTATATCGTCGGAGTGAATAATCATATGGGATCAGCCTTTACTGTTTCAGAAGAAAAGATGCAAGTACTTCTTCAGGAGTTGAAGAAACGAGACCTCTTCTTTGTAGACAGTCTGACCAATTCCGCATCTTGCGCATATACAAAAGCCAAACAAATAGGCATTCCTTTTACCTCGCGAGATATCTTTTTAGATAATGTAAACGATGCAGAAGAGATCCGTGAAAATATAGAAAAAATGAAGAAAATCGCCGCAAAAGAGGGATCAGTTGTCGCAATAGGTCATGACCGTCCCCTTACAATACAGGCATTAAAAAAATATCTTCCGCAACTTGCGGAAGAAGGGTATCGCATTAACTTTGTGTCTCACCTTGTACAATAAGATAACCTATGATTTGTTTAGGAATAGAAACCTCTTGTGATGAAACCTCGGTAGGAATTGTTTCCAACAAAAATATCCTCGCCAACCTTATCCTCTCTCAAGAAAAGCTTCATCGCGACTTTGGCGGTATTATGCCGGAAATTGCCAGCCGCGCCCATATAGAAACAATCGGACCACTTCTTGCACAGGGATTTAAAGATACGGGAATTAGCGCAAATGATATTGATGTAATCGGTGTTGCAAACAGACCAGGGTTAAAAGGATCATTGTTGGTAGGAGTAGCAGTAGCAGCGGGCTTTTCATGGAAAAGAGAGATCCCTTTCTATCCTGTAAATCATCTTCATGCCCATCTAGCGGCAAATTTTATCCATACCCCTCCTTTTCCTGCAATCGGCCTTCTTGTATCTGGCGGGCATACCTCCCTTTACCTAATAAAAGACTATACGGATTTTTCACTTATTGGCACCACGCAAGACGATGCGTGCGGAGAGACTTTTGATAAGGTAGGACGAATGTTGAATCTTCCTTATCCCGGCGGTCCTCACTTAGAACGTATTGCCAAAGAAGGAGATCCTGATGCAATCAGGTTCCCGGTTCCTTCAATGAAAAATTCTCTTCATTTTAGTTTCAGCGGACTTAAGACCGCTGTCAGCTATCATATTCTTAAGTACGGAGCCCATAACCCAAAGGATATCGCCGCCTCTTTTCAAAAAACTGTAGGCATATTTCTTCTCCGGCAAACAAAGGCGGCTCTTCGCAAATATAAGGTAAAATCGCTTCTTTTTGGCGGCGGAGTTATTCAAAATAGTTATCTTAGATCTCTTTTTCTTCATACCTTTGAGAAAGAAAAAGAGATGAAGATCTTTATTCCAGAACCGTCGCTATGTGGAGATAATGGCGCTGTTATTGCTCTTCTTACCGAAGATCTCGCAAAAAAAGATCAATCCGGAAGCCCTCCGCAAATTTCAGTGATTCCTACAAAAAGAGAAAAACTCAAAAGAAAGTAAATGAAGGCCCTTGTTTACTCCCGAACTTCTTGAGTTGACCCGCTATCAGAAGAAGAGAGTGTTTGATACCGATTTTTTGCCGCAAGGTGTTCCCGATAGGTAGTAGAGAAGTAATGGGATCCATCACCTTTGGCAAGAAAGAAAAGATAGTTGGTTTTTGCAGGGAAGAAGGCCGCAGAAAGCGCGTCTTTTCCTGGATTAGAGATAGGAGTAGGAGGAAGGCCAGTATGACGGTAAGTGTTGTAAGGAGAGTTTATTCTGGTTTCAGAAAGAGTTAATTTTTTTCTTGGGCCAATAACATAGATAACACTAGAACAACTCTGAAGAGGAATTCTCTTTCGGAGACGATTATAAAAAATTGCGGCGATCACTGGTTTTTCGCTCTTCAAATAGGCTTCCTTCTCTACAATAGATGCGATAGTTACAATTTTTTTCAACTCTTCTTTTGAAAGAGAATCAACATCACTCCGTATCTCTTTAAGGACCTCCCAAAAACGATCCACCATGGTTCTGGCAACTGTCTCCATTTTCACGTTAATAGGGAAAAGATAGGTATCGGGAAAAAGAAATCCTTCCAATCCTTCCCGTGTCGCAAAGGCAAGAAATTCATCACGGGTAGAGATCTTGTAAGATTCAAGAACTCCCGCAATCTCCCGCAGGTTATATCCCTCGGGGATTACTACCTTCATACGCGCAATTTCTCCTTTGACAATCATTGTAATAACTCGGCTAGTATGAAGGGTTCCGCGAAATTCGTAAATTCCAGCCTTTAGTTTGCCATCTACTCCTCGTTTACGAAGTGTCTTAATGAACCAACGCTTGTTTTTGATTACTCCTTTCTCAAAAAGAAGGTCCGCAATTTGTACTGCTATCATCTCAGGAGCAATTTCCACCATCACTCCCGTGGATTGCAAAGAACTGTAAAGACTGGCACGATAACGGAAAAGACCGAATAAGAGAAATATAAGAAGAATTCCTCCTAAAAGAAAAGAAAGAAAAAGAGGGGTCTTTTTCATATTGACTGTCCTGTATCTTCCAATAAGGTTCGTCTTACAAGATCCATCGCGGCAGTGGCGGCTCTTCTAGTAATAATTGTCCGATCCCTTCCTAGAGAATACTCTCGGACCACGGGATCTCTTCCTTTCATTGCCACCGCTATCCAAACAAGACCAACAGGTTTATCCGAGCTTCCGGCGCTTGGACCCGCTATACCGGTAATTGCTACACCAATATCTGCCTTCCCGACTTTCTTCGCGCCTTTTGCCATTGCAAGCGCGGCTTCTCGGCTTACAGCGCCATGTTTCCTTAAAAGAGAACGGGAAACCTTAAGAATCCTTCGTTTCGCACTATTTGAATAGGTAACGCATGAAGAGGTGAAATAACGGGAACTTCCGGGAATCTCTGTAATAAGATGGCCAAGAAGTCCGCCGGTACAAGATTCAGCAAGTGCGATTGTTAATTTTCGTTCCACAAGAAGATCGCCTAAAGTTTGAGAAAGAGAATTCCTTCCTTCGCCAAGAAAGGCGAGTCCGAAGAGATTACGAAGAGAGAAAGAAATTTCATCCTTCCATGCAAGATTACAAGAAGGAATAGATGCCCAAAGCTCTACAAAATGAGGTTTTGCGAGAATCGTCCATTCCACGCCTTTTTCTTCAAAAGAAGATCTTATTGCGCGACTTTTTTCATCTACAATGGATTCAGGTACACCAGAAATCGGATAACGAGCCATTTCTACAGCCTTATTCGCATCCGAATAGCGGTTAAGAACTTTAGGAAGAAGGAATTTCTCTACCATGGGACGAAACTCAACAGGAGGACCTGGAAGAAGAAAGAGAAGCCGGGAATCTTCTTCAAGAAAGATACCGGGAGCGGTTCCGACAAGGTTAATGATTTCTTCTCCGCCTTCTATCAGAAAGGCCTGTTTCCTGTTGCTTTCAGGAACCGGAATAGAACGATGAAGAAAATAATCAGAGATCCGTTTCCATATTTCAGGAGAAAAAAAGACTTTTTTTCCGAGCGTTTCTGCGACAGCCTCTCTGGTAATGTCATCAAAGGTTGGGCCTAATCCTCCTGAAAAAACAATGATTTCTGCCTCTTGAAGCGCCCATCGCAAAGCAGATGCAATATCCTCTTTCTTATCAGGAACAGTAATTTCCGCGGAAACAGAAAAACCGGCACTAAGAAGAGAAGCGTTTAAGGAATGAACATTTGTATTTATTCCATGGGAAAGAAGTTCGCTTCCTATACAGATACAGAAAACTTTTGGTGAACTCATGGCAGTGGCAATGAATCCGACAAGATACCCTCTGCCAGATTGTAAAGAGATACCGAATGATCTTCAATAATCCCAACGCCAGGGAAATTCTTCGGAAGCGCAAGACTTCCGGGATTAAGGAAAATCTGTCCGTTAGAAGAGTGAAGAGAAGCAAGATGGGTATGACCGCTAAGAACCACATTTACATTCCAGCGCCGGGAAATCTCCTTTATCTCTTCTTGAGTATAAAGGTTTCCATGAGTTGCAAAGAATCTCCGAGAATCTATCATAAAAAAGAAAAAGGGAGATACAATAGGAAACGGACAGGTCGTCCTGTCTATATCAGAATCGCAATTTCCCTGTACAGCAATAACAGGAAATGAAAGATTTGAAAGAATGGAAATAACATTTTCAGGACCATACTCTTCAGGAAAGTAATTCCTGGGACCATGGTAAAGAATGTCTCCACAATGTACAAGCATATCCGCATCTTTAAGAAAAGGATCAAGTTTTTTTAAGGCCGCACAAGAACCATGCGTATCACTTATCACGACAATTTTCATATTTTTTTCCTCGTTGAACTGGCTAAGGGTTGAGAAATTCTTCTTTGAGAATAGGCTGAGGTGGAAGATGGAGAATTTCAATCTTCTGAGAAAGGTTAAGAATGTTTTTTATTGTAATCATTACAGATTGTTTGCCTTTTTCTAATGGAGCTCCCTGTAAAAGATAACCGCCTTTCTCTTTAGATTGAACCTTCCAGGAGCCTTTGCCCTGAATAATAATATCAGATGCAATTCCCTCTACAGGGTTACCAAAAGCATCTTCTAAAAAGAAAGGCATCGTAAGTTCCTGACCTTGTAGTAGAAAATAGGAGGACTGGTCTAAAAGAATACGAGAAACCGGACCAGGAAGAATATTAAAAGGACCCGCGGTTCCACTATGGCCCATACCATCTTCTATAGTAAAGAAAAGATCCTGCGCAGATTTCGTAAAAGAGACTGTTTCCAACCACATCCCAGATGAAGTATCTTCTCTAGTATAAGAAACTGATGATCTATCTACAGGTGAAAATCCCTTAGCACGGTTTCCATACTTGTCCAAAGCCTGTACTGTAATCTGATAAGGAAGACCCGCGGTAAGAGAGTCAGGAAGTCCTGAAATTTCAAATCGGTCTATTGGACCAGGACTTACCCGAACAGTAAATTCTTTTTTAAGGCTATTAGAATCGCGTATGGAAAGCACTGTTTCGCCAGATTTATGGAAAAGAACAGGCAAAGAAAACTTTCCATCTTTCTCTACAAGGGTAGGGGGGAATTCAGCCTCATCTCCGATAGAGGGAAAAAGAGAAATGTTTTTACTCTTTGTAACAGGATTCCCGAAACTATCTTGAAGTTCAAAAAGAAAATTAACAGTAGAACCTGCCTGTATATAGGAAGGAGACGAAAGGTATATTTCAACCGGAGGACCGGAAATAACGGAAAAACTCTTGGATGTTGCCCACCTTCCTTCTTCATCAGACAAAAAAAGTGTATTTTCAGGGTGAGTAGAAGTAAAGGTAAGCTCTCCTTCCCAAACTCCCTTTACAAGAGCTACTTCTTTAGGAGAAACAGTACCGGTAAGATCAAAGATTGAAAGAAGTGCATTGCTTTCAAAGAGCCTGTTCTCTTCGCCAAAAGCATAGAAAGAGAAGGTCGCCTTCGCACCAGCTTCAACCGAAGAAGGAATCTTGGGAATCTGGTAGGACTGAAATAAAAGTGTAGGTGAACTTTTTTCTATAAAAGGAGCTGGTTGTTCCACAGGAACCGGAACCAGTTTAGAAGGCGCAAGGTCAAGCGGCGTTTCTTTCTGTACAGAAAGTTTGGGAAAAGGGACCGCGCGCGTTATTTTGGCGGAACCATCCACAAAAAGTGTTCCAAATCCGCCGGTATGAGGAGAATCCAGTTCTTTGTTAAGGCTGGTTGCCTCTGTCATTAACCATGTGCCTGCACGAAGAGTATCGGGATTTTTTCCATTGACGGTATCGTTCCACAGATAATTAGTAGGATATTTTTGAAATTCTCTAGCAAGAGCAGGACAGTAAAAGAGCTCAGATGCCGTAATGTATGGCTTCAAGAGAGAGGTAATAGCTTGGGGATCGTTCTTCTCAGTGGCGAAGAATTTAGCCTTTGGAAGAGTTCCATGATCTGCAACAAAGAGTTCAACCGCAAGACCTATTTGCTTGAGATTATTCAAACAACGCATATCATGACCCTTTTTTACGACTGCATAACCTCCTGCAGACATGGCTGAAATCGCCGCCGCCACCGTAAGAAGTTCCACAGCGGTAAAACCCCGTTTCCATAGAGAGATTTTCATACGTTCACTATACCAGAACAGGGGATTACGGTCAAGATTTTTCTATGGATTTTTATTCAGAAGAGTAGGGCGGAAATTTTGATTTTCGAAAACACACTTTGTAAGAAAGGAAGAAAAACTCCTTGAAAAAGAGAGTGTTAGTCCCACTTTTTAGCAGGTATCTTAAAGATCTTTGTTTCGTATCCTTTAAGAGAAACCGTATCTCTGGAAAGCTTTTTTTTCAAGCCAGAGCAGAGGAGATCTTCCGCTTCTCCTGATCTATCGAGGAAATTTAACGTTATCTGTGCTTCATCGGGCAAACTATTAAAGAGAAAGAGTAGGGCGTATTCTTCTGCACCCTCAAGTAGTCTGAAAAGAACTCCATCTGGCACCTGAAGAATTGATGGAGAAATTTTTGCAATCTCAAAGACCGTTCTAAACAAGTCCAGAAGAAGCGGGTGTCCTTTCCTTGATGCAGACATTTTTTTCTCTCCAGGATCACCGAGGTCAGCCTGTGTACCATCAAGTAAACCAAGGTTGACTCCTGAAAGGAGGGCTGTTCCCTCTCCATAGCGATTTGAAACGATTGCTGGCGATCCATCACTATACGATGCTAAGAGAAGAGAATTGGGTGAAAGATGATATGTTTCAAAAAACCAGGTCTCATCCACATGATAACTCTGCCCCTTTAATAGAATTAAGGGATTTTTACGAGTTCCGGGTCTAAAAAGATCCCTGCTAGTAACTCCAAATACTGCGTCAAACCCTCGACCAGGGATATTGTTAGCATCGAGATGAAAATTCTGATCCAATGAGCAGAAAAAGGGATCAGACAAAATAACTCCACCTTTTGCAACATATTTCTTTAATGAATCTGTTAAAGAATTATTAAGAGAAACTGGAAACGGAAGAAGAATCAATTTATATCTCGCGAGATCTTCTTCATGAAAGTGAGTTTCATGAATAATGTCACAAGGAATATTCTTCTGCCAAAAATAGTGGTAATATCCCAGAAGAGCTCGAGCTGGAACAAGAGCACTTTTATTGTTTTCACACCAGAAAACCGAATAGGACCTTGGGCTAAAAAGAATCGCTACCTCAGAAGAAGGGGTGTGAGTATTCAAAAAAAGGTCTTTATGTTCTTGAAGGATCTGAGAAATGCGGATAAATTCTTTTCCGCTTTCGTTTGGTTCTTTGCCATTAAAAGAGACCAAACCATGTGAATTGGCTTCCACCCCATGACGTTCCTTTCTATACTGCCAATATAAAACTCCCTTTGCACCATGCGCAATACTAAGCCATGTCCACATAGCAAACTGATCTCGAGAAATCTCGCCGCGTGGATGCATTCCAGTACCTATCTGACCACATCCAAGTTCAGATTGCCATACTTCGCAGTTTTTACCTGCGCTTCTTGTAACATCCATTGCAAGCGCAACACCTACTGTATCAGACCAAGCAGATGGAAATCCGCTACATCCCCATCCATCCATAATCTGGGCATTATCCCAATCATCAAAAGCCATTGAAGGAAGACGAGGATTTTGAACTTGACTTCCTCCAAACGAATGTCCTACAACAGGACGATTATCCAACCTTTTTATTACCTCAATGCGACGTTGAAGTTCAATAACAAGGTTATCTTTTATAAAGCTTCTCCAGTCAATCCAATCACTATAACTTAAGTTCCAATGTGGTGGCATCACCTGTGAAAAATCATTAAATCTTCTTCCCCACGCTCTATTTAAATCCGAGACAGAATGATACTTTTCTTGAAGCCATTTTCTAAACCTTTCCGCAGTAGCTTCACAGTAACAATACTCTTCATTATTTAACCAATCATAAAAAATATGAGGTTCATTCATTGGCTCCCAAAAGAAAAGCGGTTTTTTAGTGTGTAAATATCTCACCACGCGGTCGATAAAGTCTAATGTAACCTCCTGCACCTCGTCATTGTCATAACAGAGTCCTGGCCAACCTCCTGAAGGAGTATTGCTTCGTGGAGTAGGATAAAATGGTATTCCTCGAGAATTTTTATAATAATAAGAAGGATATTTGCGAACCGCCCACTCAGGAGCAGCATGGAGATGAAACAAGCACCCAATTCCTATCTTATATCTATCTCCGAGCTCAAAAAGGATATCAAGATAAGAAGTATCAATTAATCCTTCTTGTGGTTCAAGTCTATTCCATAACAACCACACCCGGATAGTGTTTACTCCCATTGAAGCCATGGTTCTAAAATCGTCTTCCCATTGATCCATAGCAGGGGTCTCTCCTCGGAGATATTGTGTCCCATAAGGAAAAATCTTTTTTCCCTTAATAAGTGGGGGTATTATTTGTGATCTTCTTATTTTTCCCATATCTCAAAAAAGAGGGTTTGCAGAGGATCAACTCTCACAGGAATTCCATTTTCTGCGAAAGTAGTAAGATCCGTGTTAAAAACAACCTTCCTGTCAGAAAAAATCTCTATTGTTGCGCCTGCTGAAAAGCCCTTATCTCTTAAATCAATTCCAAATAGAGAATCACTGCTTTGATGACCGAGATTGGCAAGATGAATAATTGCTTTGCCTTTTTTCCAATAGAGTGACGCCATAAGGTCGTCTCCTTTTACCCAAACAGGTTTTTCTCTCGCAGGAATGAATGAGTAAGTAGTAATATCGTATTGTGTCAGTTTCTTTGTCATTTGCAATGAAACATCTTCTGGACTAATACTTACCGCGGGAGCTATCCAAAACCCTTCAAGAAAACAGCCAATCGCGAAACGGATCTTCTTTTCAGAAGTATTGGTAGCTTTTGAACTAACAATATGATGGGTTGTAATACCGGCAAAATCAGTTTCAGGGGAGAACTCACCAGGTCCTGGCGAAAGCATATTTAACTCCTCGTGCGTAAAAACAAAGTCGGTAACATTCTCTACGACCATCATTGGAACTCCCGAAAGGTGCAGAAAGACAAGTCCATCTGATCCCACTCTTTTTCTCGTCCAAAAGATAAGATCAAGAAGCCCACGTATATCATTATGCTTTTTCCCTTCTAAATGTTGGGGATTGTTGCAATATAAGGCAGAAACCCAATCATAATAGATCCCGTCAAAATCATGTTTGGACAATACAAGATCTATTGAAGCTTTTCTAAAATCAAGCCAACCAGAGCGAAGGCACATCTGAGCGCCAAATTCACCGCTTCCAACATAATTGTGGATAATAGAACCCTTACTATCAACTGTTCTCTTCCAATCTTCAGCGTATTGGATATATTCAGGACATATTGGATGTAGTTCTTTCAAAGAAAAATAGGGCACAATTTTCATACCACGCGTATGAACTTGTTCAATGGTTCTATCAAGAGCTTTCATATTCTCTGGATCATACGGCGGATACTGGCCATCATGCCAGAAATGACCTCCCTCAAAGTAATCATCATGTAAACGAAGTACTTTTATTCCAGAATCAGCAAGAAGATCTAAACGTTTTTCATCAGGCCACGCACTCTTTGTTCCATCATAAGGTTGAAACCCAATGTGAAAATAAGGTGAATTAACCTTCTCTTTCCCTTTAGAAAAGGGAAGACCAAGAGAAAAATAAAAGGTATATAGCCCCGAAGAAATAGTAATTGGAGTAGTCCAGTTACTATAGGGTTCATATCTAAGAGTCACAATCTCTTTTGTACTATCATATCGGACTCCACAGTATGATTTGCCATTCTCTCCTGGAGTAAAAGCCATGGCTTCGTTTTCAAGGTCATCTCCCCGAAAAAGTTCTAAACCCTCCACACCACGATCTATCATACAAAGATAGACAGGAAGGTATCTTCCAATCTGTGGTACAGCATCATATCGTTGACTTTCAGTCAAATGATGCCAAATACAGTGACCAGAATATGCGGGTGAAGGATCAACTTCAGGAGCAGGGCGGTATCCAAAGTAATCAAGTGAACCTATTACGCTTAATCCCGCAATCCCTATCTCAATTATATCTGTGATTTCTCGTTCACAATGAATTTTAAGAGAGATATCAACAAGACCAAAGTCATTATAAAAATAGCTTCTCTCATAGGATGCACAGATTTCATTTTTTTTCGCGGAAGTATATTTCCCGCGGGTTGTTACTCGTATAGTTCCATCAGGATTCTGATTTATTCGCATATCGTGTGAAAGGGAAAAAATCTCTTCATAATATTGATATTCACTGCCTTCCTTTCTTCGAAAATAAGAGTTTAACGGAGAGGCAAGAAGATTTTTCCCACTTCCATAAGTGAAAAAAAGACGCGATAAAGCACCACCATATTTTCTTAGATGGGAAACTGTCCAATATGGAGAGCTTATTGATATTTCTTCCTCTGTTTCAGTATAACAGAGTTTTCCGCTCCATGAATCCATTCTTCTTCCTTGAGTTAAATTAGAAATTTTTTTTCGTAATACTTTTTTTGAAGAGTAGTAATTTATTGTAAAAGAATCTCGGCATCTGTCCGAACTCCACTTACAATGTCGGTAACTACCACTTTCCAAATTCCTGGTAAGTCGTTCAACGCAAACGGTACTGTAAATCTTCCCTTTCCATTAGTAAGCAAAAAATTTCCAGAATAGAATTCAACAATCCGTCCAGAAGGATTAAAAACCTCAATCTGTACCGCATGATACGATGGAATACCCTTTGATACTTCTAACAAAATATCTACAATCGCCTCTTTCCCTCGAGAAATAGGGACTTGTACAATAGCAGCAAGATTTTCAACTCGATAGGGAAGTAAAGCAAAACAATCTGCTGGATAGTTAGAAGAGAAGGATGGAACAGTCTCAAGATAACCAAGATAGGTCCTATGTAAAATATCATATACATGACGAGGACCACCAGGGAAATGGAAGCTCCATTCTTTTGCGTCTTTAGGACGGAGATATCCTATATAAAGGTTCTCGGAATCTCGGTGCCGATATATTCGCGGAGCAGGGGAAAGTCCAGTAATAGAGTATCCAGTTATTCCTTTCCACTTAATAATTTTTTCAATAACTGAGCGATAAAAATTTCCAGCCTCATTCTTTCTATCATTAAGATATTGTGCCATATCAATATTGAAATAAAGAGTCGCCCCCAAACCAACATGATTAAGAATAAAACAAGGGGTTTCTGCAACCTCACCAAGATTAACCCCTCCATTGAGTCGTATAGCCTCATGAAGTTTTGTTGAAAAGGAGAAGTTGGAAAAATCAAGGGACTCCCCCCCTTCCTGCCAAAGAATAGGTCCTTGGGGACCAGAAAGGTTGAATTCAGTTCTGGCAATACCGAAAAGATGATCAAGCATACCCGGAAGAGCAATGGAGCAGTGCCCATTCAATGCTCCGGTCATAATATCAGCAAGTACAGTACCACCAGCACGGATAAATTTTTCAATAGCATTTACTTCTTCTCCGCTTATTGAAACAGAGTAGGGGAGTATAAGTACCCGGTATCTTTCAGAAGTAACCTTTCCTTCACGAAGTTTCTGATAAGAGATAAATTTTGGACTATACCCAAGGTCATGAAGAACCTGAAACCATCCCTGATGATTTCTCCACCATTCTCTTCTCAGAAGATAGGAACCCTGTATAGAACGGTGTGAATAAAGAATAGCTATGGAATCATAATCAGGGGTAACTTTATTCCAAACTTTACCCAATCCTTTACGGAAAGGTTCGGTAGTTTTAGAAAGTGTAGTTCCTGCATGCGTAAGGGTGTAATCAGGATTAATAATATTTCGCATTCCGATAAAACTCGTACCAACATCTCCAGTAAGAAAGGCTTCCCATAAATGTTCTTTTTCTTCAGGTCCATGACCTGCATTCCATCGCGCCCTTGGCATACGAGGATTGAATGCTGGAAGCATATTTTTTATTCCCTGGATATAGTAAGGTTGCATACAGGTAAAAATTTGAGAAAAAACTGTCCAGTCATACCCATTATATGCGCTAGGTCCTTGAGTTCCAGAAAGTCCGGTCCGACTTTCAGGAAGAGCTTTTTCAATTTCAGAAATGAGATGTAAAAAGAAGTTAGCATAGCTATGGTCCATAAAGGTGCGATGGTCAGACCAGGGAGCGAAATTGCTTCGTGCAACCGCTTCGGTCGAAGTCAAAGGTATGGCTTCATTCCAATCCCGATATGCGGTCCGCCATTCTCTGTTCAACGCATCGAGCGTACCATATTCGTTCCGCAACCATACACGAAATTCCTTCAAAGCAAAGGGAGAAAAATCATAATCAAATGCTGGCATGCGTCCGATTAATGAAAGTTCATCACCCCATATCCAGGCAAGTGGATAGTAAACCCTAAGAGTTTCCGCCATATCCTTTACATTCTTTGAAAGGTCGGAAAGGTATTCGGGATCTGCAAGGGAGGGTTTTCGTTCAAGATAGATAGGATCTCCGGTCTTTAAATAATTTTTACGATCATCATCCCAACCTTTCGGGTAATTATGACCATAAGGCATTGCACCAATCATCATAAGTTTAAACCCTGCACGTAGTGAAGATTCATGCTCTACCTTCAAAGAAGATGGATCTCGCCAATGAGCATTGGGATAAAGGACTGAAATTCCAGCATCTTTCAAAAGTTTCGCGAGAGTAGGAATAAGGTATCCTTGATTATATCCTCCTAAACTTCCCCAAAGAATAGTTTCATAATCGTCCCAGGTCCTTGCAACATATCTATCTGGAATCAAAAGGAAATCAAGAACCGCTGAATCTATAATAGTTCCATTAGCTTCAAGAAGAGAAATTTCTATTAATCCCTCAGTAGCAAGGGGATTTCGTACTAAAAACTCCACAGGAATGGAAATAGTACCTCTTTCAGAAATAACCTGTTCTTTTCGTGCCAGTTCTCTTCCGAGAGAATCGATGAAAAGAATCTTAACTCGCATATCAGGATTTGCATTAGCAATTTCAGCAACAGCTTTAACCCGATCCCCAGTTATAAATCCTTTCTTCTCAGTAAGAAGAAAAGAAGAGATGTTTGTCTCTGATTCCACTCTAAATGTTGTTGTTCCCCAGTTGAGAATTTCCTCCTGACTTCTAAGGATCGTATCCAGAAAATAGTATCCAACAGCGAGGTTTTTCGGGAGAGAGAAAGAAAAGAGAAGATTTTCTTGGCGAGGATCTGCTTTGAAGGTCTCTTCGTAAACTTTTTTCCACTCTTTGTTACGTACCATAACCGCTAATTCTACGTTCCCTAAGGATTCAGTCAATCCAGATATTTTTAGGTCAACAGATGGAGGAGTATCTCTATATTTTACTGTAGATGGTGCAATACGATGGGTGAGTAAAACATTCGATTCCTTGTGAGAAGCCCATACCATGGCGCGGTAAAACAGAGAAAGATGGTATTCCTGAAAAGGAAAACGTTCCTCAGGAAAACGTAGATACGGAGTGAGACAGTCTCCCCATCCAGAAAAAACCATTGAGGTTCGATAATAAAAAATTACCGTCCGCGGACCGTCATCTCCGAAAACAACGCAAAGAGGCGATTTACTATTGCCGCTTTCTCCTCGGAGAAGAACCTCCCCAGTTTCGTGAATGTCCTTGTCATTGTATACAATAAGACCTGTTTTCGGAAGCGCTTCAATTGGAATTCCCTGGACGATAAAATGATCTCTAACGCTCTTCCATTTCACAACAGGATTTGTCGAGGGACGACGTTCCATGTTCATTGGAAGGAAATCAGCATCTCCAAGCGTCCTGAAATTTTTCGGGTCCGGTGCGAGAAAAACAAGGCCAGTTCCCTTTTCCAGTTCCTTTCGAAGAAGAACGATAACGTCGGACTCCAGCACCTTGAAGTCAAGTCCAGCCACCACGATACAGTCGTATCCACCCTTCTTTAGATATTTCCTAATGATTTCGTTCATAATTCCTGTATTCTGTTTGCCAACAGCATCGCCGACGTAGAACGGTCCTGTCGTATATTCAATAAGTGGAGCATCAAACTCAACGTCCATACGTTGGGCAAGTTCAAGAATCTCGCGCGCATTGACATAATGCATGAGGAAAAGAGCCTTCACCGGACCTTTGAAATAGGGCTTCGCCCATTTGATATGAGGAGTCTCCACATCACAGCGCCAGGGAATTTCCATTGTCTCTGGCTGGACTTCAGACACGCCAAAACGATCATTAGGATTTCCGATCCGCGCTGCCTCCGCAGTAACTTCATACTTTTCTTGGGAAGCGCCAACTACAACGGGCGCTTCAGCCTTCGCAAGGATACTATCTCCGTCCGTAACAGTAAGGCAAACCACGTACGTACCTTCCTTCGGCGGAATGAAAACCATGTCGCTCTTCACCACCCGTGGCTCTTCCACAGAAACTTTCTCCATTGCAAACTCTTCCGGCACACCATCAGGCAATCTACTCCACGTCCAAGACACCTTGGCGTTCCGTACCGCCGAAGCAATAAAAATATCCGAGGAAACGTTAATCGCAGTACCCATAGAAGCACTATCTGGAACGGAAAGGGCAATCACCGATCCATCGCCAACTCCATCAATCCGCGAAAGACCATTGAAGGGGATCAGTAGAACCTCAGTACTAAGGCTGGAACCGTGGTTGATCGTTTCATTCCGAAACATCCACTCAAGTGTGGAAAATTTTGCGCCGAACCACTGGTAAAAACACATAAGCCTTCTGTATTCCATTCTAATCGCACACCCAGAACCATTTTCCGCGATAGCCCCCATCCAACCCTTCACAGGATTATATTCCCAGAACTCCCCAGGCGGCATGAGCGGATCCACAGTACGCGACAAAACTCCATTCCTCAACGGATAGAAGTAGGTCATCTTCTTTCCAAAAACTCCGATCGCATGATGAAACCACAACCCCCGCGATTTAGCACTCATCGCGTTGTATCCCACCTCATACCGATAGAGAACGTGAACAGCCGAGGAATTTTTCTCGAGTGTAACTGTTTTGATAAAGGTGTCAAAAAGAAAATCACCGGTTTTTCCCTGACCACTAAGGGAAATAGAAACCTTCTCTGGTGTAGATATCAACACCGTACATTCATAGGGAGCATCGTTCCAGTCCGATTGTGACCCTTGTTGCCAAACGCGATCACCGAAAATACCGCCACCCGGTTCCGGCGTGGTCCATTCCGAACCAGTACTCTTCTGTAAAAAACTCGTGCAGACACCACCCCGGGAAGGTAAAAAGGTCAATCGCACATGTTCATTTTCAATAATCACATGCTGAATTCCGTCAACAATGGTTTTTGACAATCTACAATCGGCCCTAGACGTAAAAGGAAGGAAAAGCGAGGCCACCAGCATCCATGAACTCACCAACCATTTGAGGAAAGTCATCTTCATCTCCTTCGCTCTGATTATTCCGCGGATGTATAGAAGGAGAGGGAAAAAGAGGCGGTCAATCCATTTTAAAAGACAAAAAAAAAACTATCTTCGCGGCGAAAGACCAAGAAACCGCCGCAGGTTCCCGCTCATAATGTCCGCAATTTCTTCCCGCTCCACTCCGAGAGCTGTGTATATTTTTTTATCTCGCTCAAACAAATTCCGCACAGACGACGCGGCATAAGTGTCCACACACTGATCAGAACCAAAAAAAATATTCTTCCCAACTGAGTATCCAACCGTAAGTAGCCTAGTAAGCACCTCTTTCCTATAAACTTCGGGCGTCCCAGGAGTCACATCTACAAAGAGTTCCGCGGCATCTTTGGACGATGCATCGCGCAAGAAACGAGATTTTCCATAGAGAGCGATCATTTCATCGCACCATGGCCAAGAGATATGTGCGAGAGCAAAGACAAACTGCTTTATACCAAGCAGTTGTTCGAATCCAACCGGACGGTTAAAAACAGAAGAACCTGGGCGGTTGTCCCAAAGAATGCCAGAATGAAAGAGAACAGGAAGTCCAGTTTCGCAGATGACCTCGTACACCTCCATAGCGCGCGGATCTGAAGGATAGAACCTGTCACAGATGATCTTAAACCCCTTTACGCCTGCAGTCACCGCATCCCTAACCTGACACACAATATTCTTCTCAAGTGGATCTATCCAAAAAAAAGGATGAAGTAAAATGCGAGAATCCTTCCAGAAAAAGAGATTTTCAAGGCGTTCACAACACGAAAGCTCTTCTCCAGACCCAGTGGCATACGAGAAAGGGGGAAGAGAAATAAGAAGCCCTTCTTGAACACCGGCCTCTTCCAACGCCGCGATGAATCGCGCCCGATCGCCTGAGCGTCGCATAATATGAATGTGCCCGTCAGAGAACCTCACGATCTGCCCCACGATATACAGAATGGAGCTATCCTACGAAAGCGCACCTTGACGTGGATATTGTTTCCAAAAATGAGAGTCATCTAAGCCTCAGGGCCACCAATAGTCGTACGGGTAGGAATAAGGTCCGTATACCACAATCGTTGCGTCTTTTTCCATTTCCTTCTTGCTTTTCCACTCCACGTGACCGTCAAAATAACAATGATTGCTTCCGTCGTTATGACGCCATTCAATATTGGTAAAATCCGGTCCGTTGAAGGAATAGACTCCGGCTTTTGTTTCCGCAAGCCACACCTTATAGTCAGGCCTTTTGATACGATTTCTCTTACACCCTCGACGCGTTCCCGAAATAGGTGTGCCGTAATAAGCAGTATACTGACTTGGCGCATACGACACCGACCAACTTCCAGAGGCGGAAAAAACCACTCTATGACTCGGACAGGTAAAGACTGTCGGCTTAGTCGAACATATCTGCCACACTGTAGTCTTCAAATTGAAATAGGGCGCCAATAGCAAATACCACCCCGTACCTGTACTTCCATAAGGGGCATAAGGAGAACCCTCGTTAATATAAAAAAGAGGAAGCCAGTCGTCGTAATCATCGCAATACATGTAAGTAGCCACACCAACCTGTTTCAGATTCGACATACAAACCGACTGCCGCGCCCTCTCACGAGCCCGACTCAACGATGGAAGTAACATTGCTGCAAGAATCGCAATAATCGCAATAACAACCAGAAGTTCTATAAGCGTGAATCCGCACACCGCACACTTCTTCCCTTTCGCCATATTGCACCTCCCCTTTATTGGGCAGATTTTCTGTTTCCAACCATTCGTGTGCGCAGGGGGGCAACGGATTCCCTGATCATAAACTCCCCGCGCAACAGTGTTCCCGCCACAGATTTTCCCTCAACCAGACTGGTGATGATCCGCGCTGCCTCTTCTCCCAACTCACGGAATGGAATCCGCACCGTACTTAACGCTGGAGAAGCGTGCCGAGAAAAGAAAAAATCATTGAACGAAACAATGGATACATCACTAGGACACCGCAATCCAGCTTTTTTCAAGGCACCCATGGCGCCAAGGGCCATGAAATCATCCCCGACAATCAACGCGGTAGGTGCCCCATCCGCCAGAATCCTTTCCGTAAGAGCAAACCCATCTTCATAATCGTAATTTCCGTACTGCAACATCTCTGGGCAGGTCTCAAGGGAACAGCTATACATGGCCTCTCGATATCCCCTCAGCACCTCCCCTGCAATGGGGCTGTATTCCGGTCCGTTAACAAGGGCTATTTTCTCGTGACCTAGTCGGATAAGATATTCGGTCATACGCAACGAAGCAGAGTAAAAATCTATTGACACGGAAAGAACGTTTTTGTTGTATCTGTTAGTACAAATAAGATTGTTGAGCAAACCATTCAATTTTTCCACATGGTCAGAGGGAATTTCCTGGCCCGCAAGAATAATTCCATCAAACTCGTTCATTCGCAGTTCTTCAATGTAGCCAAAACGGCGGATGACATTTGGAGAAACAAAAATCATTTCAAGAGTGTAATGTTTAAGCGGCGCAAGAACACCAGCGATTCCTTTCAACACTTCAAGTGTCGCCGGGTGGTCCGCTTCATAATTTTCCTGCCAAAAGGTAATGCCAAGCTTCCGCGTACCCTTCATAGTGGGAGCAAAAGGATCCTTCACGTACGTCCCTTTTCCAATAACCTTTTCAAGAATATTTTCTCTCACTAAATCGTCAAGGGCCCTACGAATGGTGATTCTCGAAACTCCAAAATATTCGGAGAGTTTCCGTTCACTCGGTAAACAATCCCCCTTTTGGTGATGACCACGACGAATTGCCTGCTTGATCTGCTTGCTAACCTGATAATGCCTTAGAATGGTATTGTCGGTATCAACCTTAACAATATTGTTCACAAATTTTTTTTTCATATCCACCTCTCACTCTGTATGTGGTAATGACCTCAATACCAGTAAAAGAATACCACCCATTATAGTTTTGTCAAGCACTCACAAAAATATCAATACTAGTATGATTGCATTGTAAAAGTAAAGTACTAAAAGGTAGGTAGTATACTTTTATTACAGTAACTTAGAAAGAATAAATCTGAAATAAAAAAGCTCAGGCCCTATGCGGGTCGGCCACTATCGGCGTAGATACCCGATAGTGTAATTATGTTATACAACGATTTTGAAGATATTTTTTTTGAAGCACGCTCAGAAACAACATTAGCGAAAAGCGCATACCACAAACAACTTAATACAATATCCTGGCAAATAGGAGCCCATAGTAGGGCAGAGATCCAAAGAAAGGATAAATTACAAAAAAAGGAATCAGGCTATATCATGATTTATGGAAGAAAGTACTGGTTAGGATAGCCAGGATCCACAGTGAGGAAACGGGTAAAGTTTTCCGCTCCTTTTAGAAGCCCTTCTCCTTTTCCTATTACTGCAAGAACCTTCCTTCCCTTAAAAGATAGTTCCTTAATCATATAAGAATCAGGAGCAGGGTAGAGCGATCTTACTCCTAAATCAATACCAGCATTTACAATCTCTTTGAGAAGAGTGTTCGTATCCGGATGACCAAATAAAATGGCATTCTGCCTTATAGCCCTGGTGTCGGGAAGTGCCTTCAGGGTAATGCCTGTTTTTTGGGCAATCTTTTTTTGGAAAAGATCCTGCGCTTCTTTCCCCTCTTTCCCTGCAACTAAAATAAAGAGAGGCTTTCCTCTATCAATGATTGGAAGATCTTGCCACGCCAAAGATGCTTTCAGAGAGGGTAAACGCTTTTTCAAATCTGTCAGAAGACGAAAGAGGGAAGATTTTGCCTGACGAATAGTAGAGGGATCTTCTTTATCAATACTTTCTATAATCTCCTCAAGTTGTTTTTGGTAGGGTTTTGCTTGTGCGGGTCTTAAGGCCGCGATCATTCCCATAGCGCCTTTCAGATAATTGGCATCTTCACATCCATCCCGCAATCCTTCCCATGATCCGCTTGCATAAGGAATATTATTTTCATGGAATACTACTGATTCGCTTGCTCCGCGGATATAACATTGCACCCAGAATGCCTCGGTATCATTGTATGCTCGTCTCCACATAGAAGCTCGCATATGACCATAGTCGCGGAACCATGTTCCCCATCCATCATACGATCCCACAAAAGAAGCCTTAGTAATATAGCCATCTTTCTTTGCTTTGGCGATAAGGTCTGCTTTTGGATCTCCAATGACCCAGTACTCCATTAAAGGTCCTGCTAAAGGATAGATATCTTTATTCTTAAAAAATCCACTGGAAATTGTTACTCCAGGAGACCATCCACATTCTGAAATATCTTGCGCAGCCTCTTTCCATGCAGGGAAGAGGTCTGGCGCAATCTCATCGCTAATTGTCAGATACAGATATCGGAACCCTTTTTCTTTTAAATATCGAGATGTCTCTGAATGAAGCCATCTCCGAACTTTGTTTGAGTCTGCATTATACTTCTTTGCAAAAGCATCCTGCGAAGTAAAATAACTTTGCCCAAGACCTCCTATACGAGTAGCGTAATGGATAAATCCCCTATCAAGCCATATCTGAAGCCATGGGTCCCAAAAAGAAAGATCAAGCGCAGGAAGGGGGTCTTGCTGTAAGAGCGCGGGATTTTCTTTTAACGCATCCATTAAAAACATACCATTATCCCGAAGTTTAAGAGAGACTAAACTCTGGCCTGGCGAAGTTCCACTTCCATAAGCCTTCACCATTCTCATACCATGCGACGCTAAATCATCTGCATATATCTCAGTGGCTTTTAGGTTCCATTCCCATCTCTTGGTTCCACGCGTTCCAGGCGGCAACCCCAACTGGTTTAAATAGGCGTTTGGATCAAGATAAAAATGGCGATCTTCCGGCATCTGTAAAGGAAGCACCCTCATCGCAAGAGGAACTATGGTACTCACTCCCTTTTCTGGGCTTATTCTAATTCTTATCGTGTACTCTCCTGGCTTGACTCCTTTGGTATTAACAATCAGCCAAAGCCGTTCTTCCTTCTCTTTCGCGGAAAGAAAGCTATTCTCTCGTAAAAGTTTCCATCCCTCCCGTTCGCTTCCCCAAATCGTAATAGTTCTTCGTTCTGTGGTTGTAAGGAAGATATTCTCTTCTGTAAGTCCAGAAGGAATCATTGCATCCAATCTAACTTTTCCAAGATCTTCTTTTAATGGAAGAAAACGCATTTCATAGGATTCATATTCATTAAGAGCCATATCAAAAGAAATCTTCTGAAGTACAGAACCTTTGCCTTCGCCCTCTGCAGAATAGAGCAGGTATCCTTTCTTTTTATCTTCCTCGCCAATAACCAACTGCAAAGGAGGAATAACCTTCCATCCCGGAATATCAGAAGAAAGAGCTTTTTTTGTGGATCCGGGTTTTTGGGTATAGGTGGTTTTTCCCCATTCAAAGGGAATTGTATATTTGCCTAACAGAGTACCGGATTCTTCCAAACGCTGTTCCACAAGGATTGGTATGGGTTTAGCACTCTTCCAAAGAATGCTTCCTTCTTGAAGGTGGTCGGGCTTTAGGGAAGAGATCTTTATTGATTTAAGTTGCGCAAGCTCTTTTCCCTCTGCATCTAATATCCGGGTGGATAATGTCATCTCTTTGACAGAAGGATCTATGGAAGCCACTGCCCATGTTAGTTCAATCTCTTCTCCTACTCTATTAATATCAAGATCTGCCACTGCTTTTTCAGAGAGATACACGCTTTTATAAAGACCATGGGCAATATAGGCGTACATCTCGGTTGTAATGCTTTTTCCCATAGGAATTCCGCGATAGTACCATTCAAAAGTAGGACGGGTTTTACTTCCTTTCCAATCATACGCACCCTCGTATAGATCATCACAAAAGGCAAATGCAACTAACCTTTTCTGACTTAAACTTCCAAACCCGCGCCAAAAAGCAGAGACCTTATCTGGATTAGCGCCTTGTGCGGTATTCACACATAAGGAGCTTGTTAAAATTCCTTTTCGTTGAAGGGGAGTGCTGTAAAAATGATCTTCTGGTTCTCCTTTTCCACTAGGCCATACCACATTGCGGATAAGAATGTTTCCGCCATCTGCTTGAAAATTATTATGAAAGGTATAAGAAATTTTAATAAGAGGACTCCCGGACCTAAGAGAAATAGTGCGTGAATAATGTTTCTGTTCAAAGGGCCACAGTTCTATTATTACCTCTTCAGGCCCGGTTGCCTTAAGATCATAGACATAATTAAAATTATAGTAATCACCAAAACCCGCGGCACCAGAAGCCCAGCCATGATCATCAAGAAGTCCGCCATAATTGGGGTTTTCTGAAGAGGTGGGAAGATTAACCACATTGACATTCCCCGCCTTCTTATCTATCCATTCTACAATACGTCCGCCTCGGTCTGGTACAATTACCAATTGATAATATTCATTCTCAAGAAGAAGGCTCTTTAACTCCTTTTCTCCAAACTTTATGGTACCTGTAGAGAAAGTTGCAGACCCAAAGGCGCTATTGCCCAAGAAAAGAGAGAGAAGAAAGACCATTACTCTCTGCCACCATAATCTTCGCATTATAGCCTCCTATTGTTCCATCATTCATCATAAAAAAAGCTATCAGAGACAAAATCTTTTCTTGCATTCAGAACCTAAAAAAAAGAGAGAATCAAAGGCATAAGTAGTTAAAGCATAGATAATAATCAAAAAAGGTACCTGAAAAATGGCTATGACACTTGTGATGAAAGAATTATTCATCAGAACTCTGTTTTTACGTTATCGTATATCTCCCTCAAAATTCTGTTAATCTGTTGATACCAATCTATAGAAATGCTTTTCTGAAGAAGTAAAGCGAAAAAATCTTTTTATTTTAAGATTACGTTTTTATACTCCTTATTTCTCTCTTTCTTACAGTGAAAACTTTTTTCTTGGTATCAACTTTCCCAAGGACGCCAGAACTTGTTATAGTGCGATTGGTACCGCTGGTCATAAGGAGGAATCTCTTCTACAAGTTTTGGCTCTACATGGCCATCAAGAAAAAGAATATTACATTTTCCAAGATGATAAAAGCCCATCTCATTCGGATAGGTGTTGGAGCCAATTCTAAAGGTGTACAGACCTTGCCGGGTATCGCTTACCAAAAAGCCTGTACTACTATTGATCATCTTTCCCAATTTCCAGTAAGGACTCGGAAACCAGGAATTCATTGCATAGGTACAATACCCACTGCCACTGCCTCCCCACTGTCCATGAGAAGGACAAACCCATACCCGTGATTTTTCATACCGTTTTCCCTTAGGAATATAAGAATCCAGTATGTCAAACCAAGCCAAGGTACTAAATGGTCGGTATGCGGGACACAAATCTCCCCAATCTTGCGCATAGAGATAAAAGGCAAGGCCTATCTGTTTGAGATTGCTTGCGCAGAGTGATTGCCGGGCTCTTTCTCGTGCCTGCGACAGGGCAGGCAATAACATTGCCGCTAAAATAGCAATAATCGCAATAACTACAAGGAGTTCTATCAAAGTGAAACCATGTGATTTGCGAGAAATCACTTTTCCATTAAACATTTTGACCCTCCTAAGTAGCAAGAAATTTCTTCCCTAAGTTGATTTATACGGTTGTTTTGGTCTACCTCCTTGTTACCAAAAAGATGTTAGAAGCTATTCTTCGTCTTTATTTCCTCATAAAAAACTTTTTTTCCTTGCACAACGCACCTCTTCAAACCAAGTTCTTCCTGGAAGAAAAGTCCTTCTCTAAAAAAATGGTTTCATGGTGTTTCAGAAGAGTAGTAGCAATAAAAAGAGAGGAAAGAAAGAAGAACAGGTCAGTGAAAAATTTGAAAAGTAGAAGAAAAATAGAAAAATTATTGAAGGAGGAAAGCTGGATAAGGGAAATGCTCTCTCTGTGCATTGGCCTCCTCATATTTACCTTTGTCAGAGGCTTTCTCAGAATTATTCTCCTTCTTAAAAGACTGTACCATGCCAAGAGATTTTGTCAAAAAACTAATTCCTTCATTAGCAAGCCACAGAAACGGTTCCACCCTTTCTCTTCCTATTCTCCGAAAAAACAAGAAGGAGTAAATCTTTACAGAAAAAACCTATCAATAGCTTTATGATATAATAAAGGAAAATAAGTTCCTTATCTTTACAAGGAGCAAGAATGAAGATTGCAGAAGGAATTCATTGGGTAGGAGCTGTAGATTGGAATATCCGATCCTTTCATGGGAACACCTTTTCTACCAGACTTGGAACCAGTTATAATTCCTATCTTCTTTTAGATGAAAAAAATGCCATTATTGATGGAGTCTATGGACCTTTTGCCTCAGAACAGATTGAACGTATCAATACACTCATTCCTCTGGAAAAAATCGATTATATTATTGCCAACCATGGTGAAAACGATCATTCAGGATCTCTTCCAGCGCTTACAAAATTATGTCCGAATGCCAAGATATTCGGCACTGCAAAATGTAAAGAAAGCTTAGAACGGCTCTATCCGCAGTCATGGAACTTTCATACGGTAAAAACCGGTGATACTCTTTCTCTTGGGAAAAAAAGCCTGTCTTTTATTGAAGCGCCCATGCTACACTGGCCAGATTCTATGTTCACATGGCTTCCTGAACTATCAATTTTCTTTCCAAACGATGCATTTGGACAACATATCGCCTCCTCGCAACGTTTTGTGGATGAATGTGATATTGCATCTGTTATGCATGAAGCCAAAAAATATTATGCCAATATTCTCTGGCCCCTCAGCGGGCTTGTGATAAAGAAAATTGAAGCTCTTCTCTCTATGAATCTTGATATACACATGATTGCTCCAAGCCATGGACTTATCTGGAGAAACAATCCTGAAACAATTCTTTCTTCTTACCTTTCATGGGCAAAAAACGAAACTAAAAACAAAGCGGTTATTGTCTATGAAACAATGTGGGGCGCCACAACAAAGATGGCACATGCTATTTTAGAGGGACTTGTTCACCAAGGAGTAGAAGCCTCTCTTCATGATATCGCTCTTTCAGATATGACCGATATTATTACTGAAATGCTTGATGCAAAGGTATTTTTCATCGGATCATCTACCCATGGCAATGAAATGCTCCCTACTATCGCGGCATTTCTTCATTTATTAACAGGAATGAAACCTAAAAATCGCCTTGGAGCCGCTTTTGGTTCGTATGGATGGGGAGGTGGGGCAGTGAAGCGTATCAAGGAAACTCTTGAAACGCATGGAATCAAACTTCCTTATGATTCTATAGAATCCCAATTTTCTCCTTCTCAGGAAATTCTGGAAGCATGTAGAAGCCTTGGACAACAGGTTGGAAAAAATCATATCAGCACAAGCTAAAACCCTTTAGGAGAAAAAACAATGAAAATCGCTATCTGTGGTATGAGACATGGACATATCTGTTCTATTATCAGAGAAGTAAAAAAATCCAATCTTGAAATTGTCGGGGTTGCGGAAAATAATCCTTCTGCGGCAGAAAGTTTTCTTCAATCCGCCAATCTTACTATCACCCACAAAACGTTGGAAGAAATGATTCAAGATGTTGCGTTTGACCTTCTTGTACTCGGCGGAGTTTACGCGGATCGTGGAGCCGCCGCGATTCAAGGGTTACATGCTCATAA
>JBBADJ010000010.1:0-87222 GCA_041656495.1 Candidatus Ratteibacteria bacterium
GTTTGTTCAGAGGGGCAGATATTATTGATTTGCTGAATCTAAGTCTCGAAAAGGCAGGGCGGGAGCGAGCCCCTTGCTACGAGCCAAGTCTGTTCTAAATGGTTAATTTTTTATTGGACAGTACTGACCCGCAATAACAAAATAGTCCCCAATGTTGCCATCTTCCAGTTGTTGCGGTTGTGTCGGCATCTCTTACGATATATCCGAAATACCATGTGTCTGCATCAGGATATCTTGTAGTGTTAATTCCCGGCGTCCATCCATTATAGTCGTCGCTGTACATATACATTGATAGCCCGATTTGCTTCATATTACTTACACAGACAGACTGTCGGGCTTTTTCCCGTGCCATAGCGAGTGCTGGCAAAAGCATTGCCGCAAGGATTGCAATGATAGCAATGACCACCAACAATTCTATTAGCGTGAAACCAAAACCATGTGATTGATGAGAAAACAGATAGCTGAAACCCTGCTTGTCCTTTTTCATGGTGTTCTCCTTGTTTAACACCGTTACTCTTTAAGCAGGGGAGGGTGAAAAGCACACTTTTCATCCACCTCGCTTTATTGCGAATTTTTGTGAGAAACTATTCCTTATAGTGACTTTTTATTTTCTCGCTGGGTATATACAATAAACTTCTTTTTCATAGCTCTTCGCCAGGGTCTTCACCCGAGATCACCAAGTCACAAAAGAAAATTTTGGAAGGGTTAGGATTCTGGTTCAAAGATAGTAATAATCTTATGTGAAATTAGATTATGCTTATCTTGACCTCCTTTCTATGGCAAGAATATCATGTATAGTTTCTTTTCGTCAATATTTTGTATGAGATATTTTGCCTCTGGTTCTTTTTTTTTGCTCTTGGAGAGACGTGCGCACTTTTTTCTGTAAATTTAAGGAGAGGATTTTGACAAAAAAAGCTTTGGCGTGATATAGTGCTTTTATTAAGGAGTCATTGCGAGTAGCCTCTGACACAAGGAGATAGGAGGAGGCCAATGACAGACAGACAGACAGACAGACAGACAGACAGACAGACAGACAGACAGACAGACAGACAGACAGACAGACAGACAGACAGACAGACAGAGTATTCCCTTTATCAAGGCTTTTTCCGTTATCTAATATATCCTCCACGAAGTTCTTTATCTCTTCCTTCAAAAAGTATCCCTCTTCTCTTTTCACGGAAGGATCTACCATATCCCTCGTTAATTCTTTCATTTCTTTCTTCTATGTTCCGTCCTTTGCTTTGGCGCGCCTCTCTTCATATTCCCTTCTTATTCCTTTACAGAAAAATAATCCTTCTTCCTTCTATTTCCAGCTTTATTACTCTTCTGAAGTACATAGAGGAGGGTACCCTTACCTTATTATGCAGAGAAGTAACTGCAGGAAGGAGGGATAGTTTTGATGCACTGGATTGTGCTGGATAAAGAGAACTTTGTTTATTAGAAAATAAAGAAAAAAACTTTTCTATAACTTTTGAGAGGCAAGGAGGTGGAGTGCCGAAAAATGGTATACATCAACCTATAGAAAGGATTTATTTCTACTTGAAGAGGTGAAGAAATGAAAAGCGAAAGAGTGGTTTCTCGTAAATCACATGGTTTCACTTTAATAGAACTCCTTGTAGTCATTGCGATTATTGCTATTTTAGCGTCAATGTTACTTCCCGCGCTTTCAAAGGCAAGAGAACGGGCGCGTGGAGCAGTCTGTATCACGAATCTTAAACAACTAGGTCTTGCGTATGCGCTCTACTATCAAGATTACAATGATTGGCATCCTGGTAGTGGAGGGTTCGGAAGAGCGTATTGGATGGGGCTTATCTCTCCCTATGCAAATACTAGTAAGATATTTTGGTGTCCGAGCGATAGAACTCCCAGCTATAAGGGCAATACCTATGGTATCACCTTGAAAGAAGGATTAAGCTATCTCCATAATGGTGACCTAATGTACTATCAGAAGGCCTATCAAAAGGTTACCAAATTTAAATTTTCACCTAGGACCGCTATTTTGATTGAAGGATCTAATCACTGGACTTGTGGTTACACTGCTTCAGTGGTTGACACGAAAATCGCGGGCACATGTTTAATAAGGCGACATAACCAAAGCATCAATGTGCTTTTCCTTGATCTTCATGCAGAAAATTTGCAGGACCTTCCCAAAGATCCCACAAAGACTAGTATGCCAACTACTTTGCCTGCAGTGAACATTTTCTGGAGAGGCACTCCAACCGGAACATAAGAGGTTTGAGTTATAATTTAGCTAATGTTATAAAATTGGAGACCTTTCTTCTATCTTCCTATTAAATAGAGTGAAGTATGTGGGGAGAAGAACTTTTCATTGTAATAGATGTGGAGAAGAGAACTTTAGAGAAAAAGTTTGATAGAACTGGTGTTTTTGACAAAAAGCTTTGGCATGATATAGTGTTTTTATCAAGGTAATAATAGTGTATAGCCTCTGACACAAGGAGATAGGAGGAGGCCAATGACAGACAGACAGACAGACAGACAGACAGACAGACAGACAGACAGACAGACAGACAGACAGACAGACAGACAGACAGACAGACAGACAGACAGACAGACAGACAGACAGACAGAGTATTCCCTTTATTAAGGTTTTTTCCGTTATCTAATATATCCCCCACGAAGTTCTTTATCTCTTCCTTTAAAAAGTATCCCTCTTCTCTTTTCACGGAAGGATCTACCATATCCCTCGTTAATTCTTTCATTTCTTTCTTCTATGTTCCGTCCTTTGCTTTGGCGCGCCTCTCTTCATATTCCCTTCTTATTCCTTTACAGAAAAATAATCCTTCTTCCTTCTATTTCCAGCTTTATTACTCTTCTGAAGTACATAGAGGAGGGTACCCTTACCTTATTATGCAGAGAAGTAACTGCAGGAAGGAGGGATAGTTTTGATGCACTGGATTGTGCTGGATAAAGAGAACTTTGTTTATTAGAAAATAAAGAAAAAAACTTTTCTATAACTTTTGAGAGGCAAGGAGGTGGAGTGCCGAAAAATGGTATACATCAACCTATAGAAAGGATTTATTTCTACTTGAAGAGGAGAAGAAATGAAAAGCGAAAGAGTGGTTTCTCGTAAATCACATGGGTTTACGCTTATTGAATTATTAGTCGTAATCGCAATCATCGCAATACTCGCCGCAATGTTACTTCCTGCGCTTTCGCAGGCGCGAGAAAAAGCGCGTCAGGTATCATGTATGAATAATCTAAAACAGATTGGAATAGTGATGTTGATGTATATAGATGATTGGAATGAATATTTTCCGCATCAGGGGATTAAGGGGGTTACCACTCCGGCCCAGGTTGAACAATACTACGGTTATGGTATTAAAAACATATTGAACAAATGTTATCCATCTATGCGCCTCTCAAAAGTCTTCCTTTGTCCGTCAAACAAATGGCGTCCTACTGACTACTGCACCTTTGCATTCAATTATGGCCAAAACCGAAATTGGGCTTCAATGGAAAGCGCGTGGTCTCCTCTTAAATACAGCAGACTGAAAAATCCCTCCCAATTCCTTATGTGGGCCGATATAAGAGGTGCTTACCATCACGGAAATTCTACCACAAGATTTTCTGGTGTTCATATGGAGCGGGATAATGCTGTTTTTGCCGATGGACATGTTAGCTCATATAAAAAAGGAGAATTGGGTGCAAGCAATTTTCAACCTTATTAAGGGACTTTTTCTACAAGACAGTGAAAAAATCTGGAGAAAAAAATAGAATGGAAAACAAAAAAGCTATGATAGATAAGATTTTTTTTTGTATGTTTCTCTTTTTCTTTTCTTTTAATCGCTTGATACAGGCAGAAGTTAATATAATTCCTACCCCGAAGTTTCTGCAGAAACAGAAAGGATCTTTTCATCTCATAAAGGGAGATCGTAAAGCTGTTATTGTTATAGGTGATAATGCAACAAAGAAAGAAAAACTGGCTGCTGAAGAACTTAATAAGATACTGCAAAAAGATTATCTTCTGCCGCCATTTTCCGTGAAAACTTTTTCAAATATAGATGCTGAAGCAAAAAATGCCAACCTGATTCTCATAGGGACTCCTGCGACCAACCCGCTTATAAAAGATTATGTTCAGCAATTGCAGAAGGATTTGGAGTTTCTTGAAGAGCAAAAAAGCGGGCAGTCTTACATTGTTAAATTTTTTTCCAGTAAAGATGCTGACGAAAGTGCAATTGCAGTTCTCAGCGGTAAAGAGGAACAAGGTACGTTGTATGCCGCTGTTACTTTTTCCCAGTTGGTAAAAAAACAGGGAAAAGATTATCTTGCTCCGTTTGTTCACATACAGGACTATCCTGATTTTGAATACCGCTGGGCATCTATGACACCCTGGCCTGGTATTGTTGGATTATCAGGAACTGAATATGTTGATTATGCTTTACGCTGGAAAATAAACGTACTACAAGGAGACTCATACTCGCGTTTGCGTTCCTCAGAAAAGCGCCTATTGCTTAATAGGTATGCCAAAGCAAGAGGGGTTTACTTTGCAAATTTAGAATTAATGGATTTAGGTCTTAAAAACCGAATTACCTATCCTGACGGAGATCTTTACCAATGTATTGGGTGTGATAACCATTATATAAATGCAGGTTTTTGCCCAAGTAATGAAGAATTACAAGACATAAAAAACAAGAGATTAAAAAAATATGTGGAAGAGACAGAACCCGGGATGCTGTATCTGCATTTTCTGGATAATGATTTTTATTATTTGGCAGAGAGGGGGTGGAAAAATAGGTGTGCAGAATGTAGAAAGAAGTGGCCTAATGATATAGTAGAAGCGGTTGACGGGATGGCAGGGGCAACTGCGCATGTTTATAATACAATACTTGAAACGATTTTTTCTGTAAAAAAAGAGAATGGCTATGATGCAAAGAAAGAGTGTATCGTGATTTTTGTAGGCGCACCTTATGCAAACTGGAAGGAAACAGATAGCGACTGGGAAAAAGAGGTGAACTATTATGTTTCTTTGAGTAGGACACTTCGTCAAGCGAAGAATGTTTTTTTTATGCTACGTGAGATAGGGCCTCGTGTAGATGGAACAAAGATGCGCGCGCTTGAATTGGCGAAAGCATTAAAAGAACGGGGAGCAGGTCATGGGTTGGCAATCTATCACTATATGGGCAGTCAGCGTAGGTTAGTACGGAACAACCCAGTGAGACATAGGATATCTGCTTACTGGTTGTCTGCTCCGATTATAACCAATTCATACGAGGGGGCAGATTTAATATTTTTTGCAGGGACTTCGCATCCTACCCTGCTTGCTGAATATTCATGGAATAGAAAACCAGCCGGTGGCTATTGGTCTGAATACAAAACCCGGCAGGAATGGATAGATGAATTCGGTCCGTTGATATTGACTTCAGCATCCCCGGAGAAAATTTTCGGCAAGGGGAAGTTTTTTGACAGAGCTTATCGTAATATATACGGCGAAAAAGCCGGTGGTTCTATTGCAGATGGAGTTCGGCCTGTAGATAATCTTTTTGCTGAACATGGTGCTAACTGGCTACAGTTCGTGGACAAGGCATGGTCATTCAGCGATTCTTTAGACCTGCAAAGAAGATGGTTGGTATTGTTTAATAAAATTGCGGATGCTAATCGTCGCGCGATACAAGGAATAGGTTTAGCCCTTAAGAGTGATGATCTGTTACCTGGCAAACGAGATGAACTGAAAACAGTTCTTGCAGAGTATGAAAAAGGATTATACTGGGCTAATCTCGCGATAAAAGAGGCTGGTATGTATATTGCATGGCAAAAAGAGGGAGAAGAAGTGGCTAAACCCCTGTTAGATGAAGTCTACGCGTTTCTGGAAAAAGCTCCTGAAAAGGATGCGGAGTTTAAAAAAGTAAGGAGAGAACGGATACAGACGGCCAGCGTTAATCTGACACAGGTCAAGGACGAGTCGAATCTTTTTATTGAAAGGCTCGCATCTCTGGCGCGGCAGGCTCCCGGAATAAGGGAGAAGATAAAAAACGAATTGCGTGTGAGGGAAGGCTACAACCTTGCAGAACGGACATCGGTATTGTTTGCCACAGGAGCGTTGGCGTACAGGCGTATCGGGGTAACTGGAAAATTTACATACATTATGAATGACAAGAATTTAGGTATGGTTGAGAGATTTAAAGGGTTTACAGAAGAAGAAGTATCCAAGTATGACATTATACTTTACAGTGGTAGTAAACACCTTTCTCCAGATGAACTCAACGTTATCAGAAATTATCTTTCTGCTGGTGGTGGATTATTCATTGATAGTGTAACGGCTTACCATATTGTCGGTAACAGTGTGAATTTAGAGAGTATCGCTGATTGGCTGGGAGCAAAGGCTTACGGCAATTACAGTGGCAAGCTTGTTCCGGCGTTTCTTTCTTTCTTTTCACAAGATCTGGAAGAATGGCTCGGGGAGTTTCAGAGCGGAAAAGGGAGGGCCTGTCTCATGGTTCCTCTGACTGGAGTTCCTATTCTAACGTATGAAGGAAGAAAGGAGCTTATATTTCTGCTTGCAAACAAATATGGCAGTGGTAGGGTGATTTCTTCTTCCTATGCAAAACTCCCGCAAGATTTGTTCTATAAAATTCTACTGTGGCTCGGACAGAATAAAATTGACCAGTAAGATTCAATGTAAATATTTTTAGAATAACCTGAAATATTCTTTTGGACTAAAAGATCAGGGAAGTCTGAATAATTATTGAATGTATTTTTCCTGCCTATGTTTTTGTCTGTTTTCAGAGTTTTTTCCACTGAATTGATAGATAGTAGAAAGGTACGCATCACAGGAAAAAACTTTCTTGACCTGTGGGACAAGTTTGAGGATTAAAAAGAGATAAAGATTGGTGTGCCAGCAGAACCTTTTCTATTGTGAGGAGTTTTTATAAAAAAATCATTTCTGTTTTCCTCTGTAAAGGACAAGAAGAGATGAATGTGCCGATATTTACTATTCGGTCGCTGATTATCGGGACAGTATTGTCTGCGCTCATCGGATCTGGAAACGTCTATAACTTACTGGTAGTCAAGGGTTCGTATATGGCTCTTGATTTCACCACGCCATCGGCGATTTTTCTCATTTTTTGGCTTACCCTGGGGAATTTCTTTTTGAAGAAACGGTTTCCTATGACAGCCCTGTCTTCATCAGAGATGATATTGATATACATAATGATGATTGTTTCCTGCGTCATACCCACTATGGGTCTAACGCTATACCTTATACCGCTTATCAGCGGAGTAAAGTATTACGCAACTCCTCAAAACCAGTGGGATACGAAGATTATTCCGTATATAAAAGAGAACCTTATTGTGCAGGACGGGACCGCGGTGAAATGGTTTTACGAGGGACTGCCAAAAGGAGAACAGATACCTTGGTCAGCGTGGAGTACTCCTCTTTTATCATGGATTCCCCTGATACTAGCGATTTTTCTTGTGATGATATTCATCATGGTGTTGTTGAGGAAACAGTGGGTGGAAAATGAGAAGCTTAACTATCCTATGACAAAAGCGCCTCTTGAACTCATTCATGCTCAGGAAAACAATATATTCACTAATAAACTCTTTTGGTTAGGGCTCTCTATTCCGTTTTTGTTGGGATGTATGAATGGATTACATTTCTATTTTCCCCTTTTTCCCGAGACGAAGATGGTTTACTCCATTCCAATTTTCAGAAGGACGATGTCTCTTATGTTGAGGATTAGTTTTCCGATGATAGGGTTTACTTACTTTGTCAATTTGCCGCTTGCCTTCAGTCTATGGTTTTTTTGCTTATTTACCACCGCACAACAGGGGATAATGAATATAACTGGTCTTTCCAGCACTGAATGGCTGCCATACACTTTTAATGCAATCTTGGGGTATCAGTCGTTTGGGGGTCTGCTGGTATTGGTCTTTTATGGTTTCTTCATTAGCAGGCTACATTTTGCGACAGTTATTAGGAATGTTTTTTTGCGACAGGAGGATAATAGCGGAAAAGAAGAGATTATTTCGTACAAGTTTGCCTTATTGGGGATTTGTATTGGGCTAGTGTTTATATTTTTCTGGTTGGTGAAGAGTGGTCTTGCGCCAGTGCCTGCAGTACTGACAATCTTTTTTATGTTTATTGTGTTCATAGGAATAACTCGTGTTGTTTCGGAAGGAGGACTTGCGGCAACCAGGGCTCCCGTCATCGCGCCTGTTGTTACAGCATCACTGTTGGGTTCTTCTCGGCTGGGGGCTTCGGGTATGGCCGCATTGGGATTGATGTTTGCTTATGCATCGGATGTCAGGACTTTTGTTATGGCATCTGCCGCCAATGGTTTGAAGATGCTTGAAGATATAAAAGAAAACAAAAGGTGGATTTTTTGTGCGATAGTAATTTCTATTATAATAACGCTTGCTTCGTCAATCTGGGCGACAATCTTTTTGGGATACAAGTACGGTGGGATAAATGCGGATACATGGTTCTTTGTTGCAGGTCCGCAGTATCCGTGGAAATATATGGCAGAGCAGTTGCAACATCCGACGGGAACCAACTGGATCTATATCGGGATGATGGCAACAGGGGGCGTGGTAACCGGCTTAATGCAGTTTCTCCGTATGCGTTTTCTGTGGTTTCCGTTTCATCCGCTGGGTTTTGTCTTTTCTTCTATTATGATGACAAACCACCTGTGGTTTTCTATATTTCTCGCATGGGTGATAAAGGTTGCAATACTGAAATATAGTGGTGCCAGGGTATATGAACGAGGCAAGACTTTTTTTATAGGACTTATCGTCGGACAGTTTGTGGTTAACGGGTTATGGATTATAATAGACCTGCTAACAAAACATTCTGGAAATATACTTTTTTGGGCATAAGAAGAGATAAGAATCCATCTTTCTTGTTGTGCACAGGTATATTGGACGGATAGCCCAGGACAGATGGAAAAAAGCTCTTTTTTTCTTGACGCTATAACCTGCTAAGATTACAATAGAATACGTTTTTTTGCCGGAGTGGTGGAATGGCAGACGCGGTGGATTCAAAATCCACTGAGGGCAACCTCGTGAGGGTTCAACTCCCTCCTCCGGCACAAGAAGCAGTAGTAGGGAGTTGAACGTGAGCGAAGTCAGGAAATCCGACGAAGAGGCAGGATTTCCAGCGAGTGGCCGAGTTGAGGCGTATTGGGAGCCGAGACCGCTCAACTCCCTCCTCCGGCACTCAATGCAACGAAGGGAAATGTTGTAGGTAGGGGGAGTTGAACGTGAGCGAAGTCAGGCAATCCGACGAAGAGGTAGGATTTCCAGCGAGTGGCCGACCCGAGCCGTAGCGAAAACCGAGGCTTGTTTGTAACTTACATACCACACCCGGTATAACTTGAGCCGAGGTGGTGCGTCATACCAAACTTAAAATGACGGTGAAGCACAGGCGAGGGCGCTCAACTCCCTCCTCCGGCACGAAGAGGCAGTAGTAGGGAGTTGAACGTGAGCGAAGTCAGGCAATCCGACGAAGAGGCAGGATTTCCAGCGAGTGGCCGAGTTGAGGTGTATTGGGAGCCGAGGCTTGTTTGTAACTTACATACCACACCCGATATAACTTGAGCCGAGGTGGTGCGTCATACCAAACGTAAAATGACGGTGAAGCACAGCCGAGACTTCTTAACTTTTTTCTTCTGCATAAAGAGTTAACAGTGAGAACTCGTTCAGTTTTCTATGAATAGAGCGGTATCATGCCAGTAAAAGATTCTACTCCATACGAACTTTCCAATAGAAGAGTTAAGATAGGTTCTTTGTAGAGAAGGCTCTACCAAGGAGGTTTTTATGGCAAGAGTGGAGGTATGCAGTGGAGAGTTTTCCCTTTCCTTTCATTCTCATACTCTCTCTTGGATTCCCTCAATAGAAGTAAATGGAGGCCTTCTTGATATTAAAAGCTCTTGCTATGAAGAAGAAAAGGATTCTTTTTGTTTCTTCTTTTCTGATTTAGGTCTTCGCTGGAGATTCCGTATTGTTTCCAAAGACGGCGAGGTTTCCATTTCTTCTGAGTTAGAGAATCTCTCTGATCATTCTCTTTCTATCGGCAAAGTTTTTCTTTTTAATCCTCAAGGACCGGCTTTTCCGAGTTGGAATAGCGAAGATACTCTTTTCTTTGCTCCTTCTACCGCACAATTTCCCAAACAGGTACATCGTTTAAGCGAGAAGAATGTTTCTATGGCAAGCACTACTACTCTTCAGCTCTATAATCCTTCAGTTGAAGAAGCGATACAGATTGCATTTGCTACCTTTTTTACTGCCTATACAGAGGTATCGTTTCAGAAAGGAAAAGAGGAAGAACTCTCTGAACTTCGGGCTTTATGCGATTATAGCGGATGGGAGCTTCTTTCCAAAGAACGAAAATCCCTTGAAACCCTTCTTCTTTCCTTTGGAACAAGTCCTTTTCAACAGCTTGAAAGATGGGCAGAGAAGGTTGCGGCTTCTTTACCCTGCCGCCAATGGAGCGATCCTCCGATTGGATGGATTGGCGGAGCATGGGGGGAAAGGTTCGGAAGAATACGGGAAGAAGCTGTCTTGGAGAATTGCGATGCTATTTCGCGTCGGCTTCAAGGTTTTTCCATTAAATATATCTGGGTAAGTATTGCTAATATTGAGAATGGTCAGCCTGGAAACTGGCTTGAGTGGGCGTATGATAAGTTTCCTTCGGGTCCTGAATTGTTTGGAAGACAAGTTGCGGAAAAGGGGTTTATTCTGGGACTTTGGTGCGGAATGTTCTGGATCTCTTCTCATCTGCCTGCATTGGTTGAAAAGATGCGAGACGCATTGTTGAAAGATGAAAAGAACGAACTTATAAAGGTCTGTCCTGTATGGAATCATGGTGATTCCGCAAAACTTCCAAAATCTGAAAGACCCTGCTGTTATGGATTGGATGCGAGCCATCCCATGGCAATAGAGTTTTTGAAGCATGCTTTTGCTGGAATGCGGAAATGGGGGGTGCGATATTATATGCTTGATTTTCTTGAAGGAGGAGCAGGAGCCCTTGGAAGGTTTCCTTATGCGCAACACCATAATCCCTCTCTTGTCGCTGGTCCTGAAGTTTTTCGGGAAGGGCTTCGCGCAGTGCGGGAATCTGCCGGAGATGATACCTACCTTCTTGCCTGTACTGGTCCTACCTTTCATAGCGTCGGATATGCGGATGCAGTAAGAACAGGAAACGATTTTGGAGAAGGCCGCGCTATTCATAAGGATTCCTTCTTTTACCCAGCCAGTTATGTGATTAACAACTCTTCTCACTGGACAGCGGCGCTTGCGGCTCTGGTAAATCAGGCAAGCGCTTACTATACCCATCGGAAACTCTATCTGAATGATTCTGGCAATGTCCTTACTGTTGACAAGCCGCTTCCTCTTAAAGATGCCCGTATTCACGCAACAATCCATGCAATGAGCGGTGGTCCCACCATGCTCGGCGATGATATAGAACGGATTGACGACGAGCGTCTTTCTCTGATTAAAAAGACTCTTCCTCGCTCCCGTGACGTGGCGGTTCCTTTAGATCTTTTTGACTCTCCTTCTCCAGATTATCCGAAAATATTCCATAGAACAATTACGCGGCCCTGGGGAAGATTTGATGTTATTGCGGTCTATAATTTTACCGATACCTTTCTTTCTAAATCTTTTCTTCTTTCTCGGTGCGGTCTCTCTTCTTCTCTTCGCTTTCTTGTGTGGGAATTTTGGGAATCAGCTTATGTGGGAGGTGTTTCTGAAAAAATCACCTTTACTGTTCCTCCGGGAAGCGTGGCAGTATACCGTATCACAGAAGATAGAGGGATTCCCGTGGTATTGGGAACAGATATGCATCTATTGATGGGAGAGATGGAGCTTTTTGACTGTCATTGGGATTCTGATACAAGAAGCCTTTCAGGAGCGGCATTTCGTCCTGCTGGAGAGCGAGGAAGTATCTTTCTTTCCGCTCCCTCGGGATTGAAGGTAAAAGATCATCGGGGACTTTCTGTGGCAAAGGATGGACGGGATGATTCCCTTATTATAAGAGTTCCCTTAATCTTTGAGGGCAAGCCGATTTTTTGGAAGGTTGGTTTTGAAGATGCATAAATAGATGAGACAATTTTAGAACCAGTAATGATATAATGATATAAAAAATTGCATAACAAGAGTAAAAAGCGACTTTTTTTTCCCTGAATAAGGAGGAATTACTATGAAATATTTTGCTATTGGCGCGCATCCGGATGATATTGAAATTCTTTGCGCCGGAACATTGGCGAAGTTGAAAGATGCGGGACATACTATTGCCATGGCTTCTCTTTGTAATGGCGATAAGGGACATTTTCTTATTCCCTCAAAAGAATTGGCTGAAATACGGAAAAAAGAGGCAGAAGCCTCTGCCGCCATTCTTGGCGCGGAGATCCACGTTGGACTTTTTGACGATCTTGGCATTTATGTAGACCGTCCCAGTGTAGAGAAGGTTGTGGACCTTATTAGACTTGTGAAGCCAGATGTGATTATTACCAATGCGCCGAATGATTATATGATGGACCACGTCAATACTTCAAAGATTGTTATAGAGGCATCGTTTGTCGCAACACTTCCAAACTATAAAACATCTCTTCCTCCTCATACCTCTATTGTTCCTATCTTCTTTATGGATGCACTTGCTGGTATAAATACCCAGCCCACAGAGTATGTTGACATTTCTGATAAGATAAAGATAAAGGAAGAAATGCTTCTTTGTCATCAAAGCCAGTATAAATGGCTAAAAGAACATGATGGCGTGGATTATGTGGAACTTATGAAGAGCCTTTCTCGCTATCGCGGCATTCAATGCGGCGTAGAGTATGCGGAAGGATTTACTCAATATACAGTATGGGGAAGGATCAAACCAGTACGTCTTCTTCCTTAAGGAGCTCTTATGACTTCCGCGGAGAGGTTCCGTTATATCTTTTCTTTCAAGCCAGTGGATAGAATTTTTAACTGTGAGTTTGGCTGGTGGCGGGAAACCTTTACTTCTTGGCATTCTCAGGGGCTTCCCTCCTCTATTACGACCAATCAAGAGGCCGATCAATACTTTGGATTTGACCAGCGGTATATAGTGCCGATTAATTCTTCTCTTATCCCTGCCTTTGAAGAGAAGGTGATTGCAGAGGAGAAAAACCATACAATTCTCTTTACTGATCAGGGCGCTACTGTACAGATCTTTACCGATGGTTCAAGCGCAATTCCTCATTATCTCTCTTTTCCTGTGGAAACAAGACAGGATTGGATTGAATATAGAAAACGGCTTAGCCCTGATTCTCCCCGATACCCTGAAAATTGGGATTCGTTAAAGAAAGAGATTTCAAAGATGGATATTCCCATTGGCGTTTCTTGCGGAAGCCTTTTCGGAGAGATTAGAAACCGTATGGGATTTGAAAGGGCTCTTGTAACCTTTTACGATGATCCGATTTGGATGGAAGAAATGATGGAGTATGCGACCTGTTTTACTCTTTCACTTCTTGAAAAAGCCCTTACAGAACTTCCAAGAATAGATTTTGCTCTTTTCTGGGAAGATATGGCATTTAAGACTCAGCCGATGATTTCTCCCGAACTTTTTCGGAAATTTATGATTCCTCGGTACCAGCGTATTGTAGATCGTCTTAAAAAAGCCGGGATTGATTTTTTTATTGTAGATTGCGATGGTAATATCAATGAATTGGTTCCTTTATGGCTTGAAAGCGGTGTAAATATTATGTTTCCTCTTGAAATAAACAGTTCGTCGGATCCTGTTTCTTTACGGAAAGAGTATGGGAAGGATCTTCTTTTGTTGGGAGGGGTTGATAAGATTGCGCTTATCAAGGGAAAATCCGAAATAGACAGGGAATTAGAACGGATACGGCCTATAGTGGAGGAGGGCGGTTATATTCCTCATGTAGATCATCGCGTTCCACCCGATGTATCCTTTGAGCATTACCTTTATTATCTTCATCGCAAAAAAGAGATATTTAGAATTACTGATTGGGAAATTCCTCATGGCTGATATAAGGATATTTCTATGAAAACCGGAACGATCGCGGTGGTTGGAAGGCCTAATGTAGGGAAATCATCTCTTGTGAATGCCTTGGTTGGAAAAAAAATTTCCATTGTTTCTTCCCGTCCCGGAACAACACGTTTTCGGATTTTAGGGATGAAGAACGCACCAGACCGCCAAATGATTTTTTTTGATACTCCAGGATACGAAGATCCGAAAAGTCAATTAGAACGGCTTATGCGAAAAAATGTTCACATTGCCATGAGAGATGCGGACATTCTTCTCTTTGTTTGTCAGGGAACTCGTTTTCTTCCTGCTGATAAAAGAATACTTTCCTTTATGCGAAAAATGAGTTTTTCAAGCTCTGTGGCAGTAATAAACAAGATAGACCTTTTAAAAGAAAAGGAGCGCCTTCTTCCCTTTATTTCTTCCTGTTCAGAGGAATTTCCCTTTTCTGAAGTGATTCCCTGTTCCGCAAAGACCGGAGAGAATATTCCCTTGGTTGAGAAGATTCTTTTTCGTCTTCTTCCCGAAGGGGAGCCGCTCTTTCCTGAGGGAGATGAAAGTTCTCTTCCTCGCGATTACCGAGCAGCGGAAATTATCCGGGAAAAACTTTTTTCTCTTCTTTTTGAAGAACTTCCCCGTTCTGTTGCAGTGGAGATAGAAGAAACAAGCCCGGGCGAATTAAATAAGGATGTTCTTGTGGTAAGAGCCACTATTATTGTTGAAAAGAAGAACCACCGACGAATGATTATTGGAGCATCCGGCAATAAAATCAAAGAGGTTGGAAGCAGAGCCAGACCAGAGTTGGAAGAACTTTATGGAAAGAGAATTTATCTTGAACTATGGGTTCGGGTGGTAGAAAAGTGGACTGATCGCTCTGATTTCCTTGCTAAATTTGGGTATGGCTCTTTTTGAATGATTGAGAACTTCTATCTTTCTCTTTTTAAAAGCCTTCATTTAACTCTTGCAGAGAAGAATGAAACTATAAAACCTTAGAAATTCATTGATAGTGAGATTGCTAACAAAGGGATTAAGAATCTTTTTTACGCGAGTTTCTTCTTTTCTTTTCTATCTTTTCATATTCCAGAAGACGTTTCCCAACAGCGTGGTAGACAGTTCCTTTTGGATAGGTTCCATTGGGTTTTATCTCGCCGGCAGGTGTATTGGTTAAAATTTCAATTCCTTCATCTACATTCCCCACATCCCAAATTGAAAAAAGTCCTTTCCGAACCGCATCTATCACCTCTTCCTTCAGCATCAGATTTTTTACATTTGTTCTTGGAATAATCACTCCTTGAGAACCAGTAAGACCTTTTGCTTTGCAGGTTTCAAAGAATCCTTCAATCTTTTCGTTGGCACCGCCAATCGGCTGAATTTCTCCTTTTTGATTAATAGATCCTGTAACCGCAATTCCCTGATTAATGGGTATTTGCGAAAGTGCGGAGACTAATGCATAGAATTCAGTGGAAGAAGCGCTATCGCCATCAACTTCTTCGTAGGTCTGTTCAAAACAGCAGGTAGCGGCGAAAGAGAGGGGATATCCTGTACCGAACTTTTCCGAGAAGAGTCCTTTTAAGATAAGGAATCCCTTATTATGGATTGCTCCCGCCATCTTTACTTCACGTTCTATATTGATGATTCCGCTTTTTCCCGGAGCCACTGCCACGGTAATGCGGGAAGGTTTTCCAAAGGCATAATCTCCCATAGATAAGACAGCTAATCCATTGACTTGGCCGGCTTTTTTGCCTTTTGTATCAAGGATAAAGGTTCCTTCAGCAACTAATTCTCTGATACGCCGTTCTATGAGATTGGAACGATAGATCTTTTCTTCTGCGGCCTGCATAACATGGCGGCTGGAAACAGTAGAAACACCTTCTCTGGATGCCCAATAATCAGATTCCTTAATAAGATCGGAAATTTCAAGAAAGCGGGTAGATAGTTTTGTTTGATCATCAGCTACTCTGGATCCAAACTCCACAATTTTTCCCACTGCTTCACAATCAAAGGTTTTTAGTTTTTCTTCTGTGCAGATCTTATTCACAAATGCCGCATATTCTGCTATTCCCTGTTGGTTTCTATCCATCAAGGCGCTAAAATCAACCCGTACCTTAAAGAGCTTTCTAAACTCTTCTTCATAGGCATAAAGAAGATGATATAGCGCGATGTTACCGATAAGAATAATCTTAAGGTTAGCGGGAATAGGCTCTGGTTTAATGGTGGGAGTATTGATAATACGGAACTGTTCATTAAGATCTTCTATGCGAAGCTCTTTATTTTTGATAGCGCGTTTTAAAGTTTCCCACGCAAACGGGCTATTTAATACATCAAGGGCATGAAGGATTAGATACCCGCCATTGGCAAGGTGAAGCGCCCCTGGTTTTAACATTGTAAAATCAGTAAACATGGCTCCCAAAGCCGGTCGGTATTCTATTCTTCCGCTAAGGTTGGCGGCAGTGGGATTGTTCTCTTTGATTACCGGCGCTCCTCCATTTTCTGCATTATCAATAAAGACATTTACCTTATAGATTAAAAGAGGATTATCACCGCTGGGAATTTTTAATCCCGGAAGAATTTCCGGACTTTCTTTCTTTTCGTGAAAATCATCTATATTTTGAATAATATGATTCTCTGCTTCATTGAGATAAGCGAGAACTCCGGGATTGTCGGCATATTTTTCTTTTATATCTCCGATAATCGGAGTAACAAGGATCTTCGCGGTTTTTCTGTCCAATTCCATAAGTTGGTTTCGGACAGATTTCTCTTTTTGACGTAACTCCCGTAATGTTGAAGTAAGGTGTTCAAAGAGGACTTCCTGTTTTTTTCGGATACCTTTTTTTGCCTCGTCGGTTAATTTCTCCATATCTTTATCGCTGAGAGGTTTTCCATCTACTGCAGGAAGAAAGCGAAATCCTTCAGGTCCGGCGGCGAAAATCAAAGAAGATTGTTGCGCTTTCTTTTCAATGAGGTTGAAAGTTTCTTCCTTTATCTTTTGAAATTCTTTAAGGATACGTGTCTTCTCTTCTTCATATTGTTTTTCTTCAAAACTTTTAGGAACCTTTTCTTGAAGCTCATTTACCATTGCGTCCATATCTTCACGGAATATACGGCCTTTGCCTGGGGGAAGGCGAAGCGCTTTTGGGTTATCCGGCGCGCTAAAGTTCCAAACATAGCACCAGTCGTCGGGTTGTGTTTGACCAGAGGCCATCTCTTTTACCGCATACTCAACCGAAGTAGTTCTTCCGCTTCCAGGGGTTCCGGAAACATAAATATTATATCCTGATTGTGTAATAGAGAGGCCAAATTCAAGGGAGCGGGTTGCCTGTTCCTGGCCGATAATACCAGAGAGAGGCGAAAGTTCATTGGTTTTTGTAAATTCAAAAGAATCACTGCAACAGAGTGCACGCAATTTTTCCGGTTCTAAGGGTTTTTGCACATATCCTCCTTATTGAATGTTACTCTTTTTTATGATACCATACGAAAATGAAAAACGAAATGCGTTCGCTGTACCAGATCTCTCCTGAGGTTTTAGAACTCCGAACCAATCCTATCCCTTCTCCATTGTCCCATGAGGTTCTTATCCGTCTTCGTTCAGTGGGAATTTGCGGTTCAGATGTACATTACTTTATTGATGGAAGAATTGGAGATCAGCGTATCCTTAACTCTCATATTCTTGGCCATGAAGCAGTGGGAGAAATTGCAGAAACAGGAGCAAAGGTTTCGTGGCTAAAGAAGGGAGACAGAGTAGCGGTGGAGCCTGCTATTCCCTGTGGGAAATGCGAACTTTGTCTTCATGGCAAACCCAATCTTTGTCAATCTGTGGTATTTCTTGGAACGCCCCCTGTTTCCGGCGCATTTCAAGAATATATTGTGATGCCCGGAGAAAACTGTCTTTTGATTCCAGAAGAGCTTGGTTTTGACGAAGCGGTTCTGGCAGAACCTTTGGCAATCGCACTTTATGGAGTACGTCATGCGACTTTTTCTATTGGAGATACCAGCGCAATTTTTGGCGGGGGTCCTATTGGTCTTTCAGTTCTTTTTACCCTTCTTTCCGCGGGATCCTCTCAAACAATACTTACAGAATTGGTCTCTTCCCGCGCTACAATGGCATCTACTCTCGGCGCGAATTTGGTTCTTATGGCGCAGGAAACCGATCCAGTCAAGGAAATTCTTGCGGTAACCGATGGAAAAGGAGTAGATGTTGCGTATGAATGCGCAGGAAGCCAAGAAACATTGACACAAGCAGTGGAATCGGTCTGTTGCGGCGGGAAGGTGGTTATTTTTGGCATTCCTCCCGGAGATGACGTGAAGGTGGATCCTCACCTAATACGAAGGAAGGAAGTAACAATATATAATGTACGGCGTTCTGCATTTACTACGCCTGTCGCGCTTGCAATGATAAAACAGTCCCCTCTCTTTCAGAAACTTATTACCCATAGGTTTCCCCTTGACCGCGCCTCGGAAGGATTTCAGATTCTTTCTGGTTATAAGGATGGAGTCATCAAAGCTGTTGTCCATCCATAGAGTATGTGAAAAATGACACAAAGTAAGGGTGAACCTCGTATTCCTACAGAAACTATCAAACGCCTTGGCCTTTATTTGCGAAGGCTGAGAAGACTTTTGACCTCCTCTGTGGAAACAGTTTCCTCAGAAGAAATCACGCGCTATCTTGATATTTCTTCCCATCAGTTCCGCAAAGATCTCTCCTATTTCGGACCTTTTGGCAGGCGGGGAGTTGGATATAAGACAGATCAGCTTATTGTGCAACTTGAAAAAATTCTCGGCCTTGATTCTGAATGTCCTATCGCCTTGGTGGGCGTAGGAAAGCTCGGATCCGCATTTCTCGCCTATACTGGATTTAGCAACTTTAATATCCGTATTGTTGCGGCTTTTGATAATGATATCACTAAGATAGGAAAGAACTGGGAAGGGATACGGATTGAAGACCTTTCTCGCCTTGAAACAATCGTTCCCGAATTAAAAATAAAGCTTGCGGTTCTTACGGTGCCGGCCGAGTATGCCCAGGAGGTCGGCATACAACTTGCAAAGAGCGGAGTAAAGGGGATTCTTAATTTTGCTCCCGCAAACCTGAACCTTCCCGGAGAAGTGCTTGTTATCAATGTAGATATGGCGGCGGAGTTGATGGCGCTGGCATATCTTGTACAAAAACTTGACAGATAATTTCTCCCTGTTATAATGTCCAGAAATTGTTCGCTCTTTTTTTTACCCGCCTTGTGAAAACTTTCACAAGGAAGTGAAAGAAGCTAAAATTTTCTTTTTACAATGCCAGCAGAATTTTTTCAGGAACAAACCTGGAGGAACTGTGCTTACCGCAGAAAAAAGAGGGGAAACTGTTGCTGAAGTAAAACCGCAAGAAGATATTCGTTGGAAAAAAATTGAAGGCGCCATGCGAAAACATGGTAATACTTCCGATGCTCTTATTGAGACGCTCCATACTGTGCAAGATGTATACGGATATCTTGATGAAAAGGTTCTTCATAAGGTTGCGGTCGCGCTTCGCGTGCCTTTAAGCAGTGTGTATGGAGTCGCAACCTTTTATCATATTTTTACCCTAAAGCCAAAAGGTCTTCATACCTGCGTGGTTTGTATGGGAACTGCCTGTTACATTAAAGGAGCGCAAGCGGTTCTTGATCTAATTGAGAAAGAATATGGTATAAAACCCGGTGAAACAACCGAAGATGGAAAACTTTCCGTGCTTACGGCACGATGTCTCGGATCTTGCAGTCTTGCGCCCGCGGTAGTGATTGATGGAGAGATTATTGGGAAAATGGCTCCTGAAAAGATCTTTGAAAAATTACAGGGAGTAGTGAATCATGACTCTTGACGAGATCAGGAAGAATCTTTATACCGAAGAGAAGGAAAAACCTTTTTTACACCATATTTATATCTGCGTAGCCGCTGGCTGTCTTTCGTTTCATAGTGATAAAGTTTTAAAAGCCTTAGCCGCAGAGGTAGAAAAACAGGGTCTTTCTGAAGAGGTTGAAGTAAAGGGAGTGGGGTGCCTCGGGCTTTGTACAGAGGCTCCTTTAATACTTATTGAACCCGGCACTATCTATTACCGCGCGGTACAACCAGAAGATGCTCCGGAAATTATTGCGGCACTGGGCAAGAAACCCGTCGCTCGTCTTCTTTCTCCCTCTGATCAGCCTTTTTTTGCGATGCAAAAAAAGATTGTCCTGGAAAATTCCGGACTTATTGATCCTGAAAAGATTGAAGATTATATTTCGGTAGGCGGATATTCCGCGCTTTTTAATGTTATTTCTTCCGGAAATTCCGCTGAAGTAATTGAAACAATCTCAAAGAGCGGTTTGAAGGGAAGAGGAGGCGCGGGATACCCGACCGGCCTAAAATGGTCTACTGTTGCGAAGGCGCCCGGGAATGAAAAATACCTTATTTGCAATGCAGACGAAGGAGATCCCGGCGCATTTATGGATAGGAGTGTTCTTGAAAGCAACCCTCATAAAATTCTTGAAGGGATGGCGATTGCCGCATACGCGGTGGGTGCGAAACATGGCTATATTTATGTAAGGGCAGAATATCCTCTTGCGGTAAAACGGCTTCGTACCGCTATTAAACAGGCGGAAAACTCCGGAATTCTCGGCAACCGTATTTTTGGAACAAATTTCTCTTTTACTCTTGACATTCGTTTGGGAGCCGGTGCATTTGTTTGCGGAGAAGAGACTGCTCTGATTGCCTCTATTGAAGGAAAACGCGGTTCTCCGCGTTCTCGTCCTCCCTATCCCGCAGAAAGCGGATTATGGGGAAAACCAACCCTTATTAATAATGTAGAGACCTTTGCCAATATCTCCGCAATTATGCAGAATGGCTGGGAATGGTTTGCTTCCATTGGCACAGAAAAGAGTAAAGGAACCAAGGTCTTCGCGCTTGCGGGACGTGTGCGTAATACTGGACTTATTGAAGTTCCTATGGGTACGACACTCCGCGCAATTATCTTTGATATTGGTGGAGGTATTCCCGATGACCGAAAGTTCAAGGCAGTTCAGACCGGCGGGCCGTCGGGCGGCTGTATTCCCGAACAATATCTTGATATGCAGGTGGATTATGAATCCCTTGCCAAGGTTGGTTCTATTATGGGATCCGGTGGAATGATTGTTATGGATGAGACCTCTTGTATGGTGGATGTCGCCAAGTTTTTTATGGAATTTTGTATGACTGAATCCTGCGGAAAATGTGTGCCTTGCAGGGTAGGGACTGTTCAGATGCATGCGCTTCTTGAGAAGATTACTTCCGGTAGTGCTTCTATGGAGGATTTAGAGAAGTTGGAAGAACTCTGTGACCTTGTAAAAAATACCAGTTTATGCGGGCTCGGACAGACCTCACCGAACCCGGTTCTTAGTACGTTACGCTATTTTCGGCATGAATATCTCGCCCATATTCAGGAAAAACGTTGCCCTGCGGGCGTATGTAAAATTTCACAGAAGAAGGGGGTGCATCCATGACTTCACCTTCCGGCAGAATTAAAACCCTGAAGATTGCGGATCGCGATGTGGGCGCTCGGGAAGATCAAACTATTTTAGAGGTTGCCCGCGAAAATGGAATCTGGATCCCGACCCTTTGCAATCTTTCCGGGCTTCACCCGGTCGGCTCGTGCAGAATCTGTTTAGTAGAGATAAAAGGTATTTCTAAACTTCTTCCTTCCTGCGTAACAAAAGTGGAAGAAGGGATGGTTGTTATTACTGATTCTCCGCGTCTTGCTTCTTACCGTAGAAAAATTCTTGAACTGATCTTTGCGGAACGCAACCATATCTGTTCTGTATGTGTTTCCAATGGCCATTGCGAACTTCAGGATTTAGCCAAAGCCCTTGGAATGACCCATGTGGAATATCCCTACCTTAACCCAAAACTCTCTGTAGATGCGACGCATCAGAAATTTGTGGTTGATCATAACCGATGTATACTCTGCGGTCGTTGCGTTCGGGTATGCGATGAAATTGAAGGCGCGCATACCTGGGATTTTATGCATCGTGGAGGAGGTACACGGGTTATAACCGACCTAAACCAGCCATGGGGAGCTTCTGAAACCTGTACTTCTTGTGGGAAATGTGTAAATGTCTGTCCTACCGGCGCCCTTGTGGAAAAGGGGAAAGCAGTCTGTGAAATGGAAAAAAAGAAAGAGTTTTTACCCTATTTGACACTTATGCGAGAGGAGCGGAGATGAAAAAACCGAAGATTGCCACTGTATGGATTGATGGATGTTCGGGATGTCATATGTCTCTTCTTGATATGGATGAGCGGATTCTGGATCTTTTGTCAAAAGCGGATCTTGTGTATAGTCCTCTCGTGGATATGAAAGAGTTTCCCGAAGGAGTTGATGTAACGCTTATTGAAGGCGCGGTAAGTAGTGATGAAGACGAAGAAAAGGTTCGTTTTGTAAGAAAGAGAAGCCGTATTCTTGTCGCGCTTGGAGATTGCGCGGTAACCGCCAATGTATTGGCTATGCGCAATGCCTTTGGACCTCAAAACATTATGCGGCGCGCCTATATAGAGAATGTTACCAGAAATCCTCTTATGCCCAACGAAGATCTTCCTACACTTCTTCCTCAAAGTGTACCTGTGCATGGAATAGTAAAGGTAGATCTTTTTCTTCCCGGATGCCCGCCATCCGCGGATCTTATTTACGAATCTCTTGAATCTCTCATTGCGGGAAAAATTCCCGAACTGGAAACCCGCGTCCAATTTGGATAGGAGGTATGTTCTATGTCGCGTAAGATTCTGATAGATCCTGTAACAAGGATTGAGGGTCATTCCAAAATAACTCTTTATCTTAATGACGCGGGAAATGTGGAGAACGCTCGTTTTCATGTTACCCAGTTCCGCGGATTTGAAAAGTTTTGCGAAGGAAGACCTTTCTATGAAATGCCTTCTTTGATGGCGCGGATCTGTGGTATTTGTCCTGTTAGCCATCTTGTTGCTTCCGCAAAGGCGTGCGATGCGCTTATGGCGGTACGTATTCCTCCTGTGGCGGCAAAATTACGAAAGGTAATGAATCTTGCTCAGATAGTACAATCTCACGCCCTTAGCTTTTTTTATCTTTCGGCGCCGGATCTTCTTTTAGGAATGGATGCGCCGGTTGCTTCGCGTAATATTGTTGGCCTTCTTGAAAAGCATGCGGATGCGGCAAAAGACGGTATCTTTCTCCGAAGTTTCGGACAGAGGATTATCGCTTCGCTCGGAGGAGAAAGAATTCATCCTTCTTGGGTCGTTGCCGGTGGAGTGAATGCTCCGCTCTCTTCTGAAACACGAGACGCGATTCTTGCCGAAATTCCACAGGCATTAAGAGTCATCCAGAGATCTCTTGGATGGTTTAAGAAAATTATCGGTTCTCATCGTGAAGAAATCAGAACCTTTGCCAATTTTAGAACACTCTTTCTTGGTCTTGTAAATGAGAAAGGCGGCTGGGAAGATTATGATGGAACATTCCGTTTTATGGATGCGACCGGAAAGATCATCGCAGATCATATTCCCATAGATTCCTATGGCGATTACATTGCAGAAAGCGTAGAACCCTGGACCTATCTGAAATTTCCTTACTATAAACCTATTGGTTATCCCGAGGGAATGTATCGCGTGGGTCCTCTTGCCAGATTAAATCTGATTGATTCTTTCGGCACACCTTTAGCAGATGAGGAATGGACCGAGTTTCGCGAATTAAGTAGAACTCCGGTTTTAAGCTCTTTTTATTATCATTATGCCCGTTTAATTGAGATATTGTACGGAATTGAGAAGATTGAACAGCTTCTTAGCGAACCTGATATTTTAAGCCGCCATATCCGCGCATTCGCAGGTCCGAATAACAGAGAAGGCATTGGCGCTTCAGAGGCGCCCCGCGGTACTCTTATTCACCATTATCGTATAGATGAACATGGGTTAATTACCTGGGCGAATCTTGTTATTGCCACTGGTCATAATAACCTTGCGATGAACCGGGGAGTTCTTCAAGTCGCCAAACATTTTGTCTCCGGAGAAAAAATATCAGAAGGTATGTTAAACAGAGTGGAAGCGGTTATTCGCGCTTACGACCCTTGTTTAAGCTGTTCTACCCATGCGGCGGGCACCATGCCTCTTCGCATAGAGCTTCGTGATTCTGCTGGCAATCTTTTGGATACAAAGATTAGGGATTAGGATGACAAAAGTTTTTGTGATTGGTTATGGAAATAGCCTGCGGGGAGATGATGGTGCGGGATATCGCGCCGCACAAGAGCTATCTCAGAAGATATCTGATTCCCGCGTAATCATTAAGGCATGTCATCAGCTTCTTCCCGAACTTCTTCCTGAGGCGATGAATGCGGAATCCATCCTTTTTATTGATGCTACCATAGAGAGAGAGCCGGGCTCTGTTCTATTGGAACCGGTTTTAGAATCCACGATAAAGAGACGGAATTTCTTTCTTCATTCATTTACTCCTTCCCTCTTTATGGATCAACTCTGGCAGATTTATCACAGAAAACCCAGGGCATTTTTATTATCAATAACAGGGAAAGAATTCTCTTTGACCGAACATTTTAGTAAAGAGGTAGAATCTTCCTTTGCCTTGCTTTGCACAGAGGCAGAACGATTTATTAAGGCGAGAATAGAGCCTTTGGAGAAGGTATGCACGAATTAAGTATAGCCCAGTCTCTCTATGATTTTTTGCGAGATCTTGCGCAAAAAGAGCAAGCCAACGCCATAACCCAAGTAACCTTAAGAACAAATCCGTATAGCTGTTTATCTGCGGATACAGTTCAGTTTCTTCTGCGCAATATCGCGGAAAACGATCCGCTTTTTTCTCGCATTACAGTAGTGATAGAGAAGGAAGGTTCTGAAACAGAACGCGATTTAGTGGTACGACAAGTGGAGATAGAACATGACGATTAAAGTGATTCAAGTTGGTGAAAATATTTTAAAAGCAAACAAAGCCATCGCAGAAGAGAATAGAAAGAGACTTAACGATCATTCTATTCTTTCTTTTAATGTAATGGGTGCTCCGGGCGCGGGAAAAACAGAACTTTTGGATGCCTTGATTGAAAAGATTCTTCCTCACAAAAAGGTTGGAGTTATTGAAGGAGATATTGCTGGTTCGTATGATAGTGAACGCCTTTCCCATCATTCCATTCCTTTGGTACAGATAAATACTGCCGGCGCCTGTCATCTTGAGGCATTTATGATTCAACAAGGCCTTGACTCCCTGCCTCTTTCTTCCCTTGATATTCTCTTTGTGGAAAATGTAGGAAACTTAGTATGTCCGGCAGAGTTTGAACTTGGAATCAAGATGAATATTGTGGTTGCCTCTCCTCTTGAGGGAGACGATAAACCTGCGAAATATCCTCTTATGTACAAAATTTCTCATGCCTGCGCCTTAAGCAAAATGGATTTAGCGGAATATGTCTCTTTTGATAAGAAACGATTTTCCGATTTTGTAAAAGAGATAAGTCCTGATATCCGATTATTCCCTCTTTCTCCGATATCCGGTGAAGGTATCTCTGATTTTAGCGATTGGATCCTTGCTCAAAGTCCATAGCCTTTTTTCCTATGCGCAACCGTTTCCGAATTATTTATGAAGGAAACGTTCAGGGATTTGGATTCAGACCTGAACTCTACCGTCTTGCTTGTACTCTCTCTCTTACGGGATTTGTGAGAAATACCACTGGCGGCCTTTATATTGAGGCAGAGGGAGATGGCTCTTCTCTTCAGACATTTCAGGAAGAGGTAAAAAAAAATTCCTTTTTTTTTCATAGAATTACAAGAGTTACCATAGATTCTATTCCTCTTCAACACAGCCCTTCTTTTGAGATTCGCGAGAGTGCGGATCATATAGCTGGCATGGTATGGCCTGCCGCTGATATTGCTACCTGCGATCAATGTCTTAATGAACTTTTTTCAGAAGGCGACCGCAGGCATCACTATCCTTTTATCGCTTGTAGCAGGTGCGGTCCTCGCTATACGATGATTCACAGCCTTCCCTATGATAGAAAGAATACCTCTATGAAAGCATTTTCTCTCTGTCTGGAATGCGAAAAAGAATATCATAACAGCAAAGATAGACGTTTTCACAGCCAACCGATTTCCTGCGGTGCTTGCGGTCCTCTTTTGCGTCTTATCTCTATTGAAGACAGAACTATAAATATTGTAGATGAAAAGAATCCCATTGATTCCGCGGCACAGCTTTTATCTCTTGGAAAGATCCTTGCAGTGCAAGGGCTCGGCGGATTTCATCTTTGTTGTGATGCTTGTAATGCCGAGGCAGTCTCTCAACTAAGGAAGGCAAAACGAAACTCAAATAAACCCTTTGCGGTAATGGTAAGAGATTCTTCTGTTGCCCGTGATGCGGTTATTCTTTCTCAAGAAGATGAAGAAATGCTTCTTTCAGCAGAACATCCAATTATTCTTCTTCCTTGGAATCCCTCTTCCGCGCTTGCGCGCGATAAAATTGCTCCTGGCTGTACAGTATGCGGCATTATGCTTCCCTATACAGGACTTCATCACCTTTTATTACAATCTCGTCCCGCGGCGATTGTTGCCACAAGCGGAAATAGATCCGATGAACCTATCTGCCTATCATTGGAGGAGGCCATTGAAGATTTAGGCTCTATTACCTCCTATTTTCTTGTACATACAAGAGAGATTCTTCACAGAACCGATGATTCTGTGCTTGCGAAGACATTTTATGGCTATCTTCCTATACGAAGAAGCCGAGGCTTTATTCCTTTACCTATCCCTTCTCCTGTGCCGATTAAGCTTCCTATCCTTGCGTGCGGTGGAGATCTTAAGAATGTATTCGGCCTTGGAAAAGAAGATCATCTCTTTCTTTCTCCTCATATCGGCGATCTATCAGAATTAGAAGCCCGCACCTTTTTTCTTGATACTATTTCTCATTTTTCTTCGCTTTTGAAGGTAGAACCTTCTCTTATTACGGCAGACCTTCATCCTGACTACTTCTCAAGGCATATCGCGGAAAAGATCTCAGAAGAGAAGAAAATTCCCCTTATTCCAGTACAACATCATCATGCGCATCTTGCCTCGGTAATGGCGGAACATCGCCTTGAAGGAGATTGTATAGGCGTATGCTTTGATGGAACCGGGTATGGAGAGGACGGCACTTCTTGGGGAGGAGAAATTCTTGTTGGCGGGTACAAGGAATATTATAGAGCGGCAACACTCTTTCCTTTTCATCTTCCGGGAGGAGATGTTGTAGCTAGAAGCCCATGGAGAAGTGCGATAGCCATTTTATACGGCGCCTATGGGATGGAGGGATTAGAGATACTCAAGAGATCAACGATTTCTTTTCCGCATCTTCCAGATCCTTTCTTTGAAATCTTGGAAGAGAAGATTAACTCGCCTCTTTCTTCAAGCGCGGGACGTCTTTTTGATGCCTTTTCCGCACTCGCTTCCATAAGGATGGAGTCAACCTATGAAGGTGAAGCCGCCATTCTTTTTCAAGGAATCGGAGAATCTGCCTCCTCCTCTTCGCCTCTGCCTTTTTCTTCCTTTCGCAATGAAAATAATCTTTTGATGATAGATTGGAGACCCGCACTCACAGCTTTTCTTAAAGGATTAGAAGAACAAAGAGATGTTTCTTCTCTTTCCGCTGATTTTCATTCAGGCCTTGCACATGCAGTTTATCGGGCGGTATGTGAGATTAGCCGTGAAACCAATATTACAAATATCTGTTTTAGCGGTGGCGTGATGCAGAATACTCTTTTTCTCAATTGTATCAGGGAACTTCTTCAGGGAAGTGGATTACTGTTCTTTTTTCATACCATTGTTCCCGCAAACGACGGAGGGATTGCATTGGGACAAATGATGATCGCAAATGCCCAAAAAGAATGATTCATTGATTTTTCTCTCCTACCACCCTTAAAAAAAATCCTTTCCTTTCTTTTCCAATCTTTCAATCCTATGGATGAAGATTCAAAATCCAAAATCTCCTCTCCAATCCTTTATGAAAGCTCTCTCTATTTTTCTTTCTCTAAAGGATCTATTTTCTTTTTTTTAGGAAAACTTGACAAGAAAAGAAAGAGTTTTTAGAATGAAATATCACCTCTTTTATATTTGTGAAGAAATTCACAAGCAATAAAAAAAGAAGGGAAGATTAAATCCTTGTTACAGAATGTGAAGAAAGTTTCCAGATAGATGCAGAAAGTTTGGTACTATTTACCAAGAAAGAAGCAGAAGGATACAGATGGAAACATTCTATGTAACATGCGGGAACTGGAACGAATTTCTTCTTGCGAAAGCAGAAGAAGGAGAGATCTTTCTTTCTTTGCCTCAACAGGATCATTTTGAATATTTTCCTCTTTCAGAGAACTTCTTGGAAAAGGCCTGTTTTGGAGTGGTTCGGCCTGCAGAACCCTTAAAATTCTTCTTCTTTCCCTTTTCTCAGCGTATCCTTCCTTCACAAAACCCTTCCTCTTTCCGTATTCTTGTGGGAGCCGCGGCATGCGACCTTGAGGGATTAAAAGTATTTGATCATGTTTTTTCCGAGGGAGAATATTCTGATCCTGATTATCTTCTACGAAGAAATTCCGCGCTTCTTATCTCTTCTGATTGTTCTTCACCGAACAGGTTCTGTTTTTGTACTGCGGTGGGAGGAAAGCCTTATCCCACAAATGGATTTGATATGAACCTCTCTGCAATAGATGAAGGATATATTGTAGAGATAGGAACAGATCGCGGAAGAAGATTTTTAGGAAAAGATTCTCGCTTTCTTCCTTCTTCTCCTGAAATGTTGGCAGAGAGAGAGAAAAAAAGAGCGCGCGCCACCCTTTATGTAACTGAAAACTCTCAAACATTTCATATTGAAGATAAGATTCCTCTTGAAAAACGGATCTCTTTTACTGCAAAAGAATGGCAATCTCTCTGGAGCTATTGTGTGCAATGCGGAAGTTGTACTTTTTCCTGCCCTACCTGTGTATGTTTTCTTTTAGAAGATTACAGCGGTGAAAAGTTTGTGAAAGTTCGCACATGGGATTCCTGTCTTCTTCCCGGCTATGCGGCCATGGCTTCGGGTGTTTCACCCAGGCCTCTTTTGACTGATCGTTTCAAGAACAGGTTTATGTGTAAATATTCTTATATGCCGCAGAATTTCGGTCATTCGGGATGTACAGGATGCGGCCGTTGTATAGAGGGATGCGCGGGAAAGATAGATAAACGAAAGGTCTTGCAAAGTGTTCTGACAGAAACGCTTCTGGATGTGAGATATGAATCATAACAATCCTTATCAGCCGATTCCATGTCAAGTAGAAGAGATTATAGAAGAATCTCCGAATATTAAAACATTGGTTCTTCTTCCCTCTGAAGACTTTTCTTTTAATGCGGGACAGTTTGTTTCTCTTACAGTGCCGGGAGTTGGAGAGGCGCCGTTTACTCCTTCTTCTTCTCCTTTTGCGCTTGATACAATTGAGATAACTATTATGAAGGCCGGAAAAGTAACCAGCGCCATTCATTCTCTGAAAAAAGGAAGTATGCTTGGTATGCGAGGTCCGTATGGAAATGGATACTCCCTTGAACTCTTTAAGAAGAAGGAGATTCTTTTAGTGGGAGGCGGAGTAGGGCTTGCTCCGCTTCGTTCTCTTTTTTTGGCGCTTTTGCATCAAATTTCCGAATATAAACAGATCCTATTCTGTTGCGGCGCAAAAACACCGCAGGACTATATTTACAAGGATCAGGTCTTTAACGAGTGGCTCTCTCTCTGTGAGAATCTTCCTCTTAGAATGCGGCTTGCAGTAGATAAAGAGGATGATGCCTGGGATTATATGAAGGGAGTGGTAACCTGCACCCTTGACAATCCGGATATGGATGTTCATAAAGGTATCGCGGTAGTATGCGGACCTCCGGTAATGATGAAATTCTCCACATTAAAACTTCTTGATTTAGGTTTCCCCGAAGAGAATATCTTTCTTTCTATGGAACGGAAGATGTATTGTGGAATTGGTCATTGCCGCCATTGTATGGTTGGACCTTACTTTGTCTGTAAAGAGGGACCGGTCTTTTCTTATCGTATGGTAAAAGAGGAAGCATCATTATGGGCATAATATGAAGAAACTTTTTATTGACTATGAAATATGCCACCGATGTCCGGAATGTGTGGTACGGTGTAGTAATCTTTCTCACCCTTTGCAGAAAGGGATTCCATTTATGAAAGAGAAACTCGCCTTTCTCTTTGCCTGCCGCAGATGTGAAAATTATCCCTGTGTCAATGCCTGTCCCAATGGCGCTCTTACTCGTGAAGAAGGAATAATCGTTCGTTCCTCTCTTCTTTGTGTATCTTGTAAGACCTGCGCTCTTGCCTGTCCGTTTGGAACCATTGTTCCTGATATGCTTCTTTATACCCTTGCGTCGTGCGACCTATGCGTCGGAGAAGGAGAGAAAGAAAAAGATCGTTTTTCCTGTGTAAAGAGCTGTCCCTACGGTGCATTGAAGATTGTAACCGAGGATGATGTGAGCGATAAAAAGAATCTTCATTTTTTTGGTGATTCTCTCATCGTTCATGTGGTTGATTGGCTTCAGTTATATGGAGTACAAAAATGATTCTTTACATTCTTCCTTTACTGGGTTTTCTTTTCTTTGCAATCTTGGGAATGCTCTCTTCCAGCATTGATAGGAAGATTGTTGGTCGTATTCAATGGAGGGTAGGACCTCCGTGGTGGCAGAGTTTTGCCGATTTTTTTAAACTTATCCAAAAAGAAACATTGCTTCCTGAAGGATCGCAAAAAGTTCTATTTTTGCTTGCTCCTTTTTTGGGTCTTGTTGGACTGATTGCGGTTGCATCTATTATTACAGGACTTTTTTTTGGAATACCTGGAGATATGATTACTGTGATTTACTGTTTGCTTCTTCCTTCGTTGTCGCTTCTTTTAGGCGGCGCTTCTTCTGCTAATGTTCTTGCAACCATTGGAGTTGCCCGCGAGATGAAACTTTTAATCGGATATGAACTTCCTTTTATTATTTCACTCCTTGTTCCTGTTATAAAAAGCGGTTCTTTTTACTTGGATGATCTTCTTCAATGGCAACAGAGTTCTGGAGCTTTTGCTCTTTCTCTTTCTGGGTTTATTGCTTTTTTTACCGCTCTTATCTCTCTTATCGCAAAACTTGGGTACACTCCCTTTGATATCGCGGAAGCAGAAACAGAATTAGCCGGGGGCATTATCATAGAATATTCCGGAAGGTTGCTTGCGGTCTTTAAGCTTATGAAATGGCTTCTTCTCTCTGTTGGTATATTCCTGTTGGTTCTTCTCTTTTTTAATGCAGAGAAAAATGCTCTTTTTATTATTTTGAAATATCTTGGAGTTCTCTTTCTTATCTCTTTAATCCGTTCCACAAATCCGAGATTGCGCATTGATCAGGCGCTTACCTTTTTCTGGAGGTGGCTGTTGTTGATTTCAATCTTTGCCGCCACACTTGCTTTTATAGGGATCTAATATGTCTATTGCATCAAGAATTTTTACAAAATCAATCTGGGTCTTTCATCTTTCTACTGGTTCGTGCAATAATTGCGATATAGAAATTTTAGATTGCCTTACTCCGAAACATGATCTTGAACGTTTTGGGATTACTCTTGTGGGAAGTATCCGGCATGCAGACCTTCTTCTTGTAACAGGTTTCTGTACGAAAAAAAATGCACCCCGTGTAAAAACTCTTTATGAACAGGCCTCCAAACCCTTGTTGGTGGCGGCAGTAGGCGCTTGTGCCTGTACAGGAGGAATTTTCCGCGATGATAGAAACTACTGCTGGAATGCGCCTCTTTCCGAGGTTATTCCCGTTGACCTCTTTATTCCCGGGTGTCCTCCGAAACCTGAGGCTATGATTAGTGGTATTGTAACTTTGCTTCATTCCTTTACCGGGCGGAATTCAAAATGAAGGAAAAAAAACTTTTTATTGACTCTATTAAAAAGTCTTTTGGAAGAAATTTTCTTATAGAAAAAGAATCTTCCGGGAGGTGGTATATCTCACTTAAAAAAGGTCAGCTTCGCGAGGTTGTCTCCTTTTTATTAAAGGAAAAAGGCTTTCGTTTTTCTACTGCGAGCGCGGTAGACCTTCTTCATGCTTTTGAAATTCTTTATCACTTTAGCGCAGATAGAGAAGGAATATTTCTTTCTCTTAGACTTTCCTTGAAGAGAGAGCGGCCCTCTATTCCTTCGCTTTCAAACCTTCTTCCATGCGCTCTTTTTATAGAACGAGAAATGCGCGAATTAATGGGCATTTTCTTTGAAGGCCATCCTGATAAAAAAAACCTTCTTCTTCCCGATGATTGGCCTAAGGGAAATTATCCATTGAGGAAACCATGAGTAAAAAACGTACGGTTTCTGTTCCTTTGGGACCCTACCATCCTCTTTTTGAGGAACCTGAATTTTTCAATCTTTACTGCGATGGCGAACGGGTTGTTGACGTAGAGTGGAAGGCTGGTTACAACCATCGCGGCATTGAAAAACTTTCAGAGGGCAAACATTGGGATCAGGTGATATTTCTTGTGGAACGTATTTGCGGAATCTGTTCAACTTCTCATCCTTTCGCCTATGTAAATGCGGTAGAAAACCTTGCTGGCATTGAGATTCCCGACAGGGTCCGGTATATTCGTTCCCTTGTCGGAGAATTGGAACGGATCCACAGCCACCTTCTTTGGCTTGGGTTAGCGGGACATTTTCTTGGATACAATACTGTCTTTATGTGGGCTTGGAAATATCGGGAGCCGATTCTTGATCTTTTTGAAGAAATCTCCGGAAGCAGACAGAACTATGCAATGATGAAGATCGGCGGCGTACGGCGCGACATTCCCATTGCAAAGATTCCTCTTATTGAAAAAAGTATTGCTGATCTTTCTCCTAAACTTGAAATGCTTTCTTCCGCAATTCTTGATGATCCTGTGCTCTCCGCGCGTTTGAAGGGAGTGGGAATATTAAGCAAGGAAGATATTTCTCTCTTTGGAGCAATTGGTCCTGTGGCAAGGGCATCCGGGGTTGCCATAGATGTTAGAAAAGATTTTCCTTATGCCGCCTATGGCATGGTTGACTGGAAGGTTATTACGCGGGAAGAAGGCGATGTTCTTGCGAAAGCCATGGTTCGTCTTGAAGAATGTATGGAATCTATCCATATTATCCGGCAATGTCTTCTTGGATTAAAAAGAGTGCCTGAAGGAAATATTGGTGTTGAAGTTCGGGATATTCCTGGCGGCGAAGGAATAGGCCGCCACGAGGCGCCTCGCGGAGAATGCTTTCATTATGTAAAAAGCGATGGCTCTAATCAGCCGGTACGTCATAAAATTCGGGCTCCCAGTTTTATGAATGTTCCGACCTTTATGGCATCTTGCGTGGGTCATACACTCTCTGATGTAACAATTATCCTTGCGGGCGTAGATCCCTGTTATTGCTGTACAGAACGGATGATCCGTCTTTTTGACCTTCAACGACATTCTCTTTCTGTATCAGATAGTTCTCTTTTAGAGCGTTCCCGACAGAAGACCCGTTCTATTGCGGCGCAATTAGGGAGGAAGAAGGTATGGAAGTAATCTATATACTCTTTGGCTTTCTTCTTATGGGAAGTGTGGTTATTCTCTTTCTGCCGAGGCGTGAGGAGAGATGGTCATGGCTGATTGCTTTTCTTGGTGCCGCTGGAACTTTTTCTCTTGGTGTGCGGTATCTTCTTTATGGTGGAGAATTTCTTCCCAACTCTTACTTTTTCTGCGACTCTCTCAGCGCTTTTATGCTTCTTGGAATTGGTTTTTTTGGCATGGTCGTCTCTCTTTATGCAAAAAAGTTTCCTTTTCCTTCTCCTTCCCGTTTCTTCACATTCTTCCTTCTTACTCTTTTTGCGGCTTCAGGCGTGGTCTCTTCACACAACCTTTTCTTTCTTCTCTTTTTCTGGGGAATATTGGGAATCCTTCTTTTTGCTATGGTTTCGCTGACTGGTTATGAATCAGCGGATTCCGCAAAAAAAACAGCTCTGATTATTATTGGAAGTGATGCTTTTCTTCTCTTTGGGATCGCGGGAATCTGGTACCTTACCGGTACAGTAGAAATAACAGCTCTTCATATTCCCATTACTCGTTGGCTTTCTGGAGGTATCTTTCTTTCCATTGCCATTGCAGGGCTTGCAAAAGCAGGGGCTATGCCCTTCCATTCCTGGATACCTGATATTTCCGAAACAGCCTCTATTCCTGTTATGGCATTTCTTCCCGCCTCTCTTGACAAACTGCTTGGTATCTATCTTCTCGCCAGAATTTGCAATGGAATCTTTGTGGTTCATGAAGGATTATGGCTTCTTCTCCGTTCTATTGGCGCCTTAACAATCCTTGGCGGTGTATTTATGGCGCTTGTACAGAAAGATATCCGTAAATTACTTGCCTACCATGCGGTTTCTCAAGTGGGATATATGGTGATTGGCATTGCGAGCGCTACTCCATTCGGAGTTCTTGGCGGTCTTTTTCACATGGTAAACCATGCCCTGTATAAATCTGCTCTTTTTTTAGGAGCCGGCGTTATTCAGCAAAAGGTTGCTTCCACCTATATTAAATCTCTCGGCGGTCTTGCGCCCAAGATGCCTTATACCTTTTTTTCTATGCTTATCGCCTCTCTTGCGATCTCCGGCATACCTCCTCTTAATGGATTCTTCTCAAAACTCTTTATCTATCGTGGCCTTCTTGATTCTGCCGGAAAAGGAGGAATCTCCTGGTTACTTCTTCTTACTGCCGCCATGCTCGGAAGCGCTTTGACACTCGCCAGTTTTCTTAAACTTCTTTATGCAGCCTTTTTAGGAAGAGAACGATCTTCGCGTAATCTTTTTGACTCTTTAGGAAGAGACCGATCTTCGCGTCTTATTTCCGAAGCTCCTGTTGAAATAGTGATTCCGCAAGTTCTTCTTGCCTTCTTCTGTATTATCTTCGGGCTCTTTTTCAAAAGAGTTTCTACAGGCTTTTTTGGTAGCTATGTCTTTGGTTTTCTCGCCTCTATTCCTCCTGAAAAGAGCTTCTTTATTTTAGATCTCTCTCTCGCTATGCTTCTTGCCGCTATTGGCGCTGGTATGATTCTTTTTATCGCTCTTTTTTCTAAACCTATCCGTCTTTCTCCTCCCTTTATCGGCGGAGAGGCTGTTACAGAATCTATGTGTAGTACCGGAGAAGAGTTTTATAAGACCATTCAAGAGATGGAGCCTTTTTCTTCTCTCTATAGAATGGCAGATCAGAAGGTCTTTGATCTCTATGAATCCCTGCGATCTTTCTCTCGTATTCTCGCAACGGGTCTTCGCTCTCTTCATACAGGAGGAGTAGGAACTTATATCGCATGGGTTCTTGTGGGAATGATAGCTATTCTTTTTCTTCTTTCCCGACAGGCGGGCTTTTTATGATTGAAGTAATTATTGGTATTTTTATTGTGGCGATGATTATAGGCGCTCTTATCGCTCTTGAATCAAAGGATCTTTTTTCAGCGGTGATTGCGGTCGGAGCCATAGGCTTGGCAGAGAGTGTCTGTTTCCTTCTTTTAGGTGCGCCTGAACTTGCCGCAAGTCAAGCAGTGGTAGAGGCGCTTACTTTGGTTATTCTTATCAGGGCAACTATCCGTAGAGATCTAACCTCTGTAGAGGATGATACCGAACTTTTTGGTATGGGATTTTATTTCGTGCTTCTTATTATTACAGCTCTATTTCTTCTTCATGCGGCGCCTCGCTTCTTTCCGATGCAAGATTTTTTGCCAACCTATTCAGAAAAATATCTTTTGCCCCTCTCTTCTTCTCATAACCTTGTAGATGAAGTGGTGCTTACTAACCGTCTTATAGATACAGTAGGACGTACTGCCGCGCTTTTTGCGGCTATTGTGGGAACACTCGCCATTCTTAGAAGAAAGAGATTTAAAAAGCCCAAAAAGGAGTCGCATGACTGAAGAAAGTCTCTTTGAATCCGCAAAACCCGAAAAAACCCTTCAGGAACCGGGAATGGACCTTGGCGTAAAGCGCGCGGCAACTTGGCTGAGGGGTTTCTTCTTTCTTTTTGGATTTTACTGCACGCTTTACGGTCATCGTATTCCCAGCGGAGGGTTTGACGGCGGCATTATTGTTGCCTGTACCTTTATTCTTCTTATGCTTGCATGGGGAAGTCATCATGCGCATATGAAATTAGGAAAACTTGTTGCGTGGAATCTTCAGGGTATTGGCGCGCTTCTTTTTTTCATATTTATAGGAATTGCGGTCTCCTTCTTTCCTTCAGGTTTTTCTTCGGGAAGTATGCTCTTCCAGGCAGGTCTTATTCCATGGATGAATATCTCTATTGCGCTAACAGTTGGCGCCTCCCTCTTTATGGTATTTAGTATTCTTGCAGAACTTAGAGTAAAAGAGGTCGCTGGAAAGAGAATATTGCTCTCTCGCACAAGGAAAAAAAGATGATCTATTCCCTCTCTCTTCTTCTTATTCTTATAGGGTTGTATGGAATTATCTGTAAAAAGAATGTTGTGAAGATTATTCTCGGCATTATTATTATGGAATACGGTATCAACCTCTTTATTCTTCTTCTTGGATGGAGGAAAGAGGCGGTTGCTCCGATTCTTGATCTTTCCAAAAACCCTGTGGCAGATCCTGTACCGCAGGCAATGGTTCTTACCGTTATTGCCGCGGGGCTTGGGCTGGTCTCTCTTATGGTTGCTTTAGCAATACGTCTTTACGAACAATACGGCACGTTTGATACTACAAAGATGAAGGAAGAAGAATGAGTTCTATATCTCTCTTTGTCGCGCTTCCGTTTGTAGGGGCATTTTCTGCGGCGCTTTTGGGACGGTCTCTTCCATGGTTTCCCGGTATTGCTTCTATCTTCTCAGGTGTAGTTCTTCTTTTTATGGCTCTTGCAGGCTTTCTGATTCCTTCTCTTCCTTCGGCTTTTGCGTCTCCCGACCTCTTCTCCTCTCTTATGCTTGTGATTGTCAATAGCGCTCTTTTCCTTTCATCTCTCTATTCCCTTGCCTTTATAGACCGATTTTTTACCTCAAAAATGCGTTTTTATACTCTTCTACTTCTTTCTTTCACTGGTGCCAATGGAATGCTTCTTACCACAGATTTTTTTACCCTTTTTATATTTCTTGAGCTTCTTTCCTTTAGCGCATACGCATTGGTAGGATTTAGCGCTGAACGCAATGCGTTGCGGGCATCCTTTAAATATCTTGTGATGGGAAGTACCGCATCTCTTATGATTCTTCTTGGTATTGCCTTTTTATATGGCAGAACCTCTTCGCTCTCTTTTAGCGTTATATCTTCTTTTTTACAGATTCATCCCCATGATCCTGGCTGTACTGTGGCTCTTGGAATCCTTATTGCTGGCGCCTTGGTTAAACTCGGCATAGTTCCCTTTCATGGCTGGGTTTCCGATGCCTATGGCTCTGCTCCCGCGCCAATAAGCGCGGCGCTTTCCGGCGCAATCGCAAAGGTGGCAGGGCTCTATCTTCTTATACGGATTGTTTTTCATATTTGGGGAATCACGCCTCAACTTTCTGCGATCTTGATCTATTGCGGTCTTTTTTCTGCAATAATAGGAAGTTTACTAGCCCTTATTCAAGAGGATATGCAGAGAACCTATGCTTGGTCCACCATAAGCCAAAAAGGATATATTTTAGTTGCCTTTGGGTTAGCTACTCCTCTTGGTCTTTTTGCCGCTTTGCTTCATCTCTTTTCTCATGCGCTATTTAAGCCGCTTCTTTTTTTAGGAAGCGGAAATGTAAAATATTCCGTAGGAACTACAAATATGAAGCGTCTTGGAGGCCTTTCAAGACAAATGCCATTTACCTGTGCTTCTATGTTGATTGGTTCTCTCTCTGCCTCGGGAGTTCCTCCTTTGAATGGATTCTGGAGTAAATTATGTATCATCCTTGCCTGTTTTCAGGCTGGCTTTCCTCTTCTTGCCCTTACTTTAATCTTGGTAAGTATCGTAACACTCGGATATACGTTCAGGGTTATGAAATTAGTCTTCTTCCGTCAGGAACCTCTTCTAGAAAAGTTCGCTTCTGCCGGATTTTTTCAATGGCTAATGACCTTCTTCTGGAAGGATTCTCCTCAAACAAAGTTCCTTTCTATAAAAGAACCTCCCTTATCTATGAAGATACCACTTCTTTTTCTTGCGATCTTTTCTTTTGGAATGACCTTGCTTCTTCCCTTTGTTCATAGCGCGGATCTGCAAAAGAAAAGCGGAGAACTCTTTCTTTATCATTCCGAAGAATCTCTCTCTTCCTATCCTTTTTCAGGAGAATACCGATGATTAGAAAACTCTTTACATTTTTCGTTACTTTTATTCTCTGGATTCTTCTTTCTTGGCCCTTTTCCATAGAAGGAATTGATTGGCAGGCTCTTCTTGCGGGAATGGTGGTAAGCGGTTTTATCGCCCATTTTTTTACAGAGGGCTCCACAGGAGATCCTTTTACTCCCTCTTTGGCAAAGGCAGGATGGGCGATTTCTTACCTTTTTCTCTTTCTTTTTCAGCTTTTTTATGGAGCTTTTTATGCGGCTGGAAGAGCTTTCAGAGCAAAACCCCTTTCGCGAGAGAGGATTATTTATCTTCCCACCTCTCTTAAAAGTCCGTCAGCTCTTACTCGTCTTTCTCATGCGGTTCTTCTTTCTCCGGACGCCATTGTGTTGGATATCTCTTCCGATGGAACATTTACAATCGCTCTCTGTTCTGAAGATGAATCTCGTATTGTGGAAGATCTGAAAAGGATTCTTCAAAGCCATGGGAAAGTACTTGCAAGGATCTTTGAATGATAGAACTATTACTTCTTCTCTCTGCGGTCTGCGCGCTCTCTTCTCTTTATTCCCTTGCAAAAGGCCGCACAGCTTTTGAGAAGATTCTCGCGCTATCAGGGCTGGGAATTACCGTACTTCCCTTTGCGGTGATTATCGCTATTCGCACCTCCAAAGATTACTATCTTCATGTGGCGATTGCTTGGATTCTTCTTACCTTTATCGGTATTTTAGCCTTGGTGAAATTTCTTGAAGGAAAAGGGTTTGATGAATAGAAAATATGTTTCAATAAAGAGAGCTATTGTTAAGCATAACAAGGAAGAAAAATGAGAGAAACCCTTACTCTATTATTTCTTTGGTTAGGAACTTTTTTTCTCTTTGCCGGATCCCTTGCCATTGCCCGTATTCCCGGTTTTTACGATAGGATACAGACAGCATATACCTGTTTTACTGGTGGTGCGGTGGCACTTTTTTTCAGTGCGATGATTTTTTTCGGAATATCTGCCGGCGGCGCAAAAGCCCTTATTGCCGCGGGTCTTGCGGTTATTTGTCTGCCAACTGTTGCCAATGCCCTTGCAGGCGCCGCTTGGAAACATGAACGTTTCTCCGGAGAAAAGAAAGAATGAAAAAACCAAAACTTCGGGAATTAAAGGAGGCATTAAGAAGCCTTTTTTCTCGGCCATTTACTTCTTTCTATCCTTTTACTGCACATTCTCCTGCGGATGGATTTCGGGGAAAACCGATTTTTTATATAGAAGATTGTATTGGATGCGGGGCTTGCAGTGAGGTTTGTCCATCGGGAGCCATTGTATGCAGTGATCATCTTGAAACTCGTACACGCCTTCTTACTCACGATGCCGGCCGCTGTATTTTTTGCGGAAAATGCGAAGAGGCATGTATTACCGATCCCAAAGGAATTCGGTTAAGTGCAGAGTTTGATCTTGCCTATCTTAAGGGAGGAAACTGCCAACATACCATAAGCCATACTCTTCTTCTTTGCGACTCCTGCGGAGAGGTGATCTCTACCACTCGGCACCTTGAATGGGTTTCACATCGTCTCGGTCCTCTTAGTTTTGGAAGCGGACTTCTTTTAGGAGTAAGACAGGCCGCCAACAATATTCCAAAAGGAATAGAAGAAGCCCAAGTAAAAGAGCCCTATGACCGAATAGATATCTTTAAGAACCTGTGCCCCAAATGCAGGCGTTCCGCATTCCTTGCCGATGAAAAAGTATAAATTTTTATATCTACTTCTCTTCTGACGTACCATTCCTTCTGATCATCGTTTCTTCCTTGTAAAGTATCTCTTTTCTTTATGAAGAATAGCGATCTTTTTTTCTATATTTTTAAAATAGAAAGCAGGAATGCTTCTCTGAATCTTGAAGGATAAAAAGAGGGGAGGGGAGACGAAGTGAAAGGGATACGAATCCTATTCTAATTGATTGAGGAGTATAGAAGATTTTTTCTTTGATAGAGAGGGAAAAAGAAGTATAATAAAGAAAAAGAATTTTCTTGATATATCTATCTTTATAGGAGCGCGAGAATGTGTGTGGCAGTACCATTAGAGGTAATTTCAATTATAGAAAAAGATTCTTCCGGCAGTCCTAAACGAGGAGTAGTCGCAAGCAATGGAGTGGAAGTAGAGGTAAATCTTTCCCTTATTCCCTCTCTCTCTCCCGGAGATTTTGTCTTGGTTCACGCTGGTTTTGCCATTCAACGGATTTCACCGGAAGATGCCAAAGAAACCCTTGCGCTTCTTGAGGAACTCTCTTTTCAAGAAGATCTTTTGCCTCCTTTAGAAAAGAATGAATCCTAATGACTCTTCCTGACTTTTCCTCACGCGAAGATTGCGCTAAATTACTTTCCGCTATCTCTTCTCTTTCTCAGCGTAGTAATAGAATGATCCGAATTATGGAGGTATGCGGAACCCATACAATGAATTTTTTTCGGTATGGCTTAAAAGATCTTTTTCCTGAAAATCTCGCAGTAATTTCCGGGCCAGGATGCCCTGTATGTGTTACTCCTGATTCTGAACTTGATATGCTGATAGCGGCTTCTTCTCTTCCCAATGTCATAACAGCGACCTTTGGTGATATGATGCGCGTTCCCGGAACCAACTCTTCTCTTGAACGCCAGAAGGCTCTCGGCGCTGATATTCGTATTATTTATAGCCCTGAAGAACTTCTTCATATTGCTTCCGAAGAACCCTTAAAAACAGTCCTTTTTTCCGGAGTTGGTTTTGAAACAACCGCTCCTCTTACCGCGGCTCTTATCGCAGAAGCTATGCGCCGAAAGATCTCCAATATAAAAGTTTTTCTTTTTCATAAACGCATTCTTCCCGCGATGGAAGCCCTTCTTCAAGAGGGACTTTCAAGAATAGATGGCTTTCTTTGTCCTGGAAATGTAAGTGTTATTACTGGATGGAAGATTTATGAACCAATAGCGGAAATATATAAGAAACCCTGTGTAGTTGCTGGCTTTGAACCTGTTGATCTTCTTTTAGGTCTTTTTCTTCTTCTTCGTCAGATTGTGGAAGGACGCGCTCTTGTAGAAAACGAGTATGCCCGCGCAGTTATTCCCCAAGGAAACCTCAGATGCCAAGAAGAAATAGAGGCTGTTTTCTCTTTGACTGATGCTTCGTGGCGGGGATTGGGTCTTATTCCTGATTCTGGTTTTACATTCCTTCCCGAGTATCATTCTTTTGATGCCCGAGCTTTGATATCCGAGATTTCTCTTCCTCCTTTACGCCAAAAAAATGAATGCAAGTGCGCCGAGATATTAAAAGGAATCCTCTCTCCTGAAGAGTGTCCTCTCTTTTCCCGCAGTTGTACGCCTGAATCTCCGATAGGTCCCTGTATGGTCTCTTCCGAAGGGTCGTGCGCAATTCATTACCGATTTAGGAAAAAAATATGAAAGAAAGAGAGGAAAAAATTCTTTTAGCGCATGGAGCGGGTGGAGAGCTTTCCCGCAAGATTCTTCATAGACTTGTATTGCGTTATTTCCATTCTCCTTCTCTTGCTCTTCTTTCCGACAGCGGACTTCTTTCTCTTCAAGAAGGAATGCTTGCCTATACCACCGACTCTTATGTCATTAACCCAATCTTTTTTCCCGGTGGAGATATCGGAAAACTCTCTATCTGCGGAACTATCAATGATCTTGCGGTAAGCGGTGCTATTCCAAAGGCACTGACATTTGCCTGTATTGTAGAGGAAGGAATGGATATTGGGGATCTTGAGAAAATCTTTGCTTCTGCGGCAAAGGAGGCGGAACTTGCAAAAGCCGAGATTGTTGCCGGAGATTTTAAGGTTGTTGAAAAAGGTGCCGCAGATTCCCTTTTTATCACTACCTCTGGTATAGGGCTTCTTCATCCATTGGCATCTCTTGGATATAGAAAAATTTCTTCCGGAGATCTGATTATTCTTACTGGAACCCTTGGAGATCATAGCGCGGCGATTACCCTTAGCCGGGGCAATTTTTCTATCCGTACAGAGATTAAGAGCGATTGCGCCTCTTTATCTCTGCTTCTTCTGCCCTGTTTTGATCTCTGTGGTTCTTCTATCCATTCTATGCGGGATCTTACCCGGGGCGGTCTTGCTACCACTCTCTGCGAACTCTCTGATTCTTCGGAAAGAACTTTTCTTATTGAAGAAGAAGATATTCCAATAAAAAAGAGTGTTGCCACCATCTGCGACCTCTTTGGATACGACCCTCTTTATCTCGCCAATGAAGGAAAGGCGGTTATCATCTGCGATTCTAATGATGCTTCCTCGCTTCTTTCTTTTTTACAGAGCCAGCCGCTCGGCAAGGATGCAAGGATTATAGGAAGAGTTCTTTCTGATAAGGAGAGCAGGGTTGTTATGCGTACAAAAAGCGGCGGAAAACGCCTTATTGAAATGCTTCAAGGAGATCAACTTCCAAGAATTTGTTGACATTTTCTCCCGTGAGAGGGTAAGATATATTTTAATATGTAGGAATATTTTCAGGTGATTAGTTACCGGCAATAGGGAATTTTTTTATCCTACGAAGAGAGAATGCCTATGCGACCCGGTTTATTTAAAATAGTTGCAGGATTATTTACATTTTGTATTCTTACTTCTTTGCCTTTTGCATTTGGCGATGAAACAAGCCCGGAATATCTTCTTTCGGTCTCTACGATCGCAGGATCTTCAAACCTTTCTGTAACGAACCTTTCTTCGGGAAAAACCACTCCTATTACTTTTTTCTCCGATGCTGACAAGGGTATTATTAGAAGCCTTTCTATTACAGATAAGGCCGACAAGATCTATTTCACTCGTCCTTCTCCTCTCCATGGAAAAGTTCTTTCAACGATTTGGACCATTACTCCCGAGGGACAGGGACTTTCTGATATTGGTTCTGACCCTCTTATAGAGTACCGCGATGTGGCAATTTCGCCGGATGGAAAAAAACTCGCCTATACCGCCAATAGTATCTCTGTTCCTGAAGAGTACCAACTTTATGTGCGGAATATCAATGGAACTGATCTTCGGCAACTCTCTCTCTTTCCTGTCAAGATCTGTTCTTATCCTACTTTTATCAGTCAAGATACGATTCTCTTTCACTCTAAAACCGATGCTTTGGAAGATTACTACACTATTCAAACCAATGGTCTTAATTTAGTAAACCTTACCAACAACACTTCTTTAACTCCCTTTTTTCCTCGTTTAGGCAGACCTATGTTGGATCAATCCCGCCAAAAAATCTTTTTTGCCCGTCAAGACTATATTTCTGGCGAATATTCTCCTTGGAAAATCTATTCAAAAATTCTTTCCACAGGTTTAGAGCTTCTTCTTACAGATGCTCTCTTTTTTCCTTCTCCTGATTTTCAAGAACCATACCCATGCCCGATTGGTTCTTCTCAGATGGCATTGATTGGTTCTGTTTCAGGAAGTACAAGAGATCTTTACGCAACCTCCTTGCCAGTGCTTAATCCTTACTCTTGGAAGATTGCATCTGGATCTGAATTTTCTATGCCTCTCTTTTTCGTTCCTTCTTCTCCCTCTATGCAATTGGTTATTCTCTCTGAGGGAAGAATCTACCTAATAAAGGAAGATGGCACTTCCAGTATACTTCTTTCCTCTACTGGAAACTCAAGCCCTTCCTTTGATCCTTCTGGCAGAAGGGTTCTTTTTGCAAATAACTCCATTTATACCATTAACATAGATGGTTCAGGCCTTTTTCAACATGAAAGCGATCCTACAGCCCTCTTTCCAACATTTTCTCCTGACGGAAGATGGATCGCCTATATCAAGGAAGACGATATTTACTGTTGTCTTGCGGATCAAACAATTTCTCCTGTACGGCTAACCGTCTCTCCTGACCTCAAAAAAGAGGACCTTCTCTTTTCCTCTGATGGCTCTGCTCTTTACTTTACCGGCATAGAGAAGAGCGCGCGCCATATTTATCGCCTTTCTCTTTCTATGACCGATACCTGGCCCTTTCTCTGTATCCCATTGGGAGTTCCTGTAGACCTTACTCCCACCTCATCTGATAATTATCATCTCCGTGTTTCTCCTGATTCATCTCTTTTAATATTTGTCTCTACCCGCAATTTTCTCCCTGAACTTTGGCAAATGTCTCCAACAGGCGCGAACCAGAAGAAACTTTCTTTACCTGCAACTACCTCTTATCTTTCACATCCTGCCTTTTCTCCTTACTCTTCAAAAGAGATCGCCTTTCTTTCCGGTACTCCGCAAAAACTCTGGAAGAGCAATATTACATCCCCTTCTTCTGAGACCGCTCCTGTTTTTCCAGAAATAACCGCCACCCAGTTTGCTCTTGGAAAAAGCCCTTCTGGTCAGATATATGCAGACCGTTTTTCTGTTTTTCAGAAGATAGATTCCTCTCTTACCTTGCGCTATCAACTCTTTTTCAAGGTAGATGCTGTACCCGCCCCTTTAAGCGCGATGCTTGTAGAAACAGTTCCTCCTAACTGGACGCTTACCTCGGTTACAATCAATGGCATAACTCCTTCTTCCCTTACGAGCAATGGACAAAATAGCGGTACCTTGAAATGGCTTTTTGGCACTTCTGGCATTGCGCCTCTGCAGGATACGGTTCTTTCCTTAACTTTTTCTATTTCATCCGCAACGATTGGAGATCATTATCTTCTTTCTGGCTGGACAGAAACATCTACTGAACGGACCATTACTGCAGGAGACTCTTCTTTTCTCATTCAAGATCCTTTCTGTCCCGCGGATACAGATGAAGATGGCAAAATCAGCGATAACGAAATCCTTACTGCAATCCATACTTGGGCATCCAACAGCCAATTTCACGGATGGCCTCTTTTAGAAGAATGGGATGTATGGCTACTTAAATTGATTGCATTCTGGACAGCGGATGCATATACTTATGATCCGACTGCCAGCGGCATTGCCGACTATCCACGATGGAGACCCCTATGAAAAAATGGCGCGTATCAATCTCTTTCTTACTCTTCTTTTCAATTCTTTTTATTTCTCTTGCCCACGCAGAAGAAAAGAGCCTTTCACTGGAATATACCTTTTCCTCTCCTACTCTCTCTTCCTCTGGACTCTATGAAAAAGTTGAAATGACGCATTGTACGACTTATGCCTCTCCGGGAGCTCCATTTTTGCCAATGCGGCTTGCAAAGATTCTTCTTCCGTTCAATAGTGAAGTAACCGCTATTTCTGTACAGCCCTCTTCCTTTATTCCTCTTGCTGGGACTCATTCATTGCTACTTGCGCCCAATCCCCAAAAAATTAATGGCGCACCCTTCTCTGATGGCTCGGTTCCTCTTTATTCTGGCTGGTATCCAACAACCTCTTACGAGATTGTCGGTAAAGACCGTATGAGGGGATATGATATCCTTCTATTAAATCTCTTTCCTTGTTCTTACAATCTTGATACGCAACAATTATCATGGACAAAAAGCTTTACAGTAACCATCTCCTTCACAGAAGCAGTGCTTCCTCAAACACTCTCTACTCAGATTCCTCCAAGACCTTCTGTTAGCCAGGACCGCGCTATACTTACATCATTTATAGATAACCCTGCGGTATTATCCACCTATCAAGAAAGCCGTCTCCAAAAATTAAACGGAGGATCTGTTGATTATCTTCTGATTACGAGTGATGCTCTTGTTTCAGATTTTGAACCTCTTTGTTCTGTGCGGGAAGGCCAGGGGCTTACCACTCAGATTGTTTTAATCTCTGATATTTGCGATAACCAATTTAGCCCCTATTATCAATCTGGCAGGGATAAAGCTGAACAGCTACGGAACTTTATTAAGTATGCCTATACAAACTGGTCTACCCGTTATGTTCTTCTTGGAGGAGACGACTCCCTTATTCCCTGTCGTTATTTGCGAAATCCAGTAGAGAGCGATCCTATTCCCTCTGATATCTATTATAGCAATCTTGACGGCACTTTTGATGACAATAATAACAATATTTTCGGAGAGTCTACCGATGGTCCTGATGCCGGAGATATTGACCGACTCGCAGATCTTTATGTGGGACGGGCTCCTGTTAGAGATTCTGTATCTGCAACCAACTTTGTCAATAAAACAATTGCCTATGAAACTTCTCATACCTCGCAACTAAAAAAAGCTCTTTTTATTGGAAAGCAACTTGATTATATTACTGAAGGAGGCGATGCAAAAGACGCGATTGCCGAGGCTTGTCTTCCGAATGATTGGGACCTTACCCGGCTTTACGACCGCGACTCATCATGGTCTCCTCAGGCAATAGTAAATGCTCTCCAAGAAGGAACTCACCTTTTGAATAATCTCTCGCACGGAGATAGTGATGATGCATTTGGATTAACGCTCGGCCAAATTGCCAATTTAACGAATACCACCTATTTTATTGGTTATTCCCAAGGTTGTTATGAGGGAGCGTTTGACCGTGCAAGCACTTGTGCCGCAGAATCCTTTCTTGCCTCAACAGGCGGTGCCGCCGCCTATATTGCCAATACCCGATATGGCTGGTATTATTCCGGCGATGCTGTTGTGTACGGTCCTTCTCAGATCTTTGATATGGCATTCTTTGATTTTGTCTTTAACCAAAATGTCGTTGAACTCGGAGAAGCTTTCTACAGATCTAAGGAACAGCTTGTTTCTCCGGTAGCAAGTCCGTACAACCGCTATATTTATTATGAAACAACCCTCTTCGGAGATCCTGTTCTTACTGTGGCGCAAAGAACAGAACATCCTTCAGAAGAGCTTTCCGGCTCTCTTTTCTATAGTAGAAATAATGAGATTTGGTCCAATAATCTTGAAACGAATATATCTCTGCAATTAACGCATCTCTCTATTCAGTTAGGTCCTGGAATTTTACATAACCCTCTTCCTTCTTTTGATGGATCTAAAATTATTTTTTCCTATAAGAAACAAGGTGAACCTGATTTTAAGCTCTATTCAATCAATAGTGATGGAAGCGGACTTGAAGATTTAACTTCTACTCTTCAACTTTTTCCCTCTTCTGTTAATCAGACCGCAGGGACCTGGAGCCCTGATGGATCTCTCCTTCTCTTTTCTGCCTATCCTTCCGGATCTTCCGATGAACTGCAATTATGGCTGAAGGAATTAGATGGCTTAAAACGTCTTCTTCAATTAACCAACCTTGATGGAACATGCGAAACACCCCTCTTTATTGATAATGGAAGAATCCTCTTTACGTTCATCGCAAAACCAACTGGAACCTTACAGGATTATTACACGATCTTTACCAATGGAAGCGGTCTTACCAACCTTACCAATAATAATAACTATGCTCCCTATTTTCCTCGGCTTGGTAGGCCCATGCTGAGTTTGGATCGTCAGAAATTTATTTATGCCCAACAGACCGGTGCTTTTGAAGGATACAGCGACTGGAAATTCTATACCAGAAGCTTTCTTCCCGGTGCTCCTTCAACCCTGATTCTTGACTCCCTTTACTTTGATGAAAGTCCTGATTCGCAAAGTGATCCCGAACCACTCCTTGCTGGAGATCATTCTATTGCCTTTGTCGGCAAACGAGCCTACGAGAGCGATAAAAAGCTCTTTCTTACAAGAATAAATGCACTTGACCCCTATCAGGTTACTTTAGCGGACTCTATTGATGCAAGATTTCCTTTCTACCTTCCCAATCCTTCTATCTCTGCTTCTATAGCTTTTATTGACGGAAAACAGGTAAAACTTATGGATTCTTCCTCTGCAATTATCTCTCTTACCGATACTCCTCATCAGAACCATGACCCTGCCTTTTCTTCCAATGGAAAATGGCTCGCCTATGCTGGCAATGGGATATGGATAGTTAGGTCCAATGGAAAGGATGCCCTACAGATAGATGACTCTTTTGATGCCAGGTATCCGGCTTTTTCTCCGGATAACCAGTGGATTCTCTATGTAAAGGAAAATGACCTTTATTGCCGAAGAAGAGATTTATCTCTTCCCGAGATGCGGCTTACCTCAACTCCCAATATAGCGAAGATGGATCCATCCTTTACGCCCGATGCATCCCGCATTATTTACACCTCTTCCACCGCAACCGGGCTTCAGATTTTCGCGCTTCCTATAACCCTTTTTGACAGCGCTATCCGTATTAACGGAACTCCCATTAATCTTACCAATACCTCTGCTTCTAATAACTTTCATCCTTCTATTTCTCCTGATGGCGCTACCATTGCCTTTTGTTCTTCGCGCCAGGACCCTTCTTCTCTCTATCTTATGGATGCTGATGGCGGAAATCAACGTTCCTTTAATCCTACTCCTCCTCCTTCTAATCCCGGCTATCCTGTCTTTAATCCCTGGACTGGAAATAATATTGCCTATCTTTCCTCTGGTTCTGTTTGGATTGCCGATATTCATACTGGACATGCACATCAGGTAGATCCTACTCTTTCTACCAATGAGAAGATCTCCTGGGGAAAAGAGATTGATACCTCTCTTTCTCTTTCACGATCTTTCCCTATGGCGCAGATAGATCCCGCGATTCCTTTCTGGTACGAACTTACTCTTTCAGTAGATGAGAACGATCCTCCCTCTTCTCCGATTCTTATTACAGAGACCCTACCTACAATTGCTCATGGATCTGCCGTAGATTGGGTATTAGAAGAGGCATATCTTAATGGAGAAGAGCTTATTCCTCCAACTCATAATGGAGCGAATACCGGAACCATACAGTGGCTTCTCGGCGATTACTCTAACCCTGAAATAATAAAAGGTTCTGTCCTTCGGCTGAAACTATCTCTGATAGGCGACAATCCTTCCGGTGATCTCCGTTTTCTTAATGGAGGAATCGTTATTGACTCTTCCTTTATAAGTACAACCGGCGACTCTTACCTTACTCTTGGAGATCCATTCTTTCCTTTTGATACCAACCAAGATTTTGATATTTCCGATGAAGAACTTCTTCTGGTAATAGATTATTGGGCAATGAACAGCCGTTTGAATGGCTGGCCCCTTGACCTTGCCGACTGGGACTCTCAGCTTCTCCTTACAATTCATTTCTGGGTAGTATCAGGCTATACCTATGATCAACCTGGAAGCAGTAGCGCAGGCATTCCAAAATGGAAAGGACTATGATTTTCACTCATCATTTACCGATATTTTCGCGAGGAGGCATTATGTGCGTGAAGACCTGGGGAACACGGCTTCTTTTTCCCTTTACAGCAATCCTTTTTCTCTTTCAGGGAGTGCTTGCGGCACAACAGATTACTAACCAACGAACGCTTCCCGCCTACTATACTCCCGGCGCCTCTTTTCAGGTAACCCTTACCATTGATGTAGACGAAGGAAACAAGCCCACGGGAATGATTATTAATGAAACTCCGCCGAGTGGTTGGCAGATTATCTCTTCAACCCCTACCTATAGCCGCGTGGTATCAGGAACCTATGGCTGGGAATTTATGGCAGGTGAAGTAGCGGATAAAACAATCTCTTACACTTTACTTGTGCCTCCCACTGCCTTCGGTACTCAGCTCTTTAATGGAGTGGTAAATTACCTTAACCCTCTGGGAGATCCGGTTTCAGAGCCAACTGGCGGAGCTTTGGAGATTCTCTCCACTCCGCTTCCGCATTTAGCAGTTGCTCCAGATACCTTAAATTTTGGCTCTGACCTTACTGCACTTACCTTTTCTATTACCAATATTGGCGGTTCATCGCTAAACTGGAGTGCTTCCTCAACAAAATCCTGGCTTACCCTTACCGATAATGCAGGATCTTTGAATGCAGGAGAACAGAAGATTGTTACCGCCAATGTAACTCGGGACGGCCTTCTTTCAGGTAGCCATTTAGCTACTCTTACCATTACCAGTAATGGCGGTGAGAGTGAGATACCAGTTACAATGGTTAACCAAAGTCCTTCTCCGATAGAAGGATTGCTGGCGCTTCCGATTCAAAAAGGCATTGCCCTTTATTGGACAAATCCCAGCGTCTATACTGGTACCATTATCTTTCGTAAAAAATCTTCTCCGATGACTGGCGCGCCTGTAAACGGTCAATACTATGCGGCGCAAGGAAGCCCCAATCCAGAGCTATATCCCACCTTTACAGGAGATGCTCTCTGTATCTTTAAGGATACTACGGGACTGAACACCTTTATTGATAGCAGTCTTGATGCTGGCGCCACCTATTATTATAAGGTTTATTCTTTTAATGATATGAACTATTCCAATGCTCAATCTATTGCAACACGAGCTGGAGAGGATGGGATGTCTTGGTTTGATGTTTCTCCGAATACAGGCATAGATGAAGTGGTTCCCGGAACTCCTCCTTTGCGGAATTTTAGAATTTTTATTCCTCCCCATGCTCTTCAGAACCCTGCGGATATCCATCTTTCATGGATAAACCCTGATTTTTTACCTTCTGATAATTCAATACTCGGTTTTGCCAATGCCTATAATATCTGGTCTAATATCTCGCTTTTTTCAGGAGAGTTTCTTACTGTTACGATTCCTGTTTATGGTGAAGACCTCGCAATAAGCGGCCAGACAAAATCATCAGGAGTTCATGTTTATCACTGGCCTGGTCTTTTCGGAGCCTGGGAAGAGCTTCCGATCATTTCCAGAACAGACGATACTGTAACTGTAAGACTCTTTACTGTTACTGGAAACGATTATTTTGCCATTGGTTCTCCTGTGCTTCCCTCTGGTGGCGGAGGTGGATGTTTTGTCGCCACTGCGGCATTTGGATCTTCTTTTCAATCTCATGTAGCGCTTCTAAGAGAATTCCGCGATACTGTACTATTGCGCACCAATGCTGGAAAATCTTTCGTGGCATGGTACTATTGCCATGGTCCTCAGTACGCGGCTCTTATTGAGAGCCATTCTTTCTTGAAACCCTTCGTACGAGTAATGCTTCTTCCTTTGGTGGGAGTGGCGTGGCTCTCTATAAAAGGAAATTTCTTGTACGCGCTTTTTGCGATACTTCTTGCATTAAAAGTATTCACGCCAAGGGGAAGGGCCCTCAAGCGCGAAACCTAATTAATGTTGCACTACTACCATAGTGGGATGTAAGACAAGGAGAATAGAATGATGAAAAAAAGAATCTTGCCACTCTTATTATTTCTTTTGTCTGGATTTTTCCTATTTACGCCTTCTCTTTCCGCAAAGATTCTTGGAAATACCGTAGATAGCCTTGTAGATACCGATCAAGGAATCCTTCCCAACTCCAACTGGGTGGTTATCTTTGGGATTGATATTACCTCTGACCGTATTCCGCTAACACAGTATTTAACGAGTGTGACGGTGAATATGTTTTCGTACAATGGTTTTGAATTAGCCAATCCCGGTATTGCGATTATGAATAGAGGCGGAGGTATTATTGCAACAGGAAATCCCGGTACTATTGCAATTTCAGGTGGTGCAATCATTCCCGGAACCACCACTGCCGCTAGTCCGGGATATGATTTTTATGTGGCAATACGAACCAGTGACTATTGTCCCGATGCTTCATACGCCTATTTTTCCATCCCTAGCGGAGGCGTCTCCTATTCCAATCCTACTACTGATGATTCTCCCAGATCCAATGCTGGCGCCACGACTGCTACGATTACCTGTGAACTTCTCCTTGCAGACATTATGCCTATGGAGTATGATAACTTCCACTCTATCGGCGAGAATACCTATCCAATGTATCTTCAGTATCAACCAGGTGAAATGATCCGTCCCCGCTACGACCGAGATCCTTTTGAATATCAGTACGCGCCCTCTGATACAATCCGAAATCAAGAACGCGACCGTATTGAGCAACATGTTCCTCAAGTGATTCCATGGGAGACCCGTACGCCGGTATTAGCTATTTCCTGCGCTCAAAGAAACCTTCTTCCCAATGGAACCGGCGGCACCATCTCTGATCCAGTGGATCTTAGAAGTGTAAAAATCACACTTACTGATACTGGCACTATTGGCAACTTTGATCCTAACAAAACCTTCCGTCCTGTTGAACTTGTTGGCAACAGACCCGGCATTACTCTCTGGAGAGATACGAATGCCAATGGAATCTGGGATCCTACTGATGCTATTGTTCCTGTGGACTATTCTGGCGGCGGGCTTTTTCAGCAGATTTCTCCCACAGAATGGACTCTTACTCTTTCTCTCATAAATGAAAATATTGAACCATTACACGATAAAATGTACGACTATTTTATTGTTATTGAAACGCGCGAAGATGTCTCAGTGGCAGACCCTTATGCGACAATAGCGGGCTCAGATTACAAGATCTGGATTGAGCGGGGAGATGTCAGATTTTCCTATGCAAACCCTTATTGGTGGACTGGAATTGATCAAGGAAAAACAAAAACAATTTACAACAACCTTTATGTGGGAAATATTTCTCCTGTACGCGTAGATCCTACGGATCCTTCTATGCCTGCGGATCCAACCTCTTCTATTATTCCTCTCTTTGGCATTAACGCGGCATCCAGCAGTAATCGGGTGTCTCAGCTTTTTCCTGATACCCGTTTTGAAAGTATTCGTATAGAACTATTCGCAAAGGATGGATTTAACCCTAACTTTGATCTTCAGCCCTTTACAAACGATGAATCCGCGGGCATTTCGCTCTGGCGGGACAATAAAACCGTTTCTTCTGGTATTGGCGTCTTTGATGCTTCTGACTCTCTTGTTCCTACCAATGCTACGCCATGGATCTCTGATGGAATGGTAAATCATCCTGAATTTGGATATGTTACCAAGTACCACTCTACTATCTCTACGCAAGCAATGGCTTCTGATAATGGATACCTTCCTCAAGAAGATCTTTATCTTGCACGAACAGGAGAATCCCGGGGATATGATCTCTTCCTTTGTATGCGTACCAATGATTCCCTTGCCTACAATAGCCGTTTTTATATAGAAATTCCTGTTACCGGAATACAGTGTACTGCTCCAAAAGCTGTTTCAAGCTCAATATCCACAAGCACTGGTGAGATACAAGGCAATGTCTCTGTGAAGATGACAAACCTTCTTTCCAGCGCACCCTTTATCGGTCCCTCAAGCGATCCTGTTCCTGTTATTAGAATTGAACTAAATGACAATAACTCTGGCAAACTTCCTCTTCTCTATGGTTTATCAGTAGAGCTCTATGATAAAGGAAACTTTAACCTTACTGACCTTGCCTCTTTTGATCCGATTGCACCAGATTATGATGGTTTGTGGTATAGACCCACAAACTTTAATCCCAACTCTCTTCAACAATGCGGTGTGGTGATCTATAAGGCTCTTGCGAGTGATCCCACGCTTCCTGATTTAACACAGCCAGTGCTCATCTCTAAATACCGTCGCCTTCTCTTTGCAGGGTCCCAAGATGGCTACCAGTTTGAGTTTCAAACACCGATCTCTATACCATCAATACTCTATGTCGTTATCCGAACCTCTGCTACCTTTACTTCAGGCGATGCCTTTGGCGTATCGTTAGTAGGTTGGGGAAGAATAGAGGCAGACTGGAATACCTGGGGCTCGCACGCATTTAATATTTTGGATGGCTCTGGAAATGCCTCCAATATATATGCGCGCTTCTCATCCTCTGTTTTTAATCCTCCGCCTGCTATTGGCACACTTCTTCTTAACGCAACCCCTTCCTTTAATGGAATCGGCATTGAGTGGAGAAACCTTACCAATGTTTCTCCCAATGAATTTATTAAATATGAACTTACCCGAACTTCTCCCGACCAACCAGACTATACCTTTCCCCTTACTGGAGCAGGTTTTCCATGGAGTACACTGGCATTCTTTGATTCCCGCTACTCAACCACTCCGCCTATGGACGGCATAGAATATACCTATACACTTACGATGACCTATCTCCGCGCAGGAGAGCCCCATACCATTATTTCCTCTCCTGTTACAGCGCAGATTTACTCTATTCCCGATATGATGAAACCCACTAATCTTAAGGCCATTAATGGAGTGAATGCAATCTACCTTACATGGACAGATAATAGTTGGGGCGAATATAAGGCAACCTCTTTTCTTATTGAAAGAAAGCGCGCATTCCAGGGAGATGAATACTTTACCGACCTTACTGTTACCGAACAATCAGATCCTTTCTCTCCTTTTGGTGATTTTACCGCAGAGCCCTATATAGACTATATCTACCGAGTAAGTGCCTTACGCGAAATTTCTGATAGAGAAGCAGGTCGGTCTGCTCCTTCCGCTAATTCTAATATGGCTGAAATTCTTCTTGAACCTTCGGATGGCATTCAAGGCGGTGGCGGTGGATGTTTTATTGCCACTGCGGCATTTGGCTCTGCTTTTGAATCTCATGTAGTGCTTTTGCGAGAATTTCGCGATACCATTCTTTTGCGCAATAAGGCGGGAAAATCCTTTGTGGCTTGGTATTATTACCATGCTCCTCAATGGGCGGCTATCATAGAAAGCCATACCTTTTTGAAACCCATAGTGCGTATTCTTCTTTCTCCATTGGTATTCCTTGCATACCTTCTTGTAAAGGGACTCTTCTGGTACCTTCTTCTTTTGACCGCCTCACTCTCCCTTCTTTATCGTTTCCCAGAAAGAAGAGGTTCCAAAAACTAACGAGGATACTATTGCCTTGTGAAGAGATTTGATTTTTTAGGTTTTTCTCTGCTCATTTTTTCTTTATCTCTTTCTTCTCTTTGTGCAGAACCAACCAGCAAAAAAGAGGCTTCAAAGAGAAGCTCTCCTTCTTCCGTTATATCTACTTCTTCAGAGGTCTCTACAACATATAAATCTTTTCTTAAGCGAGAGCTCTTCTCTCCCTTGAAACCTATGGCATCTGACCCCGTGGTTCCAGAGGGAGTTTTTCCTCTTTCTGCTCCTGAACCTTTAGAAAAAGAGATGACACTTTTAGGAGTTCTTCTTTCGCAGGGAGAAGAAGAGAAAAAATATGCCATTATTGACAATACTCGTACCAAAGAGAGTGATTTTTATACTCCCGGCGCAATCATTAAAGGCTATCGTTTAATAGATGTTATTGAAAAAGGTGCTGTTTTTGAAGATTTTCTTGGAGAAAGATTCCTTCTTACCTCAACAGGGGCTAGAGCCCTTGGGAAAAGAGTAAAAACCCTTTATTACCGAGTAAAGATAAAGGATGCTCTTGCAAGAATAGAGGCAGAACTCCCAAAAATGAAGACTCTCTCCATAAAAGAAACCAAAGAGGGGATCTCCCTTCTCTCCATTCCTGCTGGAACTATTCTTGATGGCGCGGGTTTAATGGAGGGAGATCTTCTTCAACAGATAGGAGAGAAGCCTCTTACAACATCCAAAGATATTCTCTCTGCCTATGACTTCGCGCTTGAATCTGGTTCTGAAAAAATTGTGCTTTACCTCTTGCGAAATAGAGTGCCTCTTCGGATTATTTATATACTTGAATAAAAAGAGCAAGAAAAAAAATATATTCCTAAAGATACTCTATGATCTCTTCTTTTCTAGAGAGAAAAGAGCTTTTTAGAATGACGAAGAATCTTTTTATGGTATACTTTTTCTATGAAAAAGATTTCTCCTTCTTTTCTGTTATTGATTTTAGGAATAGCTCTTGTAACCATCTTTATTCTCTATGGAACTCTTAAATCACGCACTTCTCCCTCCATCATTGCCTCTATAGAAGAACCTTCTTCTCTCTCTCTGCTCTCTTCTTCCATACCTTCTTCCCAATCTTCTCTTCACCATAGAGAAGAGCTCTCTTCCAAACCACCCCAATGGTTCTCTGGCCTTAAGAACAGAACGAATGCCCTCTATCCCTCTTGGAAGAAGAAGAGAGAAGAAGCAAAAGAAGATTCCCCTCTTTTTTTAGCGCAACCCGCCTCTTCTCCCTCTTCCTTCTCTTCAGCCTCTACTTCCTCTTCTTCGCTTTCTTCCTCGTCATCAAGCGCCTCTTTCTCTTCAGCGCAAAGCCTTTTTTTACAGGGACGATCCACAACTGCCTCTACTACTGCATCTTCGCAATCAACCTCTGCTTCTGCGGCTCTTCCCGATACCGCGGGATCATCTCTCTCTTCTCCTAAAGAGCAAGAAGAAGCCTTACCCACAGAACCTGACGCGCCCCTTCCTAAAGTTCATATTACCCGTTCTATTCTTCCCTATTCGGGAGGAGTTGCCATTACCCTGAATGTGGTCGTAAATGAAGCGATAAGTGGTCTTATTGTTACTGAAACCTTCTCCACCACCTATACCCTTCTTTCTTCTTCGCCCCATTTTTCAAAACAGACAGGATCTACCCTAAAATGGCTTTTTTACGGCAACCAAATCACAAACCAAACCATTCGCTACGACCTCCGCGGAGAAGGGGGGCTTTCTTGCCGTGGAAGATGGAATACCACTGGCGGAAGCGGATCTATTACAGGAAGTGCAACCATTGGAGGAAAAGGAGCATAGTATGGATAGAAAACTTTGTATAGCAGGATGTATAACAATACTATTGGCAGGCTACTCTATGGCAGAAGACACTTCTTCTGAGAGCCACAAAGAACTCCTTGCGACACCCAAAGAGGAGATAACAGCACCCTCTTCCCTTGCAGAAGGAAAACGCCTTATTTCCGAGGAATATAATGAACTACAGCCATTTGTTGTAAGAATTATTCTTGATAAAAAAAAGATCCGCTCCAATACCATTCTTTACGAAGAAATTCCAGAATCCTGGAAACTTATCGCCTCTTCTCCGCCTTGGACTCATCGTCCTTTTCGTTCACTCTACCAGTGGGATCTCTCCGAGAGCTCTCTTCCAGATGAAATACGATACATTCTTCTTCCTCCAATAGGATTTAATATGGAGAAAGAGTTTAATGGTTTTATGGTGCGCGAAGGCTTTAGAAGCAATATTATGGGAATGCGTTATGTATATCGGAAAGAGGGTCCGCGGGGATTATTACAATAACTTTTTTTTTAGCTCTTTTTTCTTTACTTGCCTTCTCTAACAAGACCCTTTTTTCCTTCATTTGCGCAATCCCCACAATATGATAAACTATCTATTCATTATTGCTTTAGGAGTTCACTATGGCAAAGAAATACCAGATTTTTCTCCTCTTTATAGCTTGGGGAATGTTTCTTTCAGGATGTATGATGCAGGCTCCTCATACAGAAAAAAAATCTTCCCTTCCTTCCCACCCTTCACAAGAAACTTCTCCTCCTTCTGCCAATTACTCTATTCTCCGCGAAAAAGATACCCGCGCCACCACAATCTATAGAAAACTTCCCGCATCCTGTAAACCCGAAACCCCCTTTACTGTAACTCTTTTAATTGCGGTGAAGCCTGGTACCACTGGCATTATTATTGAAGAAATCCTTCCTGATGGCTGGAGAGTTACAACAGCCTCTTCTCCGTGGAATAAACAGGAAGGCACCACCTGGAAATGGCTTCGTTGGGGAAAAGAGTTAGAAGAGAGTTCCCTGACCTATACAGTTCTTCCTCCGAAAACCTCTGAGAAAATCGTAGAATGGAAAGGAAACGCAAAGACCCATAAAGAACGAATGATCCCAATTTTCGGAGATAACAAAATGATGGTGATACAGTAAGGAAGAAAAAAACTTGACAAAATAAATAAATATGCTACAGTTAGTTACTCTCTAAATATTTTTTTCTCTTCTTAACAGATAATCTTCTTTTTTTATAACGAAGAAAGGAGGAAGAATGTATTTAAGCGGAAGATGGAAAAAAACATGCATTACGGTTCTTATGTTTTTCGGTATGGCAGGCTTTTCCTTTTCAGCAACTTTTCCCGCACAGAATAGAAACCTGCCACAGGGAAGAGAAGGTCAACCCTACTTTGGCTCTCTTACCATAGCACTTGAGACTACTGAAGCTACTTCTACTGCTATTGCATGGACTGACAACCTTCCTTTAGGTTCCACATCTGTGAGTACTGATCAACGAACCTTATTTATAGCGATTCCTTCCTTAGGGTATTCTCAGTATCTTAATATAAGGGCAACTCCCAATGTACCTGCAACCGCCACTCCTGCTACCTATGCTGCCTACCTTGATATCCGTCCTCATGTGGTGGTTACCTCTGGACCGCAACTTGCGGACGGAATTGTGGGAGAGCCCTATAACCAAACACTTCACGCTACTCCAACCGCCTCAAGCTGGGCTGTGGTTAATCCGCAAAATCTTCCTCCAGGGCTTCGCCTTGAAGGAAGCAATATTGTGGGAACACCGGTTTCCACAGGAGAATTTACATTTCAGGTGATTGCGCATGATTCTAATCCCCCAAATGATTATTCTGACCCAACAAATCTTATAATTCGCATTGGCCCAGCTCCCTATACTCCTATTGGAAATAATGGTCAGCTTCTTTATGTAAAGAATGTTATTCGGGATACAGATGGAACCATTACAAGCACAGGAGATCTATTTATAAAGAATCTTGCCACTGGAATAGAACGCCAGATTACTAATTATTTTGATCCTTTTACTATTCTTAACCCCCAGTTCTCTCCAGATGGTTCAGAGGTTCTCTATACTGCAAAAATAGCTAATGATCCCTTTAAGATCTATAAGATTAGCTCCTTTGTAATGGTAAGTGATCCAAATACAGGGGTTCTTATAGAGGATACGAGTGACTTGAAATATGCCTCGCTTTCTTCTGATTATGATGGTAAAACAGGGCTTCTTGTCTATACAAAGGCGCGGCCAGGTGGAACAGACCTCTATCGCTATGATTTTGCAAGAAAAGATACTGCGATGATCTTTGGTAATACAGGCTTTGAGATAAGAAATCCTATTTTTGTAGATAGTACCAGAATTGCCTTTGTTGGTATTGTGAATATGGTACAGGACATTTATTCAATTACCGCAGACGGACAATCTGTAAAATTAACCAATAATACTGCCAATACTCCCCAATATTCTCGCTTGATGACCTCTTCTCGCGCGGCTGTTGCGCCCTATCCCCTTCTTCTCTATTCCAAGAGAACCTATGGCCAGTTTAATTATGGCCAGTGGGATGTCTATATAAGAACAGTAACACCAGCTGGAGTTCCTAGTACAGAGTATAATATCACCAATACTCCTACAAAGAATGAACTAGATCCTGCTTTTTACGGAGATGCTCTGACTTCGCCTCCTCTTAATGTGCTGGGGCAAATCTTTTATAGCGCTGATATTGTAGATAGTTCTATGGATATCTGGCAGGCAAACTATGATATTGACGACCCGAGTGATTCCAATACCTCTCGGCTTCAAAGAACTACCTTAGAAGATAATAGCTTGCCTGTTTGGTCTCCGATACCAACAGTTATTTCTGCCACTGAACAGGAGATAGATCTTACAAATACCCGTTTTATCTTTGCAACTCCAACTCCTCTACACCAGATTGCCAGAGCAGATGGACCCAATTTTAGTTCTTCAATGATGACGATTACATCTGCAGGAGAGCCTAAATCCAATCCAACCATGGCACGAAATGGCGGAACCATCCTTTATACAATGGAGGATGGCGAGACAAGTATTAATATTATGAATCATGATGGAAGTAATGATACATCCTTTGCTGAAAATCCTTTACCTGCGTATGGTATTGACGACGCGGTTATCTCTAATGATGGAAGATGGGTTGCCTATGTTCAGCAGACAGACACTAATCTTTACCAGATCTATATGCAGAAGAGCAGTGATATATTGGGTCTGGGAACTACTATTCTTCCTACTCCTATGAAAATGGTCTCATCTCCGAACTTTAATCCAGGAATGAGCAAGATTGTCTTTGCAGCTGCTGGCACAGACACAAAGCGCGATATCTATACCATTCCCATTACTATTGATAATCTTGCAGGTACTGTTACTCCAGGAGCCAAGCCCATCAATCTTACCAATAGTTCGGATATTGATGATTATGATCCTGCCTTCTCTAATGATGGATCAAAAATTATCCATATCTCTGATAGGTGGAATGATGTTTTTCATATCTTTACGATGAGAACAGATGGTACCTCTATAGAGAGAGTGGTTGAAAATACTACTGGTATTTCTACATTCGGATTTCCCATCTATGGACCGGTAAATGCAGGAACTTCCTATACTGCAGGCACTGATATGATTGCGTTTGTGCAAGATAACATCATTCACTATGCTTCGCTCTATAGGAATAATCCCAATAATCCTCCTGCAGGCACCAACCCTGTTATATCAAGCACATCTACTGGAATTCCTGTAAATGATGGTGAAAAATTTGCATGGGGCATTAAACGAGAAAAGGGTACTGTACTCTCTTCTAGAATCCTTCCTAAGCTTGCGCCTGCTGGTAATCAATTTACCTATGATGTGGTTATTGATGTGGATGAAGCCGCAAAACCCAATGGCTTTATTCTCAATGAGTTTCTGCCTGCTGGATTTACCATTGCTGATACAGGCGCGATTATCCTTGATGGAGGAACACTCGCAACCTATCAGATTGATGAAGACACTCCAGACCCAGGGCTTACAAGAGTAAGCCTTCTCTTTGGTCTGCAGAATGATGGAGTAAAGGATAATCTTCTTCGGATTACAGTAACATCTCCTTCTGCTCTTGCTTCTCAGTTTATTACTGGAAATGTCTCCTACAATCTTGGAGGTGAAAATATCACCTATATCACCACTGGCACCAATATCCTTACAGTGGGAACTCCCTTTATGCCAGTTGACCTCTTTGATGAAAGGGGACTTCCTCGTTCTGAGTTTGATAAGGGAATCATTGATGACTTTGACCTTCTTTACGCAATTGATTCTTGGGTGATTGATGCTACTCTGGAAGGCTATGGCGCAGGATGGCCGGCCTCTATCTCTCACTGGGATAGTATTGTTCTTGCGGTTATTGATATTTGGGCAAGTCCCAAAGGAACGAGTGGTTTCTTTGGTCCGGTTGCTATTCCGAACTTTACCGGACAGGCAGATCCTTCCAAGAAAGCAGGAGAATATTCCTATATTCCTTCTATTTCTGGTGCACAACCTGGAGATGTCTATAAGCCAGAGCCTGGAACAGGCGCAGGAATAGAAGAGATGTTCTGGACTCAGGGAGAGTGGCAGGATTAATCAGTAGAAATTTAGAGAAAAGGGGGCAAAAAAATTGCCCCCTTTTTTTCTGTATTTTATTGACAAAAGAGAGAATGTTCAGTAAGATACTGGCATACCATCTCTTCAAGAAATCAGAAGAAAGATCTAAAAAAAACAGCTTTTTTAGAGATATAACTCTTAAAAAAAATCTTCACAGAGAGTCTCTATGATACAAATAGAAAAATATGGAAGAAGATGGCGGTTTCGCTCTTTTCTTGCAATACTCGGGATTTTCCTTTCTACAACTCTTCTTTATGGCGCACCCTATGCAAAAAGAACATTACCTGCTTCTTATACTCCCGGTACCTCTTTTACAGTTACTGTAGAAATTATTCCGGACCCGGAAATTCCCATCTCTGGCTATATTCTTACTGAAATCATTCCATGGCAAATATCATGGGCTCTTCCTAATTATTTTAAGCCAGCTTATCCCACGCCAACCTCTACTCCAAAATGGCTTGACTCCTCTGGTTCAATCACTAGTCCTATAACAATTACCTATACTGTTAATGTTCCTGCAAATGCCTCGGGAACCTACTCTTTTTCAGGTTTCTTTAATACCACCCAGACCGGAGAAGTTCCTGTACTCGGCGATACCCTTCTTTCTCCGGTTACTACTGCGGACTCTCCTTCTTTTACTCCATTACCCGGAACCTTTGATAGTGCGGTAGAAGTTTCTCTTTCTTCTGAAACTCCAAATGCCATAATCTACTATACCCTTGATAATACAGAACCCTCGGAATCTTCATTTCTCTATACTTCGGCTATAGTGATTACTTCTACGACTACTATTAAAGCAAAAGCATATAAAGAAGGCATGGATGCCAGCCCTGTTTCTTCTGCAACCTATACAATTTCAGAGCCAGTGAATGGAGGTATTTCAGGAACTATTTCTTATTCTGGCGTAAAAACAGGAACTCTCTATGTAGAGGCATACACCAACCCTTCTTTTACTGGAACCCCAGTAAAAAAAGAGCTTCTTGCGATTCCGGGCAACTATACTCTTTCTGATTTATCTCCGCAAACCTACTATATCTATGCTTATCTTGATACAAACAACAATGCCACCTATGATGATGATAAAGATCCTGCGGGAAAGTATAGTGCTATTACTATAACTACACCAGTAATCCTTGCCCAGGGAGAGAATAAGACAGGAGTTTCTTTTACAATATACGACCCCTTGGAATTTGTAACAGATCTTTCAAGTGTAGAGGTAGGGGAGGGAAGCACTGCCTTGCTTCAAGTAAAGCTAAATCGTCAGCCTGCAACAGATCTTACTGCAACACTTGTCATTGCTGAAGGCGGAGATCCTGATATTACCATCTCTTCACCTGCTTCAAAGAGCCTTCTCTTTACAACCTCAAATTGGAATATCTGGCAAACAGTTACTCTCTCAGCACGAGAAGATGATGATACTCTTAATGGAACAGCGGTTCTACAGATAAGAGCACCAGGCGTTATTGGAAAAGATATACAGGTTATTGAGCAAGATAATGATATTCTTGCGATTTTAACGACTGTAACAGAACTTCAGGTTCCAGAAGGAGGCACCGAAGAGTTTGGCGTTCGGTTAAGCCATCGTCCTGCAAGCGCAGTAACCTTAACTGTAGCCCGTATAAGCGGTGATACAGATATTTCTGTAACAGGCGGCGCTACTCTTCTTTTTACACCTGATAATTGGGATGTATGGCAAACAGTTACCCTCTCTGCACGAGAAGATGATGATACTCTTAATGGAACCTGCCTTATACAGATTACTGGAACCGGACTTGAGCCAAAAGAGATTCTCGCAACCGAGATAGATAATGATATTCTTGCGATTGTTACTGATCTTTCTGAAATAACTCTTTCAGAAGGAGGAAGTAATTCTCTGCGGGTTCGGCTCTCTCATCAGCCCTCTGTTACTGTGGCGGTAATGCTTTCTATCACGGATCTTGTTAATGCAGATATAGAGATCTCTTCTCCTGTAGGAAAAATCTTGACATTTACCTCCACAAACTGGGAGTCCTGGCAGACAGTGCTTCTTTCAGCAAAAGAAGATGGAAATCTTATTGATGGAACCGGACGTCTTCTTCTTGAGGCAGAAGGCCTGGAAGAAAAGAATATAGATCTTTTTGAGATTGATACCACCAATAAACCTCCTCGTAAACCAGTGCCTGTTACACCTACCAATGAGATGCAAACAGACTCTTTAGATCCTCTTCTTCAAGCATCTTCTTTTCAGGATAGTGATGCGGGAAATATACATTCTGCTTCTGAATGGGAGATAACCCCTATTCCAACTCTTCCTGCAGGTCCTCTTATTCTTAAGGTAATGCCTTCCTTCTTTATCCGCGTGGATCGCGCAACAGGTATTAATTTAACAAGAGTACAGGTGCCATGGGGTGTTTTAAATCCTGATATAACGCGTCATTATTCCTGGAAGGTTCGGTATCGCGATAATACCAATGCAGAAGAAAATGCTTGGTCTGAGTGGAGTGATGATGCCTATTTCCAGATTCCTGCCATAGATCCTGTCGCAGAAGAGCAGAGACTCTCATCTTCGCAATTAGAATCATTAAAAGAAGAGGTGGAAAACCCGCTTCTTCACTATGGACTGGCAGAGATAGTCGGAAACCATTCTATTGGGATCTCTTCAAGCGCCGGAGAAGTTGTGATGGTAAAAAGCATAGATCCTGATACCCTCTCTACACAAGGAAAACCTCTCTCTCTTCTCTTTGGTATCTTCTCTCTCCGTATTGAAGGAATAGAGCCCGGAGAAAGCACTATTGTTTCTTTCTATTTTCCCGGAGATTTTTCTCAGTATGGCTGGTATAAATATAGCGATATAGAGGGATGGTCTCTCTATCCTTCTGCCCGAACCTATGACAAGATAACTGGATATACAAAGATTGATATCTCCCTTACTGATGGAGGAAGAGGAGATCAGGATGGAGTGGAAAATGCAGTGATTGTGGATCCTTCAGGGCCTGGAGCAATCCCTTCAGGAGATAATGGCGCCGGAGGAGGCGGAGGCGGCTGTTTTATTGCCACTGCGGCCTTTGGCTCTTATCAGGAACCTCATGTGCGTGTACTTCGCGCCTTCCGAGATAGGTTCCTTCTTACCAATAGCTTAGGAAAACTCTTTGTTCAGGGCTATTATACTTATAGCCCCGGATATGCCGCGATTATAGAACCTCATCCGTATATAAGAGCTCTTGTTCGTATTCTTCTTCTTCCTCTCTATGGTTTTGCATGGTTTTTACTCCATAAAGGAATGATACTTCTCTTTCTGTTTTTCTTCTCTTTCTTTGCGATACGGAGATTCTGTGAAAAGAGGTGATAAAGGCAATGCGGGATAGAGCCCTTCTTGTAATTTTTCTTATAACAGCTAGTATTGCTTTCAGCGCACCTCATTCTTCTACAAGAGATATTCTCAAGCGAAATATTTTTGCAGATCCTCCTCCGTCACCAAGATTAACCATGCCTATTTTGCGTCAGGATCCTGTTCTACCTCTTGAAAAAGTTCTATTGGTCAAAGGTATAATATTTACTCCTTCCGGAGAATCCAAAGCAATTATTGAACGAATAGAAAAAAAGCAAGAAGAACTTCTTGAAATCGGCGATATCATTGAAAACAGCCGCATTACCCGCATTGATTCTACATCGGTTTTCTTTGAGAGAGACGGTCGTTCCGTGGAACTTTTTCTTACGCGGGAAAGCATTCCCCTACAGGATGTGGCACTTGCCGGAACGCAGGTTGCAGTACCTCGTAAAGTTCCTGTTTCTTCTCCTTCTGCACGTTCTATTCTTAGAAATCCTGTTATGCCTGTTTCTTCCGGTGCTTTGGATTCACCGAGTCCGCAAGAATCATTGCCTCCTGTGGATCTTGATTTTGATGAGGCGCTTCAATCCTTAAAATCAGATCCAGGGCTTTTGGCTTCTTTGAATATAGCGCCTTATATGCACGATGGGAAGGTAAACGGATTTATTGTGAATAATATTCCCTCAAATAGTCTTCCCTCACAGCTTGGGATTAGAAACGGAGATGTGGTGCAACGGGTAAACGGAGTGTTGATAGATAGTGTGAATAGAGGATACCAGCTTTTTTCTACGCTCTCTTCCTCAAGAACTTCTTCAGTAACCGTGGAAATTCTTCGGTCGGGAAATCCTCTGACCTTAACATACCGGAATGTGAAGTAATCTCTTTCTATCCAAAAAAGAGTTTCTGCACAAGATACTATTTCACTTCTATAGGCAGAAGAAAGGAAAAAAAGGATTTTTTAATAGAATGAAACAAGCGAGATTTTGGAGCTCCTGGGAGAATGATATGGTGCAATGCGAGTTGTGTGCGCATGCCTGTATGATTGCGCCCGGAAAGAGCGGAATATGCGGAGTTCGCGAGAACCGAGGAGGAATCCTTTGGCTTCCGTGGTATGGTCTTCTTATAGCTAACCATAGAGATCCTGTAGAGAAAAAACCTCTCTATCATTGGTATCCGAAAAGTTTTACCTGGTCTATTGCTTCTCCGGGATGTAATTTTAGATGTGCATTCTGTCAAAATTTTGAAATCTCTATGATCCAAGGAAGAAGAGCAGAACCCAATGCTCCCACATCTTCTCCGGAAGAGGTGGTGGAGGCCGCGGTGCAAGCAGGGTGCTCATCTATCTCTTATACCTATACAGAACCCACTGTGTTTTTAGAGTTTTCTCTTGATACTGCCAAGGTTGCAAAAGAAAGAGGATTAAAAAATCTTCTTATTACTAATGGTTTTTTTAGCCCACAGGCTTTGGATGCCTGCCTTCCTTTGATTGATGCGGTTAATATTGATCTGAAAGGAGACAATGCCTTTTATCAAAAATATTGTGGAGGACGTTTAGGTCCAGTGCTTTCTTCAATAGAATTTTTTTATAAACATAAGATATGGGTTGAAGTAACCACATTGATTATTCCAGAAGAAACAGATGGAATTGTATTTGAAGAACTTATAAAAAAATTCGGCTCTATTGCCAAAGATATACCATGGCACCTTTCTAGATTCTTTCCGAGCTATAGGATGCAGAAGCATGCTATTACTTCTCCGGAAAGCATTCTTTCTCTTCGGGAAAAAGCGCGTAAAGAGGGCTTTCTCTATGTGTATACCGGCAATATGCCGGAAGAGGGCGGAGAAGATACCATCTGCCCTGAGTGTGGAATGCTCTTAATTAGCAGACATGGATATTCTGTTGAAATAAAAGGATTGGAAGAAAGTATCTGCAAAGGATGCGGAAAGAAAATTCTTGGCTGTTTTTATTGATGAAATCTTTTTCTACTATCTTTCTTCCAAAAAAGAAGTACATACTTTTTGTATAGAACGATGAAGAAATAGCATGGTATAATTTTTTGTAAGGAAAAAAGTTTTTTCCTCTCTTTTTTTTAAGGAGGCATTATGCCGGCAATCCGTCCTCTTTTGGTTGTGGCGCATCGGGGGCTTTCTTCTCTCTACCCTGAAAATACTCTTATCGCCTTTGAAAAAGCAATAGATCTTGATATAGATATGATAGAACTTGATGTGCGCCTTACCAAAGATAAAAAGATAGTGGTATTTCACGATGCAGAACTTCATCGTCTTACCAAAGGAAGTGGAGCGATTTCAGATTATACCTATGCAGAACTTAAGAAATTTCCTATAAAAACAAAGAGAGAAAGAATGGCGGTTCAGCATATTCCTCTTTTAGAAGAGGTCTTTGAGGTATACGGTAGTCAGGGACGATGGAGAATAGAGATAAAGCAGGAAGGCCTGGAAGAGGATCTTATTTCTCTTATCCGAAAATATAGATTGGAAGAAGAGGTGGTTTTGATCTCTTTTTTACTTCAATCCCTTCTTGTTGCAAGGGATAAAGCTCCGGAAATACCAAATGGATATATTAGCGGAACTTTCTCTCCGGATATGATTCCAATGCTTGTAAAGGAAAGGATCTCTTTATTTGACCTTGCGCATCCTTATGTGACTAAAGATGTGGTGCGTACCTGCCACCGCAGAGGAATAGGGGTTTTGGCATGGACAGTGGACGAGAGAGAACAGATGGAAGAAATGATGATATGCGGTGTAGATGGCATTACTACCAACCGTCCCCATATTCTAAAGAGAATTCTTTCTCCAAGAAGAAAATCTACACGAAACGTGATTCAACGACCTTCCAGTTGATCTTCTTGAAAAAAGCATTGATATATTCTATGCGTTGTAATCCATAATCCCGCAGAAAGGCATGTTCAAAGATATCAATGATGAGTAAAGGGATACATCCGGACAGGTGTCCCACATCATGTTCATTTACCCAAACATTAAAAAGACGATCTGCATGAGGATCATAATAGAGGATAACCCAGCCGATTCCTCTCATGGCAGAGAGGGTGCGAAACTCTTTTTCCCATGCTTCAAAAGAGGAAAATTCTTTAACAATAGCATTATAAAGCTTGCCTGACGAGACCGGTATTCCATCTCCGCCGAGATTCTCAAAGTAATATTCGTGAAGCCGCATTCCATTAAATTCCCATCCGAACCGACGCCTACATTCCGCATATTCCGGAGAAGAAGATTTCCCCTCTAATTCAAGGTTCTGTAAGGTAGTGAGAAGTTTTTCAGTATTGGCTACATATCCTTGATAGAGAGTAAAGTGGTTCTGGAGAAGATCATCGCTAAATCCATCCATACCGAGAAGGGTTTTATAATCTTTTGCGTTATAAGCCATTGTCTCCTCCTTGCAAAATAGAAAAAAATAGGACTATTCTTTCTTTGTTAGAGTATCATAAAATAAGGTGGTTGAAAATGTTTTTTTCTTTGCAGTACCCTTCTTTCAAAGCAAAACATAGTAAATAGACTTCTCGCTTTTCTTTTATTTTTTTGCGAGGTTATGAAATAATTTTTCCATAGAGAGATCCTGCGCCAAAGCCAGTAATAAGAAGTTCTACCAAAGAACCGCGTAGAGAGGGAGATCCTTCAAAAACCAGGGTTTTGTTTTCACTGATTTTTCCCATAAGTTTTCCGTTCTTTGTAACCTTTTCTACTAAGACTTCTTTTCTTTTTCCCTCAAATTCTTGAAAGATTTCCCTGCTTATTTTCTTTTGAATAGAAAGAACCTTTTGATGCCGGGCTTCTTTTTCTTCTAAAGAAAGGGAATCAGGAAGATGAAAAGCAGGGCTCTGTTTCCTTGCGGAATACTTAAAGATATAGAGTTCGTCAAATCGCACTTTCTTTATTAAGGAGCAGGTTTCTTCAAAATCTTTTTTTTCTTCTCCGGGAAATCCTACAATAATATCAGAGGTAATCGCAATGCCCGGCATTAAATCTCTTGCGCGGGAGACAAGGTGGAGATAGTGGTCTCGGGTGTAGTGCCGCCCCATTGCAGTAAGAATCTTGTCTGATCCGCTCTGTACAGGAAGATGAAGATGGTTGCATACCTTTGGAAGTTCTGCCATGGCAGAGAGTATCTCTTCTGTGGTATCTTTGGGATGAGAGGTCATAAACCTTATCCGTATAATAGAGGGAATATCTGAAATATCAGATAAGAGTTGAGCAAACCCATAGCCATCGCCTTTATCCTGACCATATTCATTGACATTCTGACCAAGAAGAAGGATCTCTTTGACGCCCTTCTTTGCGAGTGTAGAGATTTCACAGAGAATTTCTTCGCGGGGACGGCTTTGAAAAGCTCCTCTTGCAAAGGGAACAATACAGTAGGTACAGAAATTTTCACAGCCTTTTGTAACAGAGATGGATGCAGATATTTCAGTGGGTTCAAATCCGGGAAGAAAAGGGGTTTTTCCTTCTCCTACTAAAACAGGCCGTTCTCCTTGCTTTGCTCTTAGAAGGCAGGAAGGAAATTCAGAAAGTTTATTTGGTCCGCAGATAATAGAGGCGTGAGGAATGATCTCAAGGGCTTTTTCACCTAAAAGTTCCGCGGTGCATCCAAGAAGAGAAACAATAGCTCCTTTTAAGGCATAGGGCTTCATACTTCGTGCAAACTGGATTGCCCGATCTTCTGCTTTTTTTCGTACACTGCAGGCAATAATAGAAATAATATCAGCAGAATCAGGATGAGAAACCCGAATATGTCCCTCTTTCTGCATTAAGGCAGAGAGCCGTCGGCTATCTTCATCATTCATCTGACAGCCGTAAGTTTTAATATAGAAGGTCATTTTTTTGCGGTAAAAAGGAGAATAATTGCGCTAATTCCCGCGCCAAGAAAGGAAAGGGTGTTTACAGTAATAGATGCGCCAAAGGTAAAAGAACAAACCGCAAGATTAACTGCGATAGGCGCGAAAGACCATGATGCTGTAAAAGCAAGAGGAGGATAAGAACGCGCAATATCCGGAAGAAGAATCTGTAAGATTTCTCCGAGGGCAGAGCCGCAAAGAAAGGATAAAAGAAGAATGAAAAAGCGATAGATACCAATCATAATCTCTCCATACATAAAGTGAAAAGAAAACCGAAGATATTGTAGAATTGAAAAGTTCTTTGGTCAAAATAATTGGTATTATTGCTATAAAAACTCTCCTGCTTCTTCATCTACCAATTCTTTATGCCTTCTTATCTTCTACTCCCTTTTTTTGTTTTATCGCACTTCTCTCTGAAAGAGGGAAGTTTACTGCTTTTTTCATCTTTCAACGACACACCATTTTTATCACTTGACAAAGAAAAATTGCTTTGTTATACTAAATTTTAGGGTATGGTATAGTATATGGTACAGAAACAACAAAAGAGAAAAATATGAAAAAAGAACATACCATTACTATCGCTCGCGGGTATACGATAGAAAATAAGCAGGAAGCAATTAAAAAGAGCATAATTCAACAGATTAAAAGGAAAGAGTTAACTGGAAAAGTTCCAGGGATCCAAAAACTTGCTCGCCTCTATAATGCCAATCCCAAAACCGTTAATAAGGCCATTCTTTCTCTTGTAGAAGAAGGGATTCTTCTTCGCTATGGAAAAGAAGGTACATTCGTGCCTCCTTCATCTTCTCGGAAACAAACACGAAATATTTTTTTTCTTAGCGGTGTTGTAAAAGAGTTAGAAGAGTCTGATCCTTACTATACTGAAATTTTTGAAGGTATTCGGCAAGAATTAAATAAGTATGGCTATATGCTGACTCTCTCAAATATTCATCATATTAATTTGCGAAATCTTCATACTGATGGAGTAATCATAGAAGGAATAGGTCCAAAAGGAGAGCATCTTATAGAACTTGAAAATAGTAAAATACCCTTTCTTTTGCTTGATCGCTATTCTGACGAAAAAGATTATTATCCTTGGATTGCTTTTGATTATGCTTTTGGAATAGAAGAGGCAGTAAACCACCTTCTTGATCAGGAGCTCTATCGGATTCTTTATATTGGTGGGTTGTCCGAGTATTGGGCAGGCGCCAACAGAATACAAGGATATATACAGGCATTTGAAAAGAAGAAGATACCGTACTCTCGCGATCTTATTTTTCAAAGGGATTACTCAATTGCCACTGGCTATGATGCGGTTTCTAATACAAGAAAAAAAGGAATCAACTTTGATGCAGTTCTTTGCGGTGGATTTCATATTACCCTGGGAGCGATACGCGCTCTGAAAGAAGCTAAGCTTGTTATTGGCAAGGATCTTGCTCTTGTTGGCTTTCTTGATCCTCCCCTTGCCGCGCATATGTCTCCCTCTCTAACCACTATTCAGCTTCCTCTCCGAAAGATTGGAGTACGCGCGGCGAAAACAGTCCTTCAAATGATCAAAACAGGAGATTCTCCTAAAAAGAATCATCTTCTCTTGCCGAAACTTATTGTGCGCGACTCTTCTTCTATTAGAAGCTAACGATGAAAAAGATCTATCAAGAATTCTTAAGTGAAGGCGAGAAAGAAAGAGAGTGTTAGAGAATAAAGATATTTTTTTTCTGGGAATGCGTGAGAGTTTTGGAAAGATCCGGAAGAGATTAAAAATTGTGAGGATAATGAAAAAAAAATCTTTTACAGGGAGGGAGAATGAAGAGTAAAAAGTCTTGCGGTTTTACTCTAATAGAGCTTTTAGTGGTTATTGCAATTATTGCTATTTTAGCCGCAATGCTTCTGCCCGCGCTTTCACAGGCGCGAGAACGGGCGAGAACAGCAGTCTGTATGAGCAATTTAAAGCAGTTGGGAATTATTATGGTGCTCTATGCGAGTGATTATGATGATTACCTGCCGCCAACATCTGCTTATGGAAATAGCTATCCATGGGGTGATCTTATCGGTCAGTATGTATCAAACAGTTACGGACCATTAAAGGGTAATTGGAACTGGTATGCAGGAAAGAAAAGCTTTTTGATTTGTCCCAGCGGAGTTCGTGAAGCTGTAGCGGGATCAGCCCCTTGTTGGGGAGGTATAGTTGGATACTGTATGAATGATGCGGTAAAGCTCTTTAAGTTTGGAAGAATTACCAGGACAAACAATTATTACTGGATACTTTGCGATAATGCGGGAACTCAAGCTAATGCGTATAAAGATTATAACAACGGCCGTTCAAAAAATCAGTGTCAAAGAACAAGACATAATGGTATGAATAATGTGCTTTGTGTGGATGGCCATGTGGAGGCAACGATTCCTGAATGGACCGGTAGTTATTGGAGGCTTCCTAACAAATATTGGCAAGGTTTGTAAGGTTTTTTATAGATCTTAGTAAAGAAGATTGTAGAGATCATCAAAAAAAAGGAGGGCAATCGTATGAAAAGAGCGAGAGGAATTCTTTTACGAATATTCTTTCTATGGATAGGATTTCCATTCTTGGTGCACGGCGCCAATTTAATACCATTAGGTTCATTTGAAAGGCTTGATAGATGGGGTGGAAGGAAGGATTTTTCTACTATAGATACCTCTGTATATAAGGAAGGGAATGCGAGCGTTAAAATAGATTCAAAGGAATTAGGACAGAAAGGGTATCTCTATACTTATGTGAAGATGAAGGAAGGAAAGAGATACAAAGTCTCTGTGTGGTATAAAACAAAGAACTTGGTGCCAGATTCAGATCGTTTAAAATTTACCTTGAACTTTAATCTTCAAGGAGGAGGAAACGGCAGTGCGGGTCAGAAATCTTTCTCTTTTCCCGCAGGAGATACAAATACCGACTGGAAGGAATATACCTTTACAGTAGTACCGGCTCCGGGAACTTTTCAATGCCAGTTTATTCTACACTTCAGCGATATAAAAGGATTGGTTTGGTTTGATGATTTGCGTGTTGAGGAGGTGGAAGAAGAGGCAGATAATGCCCCTCTTACCATCTACAAAACAGAGAAACCTCCTGTTATAGATGCAAGAGATAACGATGCATGCTGGCAAAATGCCAAAGTGATTACTGGCTTTTTGAATGCGGATTACGAAGGAAACCCCGCATTAAAACAGACAGAGGTTCGTATCTCGTACGATGATAACTTCCTTTATTTTTTTTTACGGGCTTTTGAACCACAACCAGAATTATTAAAGGCAGATATTAAAGAGAGAGATGGATCTCTTTGGAATAATGATTGTGTGGAAATATTTATCTCTCCTTTCTATGGTACAACATATCAATTTGTTCTTAATCCTCTTGGCACCCTCTATGATGCAGAGATAGCTGTTGATGATAAGACAATGCGCGGGTATGTTAATAAACCAGAATATCATAGCTCTGCGCAGGCACAAGCATCTATAGGGAAAAATAGTTGGTCTGTGGAGATGGCTGTACCCATTGCCTCAATAGATAAGGAATGGAAAGAGGGTAGTGGTTGGACGATGAATTTTACCCGTGAAGATAAGGTTTCAAAGATTGATAGTACCTATTCCCGATTAATCGGAGCATTTTATCAGCCAAAATATTTTTCAAAAATAGAGTTTGACAAGGATCAAGCCAAGATTGTTCGTTCTGTAAAGATAGGAAGTGTTAATCCTCTTGCCATACTGCGGACAGATGCACTTTACAAAGAACTTTTAACAGATACAAAGGGTAATTATACTACCTATAAATGGGATAATAGCGCGGAAAAATCATCTCTTCCCGCAGATCTGCAGGGCAAATATACAGATGAAGAGTGGGGGAAAGAAGTAGATATCATGTTGGATATCCATGCAAAGGCAGGGCTTATGGGCGAGTCATTGCCATGGGCAGACAGTAGAGACAGAACCAGACCCTGGCGAAGTGTGGAAAAGTGTATGGAGTTACATAGAAAATATGGTACAAAAATGAAATGTGCCACAGAAAGCAGTGCCGCAGTAAGAATCGCCATTGAAAAAGGAGCGGAGATCATAGATTCTTCTATGAGAAGCCATGGCAGGGTTTCTCTTATTGATCCTGCCTATGTGGAAGGAGTGATAGAAGCAATTATTAATTGTGCCAACAGATATAAAGATATGCCGTATATCGCAACCATTGAGGGCAGAGACGAGCCCGGAGTTTCATTTATTAGCGGAAAAATATCAGATATAGGACCAAAGATGAAGGCATGGAACCAAGAGGTCTTAAAAGATTATGGCTTTGGTAAATATGGTATGCCGGCCCCCAATGATCCCTCATACTGGGAAAAAAGGGAAAACCATCCATTCCAGAGAATCGCAGGGTATAGATGGTTCAGTGATAAGTATGCGGAAAGCAAGAAACAGATGTATGAGGCATTAAAGAAGACAGCTCCCAATTTAGAATATATAGGAAATGATTTTTGGTTTATGAGTGGATTTACTCCACTTGATTATTCTTTATTTGCCCGTTATACAGATTGGATGTCCGCAGATCCATACGCTTCTTCCGCGGAACGCAGGGAGGGACGGGGCATTTATAATCATGGATTTGGAACAAAATTTCTTAGAGATCTTTCCGGAGGAAAACCGACTGTTACCGTGGTACAGGCCTTTCATTATGCAGGATATACTCCAAAACCCGATGATTTGCGGGAATGGGTATCTCAAGCATTAAAAACCGGTGCGTCCCGGATAGAGTTTTATGTATCGGGAGAAAAATATAGAAATCCAGAGCTTTTTGAAGAAATGTTATCTCTATCAAAAAGAATTACCTCAATGAACCGTGTAAATCTTCCCAATGATCCAGATACTGCAATTCTCTGTTCCTTTGATTCAGAGGCAGGAGAGGCGGCAAATGGAGACCATCTCTATACCGCCTATTCTATATTAGGAGAAAAGATTGGTTCATGGTTTGATTTTATCTGCGATAGGCAACTTGAAAGGAATGAAAAAGAGTTGACTTCTTATAAGGTGATATATCTTCCTCTTGCTAAATATGCGACTCCAGGGATGATAGAGCCTCTAAAAAACTATGTAAAAAAAGGTGGAATATTGGTCATAGGAGATCCTGAAGCTTTTGAATATAATAGAGATGGATCGTCTCTCTCTCTTCATAGAAAAGAATTGACAGGAGTAACAATAAAGGGAGAACCGTTTGTTGCAGAGAGGATAAATATCGTCAAGCCGGGAAAATTGAATGGAAGGACTTTTCCTCTGCAAAAAACTGATTCTCTTTACTCTAAAATACATCAGGCGTATACACTGACTCGGAGTTCTTCGGATGTAAAGGTAATAGCGGAATTTGAGAATAAAAAAGAGGCAGTGATTGAACATACATACGGGAATGGAAAGGTTATCTATTTTGCCGCCAATCCTTTTGCGCCAGATGTTGTCTTGATAAATAGTCCGATAAGCGAACTATTCAGAATGATTCAGGAAGAGGCTGGTGCCAAGATCAGGAGGGATATATGGAGATTCCTGCTTCCAAAAGAATAGTAAACGACCCGCCTTTATGGGTTTATTCCGCCTGTTTTGGGAATTGGGATGTAGATTCTTTTTCACTTACACAGGAACAGGCTGAAGAAAAAGCCTCTCTTTTGGCATCTCAGGGAGTGAATGCAGTTATTCTATTTTGGCGCGGAAAAGGAAAGGAATACCGGCATATAGTTTTTGACTCTCTTCTATTTGAAAAAGGGTTTGATTTTGATGCGGTATATCGTCTTTTAAGCTTGATAGTAAATGCCTGCCATAAGTATGGGATAAAGGTTGTTGAACACCACGGAATCGCCTTTGTACACCATAATCCTGAAAAGCCCTTATACCGAAAGAAGATAGAGCAGATCTATTATAAGGGATTGCCTGTAAAGAGGTGGTGTCAGTTTGATATGTTAAGAAAAAAAATTAGTATGGGCTGGTATTCTGGTTATATGTTCTGTCCGAACAATCCCTATTACAGAGAGGCGGTATATTTACATTATATTCCCGCTACATTGGCAACTGGCGTGGACGGTATTATGATGGATGATGTGCAGATAACACCTGATTGGTATACATGCGGATGTTCTTACTGCCAAAAGAAATTTTATAAAGAAACAGGATTTACACTTCCTAAAGATGTAAAGGATGAATCTTTCTGGGGAAATTTTCAAAATCCCGCATTTCGCGCATGGATACGGTTTAGGATGAAATCTACTGGAGATTTTCATGAGGATTTAGCAAAACAGGCATTTGCAATAAAGAAAGATTTGCTCTCTTTTACCTGTAGCAGTAGTACTGTTTCTACTTGGGGAGCGCAGGCATGCGGCTCTGATCTATATGAATGGATACGAGGAATGAATGCGGTATTCAAAGAGATTTTATATGTGAAGGCAGTTCCGTATAGTATTCCCTCTACAGCAGTTAATCTTAAGACATATCAGGCGCTCGCGAGAGAATGGAAATTGCCGTCTATTACGATCTTTTATCCCGGCAATGAAGAAGAAAATTACCTCTATTGGTCATTATCAAAGAGTTGGGATCAATTATACTGGCCATGTCCTAAATTAGGCGCTGAAAAAAAATTGGGAGATATGAGCTTTCTTCTTTGGGAGAAGGAAAACAAGGAGCTCTTTACAGGTACCAAACAATCCAGCGAAATAGGAGTTCTCTTTTCTAAACAGACTCGCGATATTTATGGCGGCCCTGAAGATAGTTATTATGTGAAAGAATATAGGGGCTGGTGTGAAAGCATGATAAGAAATAATATCCAGTTTGATACATTGCTGGATTTTCAAATAACTTCTGAGAATTTGAAGAAATATAGATTGTTGATTCTTCCTAACTCTGCTTGCTTAAGTAAAGCGCAGGTGAAAGTAATTAAAAGCTTCGTACAATCCGGCGGGAATCTTATTGCGACCTTTGAAACGTCTCTTTATGATGAAAATGGAGATAAACTGGATAACTTCGCACTAAAGGATGTTCTAGGAGTAAACTATATCAAAAAAGTTTCAGAGGTTCTTTTTCCTGTTTCGTTAAAAGAAGAACAGCCAGGATTTTTAGATATAAGAAGAAAAATAGAGAACAAAGCTCCTGTGCTTTTTGTTAAAGATAGAGGAAAAAATCTAAAGCGAATAATGAAGATTAATACTGAATCAGTTATTGTTGAGTATCCTTTTTTAATATCAGCCTCTTTTGGAAAAGGCAAGGTTATCTATTGCGCGGGTAAGCCGGGATTGATGAGTTATACTCCTTCGGTCTCCTTTCAATCCGGAGAGAGCCTAACCCTTGTAGAAGACAGACGGATACCAGAATATTCTCAACTTATTCTAAATGCCATTCGTTCTATCTATCCTGAAAGTTTTTCTTATACATGGGAGAATCTTCCCGAGGGTATCTTTCTTACTATATATGAGAAAAAAGGATTAAAAATTCTTCATTTGGTTAATGCTGTGGGGACTTTATTGGAGAATAATAGTGTGGTTGCCTCCTCTTCAGGAGCAATTGTTAGCACAATGCAAAAAAAGTCTTTGACCTTGAGCAAGGAGATCTCCCAACTTGATACCATTGGTAAAAAAGTCCATACCTTTAGATATAAAGAGTTAAAAGGGAAGGAGATTATTCTTACTCTTCCTTTTACGATAAAAAATGCCGAGATATTGTCGCCAGAAATAGAGAAGAAAAAAATCTCTGTGAAACAGAATGGAAAAAAATCCACACTTGCCATTCCTATCAATCTTATTAAAAGATATGCGGTTTTACTATTGAAGACAGCTTGATTGCAATAGAGATAGTAGAGACGCTTGATATTATATGCAAGAATTTTTACTATTGCACCCTGAGCCATTCTCGGCATAATAGAAAAACCTTTAGTTATACCAAGGATTTTTTACGATTTGACATCATAGGTAAAAAAGCATATTTTTAAGCATAATAGGTAATAAAGTTCCTCTGCTTCAGAACCAATTCTTTTTTTTATAAGCTCTCATTTTTCTGTAAAATAAGAGGGATATGGATAAAAACTATTTATGCTAACCCTATGCTTGTGAGCTATGAATTTCTATGACGATAAAAGAGAATATTCTGCGAGCTATTAGGTTTGAAAATCCTGAATATATTCCTATGAGCTTCTCTGTAAACGATGCCTGCTGGCATCATTACGATAAGGAAGCCCTTGAAGACCTGATGGAGAGTCATCCTTTGCTTTTTCCCGGCTATCGCCGACAGAGCAGGGCAGTTGTGCCAGATTATCTCTTAAATGCTCGGGCCGATCAACCCTATACAGATCCATGGGAATGTCTTTGGAAGACAACAGATAATGGGATAACCGGCGCTGTTCATGGCCATCCGCTTGCATCATGGGAGGATTTTAGCGAATACAGACCGCCAAACCCAGAAATTACCGATGGCACTTATCCTATCTCTTGGAAAGAGATCTCAGATGATGCGCAAAAAAATAGGGCTAATGGCAGGTTGGTCTGGTTGGGACTTCCGCATGGACATACTTTCTTGCGGCTTCAGGATATCCGAGGATATGAGAATCTTTTGGGTGATATGGCAGATTCAGAGCCGAACCTTGAAAAATTAATCGCACTAATCTCTGATTTTAATGAAGCCTTTGTTAAGAAAGCATTACTCCTAAAACCAGATATATTCAGTTATGCAGATGATCTTGGTATGCAGGTCGGACCAATGATTACACCGATTCACTTTCAACAATATATCGCGCCAGTCTATCGGCGATTGATGAAACCAGCGATAGATTCTGGTTGTATTGTACATATGCATTCTGACGGAGATATAAGGAGTTTGGCAGATGATTTACTCCTTGCGGGTGTTCAGGTAATCAATCTTCAGGATCTGGTAAATGGGATTGAGTGGATCAAAGAGAAGTTCAGCGCCAGAATCTGTATAGAGTTGGATATAGATCGCCAGCGTGTTACCCGCTTTGGCACTCCCGGTGAGATTGACGCTCTTATTCTTGATGAGGTTCGTCAGCTCGGATCAGCTCACGGAGGACTGATGATGATTTACGGCCTTTATCCGGGCGTTCCCCTTGCCAACGTAAAAGCATTGATGGATGCAATGGAAAAGTATGCGGGCTACTGGTCGTAGGATATTACCTTTTCTTATAGAAATAGGCTATATATCATCGCTTTAAGAGAGCCTCAAATCATCTATAAGCACCTATACGTATCACCTATGAGAAGGAAAGGAGACCAATCATAGCACCCATATCACATTGCTTCTGTATCTGCCCTCCCATACTCTCATTACCCTTCTTTATCCTTTAGGTTCTATCAAGGTTTTTCTATAACTTCTTTTTTTTTAGCATACTTTTCTTTTATTATAAGAGATCTTCTTGATGAAAATGAAGACAATGGAGTAATTTGACAAAACCTCATGACATGCTACAGTCTTTTTAAGGATGAGAACAATTCTTAGAAAGCCTCTGACAAAAAGAAATAGGAGGAGGCCGATGCGTAGAGAGATAGACAAAATAGTTCCTTTATTAAGGCTTTTTCCTCTATCTAATATATTCCGTCCTAAATTTTTCATCTCTTCTCTTACTTCTCTGATTTTTTTCGTTTCACGCGATATTCTCTTTTCTTTCTCCGCAGAAAAAAAAATTCTTCCTCCCTGTATTTTCCCACCTCATACTCTTCTGAATCCTGATCTGTTGGTATCAGCGATTCCATCGTTAGAAAACATCTTTTCTCTTGATGCAACAGCCTCTTTCAATGATTCAATAGGAATAGCATTGAAAAAGACGAGAGAGCCTTACAGCCTTAGAAATAAGAAGTCTCTTTTTCTCTTATATAATCACTATTTTCCTGAAAAGAAGATTCGCCTAAAATTTTTATGATGATGCTTTTGAAGGAAATCATAAGCTGTAAATAAAGGAAGGATTTTAGTTTGATGCGTCATGGTGAGAGCTTCTTTTATGAGGAAATAAAGATGAAGAAGTTTTATGCAAAAGTGGTAAAGGGCAGAAGGAGGTGGAATGGCAAAACAGTCAGATAGATTGATTTATAGAAGGGATTTCCTTTCTTACTTGAGGAGGAAGAAAATGAAAAAAGAAAACGCGTCTTCTCGTAAATCATTTGGATTTACCTTGATAGAACTCCTTGTAGTTATTGCGATTATTGCTATTTTAGCGGCAATGCTTCTTCCCACGCTTTCCAAGGCAAGAGAAAAAGCCCGACAGACAACGTGTGTGAATAATCTCAAACAAATAGGAACTGCATTGATGCTGTATGCACAAGATTACGACGATTGGTTTCCTCCTCTCTGTTTTTCTCTAGAGGATGAAAAGCAATTACGCTGGTATCATGCTCTCTCGTCAAACTATGTTCAAGGAATGGATTATGGGCTTGATCTCAGGAAAACCTTTGGGGTGAACTATGTTGGAGGCGGATGTCCAACTGAACGGCGGAAGATGTCAAGGGGAACGTATGGTATTAATTTTTGTTTGGTAGGAACCATAGATAGAGCTACTCCTACTTCTTATCCTTCTACAAAATCCACGAAAATTCATAAACCGAGTATTGTAATTCTTGTTGCAGAGGCAGGTAAGAGTGGGTATGGTTATGTGTATTGGGGAGACCATTTTAGTTTTCGGCATAATGGAGTTGGTAATCTTCTCTATGCAGATGGCCATGTAGAAGCAAAAACCTATGACCAACTTCTGCCAGACGGGTATTCAGCCTCTTGCCTAAGAAAAGGTTGGAAAGAGGGTTATTGATAGGAGTATGCTGTTGTAAGGAACAATTCCATAAGGAGATGATACGATACTGTAGAATAGATAGGGTATAGGTTGTATCTTTTCGTGAGATGAACGAACCTTGTAAAGGAGGAAGCATGAAGAAAGTTATAGTGTTATGTTTGTGCGGAATCTTTCTTTTTTGCGGTGCGGGAGTTTCTTCTGCTGATGTGAAGATAACCCCTTTAAAAATTTCCAAACCATTGATTATTGATGGAAAATTGGATGAAGCCCCTTGGAAGCAGGCATCTGCGATTACTGATTTTATTATTCAAGATACGGATCAGCCCGCGCGTTATCCTACACGGGCTTATGTACTCTACGACGATAACTCCTTTTATATTGGCTTTCACTGTATTGAACCTGACATAAAAAACATTCAAGCAGTGAAACGTTCTCATGATCAAAAGGTTTTTGCAGATGATTGCGTAGAAATTATGCTTGCCCCTGGATCAGGGAATGAATATTTTCATTTTATTGTGAATGCCGTAGGCTCCCGATTAGATAGATTTCTTGAACAGGGCGGGTTTGTGTCGGATATTACCTGGAATGGCGAGTGGGAAGCCGCTGTATATCAAGGAAAAGATTTCTGGTCTGCGGAGATAGCTATCCCTTTTTATAATTTTATTCAATCCTCTGAATTTTCTTCCTCTTTTTCTTGGGGAATAAATCTCTGTAGAGAGAAAAAAAAACCTAACGAAAATTCTTCTATAGGAAAAAATGGTGCATTTAATAGTATAGGAGCGTTTCGGAAAATAGAGATTCCTGTTGATCTTGCCCGTTTTTCTTTTCGTATAGAAGAGCCCGCGATATCAACCGTAGTACAGGATTCAAAATTACATGTGGGAATTAAGGTTCCTGTGACGAATAATACAGGAAAATCCGCGCACTATCTCCTTGACTTTACATTAACGAGCGAGGCGGGAAAAGTAGATAAACTAGTGCGGGAAATTAGACAGAAAGAGAAAGAATCTACACTATTGGATGTTGGCGAAATTATCATAGATACTTATGGTAAGTATCAATATATGGTTAAGGTTCGGGATGCGGTTACCAAAAAAACTCTTGCCTTTCAAGGAGGAGATAAGCTTGAGATTTCCTATGTTCCTATGGAAATTCGGGTCTATTCTCCATGGTATAGGTATGCTATCTTTGAAACACAGAAAATAAAGGATGTGCATTTTGATGTAAAGATTTCTTCCTCTCTTCTTCAGTCTGGCGCGAAAGCAACCTTAACAGCTGGAATAAAAGAAAGAGGGAAATCTGAATGGTTGGTAAAAAAATCTCTTCCTTTTGAGAAAGAGTCCTCTTCTTTTCTTTTTCCCGCAGGTCCTTTGCCATACGCAACCCTTGATATTGTGGCAGTCCTTACGGATTCTTCCGGAAAAGTCATGGAAGAAATTTCTCGTGCGATACGAAAACTTCCCTATCAAAAGGGAGAAGTATGGCTTGGAAAGGATATGAACTGGTATGTGGATGGCGTTCCCTTCTTTATTAATGGAACATGGAGTGGAGCGGAAGATGTGAATCCCTATTATAATGTAACGATGGACGGACATGTCAAAGAAGCTCTTACGATAACCGGACACCTTGCTTGGAGCAAGCCGCGTTCGGTGCGGGATAAGATACGGGAAGGAATCTGGGATGATGAGGTTAGAAATTTTTATCTCGGAAGACTTCAGAAAGCGAAAGCAACTCCTAATCTTTTTGCATATTTCTTTTGGGATGAGATTAGTACCTATGTTGCAAATATCAAGGTAGCAAAGAAGATTTACAATCTTTTAGTAGAGGAAGATCCTTACCACCCTGTTCTCTTAACCAATGGAAGTTCGGTTGTAAATGCGAGAAATTTTTCTCAATGCGGTGATATTATTAGTCGGCATGCCTATCCTCGTATGTATCGGGATGTTCCAATTAATGATATATCAAAAATTATTCGTGTGTTAGAAGATATCCCGAATATTCTGGCGCTTCATCCCTATCATAGGTTTACTGTTCCTTGGCTTCAACAGGGTTTTAATTATGGCGATGTAAGTATGCGTGGAGTGAGGATACCGAGTTATATAGAGCGAAGGAATGAGTATCTTTTGGCCCTTTTGCTTGGTGCAAACGGTATTATTCAGTATAATCGGCAGTATGATTTTTATCCGGAATTGTATATTGGCGTTCCTCACCATACCAAGGAATTTGCATTTTTAGGGGATGCAGTTCTTGCTCCGGTTTCTTCCCTTTCTGTGAAGAGTTCGCCGGCATCTATCAGAACACTTCTAAAAGAGACAAAGAACGGACTCTTTCTTTTTGTATGCAATGCGCAGATGGAGCCTGTGAAGGCAACTATTACAGTGCCCGGCATAGGAAAACATGGCTCTCGGCTTCAGGTTGTTTCAGAAGATAGAACAGTTTCTTTAAAAAACGAGAGTTTTACCGATGCTTTTGATACATTTGAAGTGCGTGTATATACCACTGTTAAGGAGATTCCTGATTTAACTTCTGTAAAAGAGATTTGTGCGGCAATAGAGAAAGAATATGCCAAAAGAAAAAAACCTGGAAATCTTGCCTATCAGCGTTATGAGGATGTAACCCTTACTGTTACTGCTTCCAGTAATCGTGCAGGAGGTTCTGGAAGGGCGAATAATGGGTTGTGGCACGTGGCAGACGGGCTGTGCGAACTTCCCGATACTCGGCAAGCTCGCATCATGTATTGGCAAGATACCACAAAAGATGAGGGACCTGATTGGATTGAATTAAAATTTCATACAATGCAGACCATACAAAAGGTAGTGGTTTTCCCTCATGAAAAGAGTTTACGGGATTATGAGGTACAGCTCTTTATAGACGGAAATTGGAAGACAGTGGATAAAGTTTCCAATAGAAGCGATGCAGAGATTGTGCATACCTTTAAACCAGTAAAAACAGATAGAATCAGAATTTGGGTTACTGCGACAAATGGACCGTATGCGAAGATTGGGGAAATTGAAGTTTATTAAGAGATATTCGGGGGTTACTCTTAAGAAATAGATGAAAAGATAGCCAAGTTTGGCAGAACCTATTGGATATACAGGAGGAGAAAGATGACTACCACTGTAAGTAATTGCAAGATTAGTATCATAGGCCGCGCACTTATTCTGATGCTTCTTTTTTGTACAGTGGCTCTCTATGGCGCTGATAGTCCGCTGATTGCCCATTGGCCCCTTGATGAGGGAGAGGGACTTGTTATAAAAGATAAGAGCGGTAATGGACATCATGGGACGATTCTTCGCGATGGAAATAATACTGCTTGGACAGAAGGAAGAGAGGGAAAAGCTCTTGAATTTATTCCTAACAGATTCGTAAATGCGGAAAAAGGCTGTATAAAGATACCTATCACAACACAATACGATCTTTCTAAGGGATTAACCATAGAGGCATGGGTAAAGTTTACCACTGTAGATTCTGATAAACCAAAGGTTACACGATTTATGATTCTTTTTAATGCTTCCTCAACAACAGGAACTGGCTTTCGCCTTTATTACGCGTGGCGCGCTTTATATTTTGAGACAGGAAAAACTTCCGAACAAAATTCAATTTCTGTCTTTGCTCCGCCGCAATTTAGGCCAGGAGTCTGGTATTTTCTTACAGCTACGTATGATGGCTCTGCGGCACGGCTTTTTCTGGATGGAAAAGAACTTACAGTGCGAGTGCAGGAGGCTGGAAAACGAAATGAAGAATATCAGAAGCCGCTTATAATATCTCAGGGAAGAAAAGAGTTCTATATCGGCGCTATTCCTGGTGCGTATGGAATGGAGGGAATTATTAGTGATCTTAAACTCTATAATGTGGCACGAACTCCAACGCAAATACTTGATGATATGAAATAAGAGAGGGAAAAAAAGATAGCAGGAAGGGTAAAATCAGCTTTTGTTTGGAAAGTAGGGTTTGGAGCAGGCTATCTCCTTGAAGAGTACTATATCCGCCTTGAGAACAGGAAGGTTCGTTAAAGGTAGAAACCCTGCGGGCTCTACGATAGAATCAGCAATAAGGAAGGGAACAGGGTCGGAAGTATCTCCTTTGCTTTTAATCGTAGTATAGTGGCAGGAAAAGAAAGATGGATCTGTTTTAGAGAAGATTGTTGCCGCTATATGGGAGAAGGGAGTATTGCCATGCGATCTTCTTATTGATTTTCACAGCTACTCAAGAAATCAGCCTTATTTCGTTTATGTAACTCCACAAACTCTTCGGTTCGGCCGTGCTTTAAATCTTGGGTTTTTTGCAAAGGTCTCACAGAAGAAAACAATAGTAAAAGAAAGACTTTCTGTATTTGCACGAAGAAATGGAAAAATAGCGATTACTGTTGAATTTGTCGGACATCAGGAAAATATTGAAGAAGAGGTATGCGATGGTGTGCTTGGAGTCTTTAATCTAATGAGGTTTCTTAAGATGATTCCGGGAAAAGTAAAGCGCGGAAAAAAGCAGTATCTTTTATAAATACTGAAAAAAGAGAAAAATATCTTGCTTTATTCTCCTTGTCAAGGTTTTGTGTTAGGCCGTAAGGAACCCTTAGAGAGAGTGAAGAAAGGAGATCTCGTGGCAGTGGTTTCAGATTTATTTGAGGTCTAATGTAAGAAGGGTTATATGGATAGCGTAAAGAGAGAATTATGGTGATTGTGGTGATTTTTTGAGATTGGTAATTTGACAAAACCGATTAGCATGTTACCATCTTTTCATTAAAGACATTAAAGAAAATAATTCGAGAAAGCCTCTGACAAAAGGAAAAGGATGAGGCCAATGCGCAAACAAATAGAGAAAGCATTCCCTTTATTAACTCTTTTTCCGCTATCTAATCTATCTCTCGCTAAATTTTTTGTCTCTTTTCTTACTCTTCCTGTTTTTTCCGATTATAGTAATATGGTCTTTCCTCCCTCTGTACAAAAAAAAAATTCCATTGCTCGTGTTACTACTACCACTCTTATTTTTGAAACATTGTATGGCATCAGCGATTCCATTGTCTTAGTAAGAGTATGAAACAATGATATGAATAAGGGAAAAGATTGAGTACCTCCATGTTATTAAAAAAAGTAAAAGATGCGCAAGATACTACACTGGAGGAGGAATGAAGAAGAAAAAATTTAGTGGGTTTACTTTAATAGAACTTTTGGTCGTTATTGCGATTATTGCTATTTTAGCGGCAATGTTATTGCCCGCACTTTCCAAGGCAAGAGAAAAAGCCAGACAGGCAATTTGTGTAAATAATCTTAAGCAAATAGGAACTGCGCTGATGATGTATGCGCAAGATTGGGATGACTGGTATCCCTGTTCGGTTTTCCATACAGAAGGAGACCCTTCTTATGCCGGTGGAGTACGTCAATTCTACTGGTTTCATGCTATCTCGTCAAGATGTATTAAAGGGCTGAATTATGGACTTAGTGTCAAAAAAACTATGGGTGTAGCCTCTATAGGAGGCGGATGTCCAAGTGAACAACGTAGCATGTCAACAGGAACGTATGGTATTAATTTACGCCTGGTAGGAAGCGGAAACAACCCTACCACCTATCCTCCTACAAAAACCACAAGAATATATAATCCGAGTATTACACTTCTTGTTACTGAGGCAGGAAGGTACGGGTATTATTATGTCTATTGGATAGATCATTTTAGTTTTCGGCATAATGGTATTGGCAATGTTCTTTATGCAGATGGCCATGTAGAAGCAAAAACCTATGACCAGCTCTTACCAGACGGTAATGGAGTTTCTTGTTTGAAAAAGGGCTGGCAATAGAACAAAGAGTAATTTTCTGGTTTTTCTGGAAAGAAACTCAACAAGGGGGAAGAGGTATGAAAAAAAGTATAGGGTTTTTGTTGTGCGGAATCTTTCTTTTTTGCGGTGCGGGAGCCTCTTCTGCTGATGTGAAGATAACACCTTTAAAAATTTCCAAACCTCCGATTATTGATGGAAAATTGGATGAGGCCCCTTGGAAGCAGGCATCTGCGATTACTAATTTTATTATTCAGGATACGGATCAGCCCGCGCGTTATCCTACACGGGCTTATGTACTCTACGACGATAACTCCTTTTATATTGGATTTCATTGTATTGAACCTGACATAAAAAACATTCAAGCAGAGAAGCGTCCTCATGATCAAAAGGTTTTTGCAGATGATTGCGTAGAGATTATGCTTGCCCCTGGATCAGGGAATGAATATTTCCATTTTATAGTGAATGCCGTAGGTTCCCGATTAGATAGATTTCTTGAACAGGGCGGGTTTCTGGCAGATCTTACCTGGAATGGTGAGTGGCAAGCCGCTGTATATCAAGGAGAAGATTTTTGGTCTGCGGAGATAGCTATTCCTTTTTATAACTTTATTCAATCCTCTGAATTTTCTTCCTCTTTTTCTTGGGATATAAATCTTTGTAGAGAGAAAAAAAATCCTGAAGAAAACTCTTCTATAGGAAAAAATGGTGCATTTAATAGTGTGGGTGGTTTTCGGAAAATAGAGATTCCCGTTGATCTGACCCGTTTTTCTTTTCGTATAGAAGAGCCTGCGATATCAACCGTAGTACAGGATTCAAAATTACATGTGGGAATCAAGGTTCCTGTGACGAATAATACAGGAAAATCCGCACACTATCTTCTTGATTTTACATTAATAAGCGAGGCGGGGAAAGTAGAAAAAACAGTGCGGGAAATTAGCCAGAAAGAGAAAGAATCTACAATATTGGATATTGGTGAGATTATCATAGATACTCCGGGTAAGTATCAATATATGGTTAAGGTTCGGGATACGCTTACCAAAAAAACTCTTGCCTTCCAAGGAGGAGATAAGCTTGAGATTTCCTATGTTCCTATGGAAATTCAGGTATATTCTCCATGGTATAGGTATGCTATCTTTGAAACGCAGAAAATAAAGGATGTGCATTTTGATGTAAAGATTTCTTCCTCTCTTCTTCAGTCTGGCGCGAAAGCAACCTTAACAGCTGGGATAAAAGAAAGAGGAAAATCTGAATGGCTGATAAAAAAATCTCTTCCTTTTGAAAAAGAGTCCTCTTCTTTTCTTTTTCCCGCGGGTCCTTTGCCATACGCAACCCTTGACATTGTGGCAGTCCTTACGGATTCTTCCGGA
>JBBADJ010000011.1:0-76815 GCA_041656495.1 Candidatus Ratteibacteria bacterium
GCTTTTTACTCCAATCCATGGAATATTGGCGGCACCTACCTCTTTTGCAATGGTATTGGAAGCAAAGCTTCCTAAAAGAAGATGACCGCCAGATTCAAGATATTTCTGCATCATATCGCATTCTTGGTTAGTAAACGGCCGTTCAGTAGAATTAAAGATCACTACTAAACTATAGTTATTCAGTTGATCTATGGGAGGAAACGTTCCATGGTGATCATAAAGATATTCTAATTCCGAAGAGATTGTGAGAGCCTGTTTAATAAAGATGTTCGCTTCATGGACTCCATAGGAATTGGCAACCACACAAACAGGTTTTGCGACCCCTGCCTGAGAAGTTGTCATTATTCCTACTATCAGTGCCGCCGCGATACAAAAATTTCTTACCATTCTTTTCTCCTATTTTTTTGAAACAAGCCAATGACTATACTGGCTTTTAGGAAAGGTAATAACCTGAGAAAGATTCTTTTCTGCTCGTGTTGCTCCTTCTTCGTCACCTACTAAAATCACCATTGATTTAAGTGTTTGTGCTGTACCGGCTTTTGCCTTGGGATCAGGAGGTTTCTGAAGGAATCGGATAAGATAATTCCCTTTACCGGGATATTTTTCATCCACATCTTGCAAGTCGGGATGCGATGCAAGAAGGGGAAGATCTTTTTTGAGTTCTTCTAATCTTCCAAAAAAGAAGATTGGATAGGGATTGTTCGGATCTGGATCTTGAAAGACAGGATCCGCACATTCAAGACCTTTGGCTGCATCTCGTAAGAATTGGGCTGCCCGTTCTTTATATTGCATACGTTCTGGTATGATAAAAGAAGGGGTTCCTTCTTGGATAAGAGAGTGAAGCCCGAGAAGAGCAGAGGCTTTCTGTGTAGGTACTTTTGGTGCAAGGGTTTCTATAAAGGAAAGAAGCCGTGCTTTTGCTTCCCTGAACTGATAGGTTTTATAAGGACGGAAAGCCTTTCCTTGTATAGAGCCCATAAGGGTTAGCATTCCCATACCAGAGACTCTATTGCTGAATCGGATAAGAGAATCTTCTTTCATGCCAACAATTGATTCAAGGGTTTGGGTCGCAGTTTTCTGTTCTTCTTTGGGAAGAGCAGAAATCATTGCGCGTGCAAGCAAGAGATAATTAGCATCATCAAGTCCATCTCGCGCGCCTTCCCATGCCGCAGAAGAGATGGGTCCGTCTGGTCCAGGATAGACCACATGTTCTGTGCTGTAAAATCGGTCGTATGCCTGAATCCAGCAGGCATCAAGGTCAAAAAAAGCACTTTCAAGTCCGCATTTTCCCCGCATCTGATCATATTTTTGCCAATGTACCGCAGAAGAATGATATGTAATAGTTCGATCTTCAGGACGTATAAGCCCTTCTGCTCTTCGCAGGTCCATCATATCTTTCTGTAAGGTCCCAATAACCCAGTATTTCATAAAAGGAGATACCATATTGATAATGGTATCATCGGCAATGGTTGCCGCGGATTGGGTAACGCCCGGTTCAAATCCCATCAGAGAGGCACGAAACGCATGCTGTACCCACCATGCAAGTTTTTCACTCGGAATCTCATCATCTATGATTGCAAAGACCCGAAGGATTCCGCGATCTTTCATATACCGAACTGCCTCTCTGTTATACCACTCCATAATAAGGGTTTGTCGGATATCGGTGGAGGGAAGCGTTGTACCGTAAATAAGGCGTGTTAAGGGTGCATGACCTGACATAAATCTTTCTCCACAGCTTCCCATTTGTACGCGGAAATGGGTCATTCCTGCACGGAGAAATTGATCCGTAAACCAATCCCATTCAGAAAAATCAAGAGAAGGAAGGTCTGTTCTGTTCCGGAATCGTTCAGGATATTTTGCAATAGATTCTGTAAGGGAGAGCCCTGTTTCTCTTACCTTTACCCGGTTATACCAATATCGGGAGAAAGGAGAACTTACTCCCGGCATATTATGCCCGCGGATTCCATGATTTTTCATATCCTTCATATAATTATCTGCGCGCACTTGATCCCAGACAGGATTTTGCGCATTCTTGCCAGGTCTTGTGCAGAGATCGGTTACATTGTTGTTGGCATCAAAGACCATGATCGGCTGGGAGGGAAATCGTATTGGATGAATGGTTATCGCAACCGTAATATCCGAAGAAGCTCCTTTCTCAGGAGTAAAACGAAGTTTCGCACTATATTTTCCAGGTTTTATTTCTCCTGATGTAAGCCGGAAAAAGAGCGTTCTATCTTCTCCGGGCTTTATGGTAAAGGTATCTCCGGGAATCAATTTCAATCCTGCTCGTTCTTCTCCTGTCCATCCCTTAATTGGCATTGATTCAGGAATAAAACTTTCAAGAAGAATTCCCTTGGGAGAAGTCTGTCCAATACGTACGCTTCCTTCCGCGGAGATAGAATAGAAATGAAGGGGAAATCCTTCTGGTTCGAGTTGAGCAAGATCAAAGGAAATCAGAGAAGTATGTTTACCTGCACCCGCTCCATTTTCTTCAAAAACAAGGTAGCCCCGTTGTTGATCCGCTCTATTTGGTTGTACTGTATAGTCGGTCTCTTTTTTCCAGCCCGAGATATTTTTCCGATCAGGACTGTTTCCCACCCATCGGACAGGCCGTGTATATTTTGCAAGAAGCTTGTCTTCGCCATTACGAGGGAATGGTTTTTCTATGATAAGAGGTTCTGGTAATGTAGAGGACTGGAGGGTTAGAAGGAGGATGACATAGGAATCTTCCTTAAGATTCTTCGTTGAAATAGGAAGAGTGTAGAGTGTATCAAGATGAGAAAGTCCTATGGCCGTGCTGGGAAGGGTTCTGATACTATTGCGAGAACTGTCAAGAATTTCCATTGATACCTTTAGATCCGGCATGGAAAGCCACGTAGGCACAAGAGAGAGGGTTGCGCTGAGAGTTTCATTTGTATAAGAGCCCTCTATCTGGGCAACAAAATTTTTATGAGCATAATCCGCGGCGGTAAGGCCATGGCAGATCATCCAGTAGTAATGAAATTCGGTCTCTTGTCCGGGTTTGAGGGGCTCAAAGAGAAATTCATAGGTAGGCGCCACTGCCGCGATTCCCTTTCTCCATGAATAGAGCCGTTGAAGGGCATTTCCCTCAAAAAAGTTTGCGACCACTCTTTGTTGGGAAGGGTGAATAAGTGCCGCCCACATATCAGCAGGTTCATCTCTATAGGGAAGGTTTTTTCCCCGAAGAAGACCGGTTTTCCTTGAGGAACAGTAAAGTTCTTCATCGCTAAAGGTTTCTCCGCCCGGACGAACCACATTTCTAAAGAGCATTCGGTTATCTGTCTGTCCGTGATTTTCACAGCGATACATTACTTCTATGCAGGGACGGTCCGCGTAAAAGGTAAGAATTTTTTCATACCGAACCTCTTCGTCTAGCACCAATTTGGCAATAGCTACCTGGGGAGTTTTTTTTATCCAGGTAAGCTGGTAGGGAAGAAAAATTCTTGATCCATGATCATCAAGAAGCCCTCCGTATCCATTGTCATAGACAAGATTTTTTCCATCTTTTGCATCAATAAGAGCAAGAATTCTGCCTCCTAACTCGGGAACAAGCGTGGCAGTGTAATAGCGAGTGGTAATAAGAAAGGCTGGCGCAGAGACCTTTTGTGTTTTATAGGTTTCTTCTCTTATTTCAATACGGCTATCTGCATGGAGAAGAAAAGACGGCAAGAGCATAAGTCCTGTAACAAATAGAGGCATACATATACTTCTTACGATATTATTCTTAATTCGGCGCATTATTCTCTCTCCTTATGTGAAAATATCGTATCAAAAATCATATAAGTATAAACCGAAAGAGAAAAAGAAGATAGGATTATATTGCGAAATAAGAGGTAAAATTTGCCTATCTTCCTACTATTGTTCCCATATTGTTATAGCGAAAGAATTTTCTTTGCATTCTCTTCGGAAATCTTTTTAAAGGCTGTGAGAGAGATACGGCCTTCCTCCATTGCTTTCTTCAGATATGTGATAATGGGCGCTTTCTGGCCGATTCTGCAGAGGTCGGTTCCAAAAAGAAGGTTATCCTGAAAACGTTCTAAAAATGAAAATCCAAACTCTGGATCCCTTGAAATAGCGTTAAATCCGCTTCCTGCGGAGATATCTCCATAAAGATTGGAGAATTGTTGCAGTAAGGCGGGAAGCCTTCCGCCAGAAAGAACTGGTCCCTTGGGATAGATATTTCGCTTTTCTTCGGAATTATCGGCGCTAATTTCAGACCAGAATGCCATGGCATGTCCTATAAAGGTAGTGTCCGGACATTCTGTAAGCATCCGTTCAAGCCGCGGGAGTCCAAGGTCATCCGCTAAACCATAGATATTGTTGCCTACTCTGTCCGCAAGATGAAAAAGAATAGGCATTTTTTGCGCTCCACAATGGATAAAAAGATTTTTGCATCGCGGATCGTCAAAGAAAAGATTGGCGGTTATTTCTCCTACTCCTTTTGCTCCTTGCTCCTTATACTCTTCCAAAATCCATGAAAAGTCGGTTTCCGGACCATTAAGTCCATTGCGGGGGTCAAGATTACAGAAGGCAATGAACCTGTCTGGATATTTTTTATAGGCGTGTAGAATATACTCTGAATTGAAACAGGGTCCGAATTGGCATTCAGGACTTACTACTGGAAGTACCACCGCCCGTTCTATTCCAAGCTGATCCATGGCATGGAGGAGCTCTTTCTCCGCAAAGATTGCTTTTCCCTGCATCGGAGAACGAAAAAAATGGCAGTGTATATCAATCATTTCTGTATTTCTCCGATTCCTAACAGTTGGGCCATGGTTCCTCCGAATACCTTTGCTTGAATCTCTTGCGGAACATTAAGGGCATTCATGGTGCGGGAATAATCATTCATTACATCGTCAATCTCCTGATATCCCACATCTGAACCAAAGACAATCTTCTCCCATGCTCCTCGTCCGAGAAGATCTTTATACCTGCTTTCAGAACTCCACCAAAGAAGTGTTCCAAGAAACTCGGGAGATTTACATTTAAGCGTGGATCCCGAGAGATCAAAATAGAGGTTGGGATTCCATCGGGCTGCCATGGCCGCCTCTTCATACCAAGGATTTCCGAGATGAGCTCCAATGATTGTAAGATTAGGAAAGGCCCTTGCGATAGTATCGAGATAAATAGCTCTGTGCCGTTCATTATTCACATCATATAAGTGGTCAACCGGCGACCGTGAAACAATTCCAAGATGAAAGATGACCAGAAGTTTCTCTTCTTCTGCCGCCGCATAAACAGGATAGAAATCTTTATCATCATAATTTTTTGCAGGATTGATAAATTTTACGCCCTGAAACCCATCTCGTTTGAACTCTTTAATCTTATCTGGCATATCATAACCAAGGTCAAAGCATGCGAAAGGAATAAAGAGATCTGGAAACATTTCTGCGGCTTTTATTACTTCTTTGTTGGCGGCCATGCCATACTCAAGGGAGCGCCGGCCCGCACCAAAGACACAGGTTTTGTCAATCTTTAGCCGCATAGATTGTTCCGCAAGACGCTTTGCATAATCAGGATCTTTTTGCAGATGGTGATGCGCATCAATAACCATGCTGTTCCTCCTATGGGGTTGGTCATTTCTCCAGCGGATAAAGCTCTCCGCTATCTCTGTGTTATGTTTCAAAAAGTCTTTTCAAAGGAGATGCTATCTCATACTCATTGTATTATACGAGAGATTTTTCGTATGACAAAAGTATATGACTTTTCTGTTTGCCATTTTATGCCGCGATAGCAGAACAACCGCATCCAAGGAATCGCCCCATCCTTGAACCCTTTCGGTCTTTACTTATACTCTTTTTTTGAAGGAAGACCTTTTCTTATCTTCTGAACGAGAGGCTCCAATTGCCGCTTCCCGCTGGGTTTCCTGTATCATCTTTCAGAAGATCTTTGTGGTGTTCCACAACCTTTTTTACTGCTTTCACATGGCAGTCAATAATATCCTTATAAAACTTTTTGAACCATACAATATTTAATACCCGCGCCTGAAGTCCTTCTGATACAGGGAGGGATCCTTCTAACTGAGAAAGGTTCCGATCCGAAAATGCGTTACGTGTGGGTTTTCCATCTCCATAGATATCAATTGTATTAAAAACAGGATGAAGATGAAGCGCTTTGTTGCAACCCGGATGGCAAGAAAAGCCCTCTGCGCGGAGCGCCTCGCAGAATCGGGTGGCAGACAACCCATTTAACTGTTCAGGACGGTACAGGGCATGAGACGCATACCATGCGCCTTTAGTTGACCCAGATCCTTTTGGAGGGCGATGGGCGAGAAATCCCGGAACTCCTTCAAGATTATCCCAGAAATAAGTCATTGCTTTATCAATCTCTTCCATTTCTGCGGGAAACTTTTTCAACTGCACAAGTCCTACTGCAGAGGACATCTGATGCATACGATATTTATATCCGCCCCATGGAAGGCCCGCTCCTTCTACAATTCCCGGGAGGGTAAGTTCGTTATGCCGTTCATACCAACCAAACGCGACAGCGCGCTCATAGATTTCTCTACTATCAGTAATAAAAACACCTGCCTCTCCAATAGCAAAGGATTTTCCGCTCATAAGAGAAAAACAGGCAACATCCCCGAAAGTTCCTACCATCTTTCCTTTATAATATCCTCCGTGGGCATGAGAAGCATCTTCAATAACTTTTAGGTTATGCTTTTTAGCAATGTCCATAATTCTGTCCATATCAGCCGGATATCCGGCATAATGAACAACGATAATTGCTTTTGTTCGGGGTGTAATCCGTTTTTCAATATCATCGGGGTCAATACAATGTGTATCAGGCAGTACATCGGCAAAGACCACCGTGCCACCGAGAGAAAAGACCGGAAGACATGATGCCCAATAGGTAATGGCAGGGCAGATTACCTCATCGCCTCTTCCTATACCGAGTCCATAGAATGCGGTTTGAAGCGCGGCTGTTCCGGAACTGGCTCCCAATCCATATTTTCTCTGGTGCCAATCCGCAAACTTTCTTTCAAATTCTTTGGTGATATCACTGCCAGACATATTTCCAGTACGAAGAACTGAAAGAACCGCCTCTTCCATCTCCTTATTTACAATAGGCCATGTAAAAATATCTTTTACATCCATATTTACAGCTTTTTCTCCTCCAAACAAAGCAAGCTTATCCATTTTTTCCTCCTGTGCGCAATACTGTGCAATGTAAAGAAAAATGAGTGAAAATGTTAAACCCTTACTTTATCATATACACTATTGTTACTTGGATCAATAGTAATTGTTATTGTTTTGGTGTGAAATCTTTCGGTATGCACTTGGCGATATCCCGGTAAAATTTTTGAAACTCCGATTAAAAAGGGCAAAATCACTGAATCCAACCTGTGAGGCGATTGCGGATACCTTTTTTTGAGGTTCTTCTAAAAGAATTTTTTTTGCTTCAATAATCCTTCTTTGAAGAATATATTGTTTGGGGGTCAATCCAGTGGAATGTTTCAAAGATGTAAAAAGAGAAGCCATGGAACAAGAACAATCCCTGGCGATAGTGGCAAGAGGAATAGAGGAAGAGAAAGATCTTTCAATATACTCTAGAACTTTCTGGTCAAGACGGTTTTCGTCAGGTAAAGGCGCGATTCTCTGGTTGAACCGTGCCGCCATAAAAAGAAAGGTTGTAAGAGTTGATTTCACAATCTCTTGCCAGAGGTGTTCCTGATGTTTTTGTTCATGGACTATTTTTTCAAAGAGAAACTCTACCTGTGTTGATTCTTTTTCATTAAGACGGAACGCGCGATTATTGTTGAGAGAGGAAAAAGTCTTCCCCACGAGCGCATAGACCATGCCATCTTTCAGGAAAAGGCTTCCTTTGTCTATACGGGTGTTAGGATGGGGGATACAGTTATGCATTTCCCGGGATGCGATAAGAATAAGAGAGTTTGCAGAGAAATTATGCCGCCGATCTTTAATAAAATAGGCGCCTTTCCCTTGTTTAATCAGATGAAACTCCCACTCTGTATGCCATAGAAGGCGGGTCTTTGTCCATGTAGATCTCTTTGACCAGGATACCTTTGCCGGCAGGGTATCTCTCGATGAGAAGATGAGTTCCTCGAGAGATTCTTTCATGGGACTCCTTTCTGTTATGTTTCTAATCTTTTCTTTTCTATAGGATCTCTTCTTATTGTTGGCTCTTTGATAGCGGAAATACCAATTTTAAGGCCAATAGGAGCGATATAGGATGGAAAAATATCCCTTAGACGCTCTTGTTATTGTTTATAGAGGTATGATACGTTATTTTTCAAGAAGTTCAAGAAGACGGGCTTTTGCTTTTTTTATCAGCGGAGTAGAATATACAGAAAAATCCATATAGGGCACTTTATGGCCTCCATACTTTTTTTCTTCTAAAAGAAGAATTGCGCCCTTTTCTCCTACAAGTCCATAATGGCATTTATCAGGACTCCATGCCCGTTTATCTTCACGGTTTTTTCGGTTGAGCATGGCATATAACTGGGCGTCTTCAATGCCATCGCGCAGTCCTTCAAGTGCGGGTGAGGAGAGAATCTCCCCATTTTGATATTTACAAATTCCTTCTCCTTCAGAATGCCATGCTCTATAGGTCCAGAATCCATACCCGTCCAGGTCGTAATATCCTGCCATCCATCCCATCAGCCGGCTTTTTTCGTAGGGAATTCTATAGGGATTACTTCCTCCGCCATAGTACCAGATTTCATCGTTTTGATCTATCAGAGAAGGGTTCTTTCCCACAATATTCCGAAAAGCGTCAAGAGAGATAGCTTGTATCTGCCATAAGGTACATTCTGGGTTTACTTCAGCGATATGTGTTGCGGATCGTGGGATGGTGCCGGTCCAGGTACAGTATGGAAGATAGCCTGCTTTTGCAAAAAACTGCGATGTTTTCTTCCAGTCGGGGATTTCTTTAGGGCCTATTTCATCAAGATATTTCGCGAAAATTTTCTTATTTCCTTTTGATTCAAGCCATGTTCGAAAACTGGTGGTTAACCAGAGCGCCAATTTTTCATATTCCTTGCTTTCCGGAGGGATTTCTCTGCCAAGAATTTTTGCGATATTGGCAATAGGCGTAGAATAAATTGATTTAGGTCCCTGCAAGATAATCGCATCTCCGAAACCATGCTGAATCGCCGTGTCAAGAAAGAGATTGATATAGGAAAAATCAAGGGAAGGAAGAGGATTTTTTTCAAGAAGCGAGGGATCTTTTTGCAGGGCTGTTATCATGGGGGTCTCGCCAATTTTTACAAAAGACCAGATCGTATACTGGTTATAATAGAATTCAAGCATATCAATCCGGTTTTCCCGCATATTGGCGAAGAATGCCGAAACCTGGCGGAGCGCCTCCTCATTTTTTTTTCTATCTGTTGACATTGAATTAATAAATCCTACAGAACTTCCGTATGGCTGGATCCTTACAAGATTCTTTTCCGGAAGAGAGGTTCTCCATACTTTGATAGAGATTGGCACGCGGCTTTTGGTTCCGTCTGCTTCGCATAAAAGCGCGCCTTTATATGTTCCGGGAGATACTCCTTTGGAAGAGAAGCGTATCCATATCTCTTCTGTACTGTTTTTTTTGAGAGGGATTGCGGTAGTGAGAATTTTTTCAATCCATGTATAGGAAGGCGTCCTCCTAAGAAGTTCCGCAGATGAGATTAGATTATCTCCTTCAAGAGAGATGTGGAGGGAGATATCGTTTTTTGCGGTAATGTGGAGGAAGGCGCTTTCTTTTTCATTGCCCGCCATATCAAGTACAATGGGCTCTGTCGTTGAATCTTTGTCAGGAAGAAGGAAATCAAGGGAAAGAACTTCCTTTGTTTCTTTTGCCTTCCATATCAGAAACGAACCGGAAATTTTAGAAAGACCTTGCGCTTTTTGTTCATCTGTTGTAAGTGGATTTGCGCTGAGAATCGCATTTCGGAGAAGTATTTCGTAGGCGCGGGTATCTGGATTTTTCGCATCCATCCGGAATAGTTCCATCCCAAATGCAAAAACTCGTCCTTTTCCATATTCATTCACAAGAATAGAGGCAATAAGATTTCCTGTGGTATCGTCGGCTCCCATGATTGCGGTTCCAGTGGTAATGTTGATGAGTCCGGCTACCGCGCCTTTCCATTGATACGATTCTTTTGTGATATCTTTTACATAGGGAGAATCCTTTATCCGTACTGTAAACGGCATTTCTGAAACTTTGGCTCCAGAGGAGATCCGTTTTGCGCCAAGGGCTGTTAGGGCGGTTGTATCAAATCCTTTAGGCCATCCTCCCATAGGGTTTAGAAGAACCGCTGTACTTACAATAAGGGTTCCGCCCTGTTCAACATATTTGTTTACCGTGTCAATCTCTTCCTGCGACCAGATTCTTGGACTTTTGCCATCTTCTTGTAGAAGAGATCCTGCAAGAATTACCACAGAATATCGCTCAAACTCCATTGGATCAAGTTTGTCGCCCCTATCTTCAAAGACAATTTTTTCCGGAGTGAGAACATTCCGTATAATAACGCTTTTTTCATAGGGTCCGTAATTTCCTCCTGCGAGCGCGACAGGCTTTTTTTCCGCGCCGGCAATGGCAACGCAGAGTGTTACTATAGAGACGATCATCATGCGAATCATGCGATGAGTCATAGTATCCTCACTATTGTAAGAAAGAGAGCCAGTGGCTGTACTGGCTTTTAGGAAACGAAAGAACCCGTGAAAGAATCTTTATCCCTCGTGCGGTACCTGTTTCATCTCCTCCAATAATAAGAATAGTGGTGGAAGAAGGAATATTCTTTTTAAGATCTGCGGGAAACTCTATGGTTCTTATAACATAATTTTCCGCAACAGGATAGTTTTTCGAGAGATCCGCAAGGGTTGGATGTGCGGTAAGCGATGGAAGCATAGAGGAAAGTTGCGCAAAGGTGCCGCAGAAAAAGATACCTCTATCCTCCTTTTCAGAAGCGGATTCAGGCGAGGAAGATTCCAATGCTCCTGCGCAGGATTTAAAAAAATCAGCGGCTTGCGCGATATCACCCGCAATCTTAAAGCAAGGAACTCCATCCTGAATAAGGGGAATGTTTTTAAAAAGAAGATTGGCTTTCTGTACAGGTACCTTTTTTGCCATCTCTCCTATAAGCCGAAGGAGCCCGCTTTTCATCTGCCGAAATGCAAAAGTATCGGGATTATTGGAGATTTCGCTTAATATACCTAAAGCCGAGGGTTTATCAAGAATTCTAATGGTTGCTTTTTCATCTGCTCCCACATACCGGGCAATCTGTTTTTCAAAGGAAACACGTTCTTTTTCCTTGGGAATATTGGCACAGAGTGTTGTTGCCAAAAGAAAGAGATTAGCATCGTCGACTCCGTCGCGCGCGCCTTCCCATGCCGCAGAAGAGATGGGTCCGTCTGGTCCAGGATAGACCACATGTTCTGTGCTGTAGAATCGGTCGTATGCTTGGATCCAGCAGGCATCCAGTCCAACCCAGGCATTTCTTATGCCGCAATGTCCTCGCATTGAGTCATAGGGTTGAAAATGTACCGCAGAAGAATGGTAGGTGGTAAGCCAGTCATTGGGTTTGATTAGCCCCTGTTTCCTTCGAAGATCTAAAGATTCTTTTCCAAAGGTACCGATAATCCAGTAAGGCATAAAAGGCGAGATAATATTCATAATGGTGTCAGACTCAATGATCTTCGCCGAGATAGTTACTCCAGGCTCAAGCCCCATCTGTGATGCGCGATAGGCATGCTGTACCCACCATGCCATTTTTTCACTTGGAATTTCATCATCTATCGTGCAAAGGGTTCTAGTAAACCCCCGATCTTTGAGGTATTGTGTAATTTCACGGTAGAACCATTCCTGTACTGCAAGTTGACGTACATCTCCTGAAGGAAAGGTGGTCCCATAAATTAAACGAGTAATCTGTGATTGCCTCTGCATAAAGGAATTTCCACATCCTCCCATAATAAAACGCACATGGCTCATTCCATAGGAAAGAAGTTCTTCAAAGAACCAATCAAAATAGGAGAAATCAAGGGCTGGCGGAGTAGAACTTTTATACCGGGAAGGATCTTTCTTTATTGCTTCTGGAAGGGAAAGACCTGTTTCCCGGTCTTTGATAAATCGGATCATATGGTAATTATCAGGACTATTGTTTCCTCCTATGGTTTGTGTAAGAGATCCGTGTTGTTTCATATCAGTAAGATAATTACGCGCCTTAACTGGATCCCAGTTCCATACTCCTTTTTCCTGACGCGCACAGAGATAATTTGCTGTATTGTTAAGATCTAAAACCATATAAGGACGTTCTGGAAATTTTACAGGATGCACAGTAACCGGCACCTCTACAGAAAATGTTCTTTTTCCTTTAGGAGTAAAGAGAATCTTGCAGAGATGGGTGCCGGGTTTCAGGGTATCTACCGAGAGACGGAAGAAGAGTGTGGTATCATCTCCGGGTTTTACAGAAAAAGTTCTTCCTGGATTCAGTTTTAATCCATAGACTGTTCTTAACCAGAGTTGCACAGGCATTTCTTCAGGAATAAAAGATTCCAGTCCTATGCCCTTGGGAGTATCGCAGGTTATCTCCACCTCTCCAGAGAAGGAAATAGAATAAAAATGAATTGGAAATCCCTCTGGCTCATTCTGCATCATATCAAAAGGTATCCGCGAAACAGTCCTGCCCCGGCGAGGGCCTGATTCTTCAAACACCATCCATCCCCGCATTTTATCCGCAATTGAGGGAGTAATCACATACTTCTCTTCCTTTACCCATCCTGGAATCGGCTTCTGTACCACTGCTTTCCCGAGCCATCTAACCGGTCTGCTATATCCTGCCAGAAGTTTAGGGTTATCATTTTTAGGAAATGGTTTCTCTATAAGAATGCCTTCAGGAAACTCTTTAGAGGTAAGGGTTAGTAAAAGGATGACATATTTTTCTCCGGAAACTCGCGCATTGATCGGTATGGAAAAAACCTTATCAATTGCAGTAACCGGTAATGCCGAAGAGGGAATCTTTGCAATAACCTTTCTCTCTGGATTTAAGACTTCTCCGGAAATTTTTAAATCTGGCATCGGTCTCCATGTTCCTACCAAAGAAGAGGTTGTCTGAAGGGTTGTACCATCCCATGATCCCTCTATCTGCGCGGTAAATGTGCGATGGCTGTAATCCGCCGCCGTAAGTCCATGAAGAATCTGCCAATAATACCGTACATCTATAGATTTTCCCGCTTCCAAGTTCTGAAACATAAACTCGTATGTGGGATCAACTTTGCTTCCTTGCCATGTATAGAGAAGCGCAAGCGCATCTCCTTCAAAAGAGTTTGCCACCACGGTTTTTTCAAGAGGATCCACCAATGCGCACCATGGATCTGCCTGATCACTGGTACGAGGCATGCCTTTGGCACGTTGAAGTCCAGAAATGCGTGAGTAACAGTAGAGTTCGTTTCCGGTAAAATCAGTTCCCGCGGGCCGTACCACATTTCGGAAAAGAAGGCGTTGGGGCGATTGAGTACTATTTTGGATACGATAATCTATTTGGATTACTGGTCTATCCGCAAAAAAGGTTACCTGTTTCCTGTAGGAAAGAGGTTCATCAAGAAACATTTCAATAACAGCTTCTGTATCACTTTTTTTAATCCATTTTCCTGTATAGGGTTTGGTATAGCGATCCCCATGGTCGTCAAGAAGCCCGCCATAACTTTTTTCTTTCACAATGGTTTTTTTCGAGACCTTATCTTCAAGGGAGAGAATGCGTCCGCCTTTTCCCGGAACCACCACTGCCTTGTAATATTCGGTATCTACAAAGAAAGCAGGTTCCGAAGCAAACTCTTCGCTGGAATAGTTTCCTTCTGTTATGGTAAGAGTGGCGCTGTTTGCGACAGAAGAGAAACAGAGGACAAAAACGCCTATCAGAAGACCTGCAATAACTCTACTTGAAAATCTTCGCATCTTTTCCTCCTGAGAACAATGGTCGTTATAAAAATGTAAGGCTGCCAAATTCTTTGGGAGAATGGTAGGCTCCTCCTGATGGCCAGCCGCCAAGGATATGGGAGAGTTTTCTCCGTTCCTTTTTACAGAATGATCCATGCCAGACTTCTCCTTTTTCCGCTTTTTTTCTATTGAAGACTTTCCATGGGAGGGTTACTTCACAGACCCACTGAGATGATGGAAACGAATTTTTAACAATAATATCCGGTTGAAACGATGTATCAAAATGAAGAGGTTTGTGGGTGCATCGCGAAGAATAGCTATGCCCCGCGGGAGAGAATGCAAACTGAAAATAGTCATTGCCAGGCTTTCCCGCTACAAGAAAGAGCTCAATCCCATCCATAAGAAAGACATCTCCTGAATGGGGTGTGAAAGGAATTTTTTGAAGCCGTTTAATCTCTTTGGTCTTAGTTTCAAAGCGAAGATGAAGCCCTTTGTCATCGTATCCCGCGATAAAATAGACCCTTGAAGGAAAAGGAAGAAGCGAAGCGCGTTCAGTAAGTTCAAAAGAGGCTCGTCCGTCGCGGGAGGATGGCTTTCCCGGCGCAACAGGATAGTTCGTTTCTTCTTGTGTGGCAAGTTTTGCGAGAACCTCTTCCCATACCTTGAGATGAGAAAGTTCAGTACGGATTCTTTTTTTTATTACAGGATCTCCTTCTTCTGTATATGCCTGTTGAAATGATCTGTATACCTTGTGAAGGTCAAGATGTTGGAATAGAGGAAGAGCTTCCTGTTTTTTCAGAAAGAAACAGCCAGGCATCTTTTGAAGTGCCTCTTCCAATCCATAATAAAAATCAAAAAACACCTTCCATTTTTTTCCAAAATAGTGAAATGTAAAATCCTTATAAATCTCTTCTATTGAACTTTCCGGATTCCAGAGAAGCCGTGCCACTCCATAGAGTGTGATTTTTAGGGGGTCCCATGCGCTTCCCGGAACAACCTCTGATTTTACTCCTTTCACTCCTATTGCGGCGAGGTGGCGATATGTTTCCCGAAGAGATGTAAGGATCGGCAGAGGAAATATTCTCCAGGAAGAAGCAAAGTAATACTCGGAAAAAATCACCATTCCTGTTTTTTTCGTAAATGCCTCTGTTCGTGCAAGATACTCTCTATTGGAAGGGCAGGATGGATCGGTAATCGCATGTTTCAGGCATCGGGCGCCAGTGGTAAGGGATATCGCTACATTCTTCATTAAAGGAAGATCTTTCGGTGGATCACTATAATTATTGTAAGCGCCTGTTCCGAGGAATCGGTCGGATCTTTCTTTGGTAACAGCCTTTGCGATCTCTTCCGTATATCCGAATACCCTGGTAGAGACCTTTTTTTGCTTTTTTTCCAGCACAGTATCCCGTTTCTGGCAGGATGCGCATTCACACCATCCAAGTCCATCGTTTGGCATAAAACTTATTACCTTTACTTCAGGGAATCTATCCATAAATCTACCGATCCGTTCTTCTAAAATTTCTTTAAGACGAGGATTTGCGAAACAGAGTTGTCCTCCTCCCGAAGGAGCTCTTTTCTCTCCTATAAGAGGAAAAAAATCCGGATGGCTCTTAAAAAAGTCTTCTCTAGGAATCCACTCTGCATAACTATGACCAAAACAGATGGTGGTAAGAAAGTTTTTCTGCAACTTGGGAAGGTCCTGTGGAACTTCCGGATTATGGCAGGGCTTAAAATTCATGCGGTTCGCGGACATCCATACAACCGCATTTTGATTGTAGTGGCTATGTCCGCACACATGGTATCCCCTATAGAGAAAGGTTGGCGCTTCTGCAATGACCTTGAAGGAAGGGGCTCGCTTTTTTGTCGGAAGAGTTCTGCCTGAAGATCCGGGAATCAGGTGTCTGAAGCCAAATTCTTCAAGAAGCCGTATTCCTCCGAAAAAGAGGGATTGCTCGCTTTCTGCTGTAATAAGAAAGTGTGTTCCTTGGCGTTCAATTCTATATCCCCCTGCAGGCACATTGTTACTGTCTATCTTTGTTTTCGCGGAATAAGGAGCTGGCAATAATCGCGCAATTCTTCTATCTACACGGTTCATAGTGTCTCCTATGTAGCGGAACGCATTGAAGAATTTTGAAATGCCGCAAATTGCGAAAGATTTCTTATAGTAGCACTTTTTTTATCTTCTTACATAAAATCAGGAGCCTGAACCTGTTGGTCTTCCTCTCCAAAAGGTATTTATGTCCGGGACAGTGGTAGGCATCGTGGTCTTTGTGGGATCTTTAGGAAGATCTTTCATATTCTCCACATGCGCATCTAAAAAGAGAACATTAATACTCTTATCATGGCGCCGGACAAAGCAGGTACCCGAAGCTTTGGTATCTGTTACCTGTATGCCATATGTGCCGAGCCAGTGATTATTACCATCCGCAAAATGCATTGTTTTGCTAGGATATTTGAAGAGAGTTATTTTTTGATACTTTTTTCTATAATACATCAAATCGTCATTGCTGAGATAACTAATTCCTTTTTTACTCACAAAGACTCCATTCCAGGTATTTCCCACATACGCAGGGGTCTTATCACTTGGACAGCAGATAGACATATAGGTTAATCCATACTGAGAAATACGGGTCCACCAATAGATACCATCTGCCTGCGCAGCAGGAAGCCAATCATCATTATCCTGAAGATAGAGTGCAAAACAAAGCCCTATCTGTTTCAGGTTATTAATGCACGAAGCAGTACGCGCCCGTTCTCTTGCCTTTGAAAGCGCAGGCAATAACATTGCCGCTAAAATAGCGATAATAGCAATAACCACCAAAAGCTCTATGAGGGTAAAACCACTTTCCTGCCTATTCCTTTTCATTGACTTCTCCTGTATGAGAAATATTTTTTACAGTATTTTAAATAGAAGGTTTTATATCTGCCGAGATTTTTTTCAGAAGAGAAGATAGAAGGTGAAATAGTCTGCGAACCATTGGAATAAAAGGCTGTAACGTATGGAGCGTTTTTTGCATTGTTTTATCTCCTTCATATAAGGGGTACTTCATACCAATCATATCACCTATTTTTCTCTTCTTATAGGATTATTTTGCGGAAATAGAGGGGAAAGTTGCTTTTTCTGCCATACAACAAAGAAAAGGATTCTTTTATTGCAGAAGGAGTTTTAAGCTCTTCCGTATAAATTGTATCGTGCTTTTTTTTACAGTCTTACCATACAATCAATGGCCTGCTGGTCTTCCTCTCCAAAAGGTATTGACGTCTGGGACAGTGGTAGGCATTGAACTCTTTGTGGGATCTTTAGGAAGATCTTTCATATTCTCCACATGCATATCTAAAAAGAGCACATTCAGACTCTTATCATGACGACGGACAAAGCAGGTACCCGAAGCCTTGCTATCTGTTACCTGTGTGGTGTAATTGCCTGTCCAGTGGTTATTTCCATCAATCATAAAGGCACTTTTGGAAGGATACTTGAAGACTGTTATTTTTTGATACTTTTTTTGATAATAGGAGAGATCTCCGTTGATAAGATAACTAATTCCTTTGCTACTCACAAAGACTCCATTCCAGCTCTTTGCCACATAGGCGGGGGTTTTGTCGCTCGGACACCAGACAGTCATATAATTAATTCCATAGTATGATAGCCGCGCCCACCAATAAATACCATCTGCCTGCGAACTGGGAAGCCAATCATCATAATCTTGAAGGTAAAGAGCAGAAGAGATACCGATCTGTTTCAAATTATTCATACATGAAGCGCTTCTTGCCCGTTCTCTTGCCTTTGAAAGCGCAGGCAATAACATTGCCGCTAAAATAGCGATAATAGCAATAACCACCAAAAGCTCTATGAGGGTGAACCCATGTGATTTGCGAGAAATCACTTTTCCATTAAACATTTTGCCCCCCTTTGTTTTTTCCCTCCTATTACTATGATACCCTTTGTTGAAAGGGATTGTTAAGACTTTTCTTTTTTTGTGTATTTTTGGCGATAGGCGCCTGGAGTGATGCCAGTATGGCGCTTAAAATTCCGATTAAAAGCGCTCATATCTGAAAACCCTGATTGATGCGCGACAGTAAGAACTTTTTTATCTGTTTCTTCAAGGAGCTTTTTTGCTTCTTCAATTCTTCTAGAGAGGAGGTAGAAGCGAAAGGAGATCCCGACTGATTGAGTAAAGAGGCGGCTGAAATGGAAGGCAGAAATTCCGGCAGTATGGCTGACCTTCTTTAGTGAAAGAGGAGAACGAAAATTTTCTTCAATATAATCAAGAGATTTAGTAATACGAGGATCCATTTTCACCAAAAGAGTAATGTTTTTTTCTGTTCTTTCAATACCTCGGAGAAGATTAAGAAGGAGTTTGGTAAGATTTACCGAGATTAATTCTTGATGGGGATGGGGTCGTTGCAATTCTTCTCGGATCTCTTCTAAGAGAAGGGTGAATAAAAGAAATTCTTTCTCAGGAAACAAAATCGTATGAGGGAACGAATCCTTACATTGTATAAATGGTGCGATTCTATTTTTGTGATGAAAAAGATTAAGTGCTCCCGGAAGAAAAGTCAGACAGTATTTTTCAATACTCACCCCTGCTTTTGCAAAAAGAAAGTGATGAACATCTTTGGGATGTATGATAAGAACAGAGTTGTTTTTTAGAAAGACTCGTTGGTTTTTAATACGGTAGGTTCCTCCTCCGGTTTTGATAAAATGGATCTCTGTTTCATGAGGATGGCTATGGGGATAGGAGATAGAGCCGGGATTGGAAGAATTGTGCATCACACGTGAAAAAAGTATTGTTGAATACTGGAGGATTACAGGGAATGGATGAGTTTCAGAAAAGATTCTTTTTTCATTGAGGGATTCTTTCATACTACCAGTATACCCGAATGCTTCTCTTTGTTCAATCTATTCGTTGGTATCAGAGGAATAGGTATATTTACAACAATAGAGTAGTTGTCTATTGTCTATAAAAGGATTGAATAAATTCCTCTCTTTGGAATGGAGGTTTCTTGGCTGTTAGGGAGGCGTAACCTCAAGGTAATGGGTAGGCCTGAAATAGGCGCCTCCTTCCGGAGCTCCGATAATTTCCCATCCCTTTATATGGCGGTTCCGAACCACGGTGAAGTACCACCTGTTAGCAGTTGCGCCAAAGGAAGAAAAAGGAATAGTAAAGAGAATTCTCCATTTATCGGGAAACAGAGATGTTTTTGCGGAAAATTCTCCTTGCCACGCCCAATTCCATCGGCTTCCCGTTGCTTCTGAGGCGCATACTCCGCCTCCCGCATTTACGATAATTTGGTACACAGTTTTTGCATTTCTCGCGGGAGCAACAAAAATTTCTACATGTTCTCCTCCCATGACCTCTCCCAGGTTTTTGCCTGTGGATGTGCGAATTTTTTCCATTGATTCTTCGGCACATTCTATAAAAAGTCCTGCATGGGTATTGTTGGCAAAGGGTACAACAAAGGCGCCATTGCGTTCAGGAGGAAGAAGAGAGATAGAATCCAGAAGAACAATTTTTTGTTCTTCTGGTAGCGTAACATCCAAAGAAAGAAGATTGAGAGGCATTGAGGTAACTGGTTGTTCAATGGCATATTTTGCTCGGGTTTCAGCAATTTCTTCCCATTTGTGGAAGAGATTTTTTTCCTGCGCTACGCGTGCCTGGTATTCTGTGCGGGCGCAGAGCTGTTCTGCGCGGACAAGCCACTGTTTCGCAGTGTTTCGTACCTTCTTAGTAAAGAGTTTTTCAAGATCTTTCGGAGAACGGGTAAAACATCCTTCCATTGTTTCAAGGCCTTCTTGAAGAGCCGCCAGATATTTTCTCATTGCCTCTTTTCCCGGACCAAATCGTTTTTCACAGTAATCATCAAGAATCTTCTCCCATGATTCTTCCGCATGATAGAGTGTTCTTGCCGCGACATAGAAGGGAAGGTGATAACTCTGATAGGAAGGATGAAGTCCTCCTGATGCTTCAGAAAGAAAGCCGTCGGTTCCGAGAGAATGGTATGCTTTCATATCTTCTGCTACCACTTTCCATATTGGTGCGGGAAGATATGACCATCGGTGCATATAATACTCATAGAGATAGACATGAGAGATTTTCTGTTTTATCTTTTTAAGACGTTCCCAGTTCTTTGCATTTATCGGACAGTTAGGATCGTTCACCGCATGTTTTAGACAGTTGCTAAGCGTACAGCTAATGATTAGATTTTCCGGCCACTGGTCGCGCTGGTCAAGAAAATCGGCAAAGTTACTGTAAGAATAATGGCCAAGAAGAACCTCAGGATCGCTTTTCAGCAGACGCGTCGCGATATCAAAGACAAAATCTGCAACGCGGCCATTGGTTTTTCCCGTTTTTTTATCTTCCAAAGTATCAAGAGCTTTACATTCTTCGCATTCGCACCATCCATATCCATCGTTGGGACAGATACCAATGACCGATACAGATTGATTTGTTCGGTGGTAATCAGAAATATTTTGTGCAAAAGCCTGACGCATTGTATGGTTAGAGAGACATAACTGTCCTCCTGCTTTCTGAGGAACTCTCTTTCCTCCTATTAAGCTAAACCATTCCGGATGTTCGGAAAAGAAGGTCTTATCCGGAATCCAATAGGTATAACTATGCACCGTGGTATCTGGTTTTATCCCGAGTCTTTGTAAATCTTTTCCAAGAATAGCAATTTCGTTGTGGTGGGTAAGTTTTCTATTCATCTTGATTCTGCTCATCCATACAGCGGCTCGTTCTTCATAGTGATGGGGTCCTGCGCAGAGGTGAAGTCCCCGGTAAGGCGACGAGGGAAAGATTGTGGCAGAAGATGAAGCAAGAGTAATCGGAAGAGTGGGCAGGATAGGATCTTCTGCGGGAGAGAACCATCTTACTCCGATCAATTCAAGAAACGCATAGATTCCGCACCGTGCTCCTTCCGGAGTTGTCGCAGAGATGACAATACGCGATCTATCTGGAAGAATATCCAGTGAATATCCTTCCTTCAATTCTTCTTGTTGCCGTACTTCAAAGATAAATCCGGGATTGGAATCATCGGGTACGAGTCCTATATTACCAAAGATTTCTTCCGCGGTATTCATTGCTTCCTTTACTTCAGGATCTCCATGGAATCCTGAAAGAAGGTGGAAGGAAGCATTTTTTTGAAGAATCATCGTGTGCTCCTTATCTCTGGAAAAAAAGAAGGGTCATAAATCTTGATCATGGAAATATCATCAAACCATATTGTTTCTCCTTTTTTCTGCACTGGTGCGGAAAAGAGGGGAATACAGGTTGTAACATTGTCTTCAACCGTAAAGGTGGTCTCTACCTTTCTCCACATTGATTCCTTTTCTTGAGGATAGGGAAGCATAATTCTTGCCACCGCGCCTTCGCCTTGATCCGCCCAGCCTTTTGGTCCCGACCATCTGATTGCGAGGGAACCGCCTTTATCCGGAGGACTTTGTTTTACCCAGAACGAAAGACGGTATCTACATCCAGGAGTTACCGCAATACCGGTTTGGAAACAACCAGAAATCTGGTTCTCTTTTATTGCAAGAGAATATTTTCCAGAATGTGCTTCGGTGGGATCCCAGTAGAATCGCGTTACTGACTGTTGAAAATGCCAGGTAGTCCACCCCGGAAGTTTTTTACTAAGACTTTTCCATTCAAACTTCTCAAGATCTTTTTCTGTAAACACGCTCTCATCAGAGCTACTTTCATCGGGTTCAAATCCAGGAGATTTTATAAGATTTTTCTTCGCCTCGGAAGATTCTGCGCAATATACAGGAGTTAAAAGAATCGGCGCGATATTCCGGTATTGAGGGTTGGCGGCAAGAGAAACCCAATATTCCCTCGCTGTTTTTTCTCCCGAGGTTCTCTTTTTCCACTCATTGATAAGAGAAAAAATGCGGTCTGATTCTTGTTCTATGCCGGGTGCAATCTTAAGGGTTGGAATATTCCGAAATCCATTAAGAGTAGTATTGATGAAGATGTTTTTTTCTTCTTCCGGTGTCATGGTATAGGCATCAATCTTTTCCGCGGCAGATATTCCTGCTTTCACAATCTCTATTGCTTTTTTTGCCTGAGATTCATTCGTAACGCGGGTGATCTCCTTTAGATCAAGGCCGCAGAGGTATCCTTCTAAATAGAGGCGGGTCAAACCGAATATTTTTTCAAAGAGCGCAAGTCGTGTAGAAGCAGAGGGATCTTTGACTATTTTTTTTGCTTCTGCTAATTTTGTATCCAGGAAAGAGAGATCTGCTTTGGTATATTCTGCGAACTGCGCAAGAGATTTCCAGTCTTTCATAGGATGAAGAGGATCGGATTTTCTTCCATATATCTCTTCAATCTTATCAAAGAATTGTTGCATTGGTATTGCGGCTTCTGCATAAAACTTTGTAAAATAATCATTAAGAAGTCCCTTGATATCGGCATGTATATTCCATGCTAATTCATTCATCACATACTGTCGGGGTCCATCATAGAGCCATACCTGAATAAAGGTTTCTGTCCATGCTCCAGAAAGTCCGAACTCTTTATAGGCCTTTTTCCATGCATTCCCTAAGATTGAGGGATAATGCCGCGGTACTACATATCCACCGCCATACATATAGTCATAAAGTCCGATATGTTGCGCGCCTGCCGCTTTCCATCCTCGCATAAGCCGAAAATTATCCTGAAGCCCGCTACATACCTCTACATAGATATTAGGTTCCACCGTAATATTTTTGGGGATACCGGATGATCCTCCGTATGCAATGAAACAGACCAGTTTATCTGGAACCTCTTTTGCAAGAAGTTTTGCGACGGAATTATAGTAGGGAATATATTGATTATTATATGTTATCTTCCATTCCGTACATTCAGGACAATGACAATCTCCGCCTCCGTCATTGACTCCCACAGAAAACCCAAGAGCTTCGGTTTGTGTGGGAAACCATTCATTCTTCGCATACTCCACCGCGATTGCCGGAAGATCTTTATTACTTACGCAAGGTTGCCAGGTACCTCCCATCTTAGGCGGCGGAACAAAACGTTTTCCATCTACCATCGTGTAATATTCAGGATGATCTTTTCCATATTTTTCTGGCGGATAGATCTTCATAAACCAGTGGCTTGCAAGAAGCGTTGTTCGCCATGAGCGAAAAAAATTGCTTCCTCCGTAAAACCCGGCATTAACATAAGAAAGAAGGCTAGGTTCTTCTTTCAGGGAGAGGGTTGCTGGCAGAGAGATATGGTTTTGTTCAGGAAGAATCTCTCCAATATCTCCCGGCATAAAACGCCGGTATCCGGCAAACTTTTTTAGAAAATCATAGACTGCATATTCTGTGGCAATAGGTCGTTGTCCAGCAATAATTAAGGTGTTTTTGTCTGCCAATGTAATGAAATATCCAAAGGGATGAATTGAAGAAAGAGAAGGAATCCGTTTTTTTGTCTCTTCATCGCCTCCAACCTTGATATAAAGGGGATTTGTTCCCTTGTTTTCTTTATTTACCTGAATATCAGTTCCAGTTGCCTTGTTCAGATATTTGGCAAGAAGGGTTGCCTGCGCCAGAGACTCTTTTTCTGCAAAAATAGTAACTTCTCTTGGAATACCATTGATAGAGATTGCGTCAAACCGTTTTGGTTTCTGCTCTACCATGGCTCCCGCGACCTCTTCAACAGAAGGAGTATTCTTTAACGAGATTGTAATAAGAGATTTAATCAGATGTACCAGCGATGCCTGTTCCGGGTTTTCTTTCCATCCCGTAACATAGGCGGTAATTGCCACTGGACTTAAGTATGCCACGAGTCCTTTTCCATACCGGTTAAGAAGAAGTCTGGCAGATATTTTTCCCGCACTTTCTTTTCCTACGATTACTTTGGCAGTGGTGATACCGGATAATCCCGGCGCTTCTTCAAACCATGTATACTCTTTCTGGGTAAACTCTTTTACGAGAGGATTGTCTGGCGTGAGTATCTCGGTGGCACTCTTTCCATAAAAGTAGGAAGAAGCGCCAAGAATCTCCTCAGCGCGGGAAAGATCATAGACGCTTGCGCCTTTGAACATACCAGCAGGAGTTCCTGAAAAAAGGAGCATTTTCCCCCCTGACTTTACATACTCTGCAACAATGGCGATCTCTTCGTCTGTACAGGGTATTGAGGGACCGCCTTGACAGAGGATAACTAACCGATATTTCTTAAACTCCTGCACCGGCATTTCTCCTTTTTCTCCTGCTTTGAGAATGCCTGCCTCCATAGAAAATTCTTCCTTGAGAAACTTTTTCCATACAGAGGTTCTCCATCCCCAGACTCCCACTTCCTCCGCGCCATAGAGAATTGTTACGAAGAAGAAGAGAAAGAAACAGATCAATCGTTTCATTGTATTCCTCCTAAAGATAAAGAAAAAAACTCTTTCCTAAAGACTCTTTTTTTATTAAGTGAAACCATAATAATTTTCACATATTCAATATTTTTTTATGGAAGAAAGTACTGGTTTGGATAGCCAGGATCCACAGTGAGGAAACGGGTAAAGATTTCCGCTCCTTTTAGAAGTCCTTCTCCTTTCCCTATGATTGCAAGGATTTTCCTTCCCTTAAAAGATAGTTCCTTAATCATATAAGAATCAGGAGCAGGGTAGAGCGGTGTTACTCCTAAATCAATACCAGCATTCACAATCTCTTTGAGAAGAGTGTTCGTATCCGGATGACCGAATAGAATGGCATTCTGTCTTATAGTCCTGGTGTCGGGAAGTGCCTTCAGGGTAATGCCTGTTTTTTTGGCAATCTTTTTTTGAAAAAGATCCTGCGCTTCTTTTCCCTCTTTCCCTGCAACTAAAATAAAGAGAGGCTTTCCTCTATCAATGATTGGAAGATCCTGCCACGCCAAAGATGCTTTCAGAGAGGGTAAACGCTTTTTCAAATCTGTCAGAAGACGAAAGAGAGAAGATTTTGCCTGTCTAATAGTAGAGGGATCTTCTTTATCAATACTTTCTATAATCTCTTCAAGTTGTTTTTGGTAGGGTTTTGCTTGTGCGGGTCTTAAGGCCGCGATCATTCCCATAACGCCTTTCAGATAATTGGCATCTTCGCATCCATCCCGCAATCCTTCCCATGATCCGCTTGCATAAGGAAAATTGTTTTCATGGAATACTATTGATTCGTTCTGCCCACGGATATAACATTGCACCCAAAATACCTCGGTATCATTATATGCCCGTCTCCACATAGAGGCGCGCATATGGCCATAGTTGCGGAACCATGTTCCCCATCCATCATACGATCCCACAGAAGCCGCCTTGGTGATATATCCATCTTTTTTTGCTTTGGCGATAAGGTCTGCCTTGGGATCTCCAATAATCCAGTACTCCATCAAAGGTCCTGCGAAAGGATAAATATCTTTGTTCTTAAAGAATCCGCTGGAAATTGTTACACCAGGCGACCATCCGCACTCTGCAGTATCTTGCGCTACCTCCTTCCATGCAGGGAAGAGGTCTGGCGCAATCTCATCACTGATTGAGCCATAGACATACCGGAACCCTTTTTCTTTTAAGTATCGCGATGTTTCAGAACTAATCCATCTCCGTACTTTTTGAGAATCCGCATCATACTTCTTTGCAAAAGCATCCTGCGATGAAAAGAATCCTTTCCCAAGACCTCCGAGATGGGTGGAGTACCGGATAAATCCCCTATCAAGCCATATCTGAAGCCATGGATCCCAAAAAGAAAGATCAAGCGCGGGAAGCGGATCTTGCTGTAAGAGCGCGGGATTTTCTTTTAACGCATCCATTAAAAACATACCATTATCCCGAAGTTTCAGAGATACTAAACTCTGTCCGGGTGCGGTTCCATAGGCGTATGCCTTTAGCATTCTCATACCATGCGATGCTAAATCATCCGCATATACCTCAGTGCCTTTAAGATTCCATTCCCATTTCTTAGTTCCTCGGATTCTGGTATGGAGCAATCCCAGCTGATTAAGGTGGCTGTTTGGTTCCATATAAAAATGGCGGTCTTCCGGCATCTGTAAAGGAAGCACCCTCATCGCAAGAGGAACTGTGGTACTCACTCCCTTTTCTGGGCTTATTCTAATTCTTATAGTGTACTCTCCTGGCTTGACTCCTTTGGTATTAACAATCAACCAGAGCCGTTCTTCCTTCTCTTTCGCGGAAAGAAAGGTATTCTCTCGTAAAAGTTTCCACCCCTCCCGTTCACTTCCCCAAATCTTCACGCTTCTTCGTTCTGTGGTTGTAAGGGAGATATTCTCTTCTGTAAGTCCAGAAGGAATCATTGCATCCAATCTAACTTTTCCAAGATCTTCTTTTAATGGAAGAAAACGCATTTCATAGGATTCATATTCATTAAGAGCCATATCAAAAGAAATCTTCTGAAGTACAGAACCTTTGCCTTCGCCCTCTGCAGAATAGAGCAGGTATCCTTTCTTTTTATCTTCCTCGCCAATAACCAACTGCAAAGGAGGAATAACCTTCCATCCCGGAATATCAGAAGAAAGAGCTTTTTTTGTGGATCCGGGTTTTTGGGTATAGGTGGTTTTTCCCCATTCAAAGGGAATTGTATATTTGCCTAACAGAGTACCGGATTCTTCCAAACGCTGTTCCACAAGGATTGGTATGGGTTTAGCACTCTTCCAAAGAATGCTTCCTTCTTGAAGGTGGTCGGGCTTTAGGGAAGAGATCTTTATTGATTTAAGTTGCGCAAGCTCTTTTCCCTCTGCATCTAATATCCGGGTGGATAATGTCATCTCTTTGACAGAAGGATCTATGGAAGCCACTGCCCATGTTAGTTCAATCTCTTCTCCTACTCTATTAATATCAAGATCTGCCACTGCTTTTTCAGAGAGATACACGCTTTTATAAAGACCATGGGCAATATAGGCATACATCTCGGTTGTCATGCTTTTTCCCATAGGAATTCCGCGATAGTACCATTCAAAGGTAGGACGGGTTTTACTTCCCTCCCAATCATACGCACCCTCATATAGATCATCGCAAAAGGCAAATGCAACTAACCTTTTCTGACTTAAACTTCCAAACCCGCGCCAAAAAGCAGAGACCTTATCTGCATTGGCCCCTTGCGCGGTATTCACATAGGAGGTATTTGTTAAAATTCCTTTCCGTTGAAGGGGAGTGCTGTAAAAATGATCTTCTGGTTCTCCTTTTCCACTAGGCCATACCACATTGCGGATAAGAATGTTTCCTCCATCTGCCTGAAAATTATTATGAAAGGTATAAGAAATTTTAATAAGAGGACTTCCGGACCTAAGAGAAATAGTACGTGAATAATGTTTCTGTTCAAAGGGCCACATTTCTATTATTACCTCTTCAGGCCCGGTTGCCTTAAGATCATAGACATAATTAAAATTATAGTAATCACCAAAACCCGCGGCACTAGAAGCCCAGCCATGATCATCAAGAAGTCCGCCATAATTGGGGTTTTCTGAAGAGGTGGGAAGATTAACCACATTGACATTCCCCGCCTTCTTATCTATCCATTCTACAATACGTCCGCCTCGGTCTGGTACAATCACCAATTGATAATATTCATTCTCAAGAAGAAGGCTCTTTAACTCTTTTTCTCCAAACTTTATGGTACCTGTAGAGAAAGTTGCAGATCCAAAAGCACTATTGCCCAAGAAAAGAGAGAGAAGAAAAATCATTGTTCTTTGTAAGAAGCCTTTCCTCATCATACGCTCCTTGTTGTTGATGGTTCCTTTTTTGTATGCACTATTTTTTTTAAGGATACCAGTAGTGTGTTGCAATAGAAGGAGTTGGAGAATAGGCAGGATGGTCATTGCTACAAAATTCCGCATGGCCATCTACAAAGAGCACATTCCCTCCGCCAACACCATGTCCCCTGAATGCCCATAATGGGTTTTCCTTAGGTCCGCTAAATCCATAGCTTGAATAGGAAATATGAGTTATAGGTCCGTACGGATCTCGTATTTCCACTACATATACGCATCGGGAGGGATACCGTATCCGCGACTCTTTTAGGGATTTGATGGCGCCGCTTCCTGTATATCCGCAATGTTCTGCGGCAAGAGATCCATTATAGCTCGGGCTACCAGTGGGTGCCATATTCAATTTTGCGAGGCCCTTGGGATTATTGGTGGGGCATGCCCATATCTTCAAGGTTACCGCATGCCAGTGAACTTTTCTTCCCTTTCCGCCAAGATACTCGTCAATAAGTGTTGGCCAGTAAACACCCTGATAGGGGCTTGGGGGATAGAGCCATCCATCATAATCATTTCTATATAAGATAAGTCCTAGTCCAATCTGTTTCATATTATTGAGACAGGTTGTCATCCTTGCTCGTTCTCTTGCCTTTGAAAGCGCAGGCAGAAGCATTGCGGCTAAAATAGCGATGATGGCAATCACTACAAGGAGTTCTATTAGCGTGAACCCATGTGATTTACGAGAACTCACATGGTTGAAGCTTTTTCTCTGCATTTTTCACCTCCGTGTTATTCTTATGCAAAGAATCTTTTTTTGTCATCTGTTTGTTGCGGGACCGCGGGATATGATGTGGCGCTGGCCCTGTAGATGTCTTAAGAAGTAATTCGGGAGGAACCAAAAGAGAGTGCGGAGATTTTTTTCCTGTTTTTCCGGAAGTCTTTTTAATCAGAGTTAGAAGGGTTTCTACCGCCTTTTTTGCGATAGTTTCAACAGGTTGTCTGATTGTTGTAATGGGTATCGGCGCCATGACAGAGGCAGGGCTTCCATCAAATCCAACCACTGAAATATCATCGGGAATGCGGAGTCCTGCTCTAAGACCAGCCTTTATAATTCCAAGCGCAATCTCATCGTTTGAGGCAAAGATCGCAGTTGGCTTTTTTGTTCGGGTAAAGATCCTTTTCCCCACGCGGATTCCGGTTAAGACAAGAGCTTCTTGAGAGGGAGGTTCTTCTGATGTGGGAGAATGGACTGTAGGCGGAACAACCATAGAAAGAGATTTTCCCGCATTGAGAATCTCTTTCCGAAATCCTTCTACCCTAAGGCGTACAGGAATACAGTTTTCTCCCGTACTTGCGACAATGGTAAAAGAAGAATGCCCAAGTTCAAGAAGATATCGGGCCGCAAGAGAGCCTCCGAACGCATAATCTGTAGAGAAATTTGCAACATTGAGTGCGGGCGGATCAATAGTAACGATCGGATACTCGTCTTTCATAAGATTTTTAAGGTAAGAACGCGGTTTGTTCGTATCTCCGAAAAGGACAATGGTGCCATCTACAAAACGGGTCCGAAAATTATTGAGAAGATTCTCTTCTCTCTCCGCATTGTTCAGGCTGTATCCAATAAGAAGTTGATATCCATTATGTCGAACGAGTTTTTCTATCTCTTCCATATACCGAAGACCAGTATAAGTATGGGTATTAGGAAGGATAAAGCCTAACATTTCACTCCGTTGGGTTCTAAGCATTCTTGCGATAAGGTTGGGCCGGTATCCGAGCCGATTCGCACAGGATAAGACCTTTTCTCTAAGAGCTTTCCCCGCATAACAGGAAGGGTCATCCCGAAGAACCGCAGAAACAGTGGAGATCGGAACTCCAGATTCTTCGCTGATTGCTTTAAGCGTAATGTTTCTGGCCATTTTCTATTCCTTGAACCCCTCAATATAGAACGTTCTATATCTTTATATCCTTCTCTGGGCAATCTGTCAATTTTTTTTGCTCGCTCTTGTCTTTGGTTGACAGAAGAAAAAAAGGTATTACCATAAAATATAGGAGTTGCCATGAAGATTCGTAAGGCGAAAGAGAATGATATCAATGCTATTACTTCATTGACGGTTCGCGCGTGGAAAGGCGCGACAGTGGCGGAAGTAATGGAACAGCGCCATGGTCTTGTGCAGGATCGGCGATGGTATGCCTATAAATCAGCGGAACTCCGTGATTTTTGCAGACGCCACTTAGATAAGGTTTTTGTAGCGGAAGAAGATGGCAGGATTGTGGGGTATGCGACCTACTCAATAAGTGTGCATCGCAAAATAGGTACTGTTGGTAATAATGCGGTGGATCCCGACTATCGCAATAGAGGAATCGGTTCTGCGTTACATCAAAAAGTTCTTGCGCAACTTAAGAAAGAAGGAATGCTTTTTGCCTTTGTTTCTACTCTGTCTCACGATGAGCCCGCGCAAAAGATGTATGAAAAGCATGGCTTTACAGAGCTTTGCAGAACAATTCACCTTATGAAAAAATTATAATTCTATAAAAAAAGAATGCTTCCTCATAGATGAGTCTTGAATTTTTATCACATAAAGCGTTTTTCTCTGAAAGGAAATAATCTCTCTGTGGTATGGGTTCTTTACGATGGTAAGGAGATATAATGACAGACCGAGAAATTATTCAAAGAAACCTTCTCTGCTCAGATCCAGAACGGATAGGAATGAACTTTTCCGGTGGTAGAATGAACGATATCCTTGAAGCAGGGTTGGTTCCTTCTCCTGTGTGGAGAGAGAAACGATGGAAGGAAGGAGAGTTTGAATATTATGACGATGAATGGGGAAATATTTGGTATAGAGTTATCGGCAAGGGAAAAGGCGGAGAAATTTTTCAGCCCGCGCTTTCTCATTGGGATAAGTTGGATCATCTTATCTTTCCCGATTTTGATCTATTGGAACGGTATGCGCATGCCAAAGATCTTTTTGCAAAGAATCCCGATAAATATCATCTTGCGTATCTACCAGGTTTTCCTTTCTCTATCTGTCGTTATCTTCGCAAAATGGAGATCTATTTTCAGGATCTTCTTCTTGAACGAGAAAAAATAGATATTCTTCATAGTAAGGTTGCCGATCTTCTTGAAAAGGTTATCAGAAACTTTGCGGCCGCAGGAGCGGACGGCATTACTTTTTGTGAAGATTGGGGAACGCAACAACAACTTCTTGTGAGTCCTTCTATGTGGCGCGATATATTTAAACCTCTTTTTATCCGTTTATGCGGTACGGCGCATACGTGCGGGCTCCATGTTCTTATGCATTCCTGCGGGTATAACTGGGAAATTCTCGGAGATCTCGCCGAGGCTGGAGTAAATGCCTTTCAATTCGACCAACCGGCTCTCTATGATCTTACCCGGCTTGCCGGCCGGCTGAAAGAATTACAGGTATGTTTGTGGGCTCCGGTTGATATTCAAAGAGTATTGCCCACAGGAGACCAGAGCCGTATTGAGAAAGAGGCGGAAGAGATGGTTAGGCTCTTTGGCTCTCCTCACGGAGGTTTGATTGCGAAAGATTATGGAGACCTCTTTGGAATCGGCGTAGAACCTGAATGGGATGCCTGGGCGTACGACTCGTTTTTCCGTTCTATGCGGAATATTTCTTGATTTTAGAAGATCGTGGGAATGGGTTGCGATGAAAGAGTCGCATTTTTCTTCTTTTCTCTTCTATTGTACAGAAGAGATTTTTTATGCTATTCTTTTCTCTTATGAAAAAGAAGAAAATTCTATTTACCTCTGTTTATAAACCATTTGATACCTTTGAGGACGGTACTCCGATGATGGATCTTTACGCGGGCCGTCTTACAAAGGGGCAGGGCATTTTTACTTTTCGCAGTCATTATCCCGCCTTGCCGCTCTTTCTTATCGCGGAAAATATCTCTATTCCCGCGGTAGTTCTTGAAAACCCTCCCCTTCGCGCCCTGCGAAAAGAACTTGAAAAAGGGTACGACTATCTTGCCATTCATTTTGCGGCTTCTCTCTTTTACGACCGGGTTCTTACGATTTGCAAAATGGCAAAAGAGATCTCTCCTTCCATTGAGATTATTCTCGGCGGATATGGCGTGGTCTGTGTTTCGCAGGACTTTGAAAATGAAAAAGAATTAAGATCTCTTGTAGATCACATCTGCCATGGAGAAGGCGTACGATTTATGCGGGAACTTCTCGGCGATCCTGTAGATGCTCCTATTCAAGAACGTTTTCCTACCACGCGCTTCTCCTTTTTTGGAGTGAGGATCTATTTTGATAATCTTTTAGCCGCAGTTGGATGTCGTGCGGGATGTGAATTTTGTGCGACCTCTGCCTTTTTTCAGAGAAAAAAGATTCAGCTTCTTTCTCCTTCGGAACTTGTGGAACATCTTAAGGAAAATGTTAGAAAGAATAAAAGTGCCTTTACATGGGTGTTTGATGAGGATTTCTTCTCGGAACGGAACTATGTCCGTGAATTTGCCTCGTTGGTTGCCGCAGATCCTGAATGTGTTCCCGGCAAATTTTCATGGGGCGGGTTTGGAAGTATCAGCACTCTTTCTCGTTATTCGCCGGAAGAATTGGTTTGTATGGGAGTTCGTTCTCTTTGGATAGGAATAGAATCTAAATTCAGCGATCTTCCCAAGAGGCAGGGGAAGGATGTGCGGGAATTTTTTGCCTCTCTTCACGATGCGGGTATTTCAACCATAGGTTCTTTTATTGTGGGATGGGATTTTCATACTTCGGAAAATATCGTGGAAGATATTGACCATGTGGTGGAGGTAAACCCTACATTTGCGCAGATTTCAAGTTTAATGCCCTGTCCCGAGACAAAACTTTGGGATCGGATGAAGGAAGAGGGAAGGTTGCGCACAGAGGGATTTACATGGAAGGGATTCCATCTTTATGCAAACATCCATCGACACCTTCATCTTCCGGATGATTCCATCCAGCACTGGGTTCTTGAAACCCAGAACCGTATTTTTGAGGTGAATGGTCCTTCTATTCTGAAATCATTTGAAGTAGATATGCTCGGTTACCGAAAATGGAAGGATCATCCAGATCTCAAACTTCAAACTCGCGCCATATTCCATGGGAAATGGTGCTACCGTACCTATATGGCGCTATCTGCGGTTGCGCGTTTTGGTCCCTCTGAGATCGTAAGAAAAAAGGCCCGTGTGGCAATACTTGAATATCGGAAAGAGTTTGGGCGTCCCTCTTTGCTACAGCGCATTGGTTCGTTATGGCTTGTGACGGTTGCAGCGCTTTCCTTTTATTTCCCTTCAATATTTTGCAGGTCGTTTCAACCTCCCTTTAGCCGAACTGTTTATAGAGGAGCAAAGTGATCCGAGTTTTCTCGGTTCTTCTCTTTTTGTCGTGTGCAGTATATACTCCGATTCTTTTTCCTGCGTCCGATAAAAATCCAACTCCGGTAGAGGTAATAACAGAGATGGAATCTCGGATGCGAGCATCTTCAATGCAGGGAACTCTTGTAATGAAGATAGAGACGCCTCACTGGAAAAGGAGTCTTTCGGTTGCATTTTGGATTTTAGGTTCTGAGAAGGCATGCGTAAAAATTTCCGCTCCTCCGAAAGAGGCGGGTATTGCTTCGCTTCGTATCAGAGAAAATATGTGGAACTATTTTCCAAAGGTAGAAAGAACGGTAAAGATCCCTGTTTCTTTAATGATGCAGCCGTGGATGGGAAGCGACTTCACTAATGATGATATGATGCGCGCTACAAGCTTTGTAAAAGATTATACCCATTCTTTGCAATCTCTTCGAGGTACCGATGAATCGCGGGTATGGGAGATTGTTTCTCTTCCTAAAAGGGGCGTTCCTGTTTTATGGGGAAAGGTTGTTACGCGGGTAGGTGCGGATTATCTTCCTCAAAAACAGGAGTTTTTCAGCACCCGCGGTGTGTTGGTAAAGGTTTTAACCTATAGTGATATTCAAATGATAGGTGGACGTCGGTATCCCCGTATTTGGAAGATGGAGACTAAGGATAAGAGCTCTTCCAGTACCACGATCACCTATCGTGATATTCTTTTTGACGTGTCATTCCCTCAGGAGATCTTTTCTCTTCGTAACCTTGGAAGATAGTCGGTGCTTACCTTTATTGCTATCGCATGGCGTAATGTAAAGCGCAATTTCCGTCGATCCGCTCTTACTGTCTCTATCATTGCCTTTGGACTTGGAACCTTGAATGTTTCCAACGCGCTTTATGAAGGTTTTCACGATAAGATGATTCTAAATGCCGTGAAAATTTTTATGGGACATATTCAAATTCATGCCAAAGGTTTTCATGCGAACCCTACAGTAGAAAAATGTTTTCTTCCATTCTCTACCTCTTTGTATTCTAAAAACCCTCGTATTAAGGGATTCAGCGATAGGATTCGGTTTCAGGCGCTTGCGAGCACGGCAAACAATTCCCTTGCGGTTCTTGCGGTTGGTATTGATCCGATGCGAGAAAAGAGTGTTACTATTCTTGAAGAATCTGTGGTTGCCGGAAGCTATCTCTCCGATGAGAAAGAAAAGAAAAATCAGTGTCTTGTGGGAGAAACGCTTAGTGCGAATCTTCGGATTGGCATTGGAGAAAAAGTGGTCCTTATGGCGCAGGCATGGGACGGAAGCCTTGGCGCGGATGCCTTTGAAATAGTGGGGATCTGCCGTACCGGAAATCCTGAAATAGATCGTTCTTTCTTATGGGTTCCCCTTCTTTCTGCTCAAGAAATGCTTTCCTATGGCGAGAGAATCTCAGAGACCGTTCTTCTCCTTTCTGCCTCTTCGCAAGTTTTGGGCGTTCAAGAATCCTTGAAACGGACTATTGGAAAGTCGGAACTTGAAATTCTTAACTGGAAAGAGATAGCTCCGGATATTGTGCAGATCGTGGCGCTTGATGTTGCTATGCAGCGGGTTTTGATGCTGATTATCTCTATTATTGTAGTTCTTGCAATTATGAATACCATGCTTATGGCGGTTCAGGAACGATTTATGGAATTCGGAGTAATGCTGACAATCGGAACCCGTCCTTCACAGGTAGTGGGCATGGTTCTTGCAGAATCTTTTTTCTTGGGTCTTTTCGGTGTTGTGGTTGGTCTGATTGTTACTGCAATCGGCTTTACCTGTTTTCGGGTACATGGCGTTAACCTTGCCTCTTTTTCCGCAGGAGTTGCGAAACTAATTGGATTGGATACAACCGTTTATCCGTTATTGCGCATAAAGCAGGTTTGTATCTCAAGCTTTTTTGTGCTTGCCAGTGCCATGCTTATCTCCTTTGTTCCCGCAATCAAAGCAGCGCGGATGGATCCAGGCTCTGCATTAAGGCATATATGAAGAAATCTCTTGTTATCACAGAAAATCTCTCAAAAATTTATGAAGGATCCTTTTCAGTTACTGGCGTAGAAGAGCTTACTATTTCTGTGCCGAAAGGAGCTTTTTTCTGTCTTGCCGGTCCCTCGGGATCCGGAAAATCTACCCTTCTCAAACTTTTAGGAGGAATAGAACGTCCCAGTAGAGGGAGGATTTATATTGAGGGAAAAGATCTGACCTCTATGAGTAGAAGCGAACTCTCCTTTTTTCGTCTTTCTTCCCTTGGATTTGTCTTTCAAGAGTTAAACCTTATTTCTGTTCTTACTGCAAGAGAAAATGTTGAATTTGGTCTTATGCTTAGAAAATTTTCTTCTAAAGTGCGACGAGAAAAAGTAATGCGGATTATGGAAGAATTGGGTATAGAAGGCCTGGCGGAACGCCGTCCCTCAGAAATGAGTGGTGGTCAACAACAGCGGGTTGCCGTGGCTCGCGCTGTAGTAGGGAACCCTTTGCTTCTTCTTGCTGACGAGCCGACCGCTAATCTTGATTCCCATGCCACCGCAAACCTTATAGACCTTATCCGTAACTTAAATATTTCAAAGGGCATTACCTGTATTCTCGCTTCTCATGATGAACAGGTTCTTAAAAAAGCAGACAAAATTCTTTATCTCAGAGATGGCAAGGTAAGCCATATAGAACAGCCGGAGGAATTATGAGACGCATGATAGTTCTTTCTATTTTTCTTTTTTTTATACAGATACCGCTTCTTTTCTCTGCGGACCAGGAATTGGTAGAAGAGAAACTCTCTTTTTCAGGCTATTATAAAGGATTAGGGTCCATGATGGACTTTTCCGCCTTTGAAACCAACTACTGCGATCTTATGAATCGGCTCCGTCTTTCATGGGAATACAGCCCCTCTTCTTCTCTCTATTTTCGTATGGATTACGATCTTGAGACGCATATAGGAGATTTTCTGAAGGGCGCGGAATATCAGTCTATGGAACAAATGAAACCAAAACAGTGGCTTGATCTTGAATCGTCTCTCATAGACGAAGAGGGATTTCTTCTTCGTCATTCCCTCTATCGCGCTTTCTTTCGTCTTTCTTTTCCTTCGGCAGACATTCATATAGGAAGGTTTGCCTTTGACTGGGGAACAGGCCGGGCTTGGAACCCGACAGATCCATTTTTTACCTTTAATCCGCTTCTTATTGAGACCGAAGAACGAGTGGGAACCGATGGAATTTCCCTTGATATTCCCATAGGTTCTTCCACTCTTGTTTCCGGAGCCATCACAGGAACCTCAAACTCTGGCACCGGGTATGCGGTTCGTTATAGAAGCCATGCCTTTGAAACTGATTTTTCTTGTATGGCATATAAAGACAATCGTTTTAGTCGGTATGGCATAGATTTTTCTCGTGCTATTGGAAAGAACGAACTTCATGGTGCGTTTGCTATTGATACACAGGATCATACCCGAACCCTTATGGTTCTTGGGTTAGAGAGAACTTTTACAAACACCTTAAAGATAAGCGCGGAATATTATCGCAATGGTCATGGCACTACAGAGAAAAGCGAGTATGCGTGGGCAGATTTGTTGGAAGGGAAGCGCTATTTTTTGGCAAAGAACTATGCTTTTCTTGGTCTTGAATACGAAATCACTCCTCTCTTAAAGTTTCAGCATGCCTCGGTCTTTAATCTTGACGATGGCTCTATCTACTGGAATCCCTCTCTTCAATATTCTCTTACCTCCAATGCGGACCTACGAGGAGGATGGGCTGGATTTAGTGCGGGAAACGAGAAAGAATTCTTCTTGTATCCTGATATCTGGTACCTTGAGTTTCAACTCTTCTTTTAAGTGAGAGAGTCAAACTCTTCCGCGGCTTCATTATTCCGATGATAGTACTTTCGTGGATATAAGAGTGCTATGGAGAAGCAGTCATTGCTATCTTCTTCCTATCTTTATTTTCAGAAAGAAGGCACAAAGAGCTGATTTCATTGGATTGATAGAAAAAAAAGAGAGATTCCCTCCTTAAAGCCAGAGTTTAAGTACAAAGTAGGTAAGGCCATGTCCGAGAATCGCTCCCACTACAATCTGCGACATAATATGGGCATTGTTTCTTACTCTAAGAATTCCCACTAAAGGAACAAAACTTTCAAGGAAGAATGCCTTGGGTCCAAAGGCAAAGAAAATGCCGGTAAGAAGCCCTGTAAGTCCCACCGCATGGATGCTGATCTTATAGGAAGTGTTGATAAGAAGGATCGCAAAGATAATAACCGCGGAGGAACACATCAGCGCGGTAAGAAGTTGGGGACTGTTCATTTTCATCAGTACAAAAGTTCCCAGAAGATAGTTCAGCGTAAAGACGAAAAGAATAGAAGTCCGTTCCTCCCGGTGGTATAGGTGAATATCTGAAATAGCATGCTTTGCAAATGCCCAAAAGAGATAGGCAACCGGAATAAGGGTTTGAAAGAGAATACAGGCGATAAAGGTCGGCATTGCCCTTCCGGGAGAGGCGATTTCAAAAGAAAGCGCGGCAAAGGCAGGAATAGCGATAATCGGCGGACTGGTAAGATTAGCCAATATTCTGTGGGTAGTGGTTCCTTTATACCCTACCTTTTTTCGTATGCGCGGTTTCTTTCGGCATTCTGGCTCTTTCTTTTCTTCTTTAACTTCAAGAGGTTTTTCCAGTGTGGTAATCATTGGGGATTAAAAAGATTAAATGATCTGAGAATAGGATCATATACATCGGTAAAATAGTCATGGCAGTAGATACTTCCGCGTAGAATCATTTCATATCCATTTTCAAGAGTTACATTTGCCTGAAACGACATCTCTCCCTCGCTATTTTTTCCTGCTCGCTGAAGGAGTTCTTGCAAAGAGATAGAGGGTCCGTTCTTCTCTGTTTTGTAAGAAAATGCCGTGGCGGATTTAATCGCGGGAACAATCTTCTCTTTCCAGTTAAGGCTTTTATTGTTTACAGTATCAAGCCATAGATTGTCCCTTAGTTCTGGATCATCGGTAGAGATTGCAGAGAGTCTGATTCCGACAAGGTTGGGGCTGTTTAGTTGATTAAAGTTGGTAAAGGAAAAAAGGCTTTCCTGGGTAAGAGGAAGCTGGAATGAAGAGGGAAGAGAGGTACCAAGAAGCTTTTCTAAGACAATGGTTTGACTTGGAGCATCAAATGCCGGTGCATCGTCGGAGTAGGTATCAATAAGTCGGAATCCATTGTTACGCACAAGTTGCTCTAAAAATCTTGTATGCGAAAGGTTCTCTAAACTGCATACATATACCTCTTCAGTATTAAGAAAAACATTGGCGTCAAAGGTTTCAATAAAGTCTGCATGGATACGTCTAGGCTCAACACTTTCGTCAATACCGTTCTGGTTTACCACAAGTCCGCCTTCTTGACGTATTGAGGGAACCATAAAGGGGATCTCTTCAGGGTTTTCTATTAATCCTGATTTTGCTGAAGCGATAACATCTAAACCAAAAGGATAGGCGCCCGAATCTGCTATTACAAAATACATACTATATCTGTTATCGCCTTGGCCCGGCAACGTTACCTCTCCTGCATTAAATGTTTTTTTGAAGAGTTCAAAGGTGTTGTAGGGATCGTTTCCCTTTCTTGTTGTCACGAGTTGTTCGGTTCTTGTCCAGTTTTCCAGCCAGAGAGGAACTCCCTCGTTATTAAGGAGTTGGGTGTCAATCCCTACATAAAGATCTGTGGGATAATCAAGGGAAATAGTAATATGCGGATCTGTTGCAACTCCGGCATCAGCATTTCTTGTTTGGATAGTGTTTCTTCCCGAGAGATTTTCTATGGCAGAAGTAAAGTAGATGCGGCTTCCGCTTACTCTATCGGTATAGACCTGATTTCCTATAAAAAAAGATCCAATAGAATAATCCCTGTTGTTGGAGGTGGTAACAGAATCAATAGTTTGTATTGGAACATCTTCAAGCCGCACTCTCACGACAAAATCAAGATTTTCCCAGTTTGCGCCATTTCGGAAGAGTTCCAAAAATTCCGAGAGGCCGACTTCTCTGCCACCTTCGTAGGAACTGTTGTAAAAGAGTTGTGTGGTATATTTTCGTAGTGTGGATTCAGGGAGAATTAGGCTCTTTACAAGACTTTCGGGAATCCCGCTTCCGCTTGCAATGGTAGTGATAAGCGTGGAATAAAGATTTTGAAAGAGTTCTTCTCCTCCGGGTTTCATCACACGTTTGTAGGTTCCTCCCGCAAGAATAGAGAAATCTACTGTCCTCGCTCCACCAAAGGAATTAAGCGCTCCTGAGGTGCTGAACCCTTCCATAATAGAGAGAATGGCATATCCATTGTTTTGAGGATCTTCTTCAAAGAATGCCCATGTTTCCGGAGAGAGCATCATCCCTCGGGGATGGATTGCCACCGAAAGACGGGAGGGGCTTTCTTCTTCCTCTTCAGGTATAGAGATTAGGTTAAATCCGCCTTCTGCGTAAGTGGTAAAGAAAAAGAAGAGACCGTCGAGCCATAGAGGATTCTGCGCTTGATTATAAATTACAGAGTTATCAAGATGTTCATCTACTTTAAAATAAGACTGGGTAAAGAAGCCGGTGGGATCAGAATAGTAAAGATCTCCGGCAGGAAGATTAGGCGCCGCAATCTGTCCTGTTCCACCGCCGCCTCCTCCGCAGGCAACGCCAAAGGCTATGATAATCCCCGCAAGAAGCAGGCTTATAAGATGATAATATTTTCTACTAAATTTATTCATTCTTTTCTCCAATGTGGATACTATAACAGGTACAGATCACTAGTATTTATAAATACAAAGTATATCATATTCATCTTTGAGAAGGAATATTTTCTGTCAATTTTAGAGATTGGGAATGGAGAGTACGCTTAATAACTCCAGTTTTTTATTGTATTGGCGCCATCCACAGGAAAGATTCCTCCAGTAGAATATCCAGATTCATCCGATGCGAGAAAAAGCGCCATTTGCGCCACTTCTTTTGGAGAACCATACCTTCTAAGGGGAGTATGCGCAAGAAATTTAGCTTCATCAAAAGCAGGATTATCGTTTGCGCTATTTTTGTTCATTTCAGTCTCTATCGCGCAAGGTACGATACAGTTGACGCGCAAGCCATACTTCCCATATTCAATTGCCATGGAACGGGTAAGAGAAATAATAGCGCCTTTGGTGGCAGTATAGGCGGCACAGTCCGGCACACCGATAACTCCCGCGCTTGACGAAGTGGTAATGATTGATCCGCTTGGGTTTTTGATTAAAAGAGGGATTCCATATTTGCAACAGAGAAAGGTTCCCGTAAGGTTGATAGATACTATTTGTTCCCATGTTTTCAGAGTAACCCGATCAATTGGGCCATCTTCTTTCTCAAGAAAAACTCCTGCATTGGCATAGAGGATATGAAGGGTATCGCAAAGCTTGCTTATTTTATGAAAGAGTGCGACAACCTCTTTTTCCTTAGAGATATCCGCGCGGATAAAAAAGGCCCTTTTTCCTTTTTGGGAAATATCGCGAGCTACTTCTTCTCCTTCTTTAGAGATATCCGTGATAACTACAGTTGCTCCTTCTTCCGCAAAGAGTTCTACCGCGGCGCGCCCTATTCCCTGTGCTCCGCCGGTAATCAATGCCACTTTCCCCTGAAGTTTCATAGAAGGGCTCCTTTTTTTAGAATATTATTTTCTTGCCAGAAGAGATTCAACGCGGTCGGCAATAGCGAGACGAGATAACCCATATTGTTCTCTGAGCCATTGTTGGCTTCCCACCTCGCTTATATTGATATTGGGAAATCCAATTCTGGAAAAGAAAAGTTTGGGAAACGGCCCCTCTTCTGCAAGTACTTCTGCTACCGCACTTCCAAACCCCGCGGAGAGATTATGCTCTTCCACGGTAACAATAGCGCGAGTTTCTCGGGCTGCGGCGATAATTTCATCTCTATCTATTGGCGAAACAGTATGCATACTTACTAATCTGCAGGAAATTCCTTTTTTTTGAAGTATATCTGTTGCGCGCATTGTTTCATACCCTATGGTTCCAGTAAAGAAAAGAGTTGCTTCGTCTCCTTCCCTGATCCGGATTGCCTTTCCGATAGAGAATGAGATAGGTCCGGAATGAATATCCTTCTCTTTTTTATATCCGCATCGATAATAGACAGGCCCGTTGTATTTAATCATTGCCCGTGTTGCCGCACGTCCCTCATAAAGATCGCAGGGCGCAATGACCACCATGTTGGGAAGCGACCGCATAATAGAGAGATCTTCAGTGGAATGGTGAGAAATTCCTAAAGGTCCATAGGCGACTCCTCCTCCTATGATAACTATTTTTACATTAGCGTTATGGTAACAGATATCGTTCCTGATCTGTTCAAGGCAACGAAGCGTAGGAAAATTGGCAATAGAGTAGGTAACCGCGATATTCCCTTCCATTGCGATTCCGCAGGCAACACCAGTCATATTCTGTTCTGCGACGCCTACATTAAGGTAGCGTTCAGGAAAGGTTTCCGCGAATGGTTCTATCTCTCCATATCCGATATCTGCAAGAACCATATAGATTTTTTGATTCTTTCGTGCGAGGGAAAGGAGTTCCTCGTTAAATACGCTTCTCATGGTCTCACCCCGAGCTCTTTATATGCTTGTTCTAATTGAATGTCGTCGCAATGGCGATAATGGCATGCCACAGTATCTTCAAAAAAGGAAACCCCTTTTCCCTTGATGGTACGGGCAATCACAAAGGTAGGTCTATTTTTTTCCGCGGGAAGTTTTGCGAGACTTTGATAAATTTCTCTTATGTCGTGGCCATTGATTTCTCTTACTCCCCAGTGAAAAAGGCGCAATTTTTCCGCAAGAGGTTCAAGATCAATAATATCTTTGGTTCTTCCGAGTGCCTGAATTCTGTTTGCATCAAGAATAACAGTAAGGTTGTCAAGATGCTGAGTTGCGGCAAACATAATCGCTTCCCAAGAAGAACCTTCGTTCATATCTCCATCGCTAACAAGCACAATAACCCGATGCTTTTTTTTCTTCCGTTTTGCGTGGAGCGCCATGCCTGTTCCTATTGGAAGCCCGTGTCCGAGAGATCCGGTGGAAAATTCAACTCCAGGCACATAATGGCTGATATGCCCGCTTAATTTTCCTCCATCGCCATAATAGGTTTCAAGCCATATTTTGGGAAAAAAGTTTAACTCTGCAAGTGCGGCATACACTCCTGCCGCCGCATGTCCTTTGCTGAGAATAAAACGATCTCTGTCGGGATTGCGTGGATTTGCGGGATCTATGCGGAGGATAGAGAGATAGAGTACACTTACAATATCCGCCATAGAGAGAGAACTTCCCACATGGCCGCTTTTTCCTCGCCATGTCATAGTAACTGCGTGCGCTCTTATACGAGCGGCCAACTCGCGCATTTTCGTAAAATCTTCTTTTTGCTGTTTCATAGCTTCTCCTGTGTATAGGAGGTAACAGGATTTGGTGGCATATCGTAAGAAAAAGAAAAAAGATGCGATGTTGCAATTGCCGCCGCTCCTTCTATTATTGATTGAGAACAGGGAATCCCTGGAAGGATGGAAATCTTCCGAAGAGAAGGAACAAAGAGAAGCGCATGTAACGCCTTTTTTACTTCGGTAAAAAAAATTCCGGGATCTTCTTCAAAAACATATCCGGTAAGTATGATAACTTCTGGATCTACGGCCTCCGCAATATGGGCAAGATGTCTTCCAAGATAGGTTGCCGAGGCACGGACCTTTCTTTTTGCATAGGGATTTTTTTTCTCCGCGGCTTCAAATAAAAGAGAAACAGCTTTTCTTCTGGAAAGAGTGTCAGAAGAGGAAGAAGGCGAGAGGTTTAGCAACTCTGAACTTTTAGCAAGCGCTATGCCGGATGCCACTGTTTCAAGACATCCTCGTCTTCCGCAGAGACATCTCTTTCCTTTCGGCGCCACAATACTGTGTCCGATTTCTCCCGCCAGATAGTGTCCGCCGTATGCAATGGCTCCTCTGGAAATCTGTACAGCGCCGATTCCGTCGCTTACATTCACACAGAGCATCTCTTTCTTTCCGGATAGTGCGTGCAACGCATATTCACCCCGTGCGATTGCTCTGGTAGAGCTTTCAATAAAGGTGGGAATGTTTCTTGTTTCTTCAAGAAATGTACCAGCAGGAATATTCTTCCATCCAAGATGAGAGGAAAGAAGAAGAATTCTGTTTTTAGAATCTACCACTCCTTCAAAGATTGCGCAGAGGGCCATTGCGCGGGATGAGGGTCGTGTAATAGAGTCAGAGAGTTGTTGCGCGATAAGAGAGCAGTCGGTAAAAAGCGCGGACCAAGAATGAGAGGAAGAAAAGGGAAAAATCTCTTCCTTTAGAAGGCTTCCGTCAAGATCAAGAATCGCGATGCGCACCCTGTTCTTTTCAAAGATCATTACTGAAAGAACCCCTGCTTTTGGATTAAACTCAAGGATATCGGCTCTTCTTCCGCCATTGGACAGAGAACTTCCTTTATGCGTCAGAAAATCTTCTTTTGCGAGCCGTGCGGTAATATGGGTAATGGTTGCAAGGCTTAATCCACTCTGTTGCGCAATCTCTGAACGGGTTGTTCTACGTTTTTTATGGAGAATAGAAAGAACCAGTTTTTTATTCCATTCTCTCATTGCTTTTTTATCAACGCGGCGCATATGTATACAGGAAAAGACTCAACTTATTTTTGTCAGTAAAAAAAGTTTTTCTAAGCATACTTTATTTGAATACTTCTGTCAATACAAGAGAAAAACAAATTTCCTTATAAAACAATCTCTAAAAAATATTTCTCTTGACGAAAAATCCAGGTGATATGCTTACTCCTGTTATACTTCCCTCTGAAATTTCTTCAAGTAAGGTGGGAAGACCTGTAATTTCAATACGCATAGTAGTTCAGACTGTAATAGTATATGCCTTTTGTCGTCGCAAGTCTTTCCCAACGTGGCAATCCCATCTTTTCCTTTTACTTTCATTCCTCCATTCCTTTCTCCTACGGAAGATTGCCACAGTTATGGAAAACGTTCCTTCACAAAGATAGAATAGGAGAAAACCCACCCATACTGACATCCTGAACTTGATTCAGGAGCACGTATTTAACAGGAATAAGAGTAAAAACCGAAATTTCGGATCGGTATCCGGAATGACAACACAGGCAAGTCTGGAATAATACCATTGGAAAAGACTTCCTTACTCAAATAAGAAACAGCACACATCACTACTAACAACTGTTTAAAGATCAGCCCGTATTGTATTCTTATACGCATTTTCTTCATTAAATAGATTATTTAAATTCAAATGTACTTTCATTTTCTCTCCACCACTTTTCCCATTTTCTCCTGAATCGTTGTAGAACTTCAGTAGAAATTATACTGAAAGGCATATCAAAAGTCTGCCCTGTTGCGTTTGCCAAGTAAGTTCTTGCCAATCTAAAATACTCAAATTCTCCCGTCAATTCTATCAAAACAGGGATTCCTGCCTGCTCTTTTTGCTCAACTAATATTCTGCCTGTTTCTAACCTTACTTTCCCATCCTTGTGTTTGTCTAACTCTTTTAAGAACGGAATAGCAATATTTCTGTGTTCAGGGAGCAATGCCTTTGCAGTATTCATCTTGACGTTCGCATCTTTATGTTTAAGACCGTACTGGACTAATATATCTATTGCTTCAGGTGTTCCAATATGCGCAAGTGCATATAGACTGGAAGTATCATTCGGCTCTCTCTTGAATTTTTCCCCTAAAACTGGAACTGCTTCTTCTGCCTTCATTTCTCCCAAGAGCTTTATTGCTCTTTGTCTGCCCGGTTCTTTGTCAGAAGAAGCTACTTTCAACAATGCAGGGATAGCTTGTTTTCCAAATCTTCGAAGTACTACTTTTGCTGATTCTAATACCATAGTACTTTCATGTTTCAAATATTTAATGTAATCGGATGCAACTTTGGGTTCTTCCTGTGTAATAGCCTTAATCACGGTTATTGGATCAATATTCTTATCAAGAGCACGCATCGCTAGACAAGCAAATTCTCTAACTTCCCTATCATTATCATGAAAAGCCTTTTGTATAGTAGGTATCGCTTGGGAATTATCGAATAACGCTAATGTCCAAAGAGCTTGTTTTCTTACTTCGTGATAAGAGTCTTGCGTGGCATTTATGATAATAGCAAATGCATTATTAAAAACTTTTGCTTCTTCCAATGATAAAGGAATTGGTGTTGTCGCTTTTTTTATCTCTCGTATTATTCTTTTTCCTATAAGGTCTTGCAAAGCAATGACCGAATACAAACGAACTTCTTTGTCATTATCGATAACCCCCTTTAATAATGAAGACAGTGCTTTAAGTCCAATTTTTTGCTGTATATCATATACAGCCTTCATTTGAGTATTTTTCGTTGAATCAATTATTCTAAATTGTTTCATGTATTCTCTTACTGTATTTTCTATCTCTACATCGGATAGATCCTGTTTACCCATCTCATTCTCACCATAAAGATACACCCTTGAATTACAGGTTAAACATGCTAAGAACAATACCAAAAAATACTTTCTCAATGCGTTATTTCCCATTGTGTCATCCTCGTATTAGAACCGTTTCGCACATTATTTATCATTCTCCATATAACTTCTTAAATTTGTTTCTACAGCTGACACAAAAAGATTGGCAATTATCTAGTAAATCTGTCGGCGTGCTCACCATGAGGCAATTGGAATGATGAGAAGACATCACATGGCCTATTTCATGAGCAGCAGTATATCCACATCTTTTTTTCTGCTGCTCCCAATAGCTTGATTCTATCTTATACCAATACACTTTAATGTTTTGACTGTTATAACTTGCCATGTGCCCGGTTGCCCAACCAGCACCGCAATCGTTGTTAACATTAAACTTATTAACTCCAAAAGTTGTAAATTTTGAAAACACCCATTCAAATCTTGAACTAGAAAAAAACTCCAGAAATGGATTTCTCAAATAGTTCTTAATCTCCGTATCTATAAAATCTGTCCACACTCTTAATTTTAACTTTTCTTTTCCTTGCTTCTTCCTCCAAAATATTATTCTATTGGTAATCCAGCTCCCTCTCCATATGGGATTAATATGGGTGTCAGCAGCTACGAACTCAATTATCCCAGCTACTGTACCAGCAGTATATGTAGAACTAGCAATTCCCGAAGAATTGGTCTCCGAACTACTCGTTATGGAGCCGTATGGAGATGTTCCCGTGCCTTCATAATCAGGAGAGGCCGTATTCAATACACTTTCTTGCTCTTCAGGAGTTAGATCAAAGAAATCTTCACCTAACGTATCAAAAGTCCAGAATCTAAAACTCCAATTTATAGTATGCTCAGGAATATTTTCACCATCATAACTGATATGAATCTTGTTTTTTGCCTGAGACTCACCGTCCGCAATCAAATATTCCAGCGGCGTCTCTGTATTCGGGTCCAAAAAGATATTGAGAACTCCCTCTGACGGCATATATTGAATCTCTACTGTATCCGTTATACTTTTGTATTTTGCTTCAATCATTACTTTGAAATCAACCGGAGGGTCCTCATCAGAATTTGAACTATAACTACTTGACGTTAGAGTAACCATTGCCTCTCCATTCTCATCTGTTAGCGCACTGCTTGCACTCAAAGTACCATTATCCAAAGACTCTCCAAGATTGTTTTCAACAATTGTAAAATCAATAGTTTTTCCTTCTAAATCTGGCGTAAATTTGGCGACAAGTTCAGTTTTACAGATTTCCAGACCATCACCGCCTGCACAGATTGTTTCGTGATTAGCACTTATAGAAATTGTGAATACAGTCAGGTGTGCATAAAAATTATGGCTGTCTGACTCAACCACGGAACTGTCTTCAAGGTATATTACTTTCACAGTAACATTGACGCTTACCGTCTTATCATCAAGTGTAGAGGAAGTAGTGGTGAATTTTCCCTTGCATGAAGATGTTCCCTGTCCACTTTCTATCTGGCCTCCCGGGCTGAATGTCCAAACGTATTCATAAGATATTGTCGCTTTACCGTCATCCAATTCCTGTTTTATAACCGGATCGGAAGGGATATATTGCAGGTTTATAATACTGGCTACCAAAGAAGAATCAACAGGTACAGAGTTATCTGAGAGAGAAACTTCCCCCTGCCAACTTCCTGAGGCAAACAGCAAAGAAACAGTGAAGAAGAATAGAAGAAAAACTGTTCTGAAATATGTTTTAAGCTTCATTGTTTTCTCCTCTTTTCCTGCAACTGCTCTCTATACTGCGTAAATGAAATTTGTGCCTTCATATTTACTTCGTCTTTATACGGATGTCCGGGAAACTGTTTTAAAAACTCCTGTGTCCATGTTTTTGCTTCTTGCTGTTTTTCTTCCATCCAGTAATAATTGACCAGGGAAGAAAGTGCGTTAGGCAGACCGGGAGATTCAGGGTATCCCGATATAATTTTCTCCAGTACCTGCAAAGCCTTCTCTTCTTCTTTTAAGGATACCCACCTGTGAAAAGCGTTATATAGTACTTTCCAGTCGCCTTTTTCTTCTGTTGTTTCCAGGTAGTAATTTAACGCTACCTTGATTTCTTCGCGCACTTTCCCTCTTTCTGGCGGGTTAAGGGCTTGTAAGATGCTGTATATGTAATTAATGTATCTTTCAGTGTATTCGGTTACAGGTTTATTCTTGCTGAGCCCTATCAGTTGCCTGTAAGCCATGGCAATTGGCATAGTGTAATTTTTTTCTCCTTTTGACCTTTTCATTTCTGCTTTTCGTGCAAAGGAATAGATTCGTTCAATAGCTTCTTCTTCGGGTAGGTATTCAAGGTAAAGAGTTGTAAGTTTTTCTCCAAGATTTTTGCGGTTGTTATCAAGTGAGTAAAAAACAATTTGTTCAAGCATATCAGGCAACTCTTCGTTTTTCTCCGACTGTTTTATCTGATTTTTTAGTGCTGTGACAATCTTGTTTTCAGACTTCTTTATTTCAGACACCATTAGAATCTGTCGTGAGGTCTCCGCCAGTATCCATTGCAGGATGAACGTATCTGCCGTAAAAATTTCTTCATTTAACTGTAAGAGTACCTGTTTTCTCAAAGCAATCCACTCTTTTTTCTGTTGTTGCCAGGATGTAACGTTTGCCTGCCAATTTCTTGATAGCCGTCTGAAATTCTCTACTGTTCTGATTGTTTTTTTCGATACTGGGGCAAGCATATCCGGTATATCCAACGGATGTTCCAGCCTGTCTAAAAAGACTCCCGATAAAAGGGTATTTAAAGAAAGGTCCCTGTATGTTTTAACGGTCAAGTCATGGGAGCCCGATACCAGAAAATGTTTGTAAACACCTCTGCCAAAATCTTTCACTTCGGTTGCTGTCAGAATATTGCCGGTATGTTTGTCTCTGAGATAAACTGTATGCTGGCGGTTAGGTTCATAGTAGTTGGGGTCGTTGAGGAAGTACAGGCTTAAAAGGAATAATCCGTCTTCAGGCATGGGTATATCAAAAAAGAAATCTGGTCCCTTCCCTATATTGTAAAGTTCGCCCTGGTCATCCCAGTTGGCAGAACGCCGACTGCCAGTCAATGGGTTGATAAGAAACTCTTCCTTTTTTTCTTCAAGATTGGTTATCCATCGGCAGGCTGAGATTTCGGAATTTCCTGTGTAGATACGGTATGACGGCTCAAATGTAAAAATTCCAGGTTTGATTTCTTTTTCACTGCGAAAAAGGCTTGAAGCTTTACCACCGGTTATGTCAAAATATCCTGCCATAGCGCACAGGATATAAAGATAGTCTCCATAAGGACCTATCCAGTTGCCCTTTGTTACTCTGTCTTCTCCGGCATAAACGGTAATTATATCCCGCCGGTGGGAAACAGGTGAAAAATTCTCTGTTATCAGGTTAAGGCGTGCAAGGTGAATGCCTGCCATCTCTTCAAAATATTGCTCGCTACCTTTCAGTAAACCCTGGTATATCGCTTTTGCTTCTTTTATTCTGCCCTGAAACTCATAACAGCGGCCTGTATAGTATCGGGAGTAAGGAGAAAGGGGTGCAGTAATACGGAAAAGCGTTTCTGCGTCGTTATACTGTCCCTGATTAAAATGGGACGTGCCTGCCAGTTCAACTGAAAAAAGGTTTAATGTTTTTTTGAAAGAACTTAGAGGAGTATCTCTGCGTGTTACCTGATAAGAGGTGGCACGTTTATTTCCAAGAAAAGGTTGCAATATCTCCAATGTTTGAAGATAATTGCCATTGTGGGTGTAACACAACGCTATCATATAGCGGGCAAGTAGATTAAAAGGTTCTTTGCTTTTTGTGTCTATTTCTTTATAGAGTGCCGCTGCCTGTATAAATTTACCCTGTTCTACCAGATGGTATGCCTGCTCCCAAGGTTGTAAAAGGGTTGAGGTTGCTTCCTGTAAACGTGGAATTTTAGCAGTTTTGTTCAGAAGAATGTATATCTTCCCTAAAATTTCGCTTACTTCTGCTGCAGTCAGCCTTTCACGGTTATGAGTATCAACAAACTCCCTGTTTTCAATCCCAACCGCCCTGAAGGATAAAAGAGGCGTGGTAGAACGGATAATACTGTTTAAATAAAATGCAACTGCATTGGTATAATCACCCTGTGCTGATAAGTGTTCAGCCATTGAGTAAAAGGATTTAATGGCAAAAGGGCTCTGGGAAAATGAAGTAGTTAGAAAACGGTGGGTGGAAAAAGCTTCTTGTTTTTTGCCTGCCTGTTCCTGTAATCTGGCAATTAGAGAATAGTTTTCAGCGGTAAAATTGGACCTGTCTATCTGGGCACGTACACGCCAAAAAGCATTTATAGAAGGGTCGGTTATATGTTTTTCCAATAACTTTGGATAAATACTCAACAGTTCTTTGCGAATTTCTGCTGCTTCGGCATAATCTTCCCGGGAAATATGAAGCTTTTCTATTTTTTCAAATACCTGTAAAGAAGTTGTATAATCGGCTTCTGTTTCAAGGATAGCATGGTAAGATTTTATTGCCTTTTGGAGCTGCTGCGTTGAAATATAAAACTCAGCAAGAGCGTTATGGATACGCATTGAATAGGTGGTATCGTCTTGATATTTCTTGAGTGCGAAAAGGTAAATTTCTTCTGCTTTTTCTGGTTGGACAAGTTTGACATACGAGCCAGCAAGTAGAAATATAGCGTCTTTTATCTGCGGGGTATCTGGAAACTGCTTCAGGATTGTTTCAAATTGACTGATTGCTTCTTTATATTTTTCTTCGGTTACAAGTTTTTTTGCTTTCAGGAGTAAAGTTTGTACGTCTTGTCCTTGTATCTCTTCTCCCAAAGCAGGAAAATTGATTGCAGATATCAGGAAGAACAAACAAATACTTATCGTTTTTGTCATTTACGGGAACCCTTTTTTTAACTGACTGCTTTACCCGAAAATTTATGATAAGATTGTTTGCAGAGATGCGGTGTTTAGTAAAAGTATAATTGTAACTCACTTCTATTGTGCCCTCCGCTAAGAGATTTTGTCAAGAGACTTATTTATGTTTGTCATTTAACGATATAGAGAAGATCCTGCAAACTTTTCAATTGCATATAACAGGCAAGAAAAAACTCGACAGATTCCGATACAAGTAGAAAAGAATATTTTGAAAGAATTAAAGTAGAAAAAACTTTGATACAAAACCCGATAATACCGATAAAAACTTACAATGACAGTTATATAAGAGACGTTTTGGGAAATAAATATAACCAGAAGGTCTCTGTACCGACAATTATAGACAGGGCAAAGAAGAATGACTTTTATCTGCCCAAAAAGGAAGTATAAAAAACATGACAGGGAAGTATTAACCAACTATGCGGGGGAATTGGTTCAGCACGATTCCTCTTATCATAGATGGTCGTTTCTGGTATCAAAATAAGTTGCTGGATATTCAAAAAGTAAAAAATGAGGACTTACATTTTAAAGAGTGCACTTTTAAAATTTAACTACCATACAAGAGAAAAACAGAAGAAAGACTTTGATTGCTTCCTTTTATAGGGTATTCTTTTACAATGAAAGTGCGGTATCCATCTTCTGTATTAAGGAGGGTTCATGGCACAGATCCTGCGATTCCGATGGCGTAAGGGTATTGGTATTTTTCTTCTTCTTTTTTCTCTTTTGATTCTCGCGGGATTTTTTCTTGCGCCAAGATTTATTAAAAGTTTCCTAGAAAAAAAAGCATCCGAATTTCTTCACAGACCTGTAACAGTGGAACGGGTACGTGTAAATCCCTGTACTCTTTCGTTTACTCTGAATGGTCTCTCTATTTCTGAACCGCAGGAGAAAAGCCTTTTTTTCTCTTTTCGCGAATTACAGGCTGATCTTGATATTCTTTCTTTTTTTCGGATAAGACCGATTATTAAAAGAGTCCGTTGTGAAGATCCTTATATCCACATTGTCCGCCTTGATGAGTACAAATATAATTTTTCCGATCTTTTGGTTCCGAAAGATCCCGATGCGAAGCCCCTACGCTTTTTTGTGGGAAACATTTCCCTGAAGAACGGAAAGGTTCTCTTTGAAGACCTTCCTAAAAGAGTGCGCCATGAACTTACTTCCCTTCAACTCTCTCTTCCTTTTATCTCTAACTTCCCCCGTGTGATAGAAACCAGTATTGTGCCTTCCTTCTCCTGTTTGGTAAATGGTTCTCCTTTTGTTATGGAGGGAAAGACCAAGCCATTCGCGGATTCCCTTGAAACCTCTCTTGATTTTAACCTTACAAAGATAGATATTGCCCGATATTGCACCTATCTTCCTTTTCCACTGCGGGTTGTTATAGATTCAGGTCTTTTAGGCATAGAGGGAAGTATCTCCTATTTCCAACGGAAAAAAGAGCCCTCCACATTTTTAATAAAAGGAAGCCTAGAGATGAAAGATCTTGCTCTTTCTTCTCGCTCCAAAGAACGGCTTTTTTCTATGAGTGCATTAGATATCACATTGGATGGTTACGACCCATTCTCAAAAATTCTAAAAATACATAATATTCATTGCATTGCTCCAGAACTCTTTCTGCGGAAGAATAAAGAGGGAACCTTGGAAATGACAGCTCTTTTTGTCTCAGAAAAAAAGGCGGTTCCAAGAGAAAAAAAAGAATCCCTTCCATCCTCATTCTTCTGGGAAATGACAGCATTAAAGCTTGAACAGGGCAAGATTCATTTTTTTGATGATTCTCTTTCCCAGCCTTTTGCTCTTTCTCTAAAAGATTTTCTTATCTCCGCAAAGGATCTTTCTAATATGAAAGGAGAAGAGGGTACTGTCTCTATCTCTTCTTCTTCTGATTCCGGAGAACGGTTGAAACTTTCTGGAGCCATTGCGTTTTCGCCCTTTTTTTCTCAAGGAGACCTTTTGCTTGAAGGAGCATCCCTGACAAAATATCTTCCCTACTATGCGGAAAAAATTCTTTTTGAAGTACACGGAGGCTCTCTATCTCTTTCTTCACAATATCTTTTGGAACAGAAGGCGAATTCTCCGTTCCATTGCGCTTTTTCCGATGCTTCCCTTACATTATCCTCCCTTGAATGCGCTAAAGCAGGAGATTCGCGATTCTTATCTCTTCCTTTAGTACAGGCTTCAAAAGCCGCGATAGATCTTTCTGCAAAAGAATGTTCTATTGGCGCTATCTCTATTGCTAAGGGAGTATTTGATTGTACCCGCGGCAAAAATGGAACGCTTACCTTTCTTCCTCTTTTTCCTGTAAAAGAGAGCGCAGGAGATAGCCCATCATCCTCTTCTACAAAAGAGAAGGGTTCTGGATGGAGCTCTGTTATCCATGCGCTTCGTGCGGATAATTTGACATTACAGATGCGCGATACAATGCCCGAAGATCCTGTACAGATCTTCTTAGATCAGGTAACCCTTTCCGCGTCGCACATTCTTTTTGGAAGAGACGAGAAAGTTCCTTTTTCTCTCTCTTTTCTTCTTAACAGAGAATCCCCCTGTTCTTTGAATGGAAGTCTTCACCTTAATCCTTTTTCTTTTTTCGGTACGCTCAATGCCAAGAATGTTCAGGTTACTCCATTTCAATCCTATTTTTCTGAAAAGTTAGACCTTCTTGTTACAAAAGGAGACCTTTCTACAAAGGGTGAAATTTCCTTTAGGAAAGGATCTGGACAGACCCCTTTCTTTTCTTTTACAGGAGATGCGGTTGTCAAGGATTTTTCTTCAGTGGAAAAGGGCTATGGCGAACAATTCCTTTCATGGAAAACTTTTGCTCTTACAACGATCTCGGCTGGTACGGGTAAGGATCCACTTTCTGTGGAAGAAGTTATGGTTGAGAATCTTTATGCAGGTATTATTGTGCATCCTGATAAAACCATTAACCTCAAAAACATTGTAAAATCTCCTTCTCCTTCTTCTTCTGTGGAAAAAGCGCCGGATAAAGCGAAAAAACCTATAGAAGACGATAGTGGAAAATTCCTTATCAAGAAGATTCTTTTCAAGGGAGGGAAAATTATCCTTCTTGATAAAAGTGTAGAGCCGGGATATGGAGTAAGTATGGATAAATTTAACGGAAGTATAACCGGTATTACAACTCTTGCGCAGAAACCTGCTCAAGTAGATATAGAAGCCAAAGTAGAGGGTCAGAGCCCGCTTGTAATTGCAGGAGAATTTAAGCCATCCCCTTTTTATCTTGATCTTACCATGAATGTAGATGGATTTGATATGACTCCTGCTTCTCCCTATACGCAACGATATGTCGGTTATGTTACCCGTAAGGGGCTTCTTTCTCTTGATCTCAACTACCGTATTGATAGAAGAAAACTTGACTCTAAAAACTCCATTCGTTTAGATCAGTTTACTCTCGGCGATAAGATTGAGAGTCCTTTGGCAGTTAAAATTCCGGTAAAATTTGCCGTTGCCTTGTTGCGAGATCCTTCTGGAAAGATCTCTCTTGACCTTCCTGTTTCAGGATCTCTCGACGATCCCAAATTCCGTGTGGGTCCTATTATTGTCAAGGTTCTTCTTAACCTTCTTGCAAAGGCGGTCGCTTCGCCCTTTGCCTTGATTGGCGCACTTTTTGGCGGTGGAGAAGAATTAAGTTATCTTTCTTTTGATTATGGTTCGTACAACCTTTCCGAAGATGGAAGAAAAAAACTGGATGTACTTGTAAAAGCATTGAAGGAAAGGCCCTCTCTTTCTCTTGAAATGCAAGGAAGGGCTGATCCTGAAAAAGATAGTGAAAGTTTGAAAGATCTTTTTTTCCTGAGAAAAATTAAATCGGAAAAATTGAAAATTTTAGTACAACAAGGCGAACCCGTACCTTTAGTTGACGAGATTCTCATTAGCGAAGACGAATACCCCCAGTACCTTCTGCGAGCCTACCAGAATGCCAATTTTTCCAAACCGCGCACAATATTGGGTGTGCTTAAACCTTTGCCTGATTCTGAAATGGAGGAGTTGATCCGTACCCATACCTTGGTTACACAGGACGATCTTCGTTTTCTTGCTATTGAACGGACCATAAAGACAAAGGAATACCTTTTGCAGTCTGGTATTGAGCAAGAACGGCTTTTTCTTTTGGATCCCAAAATTCTTTCTCGGGAAAAGGAAGAGGCGCTTTCTTTGGCGCGCGTTTCCTTTATCTTGAAATAATCAGAAGATACTTCAAGCTACAGAAGATTGCCTAATATATGAGTCTGAATTTTCAATCTAAATATTTGCTCCTATACCTTTTTAAGAAGAGAGTAAAAAGAGGAGCCATTCTTTCCGAGGGGATTGTGCTGGATAGAGAATCTTTTAAAAGAAGTTCGGAAGAAGTATGATACTTCTGATTATTCTTTCCATCCCTGAGACACGATCTTAAATCCTATCTGTTCCTTTGGTGTTTGAATCGGACCATGGGGAGTCTGCTGAACAACATTTACTGTCTCTTTTTTATATTCAAGCGTAAGTTCAAAGATGCAGGATGCGTGTAAACTTTCAATATAAGCAATAGAATAATCTTTTCTGTTCTGTACTGCATTGTCGCCCAATTCATTCTCCGCATTCCAAAGAATTCCGAGCCCTATTTCTTTTGCATATTCTTCATAGAGAGCGGTCATTGTGCGGGCAAGATCTCCATCCGCGAAGATTACAGTCTTTAGTCCAAGATCTTCCTTTGCTTCCTTTCTTCCAATAAGATATTGATGCGAGTAGAGTTTTTCTGTGAAATAATCAACGATTGTTTCAATTTCTTCTGCATCCATTTGCAAAGCATGGCTTTTCAGAAGCCGTTTTGCAAGGATTCGTATTAGGGTATGGGTACGATTAATATTTCCTAGCGCAAGGGGGTGAATCTGAGGGGTTGCCTCAATAAATTTGATAAAGACCTTTGCAAGGTCCTCATCTTTTTTTATCCCGAACCTTTCTTTCGCAAGATCAAAATAGGCCATTACATCTTCCACACTTATTGCAATTCTGTTTTGCGGTTTTTGCGGATCCGGAGGATTAAAGATACTGGCGGTTGAAGGATCTATGGGCGATAGTTCGGAAAGGTCGCTCATTACTACTTCATCGCTTCCAAGGGCTATCATGGTAGCGGCGCTATGTGCTTTGTAAGGAATAAGAATTGAAAAAGTATCGCAATACTCACGTATCATAGAGACCAAACGCCATGGAACCATGGTATCTCCGCCGGCACTGTACAGAAAAAGATCAATTGCTTTGACTTTTCCCATTGCGCGCAGATGTTGGCTCATAATAGGGATGACGTCCATAGCTATCCGCGCATTTACCGGACCCTGTCGGTCGCTTGTTATATAAGAGATAACCCGCGATCTTCTTAATTTTTCAAGCCGTGCGATATATTCCTGTCTTTTTCTTTGCATACCTATACTATATCAGAGAGAGCCGAGAAGGTCTACCCTTTCTTCAAAAGAAAGGCGCATCTTCTTTTTTGTGTGATTATGTTGCGGAAAGCTAAAAAGAGGAAGAAGAGCGCCTCTTTAAGATTGACAATTATTCTCTGAAACAGTATAGTATTCATCGTTGATACTATCCAGTATGTTTTCCTACCAGAAGAAGATTTTCTAAGATCTTACTATGTATTTGTTTACAAGGAGCGAGGATATGAAAATAGAATTAAAGAAAGAATGTGCTTATTCTTTACTGGTTCCTACAAGTATGGGAATCCGTATTACTCCTGTGAATGGCCAGCCGGTCCATACCAGCACATTATATATGATGCATGCAACCAGCGCTGAAACAAATGTTGCCAGTATTTCTTCTTTTCTTGGTCTTCCGGTAAAGGTTCTTACCACTTTTGTAAAGGGCAGTCCCATTGCACAGTTTATTAAAGATAACCTTGCAAGCAGACATATGGATTATGAAGGAAAGGAAGTTTCCCAGGGTGGTCCTTGGGGATACCGCCACCAGATTAATATCGCGGATAGCGGTATTGGATCCAGAGGTCCCCGTGTTCATAACGATAGGGCAGGTGAAGTGGGAAGGACCCTTAATGTTAAAGATTTTGATCTTGACCGTATTTTTGGAGAAGAGGGCGTACAAATTATCCACTTGTCTGGTCTTATTGGTGCGCTTTCTCCTGAAACAGGGCTCTTCTGTCTTGAACTTGCCCGGGCAGCTAAGAAGTATGGAACCCGTATTTCATTTGACCTTAATTATCGCGCGTCCTTTTGGAAAAATCGTGAAACAGAACTTCGCGAAATTTTCACTGAAATTGCCGGTATTGCCGATATTTTAGAAGGAAACGAAGAAGACTATCAACTCTGTCTTGGTATAGAAGGTCCTGAAGCAGGCGGAAAGGATTTAGCAGAAAAGATTGAAGGTTTTAAGGGTATGATTGAACGTGTGAAAAAGGCATTTCCTCACTGTTCGGTCTTTGCAACAACTTTGCGAGAAGTAGTAAGTGCGCAGACGCATTTATGGGGCGCAATTATGTCAGCAGGAGATCAGTGGTATAGCGTGCAACCGCGAGAAATCACCCTTGTGGATAGGATTGGCGGAGGAGATGGTTTTGTAGGCGGAATGCTCTATGCGATTCTTCGGGGATGGGATCCGGAAAAATGGATTCAGTTTGCCTGGGCGAGCGGCGCGCTTGCAACCACACTTTTAACTGATTACGCGCATCCTGCGGATGAAGAGCAAATCTGGAGTATTTGGGAAGGAAACGCACGTGTAAGACGCTAATTTTTTTCTATCATTGCCCGGTCGCTTTTGTACGTGGCGACCGGGCTTTTTTTTTACTCTTTTTATTCTTCAAATCCCTCGCTGGCATAGAGGTTTTGATCTGTATCTTCTTCACATTCTTTTTTCTGAAGAAGATTTTTTACCTTTTTTGATGCTTTTTTTGCTTTTTCAGGAAATTCTTCCATTGCATATTTCAATTTTCTTCGGGTTACCTCGCCTGGCTCGGGCGCGATAAGAAGCCCTACAATGGTTCCAATTAATGTTCCGATCGCCAAACCCGTTAGCAATCCACCTATTTCATTTTTTTCTTGTGCCATGGATTCTCCCTGTAGATATAGAATAGGTCATTCTTTTTCCTGTTTTTTCTTTTCTTGTCTTTGTGATGAGAAGAACTGGCGTGCTCTTGCAATCAGCGAAAAAATCGTCTCTATCATCTGTAGCGGCCGTCCTACCAAGTGTTGAAAGGTTGCATCCACATTTTTAAGGGTTCTCTGTATCCGTAAAAGAATAATGATTGAGAGGATACCTGTAACCAAAATCACCAGTGTAATAATAGAAAGGCAGACTGTGATCACGATGGGAATGGGGCCTGCGCAGTAAGGGGACATCAGAACCTCCTGTAAGAAAGAGCGCAATGTATCTTCTGTTTTTTTAACACACATCCGAAGCAGGGTCAAATTATCCTATTTGACAAAGAAACCTCTTGCTGAATAGAATGTTTCTATCGTAAAATCCCATTACTCTCTTCTTGCGTTGTTTATATACAGATTATTTTTCAAGAGAATGCAAAAGAAAAAAGAGTGTGCCATGTTTTTTAGGAGAAATTTGGATAGTGAAATGCACCAAGAAGAGATTGTGGTATAGGATAAAAAAAGTTTGTTCCTTTGATTTTTTCAGATTCTTTCACAGAATTCCTTTTATCCGGTTTTTTTTCGCGAACCATGCTATGGATATTATTATAGAATTATCCAGTATTGCGGAGAGGGTTTTAATATTTTTTTGGGGTGCTTGTGGATTATACCAATGGAGTTTAAGTAATACATGAGTATTTATATGGTCGCACCTTTTCTTGCGGCTCCAAAGAAGAAAGAATTTATTGGCGAAAGATGATAGTATAAAAGAGCAATGTATGTCAGGAACCAAGACAGACACGCTTTGCGTTAAAGAAAGCCCTTTATTCTGTTTATAGGGTATCTTCTGACGAAATTGTTGCGGAGGCAATATGACTGTGCTAGGTATAGCAAGAAGAGGGAGAAGAGCAATATCTGTAGGAATAGTGATAATAGTAATGGCAGTCACCCCTTCTTTTGCGGAAGAACCATCTAATCCTTCTCAAGAAAGGGCACGGTTCATACAATCTATTCCAGATATAGTAAAAGAGATTAGTCCGACAGTTGTAAGATTCCTTCTCTATGATAAGAAGAATATCCTTGTGGAAGAAGGAAATGGATTCTTTCTTAATGAAGAAGGCGAGGTTGTTACTAGTGCGCAAATGCTTAGATCTGCGTACCGTGCGGAAATAAGAGTTTCTAATGGCAGAAGGTATCCGGTGAAATATATTCTTGCCGAAGATCTGTTCGGAGAAGGGATTATTGTATCTGCGGATATTCCGAAAGAATCAATTACCGTGGCTTCTTTTACAAAGAAAAGTCTTTCGCATGGAGAAGAGGTTGTCCTGCCAGCTATTTTTTCTGATTCTTCAAAGAGTGGAAAGGGTATGATATTTCCTGTAAAAAATATCATTGATACAGAAGATATTTTTCAAGGGATAAGATTGATCCCTCGGGAATTGTGCGGTACTCCGGTAGCAACGATGCAAGCCGAGATTTTCGGGGTGGCAACGCTATTTTCTTCAGGTAAAGAATCGTATGCTCTTCTTATTCCTATATCAAGGATAGTGCGTTTTCCGAAGAAAAAAAGTTTTACGGAATGGAAGATTCTGAGCAAAGAAGAGACATCCATAAAAAAAGGACTGAATGATCTTTTGAAGAATAGATATGACGATGCAATAGAGATCTTCAGTAAAGAAGTAAAAAGAGATCCCAATAATGCCATCGCGCACTATGCGCTTGCAATAACCTATGATACGAGGAAGAAATATTCCGCGGCTCTTGCATCTTATATAGAGGCAGTTAGAATCAACCCTGACAATGCTATCGCTTATTATTCTTTAGGTATGCTCTATGGAAAACAGCACCGTTATCATGAAGAGATAGAATCATACAAAAAGGCAATTAGAATCAATCCAGAATATGTAGAGGCGCATTATAGTTTAGGTTTAGCTTATACCACTGTGAGAAACCATGCCGCGGCAATGCATCAGTCTCAGATATTACAGAATTTGGATAGAGAGTTAGCAGAGAGTTTACGCGCGACAGTGCATCACGATACCCACTAATAAAGAGAAACACATTGCAGTTTTTTCTATAGAGATAATCTCTTAGAAATTTTCTCTATTCTCTTTTATGGATTTTATTCTTTTTCTTCAAGAAGTTCGGTGAGTGCGAGAATCCCATCAGCGACCTTTTGGCGAAGAAGCGTGAAAATTTCAGGCTTCCAATATTCGGTTGCATAGTAGTACATATAAGAGCCTTTGGTAGAAGCATCTATCCGATGAAGAAGATTGTGCAACTCTTTTGCTTTCGCGACTGCCGCCGGGTTATTACTTTGCTCTGCTTTTGCAATAAGAGCGCGCATTGTTTCTACATATCTAAGGTCCCATATTCCGATATGTCCCATAACAGTGGTTAATCGAGGTTCAATGCGAAAGCCTCCAATAGGACGCGGCACGAATTGAAGCCAGCATGTGTTTTTCAGCCACGATTCATTATAATCCCGTGCTTCATAAATTTCCCATGGAAGGATTCCCCGAATTCCGGTAATTGCGGGAAGCCATCCTGTACAGAATCTTCCTGCATTGATATCAGCGGGTTCAAGCATTGCCTGATTCGGGTACGACCATATCTCTTTTCCTTTTTTAATCTCTTCCGGAGAGAGCCGCCATTCTCTAAAATCATCCACTTCAAAAAGAAGCGGAACATCAAGTTGGTCTTTACTACGCCAATAACTTCGGCTTGATTCCGAAGCAGTGGTAAGAATCTCCGGAACTGCTTTTTTTATCTCAGTAAGAAGGCGTATTTGCTCTGTCCAGTATGGTTCTCCCTTGCAGTGCGCTTCATCCATAGCGCAATAGAGAAGCGTCGGGAATCCCTCCTCTTTATGTAAGGCAAGAAAGAGTTTTGCAGTTTCAATCTGTTTAAGAATCACCTCTTCAGGAAGCGAGGAAATATCTCCATTTCTAAGGGCCTGATCTACCTTTCCCGGAATATAGGTATAGACCACAAAAGGTCCAGAGAGACCATTCTGGCTGAAAATCCGTAACTGCCCTTTCAGAACTCTTATGTCTTGCGCCCGGTAGGGATCATAATAGAGCGCAAGGGTATTTATACCATTCTCCGTAAATGCCTTTGCCCAGATATCTGTATAGACTGCCCATGGTTTTCCATATCCCGCAGGAAAGAAGCCACCAAACCGAAAAGGCGTTTCTACTGTATGAAATGGCAGAACTGTCAGGGTAATCCGAAGTTGCAAAGCTTTTGCGTTTCTGCCTTTAATACGGACACTTCCTTTATAAGAACCTGCCTTTATCTGATTAGGCGTTTTTATAGACATCCAAAACCAGCGGCATTCATCTTTCTTCATATCAGGATCAAGGAATCGGAAGGTATCAAGAAATACTGGTTCCATCGCATAGCGCGATCCTTTGATTTTCCATGGGCGGTACTGTGCCTCTTGAAGAAGAATCTCTGATTTTGAAATAATGCCTTTTGGACCGCGAAGATCAGTGGGCTCTATAGATACGACATCAAGATCTTTTAAGGGAAGGATTGCGAAGGAGAAATAGGCCGGCTCTCCGGGAACAGCCCTTATTTCTATTGACTCTTTTATCTCTGACCTGAGGGGTCTGCTGTTGGGATAGATCCGTTCTCCCAGGGTACGTTCAAAGAGTACCAAGCCTTGCTCCATTTCTTTGCGGGAAAAGGATATTTCTCCCTTTTCCTCTTTCCATTCCTCTTTCTCTACCTTCATTAACTCTTCGGATGGAAGATACAACAGATCACTTTCATCGCGTACAATCTGTTTTTCAGCGAGAACCCTATCTTTTGCGGGATAGATAACCAGCGCATTCAACAACCATCCCGGAAGAAATACCTTTTTCGTTCCCTCAGGATCTATCAATGAGGTGGCAGGGTCTGGAAAAATTTCACTTTCACCTTCAAAAGCAATCTCAATCCGACCTTTCTCCGCTCTACACCTAAAAAAAGGTCTTGCATACATAAAATGTCCAATATCAAGGTCGCAGACCTTCTTATTATTGCAGGATACAGTAAATGCACGGCGCTGGGGCACGAGTTCTCGCGCAAGAAGTCCAGAAAGAAGATGTACCTTATACTCGCCTGGGGGAAGATCAACACGGAATCGGTGAACCACCTTATTCCGATAGGTCGGTTTTGTCGCAAAGACCCAACTCGACGCAAGCGCACCCGCGGGTTTGGAACGGGATTCCCGCGCGTTTCCAAGATCTGCGATAGTTTGCGAAGAGATTCCCTCAACGCTTCCTATCCAGCCATATCCCTTTGTACGGTCATAGAGGCTTGTTTCATCAATAGAAATATATCCTTTTTGAACCTCTTTTTTCAGAGGCCCGAACTGAAACGCATAGGAGAATTTATAGTAGGGTTCTTCTGCTTTCCATGCTTCAACTGCTTTGCTTCTATCTTGTTGATAGAAATGCAGGGCTTTTTGATAGTTTTGGTTGTTGGCGATAGCTTCTTTACTTTGATCAGGAAGAAGAAAGCCGAAATTTTCAGGGTTTTGAAAGGCCTGCGTCATATTCCAGCAGGAGTTTGTGGAAGGAGAGGTTGTTGTTCTGCAGAAATTTCCCCGCCATTTCTCATTCCAACTGGTATGATCTGCATTTAGATCTGCAAGAGGAATAGAGATTTCCACAGTCCAGCGGTCGCTTTCTGTGCGTACAGCAGAAGAGATCTGATGGGAAAGGAGGGTTCCCTTATAGGTTCCCGGCATTTCCAATACGATTGTTTCATATGCGAACCAGATATTGCCTGCCGCGTCTGCAGCTATATGGTACCATCGCGACTCTTTTTGGGATGAAGGCGGTTGAAGCAGAATCTCCACCACATCATTGCTCCAGACCGATCTATCTTTACGGGCGGCAATTGTTTGTATGGTACGGTCAAAACATTCCATTGCCACATAAAGATGGCTGTCGGTCCGACAGATTCTGACAATGGTCTGATCTTTCGCATCTTCCCATAAAGTGGCGGCAAGAACAAAATCGCCCTGTGCAAAAGAGTCAGGCCACTCGTTACTGGAAAGAATACCATCTATCTTCGGCGGTTGGTTTGCCTGTACCACGGCAATAGCCCGTCCTGCTTTAAGAACTTCTGGCGCAGGAGGAAGCGTTATGTTGGCAAGAAGTAGCTTTCCTGTCAGCAGAAGAGCGAGTAAAACAGCTATTTCTATCTTTCTTGTATTCATTGCCTCTTCTCCCTTGAATTATGTAGTGCAGATAATAGACCCTAATGGTTGTAATCTTTTGTTCTATCTCTTTTTTCCGCAATCTTTATGAAACACTGCTTTGCTTTTTGTACCCGAGCTTCTTTATTTATACTGGTATTTTATAAATTGCAAACTCGTAAGCCTGAATTTCCGTAGAAAGAGTTCCTTTCTCCATTGCAATAGAGCTCTTATTCCATATATCTTCTACTTTAAGACTTTTCTGGATACCATTGAGTAGAATTTTTCCTTTCCATGGCCTTCCAAAATTATTGAATGCTCCCACAAGAAGAAATCCATCGTCTCTATTTGTAATGGTCTGAAGCGTGGCAGGAGATGCTTTTACTGGAATAACCCGATCAATCCTTCTTCCATAGAGATCTTTGCAAAAAGGCATTAATCCGCTTCCGGCAATATCCTGACTATAAGGGATTGCGCTTAGAATAAGAGTACCTTTTCCGAATGGAACTTCCCAGAGAAGAGGATCGTTTATACTATTATGTCCTAAAACCGTGCCATTTTTTACTGTAAGGCGGGAGTAAACATACCTTCTTCCCGGGTAGGAATCAGTTGGGTTTTCAAGGTTGGTAATTGTATCGTAATCCCAGGCTGTACCTGTTGAAGTAATGCCTAATTCTTCCTGCATGTTGGGAGGAATCTGCGCAAAGGATGTAATAATAATTCCTCCCTTGGCGAGATAGTCGCAGAGGCGATTGCTTGCGTTTTCATTGAGATCCTGTTTCCCGGCAAGACATATTATCTTATATTGTGCCAAACTTTCTGGCTCTGCATTATCAAGAATCACATCCACAGAATCTCCAAATGGGCTTGCTGTCAGACAATAGGCTTCATAGGGACGCATATCTTTGCCTTCTTTCATCATTTCCGCCCATTCATACTGATCTTTCCATGGTGCCTCTGGGTTCCAGGCATTTTCCCATAATGTTAATGGTCTGTTATGTCCTGGAAAAAAGAGTTCAAGAAAATTGGTGATATTGGCATCTTCTGAGGAAAACGGCATACGTCCCGCCCATACCGTGGGACCTTTCTGAGAAGAGGATTGGTGGCCATTGTATCCATGATAATAGTTCAGTAAAAGGGCGATCGGCACAATGGTTTCTCCTCTCTGGGGATGATCGCGGAGAGTAAAATCCGCAATTTTTTTTGCATTCTTTCCATGGGGAGAAAGCCGGAACTCTCCAGTTTCATCATAAATAAAGTGTGAAAGTTCCGATGACTGTTGATGCAGAAGATGTGTTCCCGATAGGAAACTTACCATCCAGTTCCTTACAGTAATGCTTGGAGAAAATCCGCGGCGTTGTCTTCCTTTCCCATCGTACCAGGTTGTTGCATTAAAGTGTGGATGATGAGAGGCATTATCTATGCCCCATAGCCCGTTATGTTGTTTTGCCGCTCCACGAAAAAATGCGATTTCATCCTGATGATGTGCCTGCGCAAGGGTTTCCATCCAGATAAAATGAAATCCCCATTCATAAAAATAATGACAGGAAAATGTTGCGCACCCTGCGATCATCAGGTTTGAGGTTTTAAGCGGCACCCCGCGTTTTTTGAAAAATTCCATCTCGTAATTGATTAGAAACTCATGATTTTTTCCAGGATCGTCTCCGAACAATCGTTCTGTCTGTGCCCATTTCCAATATTCGTATGCCTCTTTTTTGTTTCGGAAAAAATCTTTTGGCCAAGGACGGCTATTCTCTATTTCTCCCATTACATCGCCCCAGACCGTTTCAGGATATTGCTTCATTTGCGCAAGGAACCTGTCAAAATAAAATTCAAGGAAGGCATGATAAGAAGGAAATCGTTTCCGATACTCCTCTCGGTCTCTCCAATCGCTGTCTGCGCGCAGAAGGTCAAGAATAACAAAATTCCTCTCTGGTTTAGCTTTTGCAAGTCGTTCATCGGAAGGATTGGTAGAGATTCTGTATCCATTAAAGAGGCCCAGGCGTTCATATTCCTCTCTAATTTTTGTATAGTCAAAGGAAAAATTCGGAAGAACAAAATCTGGATGAGCGTAAGGATAAGGACCTTGTTCAAGATTTGCCTCTTTTTCTTCACGAGATATTTTAAGAAGCCGTTCATCAAAGACCCCAAACTCGCCAGTTAGCTTAAACCCAAAATCCCGAGGATTTATTGCCTTTTTCATGGGACTCCTTGTAATAGATGGATAAAGATATGTTCACGAAAACATTGTATGCTTCTCTTTTTCTTTTGTCAAAAATTCAGAGCAAAAATTTCCTCATAAAAAAGAGTAAAAAAAGGCGTTTTATTTTTTTGCGGGAAAGCCTAAAAATTATTACAATAAAAAGGAATATGATACATTTGTTTAATAGGTATTATAGGTTTTTTTCTTATGATTACAGGAGGAGTTATGATTTTTTTAAAGATGAGAATTTTTTTGGTGTTCTCTTTTTTCATGGCAGGAATATCGTTTGCAGTTACGCATACGCCATTAGATTGGAAAGAGGGGAAAGAAGGAACAGAACGCATATTCACCTTGCAGAACGATCATCTAAAGCTTGTGGTTTTTCCTGATCTTGGCGGACGGATTGGCCATATCGTAGATCTTGTTGACTCTATAGACCTCCTTTACTGGGATTTGGGAAAAACCTCAATTTATCATGGAGAAGGCGGTGCTCTTGACGACAGACGCAATACCTTTACACTTTACAATGTAGTAAACGCATCAGAGGGAAAATTAACACTACAATGGGAAGCAGAGGGGCTTTGTATTGAAAAAAGTATTTCTCTTCTTCCAGGAACTTCCACAGTTCGGGTGGATTATCTCTATCGCAATGCTTCCCAGAAAGATCTTAAAGATTACGAAGTAATGACCAAGAATTGGTTTTTACCTGGTGGCGGAAAAATTAGTAAAGACGATCTTTATTGTGTGCCGACAAGTCGGGGAGTAAGAACAGTGGAGGGCTTTACCGCAAAGTTCGGCGCATATCCAGAACTTCGTGGAAAATTTATGCAGGATGTAGGTTCTTGGAATGGAGTTGTTAACAGACCAAAAGAAAGAGGTGTTATTACAGCCTTTTCCAATGATTACTACCGTTGGTTTTATGTATGGGAGTCTGGAGTAGAGGTTCCAACCTATGAATGGGTCTTTGGAGAACTTCCCGCGGGAAAAGAGACGGCAATTACAATGTGGATCCATGTGGTACATGGAATGGACCGATACTCCTTTGCAAATAAGGCAGTTGTAACAAGTATGAAGTATGATCAAGCCGCAGGTAGAATTTCTACCGCGCTTTTTTCCGCGGAAAAAACACTTTCCGATGCAGTGGTAGAGACCTATATTCAGCATCTTCCCAATGGAAAGATGATTCGTGTTGAAGATACAAAGTATGGCCGTGTGGCGGTTGCCAAGACAGTGCAGGCCACTATTCCATGGAAAGCAGAGAAAGAGGGCACCTATCTTATTCGTCAACGGGTTCTGGATCATGGCGAACTTTTTGCAGAATACGAAGAGCCGATTGCAGTGGGAACTCCAAGCGCAGAGTATGCGAAAGCAGTGCGGTTTCCTGAAAAAGCAAAGATTGATTCTGTGCGGGGATGGGAAGTAATGGTTTCTCAAGATCCTGTTACGCCCGAAGCTATAGATATAGCGACCGGATATATGATCTATCTTGATGAATTTGCGTCAGACAATACACGCGGAAAATCTGTTTCTTCACTCTCTTTAGATATGGGGCTTGAGGAAAGTAAATCATTCTCCTTTTCTATCCGTGCATTAAGAGATCTGAAGAACCTTACAGTTACTTCATTGCCTGTAACTACTTTTAAGGGAAGCATTGAACTTTTTGATATTGAAAAAGTAGATGTAGGAGATAAAAAACTTGGCCTAACCTCTATAGGAGAAAAACTTGTCCCTTTGACACCAATTTCCCTTGCGAAAGGAGAAACCCGTGTTGTGTGGGTTCGGATACGTACAACGCGCGCGGACGCAGGAAGAAAAGAGATACGTTTTACAGTTTCTCCAGAAGGCATAGGCACACCCCCCTTATCTCTTCTTACAACCATTACCGTGCATCCTATTCTTCTTCCAAAACCTAACCTGATCAGCCTTGAAGTTGAACATTCTTCTTCAATTCTTCCAGGATGTTGGGATGCAAAGAATAAAAGATGGAATATTGAAGTTTTAGAACGTTACACCCGCGATTTAGGAGAACACCTTACTGATTTTGAGCAGGGGTTTTGGGGGTGGCATAGCACTCCCCGTGACAATGGTATGCTTCGCCTTGCCACGACTGGTCAGCCTCTCTCTGAAGTTGCAAAAAAAATTTCCGATTTCTCTCAGGCGCCAGCGATTGATTTTTCATACCTTAATCCTGTATATGATGCCGCAATACGGAATGGAATGGTACGATTCAGTGGAAACCTACTGATTCCTTCTTCACTTCCTGCGTGGGTTATGAAGGAGGCGGCCAGGTATCTTCGCGACCGTGGATACCCTAGCGAAGATATATGGTGTAAATATCTTGACGAGCAGGTTTTTCCGAAATTTCCAGAGATGACGCGCGATGTACAATGGATGAAAAAAAATGGTTTTCGTCCTTATAGTACCTTTCACCTTATTTTAGGTGTTCCGGAAGCTATGGAGATATTGTCGCCTGGGTTTGATATGTATCAGGGCGGGTTTACCACTTCTGCGGATCTTGAGGCGCGGATAAAAGAGAAAACCCTTAAACCCTTTGATGAAGTATGGATGTATCAGGGGTGGGGCGCTACCTTTATTCCTTATAGCAAAAACCGAAGGCCTGGATGGGATATTGCCGCGATGAATCTTGATGGATACCATGTTCATGTGTATTACCGCTGGCACCAGAGCGACGCTATTATTTTTCCTTCAACCCAGGGTCCAGAAGGGTCGCCGGGTTGGGAAGGTATGCGAGATGGATTTTCCGACTGCCAGTATGTTGCGCTTGCCAGAAGATGGATACAGCGCCTTGAATCAAGCAGGAACCCTTCTCTTTCAGCGATTGCAAAAAGAAAGTTAGAGGCAATTGTGGGTTCGGAACAATCCCTGATTCCACTTGTACGAACGCGGCAGAGGCTTGTTTGGGTGGAACGGATAGGCACCCTTGATATCATCACCGCGGAAAAAGCAAGAAGAGAGGTTCTATCACTTCTTACAGAACTTTCTCCTCATATAAAAAGATTAGGTCCCTCTCTCTATTATGGCCGCCTTGTACTTGCGGAACAGGGAAAAGTTTTTCTTTCTCTTGACACACGTTCTAATAAAGCAGGCGCTGCCATACTTTCTGAATCTCTCAAGAAAAATTTTAATATCAGAGCTTGGCGTGGAAACCCTGGGCGTAATGGAGTGCTGATTGACCTTTGCGTGGCTTCACTTCCAGACCATTGGAAAGAAACCAATCCCCATATTACTGATCTCTATCCTTCTGCTGGAGAGTATGTGATCCATCAAGTTCCTGCTACAGGAACTCTTCCTGCGCGGATTCTTATTTTTGGAAGAGACGATGCAGGCCTTCGCAAAGGAATAGAATACTGGTCTTATTTCTTTAGGACAGAACAGCCGGATAGGATTGCAAAATGGCAGAAATAAATCCGGCGTATAAAGAATTGCGGAAGCTAAAGATAGGGAACGCTCTATTAAAGTAAGAGCGGAACATCGCAAAAAAAGCATTAAGCCTACTTTTAAAAACCTGCTGGAAGAAGATATGCGTTGATAGAGAAGCTGGGGAGAAGGCAGTATAGCCGAGTTATGTGGATTGTTCAACCTAGTGCGTAGTGGATATTACGCATGGAAGAAACACGGGATAGGCAAGAGGCGAAAAGAGTCCTCTATCGTAAAAGACGAGATACGGAATATCTCCAAAGAGAGCGATAGTTTTCATAAGATTGCCGGATGGCAGGCCTTTGATTGATAAACTCGACCTCTGTAGGTTACTGTTGCCGTGATTGTCAAAAGAGCAACGAAGGAGAGAGAGGAAAATCAGGATATTTTACCTGATGCGATTTATGAAATTCTTACTGTGTTGGATAGATTCCAAGTCTTTATCAATAAAAGAGCTATGTAATTACTTTCCATTCTTTTTTAATGAAACCAAACAGGATTAGGTGGTACAAAAAGATGTATAACGGTCTAATGATTGAAGGGGGCCCCATGGGAAAAGCAATATATGGGTTATGGATATTTGTCTGTACTATGCTTTTATGGACAGGCGCGGGAATTGCCAATCCAAACTTAGACTTAATGGTAGCTGTTACTGCATCCGCGATGGAAGATAACATCCAATTTTTGCCTTTTGAAATTCCCCTTCAGATGAGTACAGGTTCTTCCTTGTTCTTTCCCAATGCGATTTCTGTAAGAAGTTTTAGGTATACAGGTGGCGAAAAAATCACTGTTTATCAATATCATTCCTTTGAAACCGCAAAAAAGGATCTGGAGGCTCTTCCTTTCAAAGACTTACTGAAAAAGGGCGATAGCCTTATTCTTGAAGGGAACAATATGGTCTTTGCCAAATGTAACGAACAAGCATCTCTTGAAGCTTTTTTTCTGCTTGACTCATACATTGTAGGAATACTTCTTAAAGAAAACGAACAGGCAAGAAAAACAATGATATCGACAGGTGAAAAAATAGTTGCAACCTACGACAAGTATCTTGAAAAATTCCTTACGCCGGAAAAATGTGTACTCACATTTGTAAAAGCGATAGAAGACGCTGATCCTGATTTAATAATGGATGCCCTGTTTTTTCCAACAACAGCAAGTGGCAATGCATACAAAAAGATGATAATGATGCTTTTTAACGGTATGGTTATGGCGAGGCAATCCAACGAATCTTTCCGGGATATTGTCTCATCAACAATAAAGTTAGGAAAAATAGAAGCAGTTTCAGATTCCGAAGCAAAAGTAGAAATTGTACAGGGAATTGAAAAATTGATGCTAACGAGATTTTTCGGTTTTTATTCTGGGGGCGAGACATGGGTTCCTTTGAAGAAAGTGGGAAGAAAATGGATGATAGATATGGAACAGCTCAAGAAACTCCAATTTGCTTATTCTGAAGCACATGTTAATCGCGCAAAATGCATATCTAACTTGAAACAGATAGGGTTGATGCTAAAAATGTATGCTCAGGACCATAAAGGAGCATATCCCGAAGATATAAGGAATCTTCCTCATACTTATCTTCCCAACCCTGATATTTTACGCTGTCCCGATGATAAAACGATTACTGGCAAGATACAGAAATTGACTCCTTCTACTGAAATAAGCTATGAATATGTTTCAGGACTGAAAGAGGGGATAAAAGACGCCCAAAATATTATACTTCTCTATGATAAATCTTTAGATTTCCACCAGGAAGGCAGAAATGTCTTATTTCTCGCTGGTAATGTAAAATGGATGAAAGAAAATGAATTTCAGCGATTGCTTAAAAACCAGCCTAAAAACTCTGACTCTTCATCTTCTCTTGATAAATAGATTTATATTCTTAGTACGGTAGGGGAACTTTTGGTACAAGAAAAAGATGCGGAGACAGGGTATCGCTTACCACCAAGGCGGCTTACTTTTATTGGTTTACGTTGAGACTTTTTGAAAGATTTATAAACAAAAGAGTTGCATACAGTCCAAGAAAATAGTTTTTTTTAGGTTAATGATTTTTCTGTTTTTTTGAGGTTTTACCACTGGGCGTTAATTTTACGCGGAAATAGGTATAGATTGAAAAATTCGCAGTAAAAGGTATAATACTCTTTTTATCGCCACCTTAGCTCAGTGGTAGAGCAGGGCACTTGTAATGCTAATCCTTCCTTTTTGTTTTTGCCTTATAACATAAGCATTTTCTCTTAACAGCAAGGATAAATGAGTTGTTTGTAGTTATATGCAGTTATATGAAAATATACTGATTTAGATATAAATTTGGCACAAATATGGCACAGCAACAATTTTGCTGGGATAATAAGAGAGATTTATCTTCCTGTTAGCAATCTAATTTAGATAAGTATAGACCCACATACTATCAAAAATAAGGTAGAGAAAGTGCTATGGCAATCCTTTTTAAAAGAGTATCTAACCCTAATGCAACTCAATCTCCAAAATTAAAATAGGGAAATATAGTGAGGGTATACTTGAATTCACACAAGATTTTTAAAACACAATAAACTCATAGGCTATTCATACACTTTTGTATGAATAACGACCTTATGTAAAAATGGGATTGTAGGAAAATTGTGACAGAATGAGGGGGTAAAGAGGCTATTTTGAATTATAAAGCAAGTTTTTATCTTGACCGTAAGACAGATTTCAGGTTTAAATTATAGCCAGAACTCCTTTATTACTATCAGTCAGTTTGCCTTTTTATTGAGGAGCAGGTAAAATGAAAATATAAGTTATTAAAAAGGGAGTATAATGTCAACAAATCACAAACTAATCATAGGAAGTTGTGCTAGCATGCAAGAAATTCCAGATGAAAGCCTTCATTTGATGGTAACATCTCCACCTTATTTCAACGCACCATTTGACTACAAAGGGCTATTTAAAAGTTATAACCAGTATCTGGATGTTTTGGGAAAAGTTGCCAAAGAAATATTTAGAGTCCTTAAAGAGGGGAGAATTGCAGTACTTAACATTGATGACATGCTTATAGATGGTGAAAAATTTCCTATTGTTGCTGATGCCACAAGAATATTTCTTGAAGCAGGTTTTAGATATAGAGATAGGATTATTTGGAAGAAACCTGATGGCTATTTGAGAATTAGTAGAAGAAGTGGAGTGCTTTTGCAAAATCCATATCCAATGTACTTTTATCCCGACAATCTTCTTGAAAGCATAATAATTTTTCAGAAAGGGAAATTTGATTATCGTTCTATTTCAAAGGAAAAGAAAGAGAGCTCAAAAGTAGATTTGAAGGAATTTTCTAATAATAAATGGTATATGACACTTTGGGAAATGACTAATGTTCTACCAAGTGGTGGATTGGAAAAAGATATTGCTGCTTTTCCAGAAGAATTACCTTCAAGGATTATTAGATTGTTTTCATACAAAGAGGAAACTGTTTTGGACCCTTTTGTTGGTAGTGGAACAACGATGAAAGTGTCCAGATATTTAGGAAGGCATAGTATAGGAATAGAGATAAAGAAATCTCTTATACCCACCATAAAAGAGAAAGTTGGATTTGGTGAACAAAGCAGCTTGTATAACCAGAGTGATTCCTTTGAAATTACTGTGCGAAAAAGGGAAAAATATGCAGGTGTCAGCTAAAATAACTGAAATCAAGTATTCTCCATTGCTATGCAAAAAATTGGAAACTTTTGATTTTAAGAGTCTTAAAGTTGCATTATCAAAAAACAGCAGTTTTATTTTAAAAATTGATGAAAATAAACATATAGCAGTTAGTTGGTGGGTGTCAGCTAAAAGGACAAGATCTTATCCATATGCTAGAGTTTATAATACTTTATATTTTCAGGGCAAAAAGATAGCAATAATTCCTGTTTTCAAAGATGAGGGGAAGCAAGGAGATAGAGATTTTTTGCAATGGGATACGATTTCTCTTATGAGTCTCTTAGGTGTCTATGTAATAATTTCCTATTATGTTGATGCCAAGAGAAGTGTTAGATATGATAATAAGATTACTAAGCAAAGATTTGATATACCTCAAATTAATGCTGAGATTTTTAATCTTTTATCGTATCAATCAGATGCTTTGCACTGGAACCTTTCTCAGGCAGATAAGATTTGTCATATTGGACAAAATGCTTTAGATGCATATGTCAGCATTTCAGAAAGAATTGGTGTTCAAATGCATTCAGAAGAACAGGCAAGAAAAAGGATATCAGAAATCTCTGAAGGGAAAGAAAGGTTTATTAGTTTATCCAGAAATTTAGCAAGGCAAGCACAAAGCAGAGAAAGCAAAACAGTTCAATCTAAGGAGAATTTAGTAGGCCAAAAAGCATCAATAAATATCAAAAACTACTTAGGAGGATATTATTATTTTACATCTGACGAGGTGGTTGTTGATAAAAACAAGATATATTTAATAGAAGGGAAACATAGTAAAAAAGGAATTCCAACTGCAGATGATATTAAAGACGGTCTAATAAAAATGATATTATTTGCAAATCTGAAAAAAGTTAAAATTGCTGAAAAAGAATATGTGCCTATTCCAGTTTTAAAACTTACAACAGAAAAAAATACTTATAATGAAATGTTCGCTGCTACTGCTTCACAATTAAAGTTGTTAAAACTTCTTAAAAAGGAATCAACTCAAAATAATTTTCAAGTAATGATCAATGATGTAAATTTACAGAATATAGAATTAGAATAGAAAAGGGGGGGGGTAGCAATAATTTTAATGCAGTAAATGTTATGGGAAATACAGGAAAAAAAGTATATATATTAGGGGCTGGTGCTACTATCGCTCATTCCAACAATCTTTTCCCTGACATAAGCAACATTTTTAAAAAGGCTTTTGAAGAAAAGATAACCTCAATAGATAAATATAGAGAGTTAGCAGGCTTTGTTCAAGAACATTTTGGAGAAAATATAAATACGAACTGTGTATCTATAAATGCTGAAGATGTTTATACAGCAATAGAAATTGGACTTGAATTTGGAATAGAACAGTACATAATTTTAAAAAGTCAATTCATTGAAATTCTTATTAATCTGTTCTCCAAATTACAAGAAGAAATGAAACGTAATAATTCAGAAAAAAGTTGTTATAAAAAATTTCTTGCTTCACAAGGAATTAGAGAAAATACAGTTATTACTTTTAATTGGGATATTGTTTTAGATGACCTCTTAGGGAGAAATTTATATATTGAACCAGAAACTAAAGAAGAGCAATGTTTTGATGATAATCTCGGACATTATAAAAATTTTTATTATACCTTAACAGGACATGCTGTGGGCACATATGAACATATATCTGTAGGCCAACCAAAACTTAAAGGCACTCCTTTTGCATCTCCTAAAGATGTATATCTATTAAAATTGCATGGGTCCATTGATTGGAAAGTTTGTAACAATAAAGGTTGCAGAGCATATGGTTTAATATTTCCCATGCGAGAACCTCAAGAAAAATTTATATGTAGTGAATGCTTAGAAGATTTGAACACCTTAATTGTTCCTCCTACCTTGAACAAGCCTGTATTGCAGAATCCTTTTATACGAAGACTATGGAATTTTGCACTTAATGCAATTTCAAGTGCTGACAGCTTAATAATATGGGGGTATTCTTTGCCACCAACAGACTTTTATGCTCAATGGTTGTTAAGAAAAGGTGCTAAAAATAAAAATCTTAAAAAAATTATTTTGATAAATCCCGATATTGATAAAGAGGAATTTATACAATGTTTTAAAACTTTATTTACTGAGGTGCAAATTCTAAAATATTCTACCTATGAGGATTTTGCTGAAAATCAACAAGCATGAAGGGCATAAAAACTGTTAAAGTGTATCTTACTATTATAACCTTTCCTCCTACACCACTTTGCTATTCTCAATATGGTTTTTAACTACCCAGATTTCTTGACCAATACTTCTTTTAGGCAGTCTTTCTTTTACCTAACATCTGCTTTACCGCTACAACAGCGGTTACTGCAACAACTGCGATAAGTGCAGTTTTGGCGGTTTGCTTCATAGGGGAATACCTTCCTTTCCCATAACAAACAATGCACACAGAAATCCTCACAGTTAAGGAATAACAAGCTATAATTATTATCCTATCTCTTGTTCCTGAAGGCCTTTTCAGCTCTTGCTATTATTTCATCAGCATGCTTTTTATTATCAGGTTCACAATGCACAGATATAGACCTGCCATTAGAGAAGTCAGCCAGAGTAGTGCATACAATAGCAAATCTTTTACCTGTTTTGTGAAAGTGATATACCTTATACTTATTTTGATAAATCCCCATATGACTGAATATGCCATAGATGTTTCTTTTAATGAACCTTTAATATAATTCATGTTACCTCCAATTTTTAAATTAAGATTGCTTGATAGAGATTTATTTGGAAGAGGGAGTATGGGAGTGAAGGATACTTTGACTGAAAGAGAGGAAAGTTTTATATTATTGATGACAGTTTAAATAGATACTGGTAGTCATGGCCTATAAAACTGTTGGATTCTGTCCAAAGGAAGAGGCTTTGTTTGAAAATCTTCCTAATATCACAGAAATGAGCACAGAGTAAAATAGAAAAATTACAACTGTGGGTAGCTGAAATGAAAGGAGAAAGAAATGACTTTTATACAATATGTATTGCTAAATATAAAAACAATGAATATAACCCAGTTTTCTACTTTAATAATTGCAATCTTATCATTTATTCTGTCTTGTTATGTGATTCTTATGGATAAAAAAAACAGAATGTATCAATTGTTATATAAATGCTATGAGAGAATTCAGAACCCCCTAGACCAAGCACATACATATACTACTTCAGAGCATATGGAGATGGAAGAATATCCTGAATCAGAAGTAGCAGAAAGGGCTAAAGTGGAAAGTTATAAAGTTAGTTCAACTGTGAACAGAGAGTTGAATTTTGCTTGCTATTTGGTATTAAAAAAACAAATTAATTTGAACTGTTTTTTTGATTTATTTGGGCCATATTTAGCAGGAAGACTTCTGCAGTTGGAAATACCCAGAATGAAATATAAAATCATAAATTATAAATATCTTTGTGAAGTTATATATCTGTGTCAAAAGAAGAAATTGTTACCTTTGAAGAATAAAGCCAAATATAGTTAAATTCAATTATCTTTAGAGATGCATAGGGGGTAGGAGATACAATAAAGCATCCCCCACCCCCATTTTATCCTCAATATAAAGCCATCTGCTTCTCCCTATCCACTAGTATTTTCTCTCTCAGCTCCTCATTCCAGTAAGGGCAGATATGCCTGACAGGACAATATGACTTCCTCTCCCTGTTATTCAAATCACATAAGAAGCTTGGCTCAGAAGGAGGTGTTATGTCCTTGTGGAATGCATTATGTAGAACCTTTATTCTTGGCTCAATCTCTCTACAGGTTTTCTCTACAGATTGCATATGGGCATCCAAAGAAGCAGTTTTTCTTTCACCCTTCTCATAATACTTGATGAACCCATCCTTCTCAGTCAATTCCACAGAAGCCCAGCCACTGCTGTCAAGGTAGATGATGTTTACAGCAGATACAGGCAACCCATTACTCTCTAAAAGCAACCTGTATATTGCTGTCTGTGAAACATGCTCACCATAGGGCAGGTTTTTAGGGATGATAAACTTGGCTGTCTTCCAATCCCACAAGATTTTATTGATAGGGTCATAGGCATCAATTTGTCCAGAGATATCTATCCCTCCAACCTTTGCCTTAAACCTCTTCTCTATCATCAGATTCTTGTGAATCTCTCCATACCTTGCAAGAGCCAAGTGCCTCAAACTCCCTCTGAAACTGCCCCAATATAAATCCTCCAGAGTTAAGTAGTAATCATTATTTAACTCAAGATATGATTTCATTGGGCAACTGAAAATCATGGAGGCAGAAATCATCTTCCCCCTTGTCTGCTGACTGTCAATGATGTTCCAAACCAATGGCTCAGGTGCAAGGTCAGAGCATTCCTTAAGATGATTTATCAGTAGAAAAGTATAAGCAAACAAGAAAAGAAAAAGGTATAAAATGTTCCACAATAGATCGGGAGTTAGCAGTTCTGAAATCTGTGTTAAATAAGGCCAAGCAATGGAAAATACTAAAAACAGATTTACCAGCAATAAAACTCTTTAGAATAAACAATTCAAGAACAAGGTATTTGACAAAAGAGGAATACCATAAAATACTTGAGTTGTCTCCTATGTTTTTACAAGACATAATAATGCTGGCAGTTAATAGATTGAAAAATTCGCAGTAAAAGGTATAATACTCTTTTTATCGCCACCTTAGCTCAGTGGTAGAGCAGGGCACTTGTAATGCTCAGGTCCGCGGTTCAAGTCCGCGAGGTGGCTCGAGTAAGGAAGTTGCGGACCTGATAAAGGGTGCAGGGAAAAGATTTTCCCTGCGATTTTCGGTTCGGAGGGGAATATTAAGGGGAGTAGCCCTCCCCTTAAGGAGCGAAAGCGACGGGTTCGCGGTTCAAGTCCGCGAGGTGGCTCGAGCAAGGAAGTTGCGGACCTGATAAAGGGTGCAGGGAAAAGATTTTCCCTGCGATTTTCGGTTCGGAGGGGAATATTAAGGGGAGTAGCCCTCCCCTTAAGGAGCGAAAGCGACGGGTTCGCGGTTCAAG
>JBBADJ010000012.1:0-76382 GCA_041656495.1 Candidatus Ratteibacteria bacterium
TAACCTCATCGCCTGTAACATCCTCTATTGCGCCTGCAGCAGTCAAAGTCGCATTATTCGTTACTGTGATATCCTCATCAATGTTGATTGCACCGGCAGTCTCTGTCAAAGCAAGGGAAGCACCGCTAATTCCACTGGTTGCCCCCACTGCTCCTACGGTAAGTCCACCTGCCATAGTATTGCTAATATCAACGGCTCCAACAGCATCCACTGCGAGGGTCTTAACAGCAGAATCAATAATATCAATATCTCCACTCGCTCTTACCTGAAGCCCTAATGCAGAAAGAGAGCCTCCCTGTTGGTCTATCTTTCCTACTCCACTTCCATCGTAATCAGCAATCAGATGAATGTTTCCACCTGTGGTAATAGCTCCAGTTGTTTGAATAATATCAGCGCCTGCGTATAAATCTATCAGTCCAGAACCAGTACTTGTAATATTTGCGGAAATAGTCAGGCGATCATCGTCTCCACCACCTTCAACCGCCTGAAGCAAAATATTACCAGGACCAAAAACATCTCCAGCAACAGTTAGAGGACTGCTGGCTCTGATAAGAATATTATCGCCTGCTCCTGTTATCGTAGCACCATTAAGGGTAAGCGCTCCATTATTAGAGATATAAATCGCACCCGTTTCTGTGGTTGCAGTAAGTATCGGTGTCTTGGTTTGAAGTTCTACGCTAGAAGTGCCGATACCAGTACCTGCTATCAGTACAAGGGTACTGGCTTCCACTACCCTCGCTTCGCTTCCTTTTATTGCTCCCAAGATACTAGTAAGCGTTGCATCATTGGTTACAGTGATATTCTCCTCAATGTTGATTGCGCCGGCAGTCTCTGTCAAAGCAAGGGAAGCACCGCTTATTCCACTGGTTGCATCCACTGCTCCTACGGTAAGTCCTGTTGCCATAGTATTGGCAATGTGTATATCTCCGCCTGCATCAACTGCGAGGGTCTCAACAGCAGAATTAATAATATCAACATCTTCACTCGCCATTAACCTTATCCTTGATGCAGAAAGAGAGCCTCCCTGTTGGTCTATCTTTCCTACTCCACTTCCATCATAATCAGCAGTCAGGTAAATATCAGAACTTGTGTTAATAGCTCCAGTTGTTTGAATAATATCAGCGCCTGCGTATAAATCTATCAGTCCAGACGTTCCAGAACCAGTGCTTGTAATATTTGCGGAAATAGTCAGATCTTCTGTATTGTCATCAATATTAAGTGCCTGAAGAGTAATAGAGCTAGGGCTAAAAACATCTCCAGCTACAGTTAAGGAGCCACTAGATGATATATGAATGTAGTCGCCTCCTACTCCTGTTACCGTAGCACCATCAAGGGCAAGCGCTCCATTATTAGAGATATAAATCGCACCCGTTTCTGTGGTTGCAGTAAGCCTATTAGTATCGGTTTTAACCGGCGAGATGCTCATTATACCAGTACCTGCTGTCAGTGCAAGGTTATCAGCTTTCACCACTCCACCTGCTCCTGCTATTTTTCCCGCGCTAGTTATCGTTGCATCATTGGTTACAGTGATATCTTGGTTGATAGTGATAGTTCCCACGGTCTCTTCTAAAGCAAGGGAAGCACCGCTTATTCCACTGGTTGCATCCACTGTTCCGACTGTCAAGCCGCCTACTTTGGTATTGCTGATATTCACTGCTCCAACAGCATCTACTGCCAAGGTACTCACTTTCGTATGGCCAAGAGTAATTACATCGCCAGATATCAATTCTAATCCTGCGGCTGCAATCACCTCATCGCCCGTAACATCCAGTATTGCGCCTGCGGCAGTCAGAGTCGCATTATTCGTTACTGTGATGTTCTTATCTATGTTTATGTCGCCGCCCGTCTCTGTTAAAGCAAGAGAAGCACCGCTTATTCCGCCGGTTGTATACACGGTCCCTATTGTAAGTCCACCTGCCATGGTATTGCTTATTGCTATATTTCCGCCTGCCTTTACCGCAAGAGTTTCCACAGCGGCATCAAGAATGTTTATACTTTGTTTAGCTTTTAACTCCAGTGCTGATGCAGAAATAGAACCTCCCTGCTGATCTATTTTTCCTATACCATAGCCAAAGTAATCAGCTATCAGAGAAACATTTCCACTTGTGCTGATAATTCCTGCTGTCTGGAAAATATTCTCTTTTGCTACTAAGTTTATTTGTCCACCACTAGTATCTATAACATTTCCTGAAATAGTCAGATCGCGATAAGCTGACAGAGAAATACCACCACCGGTTGAGGTGCTTATCGTCCCTGCTGTCTGAATAAAATCCTGATCCGTTATTAAATTTATACTCCCGGCAATGCTTGTGATATCTGCCGAAATAGTTAGAGGAGCATTGTCGCCGCCCTCTTCATTTGCAGTAAGCATAATATTGTTGGGACCAGAAACAGCAGAGCTTACAAGCATAGGGCCAGTGGCTGTTATGTAAACACCCCCGGCTCCTATTACGGTAGCGCCATTAAGGGTGAGGGCACCGTAATTTTTCACAGAGATAGTGCCATTTTCCGATGTTACCGCAAGGGTATCAACATCTGTTCTGATTTCAGTATTACTTGAAACACCGATGCCTGCACCTGCTTCCATTACAAGGCTATCAACTGTTATTATACCCTCGTCTGTGCGCAAAATACTGCCGCCTGTGATAAGAGATAGGGAAGATGTGACACCCAAAGTAGAAATATTTGCGGTAACATCAATACCGCCACTCTGGGTAGTGTCACCAATAATAATAGTATCGCCATATACATTACTAAGTTCGTAAGAAGTAAATCCGAACTCACCCGCAGGATGCGTGCCCAAATAAATTGTGTTTTCCGCAGAGTACGGACGCAACGTAACATTGCCATTAAGAGCCCGAGCTGCAGCGGCCCCCAAAACACTCGGCAGAGAAATCTCATCCGCAACCAGGGTAATATCACCGGTCCCAGTAGCCTGAATGATTCCATTCCCTCCACCCGCAGACAATTTATTGCCGGCTCCTGTCAATTCTATATATATATCGTTATCTCCACTAGTTTGAACATAGTTCGATATCGCTAAATCACCTATATTGCGAATGGTAATTGAACCACCAGTAGATAGTGCGCGAACATACATGGCTTGAGTTAAAAGATCTATATTTCCGCCAGCATCCAATAAAAAGTGTGCATCTTTTATCCTGCCGCCATCGCTGAAAATGGATCCTTTTGTTCCAATGTATGTTTGAGAAGCAAAACCTGTCCTACCAAATGAAGAGTCAACGTCTCCTTTAACAATAATATTGCCTGTATGGTTAATAGCATCGCCTACATAAAACTGACTATGATAACTGTCTGCAAAAACACTATCAAAGAAGTTTTTGTCCAGCCCTAAAGAACCGCTCTCAGTTGCACCAAGAACAATATTTCTGTCTGGTGTAAAGGTGGTTACATGCATATAATGAACATCAAACACCCTTTCGCCTGGACTTACAGGACCAATATTGAGAGTGTTCACATATAAATCAAGACTTCCCGAACCATAATGTGTTATTGGTGTAGGAAAATAGGGAGGAGAGACCGGATCAACAGGAGTTATATTAATGGTATCTGCCCGAAGAATAATTTTGCCAGAACCACCCCAACGATAAATACTACCACTGCCCTCCTTAAAAGTTATCGCTCCCGCGGCTTCAAGAGTAAGATCATAATTCGTAGCACTGGAAATCTCACTTTCCAATGAAATATTGCCTGCTTCTCCACCAGGCGAGCCAGCCAAACCAGTTGAAACAATCACATGGGAACCAGCAAGATAGCTTTCTATTGTTGAATGTGAAATTGTATTGCCAGAACCCGTAGGCGTGTAATTGCCGCTTGACCAATTTCCACCTGCATCTACATTACCAATGGTAATATTGTAGGGGTCAAGAAGGAAGGTCCCGGCGTTTCCGTCAATGACCGTAAGGTCTATATTGGCATTATCTAAATAAAACCTGCTACCGGAAAGTTCTACAAACCCAGCATCACCAGAGATATCTCCGCCTTTTGCCTCAACTGTAGATCCTTCAGCAAGCAGAGCAGTGCCTTTCTCCATATCAGAAAGAATAAGAATCTCTCCGCCAGAAGAGTGGGCGCCTACACCAGACGCGCTTAATACTGCACCTGGAACAATCGCGGAAACAAGGTTTGAATCTATTGTAATGGAGCCAGCATTCTTGCCTGCTACACCATCAACCGTAATAGTGCCAGAATGAACAACTGTTCCAGAAGCATTACCAAGATAGGTCATTCCGCCCTCTTCCACCACACTGCCCGCTTCAACCAATGCAGGAGAATTCACAATCCCTTTAATAATATCTCCTACTTGACCTGTAGGGATAAGAACAGTTCCCGGCTGACCTACCGCAGGAGCGGATATAGCAAAATTAATAAGATTCTGCCCATCAAAATTCACGGTAAAACTTTCAGCTCCGCCTAATGCGACCTTTCCCATATTGGCAACAATAAGCCCTTCATTGGAAACCAAGGGCGCCACTAAAACACAATAGCCATTATCCTGTACTATAATAGTACCTTTATTTATCACCGCGGAGAGGGAAGATTGCAAATCCTGAGAAAATGTATAATTGCCAGCGAGGAAATCCTCGTCTGAAATATTCAACGTGGTGGCAAGAAGGCCTGGAACATTCACCTGAGAGGCTTCTCCAAAAACAATACCGCTTGGGTTAATCAAAAAGATCTGACCATTAGCAATAAGTTGTCCAAGTATCTCAGAGGGATTGCCTCCGACAATACGGTTTAGAGAGACCGCGTTTGCGCCCGGCTGCAAATATTGCACCAGTTCGCCCACATCTATAGAATATCCGCCCCAGTTAATTATCGCCTTATCAGTAGTCTGGGTAATGGTCATCTGGTCGGCAGTCTGGGAAATAGAGGATTGACCGGCGACTACAGAGGGATCATTGGGTAGAGAAAATACCTGCATTGGTAACAGCAGTCCTACTGTTGCCAACAACAAGCACAATCTTGCCGCAATTTTCCTGGGTATCATTTAGGCCTCTCCTGTGTAATATACATTGCAATGGTATATGGTTTTTATTTTCATAGTTTTAAAATTCAAGGGTAGCATTCACCCAGCATCTCCAATCTTTACGGTCTGAAGCTGTAGAACTTAACGGATACCCTAAATCAACTCTCATATTAAAATAGTTTGAAGGCTGTATCCGAAGCCCAACACCTGCGCCAAACAGATCGCCTTCTTCATCGCCCGGCAATGTATCGTTATAAAAGGTTTTTCCATAATCTGCAAAAATCGCCCAGTTCACATATTTATTCAAAAGCCTATCTCCGGGAAGCAGGGGGGTTCTCAACTCTGTGGTAAACGCAAAACCGTTATCCGCAAGAAATTCTCCGGAGGGATACCCTCTTACGGTATCAGGACCGCCTATGACAAACTGCTCTGCCGCCACAAGGTTCCCAAAGGTGTACTGCCCTGAACCTTTTGTCAAAAACTGACATTTTCCTATTGGAGTAACATTAATCAAACCTAAATTAAATTTCGCAAAATGGCCACTTGGAAGTCCGGGTCTGCTGGAGGAGGTATACCGACTCCTGCTCATTCCCCAGAAACTTCCCAGCCCCACAGTAGTTTGAGCAGTAAAAAAGGTATGGTTGTTACCCTTAAAAAATCTATCTCCCTTTATTCCTGCCTCTAATACGGAATAATCATCCTTTGAGCTAAGGTAGAGTTTTTCAAAGAGAAAGTTTTCATAGAGTTTTTTCTTAAAACCAACACTGGCAATATAGTTTCTATCCCTAGCCCTCACAATAGGGTAGGTAACATCAAATCCAAAGAGTTCTGATTTTCCTTCAATACCCAAAATAGAGAGCTCTTTTCCTACCTCATGCTTCATACTTGTATAATGCAGACTTAGGTTGGCGCCAGAAGTTCCGATTGGCACCGCATATCCCAACTTCCAATAGTGCATCTGCGCAAAATCTTCAGGGTTTACGACTGTTGCCAAAGAAAGAGTATCTCCGCGTTTCGTCAGGTTGCCCCAATCTACCATAACTCCAAATCTGTTATACCCTGTATATCTGGAAGCAAAGTTATTATAAAGAAGTGAAAAACTTATCGGATACCGTTCTTCTTTGGTATTAATGACAATATCGGTTGTTCCGGGCTCGTCTCCCTTTGTCAAGGTAGCATTAACATTCAGCTTGGGAAACTCATTCAAAAGAAGCAATCCCCGTTCCAACGATCGATTACTTAACACATTCTCTTCTGTCAAGAAATCAAAATAACCCTCTATAAAACGGGTAGTGTAGTAGCGGTTATCCTTCACAACAATCTTTCCTGGCCTTCCCTCTACTACCTCTATCTCCAAAATTCCTCTTTCCATCTTTTGTACAGGAATATAAGCAAAGGAGGTTATATATCCCTTTTCCCAGTATTTACGCGTCAAGACATCTGCCAAATCAAGAAGTTGTGCGACAGAAAGTTCTTTCCCTTTATATTTTTCTATGGAATAGAGCAATTCATCGGTACTTACATGTTTATTTCCACTTATCAAAAACTTTTCCACCCGTATTTTTTGGGTTGCCTCAAGTTTTAACTCTGGTCTGGCGGGTTGTACCATCTCGGAAAGAGGGGTGGTTTGTAATTGCTCCTGTTCGGTAAGACCTGTATATACCTTATCAGAAGCGGCAAAAAGACCGGTTGTTACAAAAAGGGAAAGAATAAGGAACCCTAACAGCTTTATTTGCGCTGTCATTTACCACCCTCCTGTTTTTTTAAACTCTCGGAAATTATCTGTTCAATAATATTATTTTCTTGGGGAAAAGGTTGATATGATTACGACAAAAGAGTCCCCTTAACAGTGCGCCATAAGGAGTTTCTGTACAAAGAAGAAAAAGCTATACGAAGAACTTCAGAATATTCGGGCTGTTCCTCCTCCCTCATATTATACTCCTATAGGAAAAGAAGCGCGACCCTGGGCAGGATGAAAAGAATAGCAGGGACAATAAATCAAAAGCGATAAATTCCTTACCCAGCAAGAGCCCTGCCTTAAAGAAAATATCATGATATCATCATTTTTTACCTGTTCAATCTCTTTATAACCTGTTCGCTAATATCAAGTTTTGAATCAAAATAGGGAACATACTTTTTATCAATCACAAGTTGTATTTTACCTTCTACGGCAATCGTGTTAATCACCCCAGAAATTTCCCGAAGGCGATTTTCTGTCTGGGAAGTGCGCTCTTTTTGGAGAGTTGCTCTAGATTGCTGTGTAAAGGTAAGAATCACCTGTGCTTTTTCAAGGAGTGTTTTTTCGGTAGCCTTTTTTTCTTCCTCTTTCATACTTTCTTTTTTTGCATCAAAATCACTTCTCAGCGCTTTTAATTCTCCTTGCATTTTTTCAAGTTCTGCCTGCTTGGCATCCGATGCGGTCTTAAAGGCAGTTGCATCTGCCTGCGCTTTGCCATATTCCTGGTAAATTTTTTCAATATTCACCACAGCAACCGTAAGATTTCTTGCCTGACTATAAGCCCTGCTCACAAAAGAACCAGAGAAAAGTAGTGCGGCACAGGTTGCCAACAGCAAATGATTTTTTATTCTTCCTTTCACGCATAACTCCTTTTGTAAAAAGAATTCTTACTTAAAAAATTGTCAGTGTGAAGGTATTTTTTCATACCACACTTATTTTGTCAATTTTTTTCGTCTGTAGCTCCTAATAAAAAAAGGCTTCCATCTTCCTCTAAAAAGAGCGTTTGTAAACTTCTATAAAAAATATCGCCATAAACTAGTGCAAAACAGATCACCTAAAATTCTGGTATTATGATTGTCTCCCCTTTTTTCTTCTTACTGTTACTATCTTTGCCTCCTATATTATTGCCCCTTTATTCTTCGTTTCTTAAATATTGGAAATCCCTAAGAGAGTGCTCTACTTTTGTACTCTTATTTCTATTATTTTTGGAGACTTATTTACAAAGAAACGAGGAAGAACAAATGGACAAAAAAATCTCAACTCCCTCTATCACGATTACGCCCCTTCTGACTCTCTCGGACTCACAACAGAGAACCCTATTCCGTTTAAGGAAACACAACTGTAGCCATATCCACATATATACATATCGCCTTATACACCATTTTCAAGGAAAATAAAGAAACGTCTTCTCTTCTTTGCCTTAAAGCATAATGCTCTATCTGTTAACAGAAGGGAAAGAACGATTCTTCTAAAAGGAGAAACTCTCTTTCAGGCACATCTTGCACTATACAAGACTAAAGGAACCCACAAAACTTACCTTGCCCACTATCCAAAGAAAGACTCCCTCTCAAAGATTCTTCCCACACAAGCAAAGAAAGGCAGGAAAAGGGGAGAAGGAAATATAGAGACAAGTCTACTTGTCTTTATGGAGACTGGCCGCAATGAGATGTTCTACAAGCTCTGAAACACTTTTTTCCTGATGTGCCGCAGAAATTTTCAGATCCTTTACCATCTTCGCGGGAAGGTACACGCTAATCTTTCTCTTTTTATCCCTCACCTTCTCTAATTTATCAAGAAAAGAGGATCTCTGTATCATAGCAATCTCTCCTGAATCTCTGCAAAAAGAGTCTGTAATGCAATTGAAACCTTATGGCCGGGAAGAAAATCAAATACCGGCTCTTTTGCCGCAACAGCCTCCCTCACCCTAACAGAAGAAGGAATCATTGTACGGAAAAGTTTTTCTCCGTACATCTTTTCAAGCCGATCTCTGGTTTCTCTAAACAAATTTTGACGGTCATCCACATTAACCAGAACAATGCCGAGAAGCTCCACCGGAGAATTAGTCGTTCGGGTAATTTTTCCAATAGATTCAATCAAATCCTTTAGGCCAAGCGTTGCAAACCTTGAAATATCTATTGGAACCAAAACTCTTTCAGCGGCAAGCAGGGAGCTTGAGGTAAAAAGACCAAGACTTGGGGGAGTATCTATAAGACAGACATCATGCGTAATTTCACCAACAAGGTTCTTGAGAAGAAAAAAGTTCTCAAGCTTTGTATCCGCTTCAAATTTTGAAAGCGTAATATCCGTGCCAATAATAGAAAGGTTCTTCTCTGCTTCAAAGGGTTCAGGAAAACCTTTCTCATACAAAAGCCTAAGGTTATGTTGATCCGGCAGATCGTCGCGGAAACAACTTGTAAGATTCCCCTGAGGGTCTGAATCAACAAGAAGGGTCTTTTTCCCTAAACGAGCGAAGAGAAAACCAAGATGGTACAGAAGGGTTGTTTTTCCCACCCCTCCTTTTTGATTGGAAACAGTAATGGTCACTATATATCCTTATCTACTTGTCGCTATGTATCCCTAAAAATATAGCTATAACTCAATACCACGTACTACTCTATACGGGTCAAACTTCTAATCACAGGAAGAAGTTTCTGAAGATTAAAAGGTTTTGTTACATAAAAGGAGACCCCATGTTCATATCCGCGTATCTTATCATCGTCAGAATCCCTTGCGGTAAGCATCATCACAGGAACCCTTTTGCTCTTCCACCCCGACTTAATCCGTTCCAGAACCTCCCATCCGGTAAGGCGGGGCATCTCCACATCAAGAATTACCAAATCAGGCCGAAACTCCTTAAATCGCACAAGAGCCTCTTCGCCGTCCCGTGCGGTTGCCACAATATATCCCGCATGTTTCAATCCCTGTTCAAGAACAAGAACTGTATCAGGATCATCGTCTGCAACCAACACTTTTTTAGGGATAAGATTTTCCATGTACAAAGTATACCGCAAATAAAAAAATCTTCAACAAACAGCTCCTCATCCCCTTGCAGACAAAGAGACCTGTCTCTATATCCCCTTAACCAAAACGTCCCGTCACATATTCTTCTGTGCGAGAATCCGCGGGTCTGGTAAAAATCTTTCCAGTCTCTGCAAATTCAATCAACTCTCCAAAAAGCATAAAGCCTGTTTCATCGGAAATCCGCGCGGCCTGCTGCATATTATGAGTAACAATTATTATCGTATAAAGTTTTTTCAGAGAAAGAATCAGCTCTTCAACCCTTGCAGTTGCTATAGGATCAAGGGCAGAGCATGGTTCATCCATCAGAAGGACCGCGGGTTTTACCGCTAAAAGCCGAGCAATACAAAGACGTTGCTGTTGCTCAAGAGAGAGAGAAAGAGCAGAATGGCGAAGCTTCTCTTTTACCTCTTCCCACAGAAGCACTGCTTTAAGATATTCCTCCACAACTCCCTCAAAAAAAGAGCGGGATCCTTGTACCTTATGAACGCGCAATCCATAAAGAACATTATCAGCAATAGAAAGAGGGAAAGGATTGGGTCTTTGAAAAACCATTCCCACTCTTTTACGTAAACGGGTAAGACAGACAGACGGGCTATAAACATCTTCTCCCTCAACAAGAATTTTACCCTGGGTTTTAACCGTCTCAAAAAAATCATTCATCCGGTTTATGGAACGAAGCAGAGTTGACTTTCCGCATCCCGAAGAACCAATAATAGCAGTTACCGCCCTTGGTTGAAAAGAAAAAGAGAGATGTTTTAGAACCGCGTGAGACCCGAAAAAAAGAGAAAAATCTCTTGCCTCTACTATTGGAGAGGCAGGAACAGAAGGAGAAATATGCGAAGGAATCATCCGAATTTTCCTGTTATGTATGCCTCGGTCTGCGGATGTGAGGGTGCAGTAAAGATTGTTGTAGAGCTTCCTGTTTCTATTAGTTTGCCCATAAGAAAAAAGGAGATTCTGTCTCCCACACGGGCTGCTTGGCGGGTATTATTTGTTACCAGCACCACGGTATACTTTTCCTTCAAACGGATAATCGCCTCTTCAACCTTCGCGGTTGCAACCGGATCAAGGCTCGCACAGGGCTCGTCAAAAAGAATCACCTCCGGACTAAGCGCAAGGGTTCTCGCGATACAAAGACGTTGTTGTTGTCCTCCAGAAAGCGTAAGAGCAGGATGATGAAGACGGTCTTTCACCTCTTCCCACAGATACGCGTCAGAAAGAACTCTCTCAACAGTATCAACAAGATCCTGTTTAGAAATCCTTCCCTTCAGCCGAAGGCCGTATACTACATTTTCGTAAATACTCATAGGCAACACCACAGGCATTGCAAAGACCATTCCCACTCTTCTTCTCAGCTGTTCCACCTCAACACGAGGCGAATAAATATCTTCGCCGTCAAGAAAGACCTTCCCGGTCATTGCAAAACCAGGAATCTTTTCATTCATCCGGTTAAGAGAACGAAGAAAAGAGGTCTTCCCGCTGTTTGAAGGACCAATAATAGCAAGGACTTCATGCGTAACAATAGAAAGAGAAATTCCCTTAACCATATCAACGGAACCAAACCGAACCTGCAATTGTCGGGTCTCCATTTTTATAGGGGATAAAGAGGTCACAGTCTTCTCCGAGAAACAAACCTGTATAAAAGACCGTACGCCGCTAAATTAATAAGAAGGATCGCAATAATCAGGACTGCCGCGGTGCCATAGGCATTTTCTATGGAGAGGCCCTCTCTCGCAAGAAGATAAAAATGGACAGAAAGGGTTCGTGTAGAAGTAAAAATGCTCTTCGGGAAAAGAATGGAAGACCCTGCGGTAAAGATAACCGCGGCAGTCTCTCCTACACACCTTCCAACACTTAAAATAACACCTGTCATAATTCCGGGAAGAGCAGAAGGAAGCACTGCCCGAACAACTGTCTGCCACTTTCCCGCACCAAGAGAAGCACTTACATCCCGGTATGAGACGGGCACTGTTCTAATCGCCTCTTCAGAGGTCCGAATAATGGTTGGAAGCATCATTAGCGCAAGAGTAAGAGAACCAGATAAAATAGACCACTTAAGTTTCAGAAAAAGAACAAAAAAAACAAATCCAAAAAGTCCGAAAAGAATTGATGGAACACCGGCAAGACATTCCACTCCAAACCGAATCGCCCTTGCCATTGGTCCGGTCCGGGTATATTCTGTCAGGTAAATAGCGCTTCCCACTCCGAGAGGTGTTGCAAAAAGAATAGCCAGAACCGTAATAAAAGCTGTTCCCGCGATAGAAGGAAAAATCCCTCCCGATCTTCCCATATCCTCAATAGCTCCTGTTAAGAAAGCAAATGACAAGGAGGGAATTCCCTTAAAAAGAATAAAAAAAAGGATAAAAAACATCACTCCAAGGGCAATACAACAAGTACTTCCAAGCAACAGAACCGCAATCCGTTCTTGCCATTCCCGGCTACCCTTCATTACGATGACTCCTAATAAAAGCATTGGCTACAACATTAAGCACCATAACGAAAAGAAACAACACTATCCCGCATGCAAAAAGTGCCTGACGGTGGGGACCCGCCGCATAACCCATTTCAAGGGCAATATTGGTAGTAAGGGTCCGCGCAGGAGCGAGAATTGAAAGAGGAACCTTAATTGCATTTCCCGCAACCATAATAACCGCCATTGTCTCTCCGATCGCTCGTCCCATCCCAAGAATAACTCCTGCGGCAATACCGGGCTTTGCCGCGGGAAGCAAGACCATTCTTACGGTTTGCCAGCGAGTTGCGCCGAGAGCAATAGATCCCTCCTTGAAAGAGGGAGGAACCGCTCGAAACGCATCCAAAGAGATAGAGATAATAGTGGGAAGAATCATTACTCCAAGCACACAAGAAGCAGTAAGGAGAGAAGCCCCTGATCCGCCAAAAAAGCTTCTCATCACCGGAGTAAGTACCACCACCCCAATAAAACCAAAGACCACAGAAGGAATCGCGGCAAGAAGTTCAATGGCGGGCTTTAAAAACAATACTGCCCTTGACGGAACAAATTCCGCAAGAAAAATAGCACACCCCACACCCACAGGCACGCCGATAACCAAAGCGCCGACAGTCGCCCATAGCGAACCAAGAATAAAAGGAAGTATACCAAATATTCGAGCGTCGGGGTTCCATTCTCTTCCAAAAAGAAAAGAAAAAAATCCTGTTGAAAAAAGCGCGGCCATCCCTTCTTTCACTACAAAAATAGAGATAAGAAGAAGTGCGCACAATGCGGAAAAAGCGATAAGAAGAAGAATCCTTCCAATATATCGTTCTTTCATTTTCTGCCTTTTTCCACAGGAAGAATAGGAATCAATCCTTTTTTGGCAATAATCCCCTGTCCTTCTGGCGAGAGAACAAACGAAAGGAACTTCTGAGTATGCAACGAGAGTGGAGGATCTTTTCTTGTCAGGAAAAAGATCGGATGCGCAAGCGGGTATAAATGGGACAATACATTTTCATTGGAAGGAAAGATCCCGGAAAGCGAGAGCGCCTTTACTTCTGGACTAAGGGTCCCGACAGAAAGGTATCCAATCGCATGAGGATTTGATGCTACCGCCTCGCGAATAGTGCCATTTGAATCCTGAAAAAAGGCATCCCGGGATAAAGGAGATTCTCCCAAGACAAGGGTATCAAATGATTTTCTCGTTCCAGACCCTCCTTCTCTAGAAATGATATGTACCGCGATGTTCCGGCCGCCAACCTGACTCCAATGAGTTGCTTTTCCAGAAAAAAGCGCTTTCACTTCTTCAAGGGTAAGAGAATGAACAGGATTTGTCGGATGAACAATAAGCGCAATTCCATCCTGCGCCACCGCCACCGCGTTGAGAAGACGTTCGTCCTCCTCTGGAATTACAGAAAGATCAACCATGCCAATATCTGCAATTCCTTCCTCTACCGCCTGAATTCCTACCATGGATCCACCGGCCTGAACACTTACAATCGTTTCAGGATAGATCTCCATATACTGTTTTGCCAATTCTTCCGCAAAGGGCTGAAACGCGGTGGAACCCGCAAGGGTAACAATCCGATCTTCGTTTCGGAAACATCCGGTACAAAGAAAGAGAGAGAACAAAAAAAGAACCGTCGCCTCTCTGCTTCTTCTTACTTTTTTGCAAGAACGCATTATTTTTATATAGGGTTAAAATCCTCTATAGTAGAGAAAAGTCCTTCTTTTTCGTCCTGAAAAAACCTTTGGAAACTCTTCCCTATTCCCTAGCAATCTCTTCCTACAATGAAGGATAAACCAAAGGAAGGTTGAAAGAAAAAAAAGAAGAAGGTTCTTACCAAAAAACCGACAGTAGAATACCGTAATTCATGGAGGGTGTCCATTGCCGTTGTGCCTCATAACCGTTCAGGGTGGTGCTTTACAACCTCAGCATTCACCATATAAATCACATCCTCGGCAATGTTGGTGGCATGATCTCCAATACGTTCAAGGTGGCGCGCAACCAAAAGCAGGGCAATTGCCCGAGGCGCATCAGAAGGCTCCTTTGAAATATAGTCGTACACAAGTTCATCCTGAATCTGATTATGAAGGCGATCCACCTCCTGGTCCGCCAGAATCACTTTTTTCGCAAGGGAAACATCCCGAGAAACAAAAGCATTAATTACATCGCGCACCATCTCCTGGGAAATCTGCGACATCTTCGGAATATCAACAAGAGGCTTCAAAAGAGGCTGTTCCATAATTTTCAGAGACTGTTCACTGATATTCACGGCAAGGTCCGCAATCCTCTCAAGTTCCGCGGTAAACTTCATCGCATAGGTAACAAAACGAAGATCAGAAGCCTGAGGTTGATATTTCGCAAGCAAAAGAAGGGTATATTCCTCTATTTCCAGTTCCATCCCATCAATCTTCTCATCTTGCTCAATAACCTTGCGTGCCGCGGCGGCATCTCGATTCTCCAACGATTCTATCGCAAGGCGTATTGCCTCTTCGGCAGTTAAGGCAAGCCAAAGAAGTTTACGGTTCAAAAGGTGGAGTTCTTCTTCAAAACGGCGCTCCATATCTCCTCCCCGATGCGCTTTTTTTAACCTTTTTCATTTATAGTATGCCTTATCTTTTCCATTTACGCAATCATTCCCTTTATCTTTTGCCTTCTCTATCAAAAGAAGGGATCTCTTGCACACCCCCCCCCTCTTTCTTAACTTTTGTGCAACCTATATCAATATAGTTGTAAAAAACTCTTTTATTCCATAGATTCAGTTCTATCTCGCAAAGGAAAAGTCTCCTTTTTGGAAGGCGTTTTTATACTATCTTAAAACTCTTTAGTCGCAATATTACTGCCCCTCCTTCCATTCTTTAACCCAAGAAAAACTATCCCTTGTTCTCCGCCATTATCCGCAACAGAAAAGCAAAGAACTTCCTTGTCAACCCTCTTAGATCGCAACAACAATAAAAAAAGGAAGAAAGCTAATAACTTCCGCAACGCATAGTCTTCCCATACCAACTCCAGAAAAGAGGGGGCAACAGTGATCTTCTATTGGAAAGAAAGAGAAGAAAAACGCGCTATCCCAAAAAAAGAAGCTACTCCTGTAACATCAGGGAATAAATAATCTGCTCCCGCCTCCAGAAGATCCTCTTTCTTTGTACCAGAAGAAAGAACTCCGCATGAAGAAATTCCAAGTATTTTACAGGGACGGATATCAAAAGGATGATCCCCAACCACCAATACAGTCTCTTTTGAAAGCCCAAGAGTAGTACGCATTGCTTCCACATGAAAAGGATCAGGTTTTACCCGTGCCACATGGTCGCGGGTAAGAAGATGATGACAGGCAAGCTGATATTGTTCAATAAGCCCTCCAACCGCCTTTTCACAATTACGGCTGATAATACCTATCATTACTCCTTTCGCCGCAATTTCATCAAGAAGTTCCTTCACTCCGGGAAAGAGTTTTGCCTGTTTCGCAGCCAAGAGTTCACATCTTTCTAAATATCTTTTTGCCTCTGAAAGATATTCTTCAAGACGATCATTCCCGGCATTTTTCTGTTGAGTCCATACAAGCCCTTCAAGAATAGGCATCGTCTTCTCCGGCGAAACAATCCCATACTCCTGTCTCATCTCTTCCAAATGGCTCCGAATAGAAGAAAAATCTATCTCCAAACTTACTAACGTGCCGTCAAAATCAAAGATAATACCCTGAAATCTTTTCATAATATAGTAGTATACCGCACATTCTCTATTTCTACAGAGACAGAGAGAGACATGGCGACTTGTCTCCATCTTTACGCCTGTTCCAGCTTGTTATCCTTGCGTTTCGCAAAAAAATAGGGTATGCTTATTTCTATAATAACAAGAGTATAAGGTTACAAAAGCAGGAAGTTTTTTTCTATAGGGACATAAAAATATATGAAGCCTCCATTAGGGGATGTTGTTGACGGATATCGGATTGTAGAACGGATATGGCAGGGATCCACCTCCACAGTATATCTTGCGCGCGCCATTAAATCTCCTCCTCCTTTTACACTCTATGTCGCGGTAAAAACTCTTAGTTCGCACAAATCGTCGCAACATTATATCAAACAGTTTTCTCGGGAATGGAAGCTCACCTCTTCTCTTGATCACCCCAATATCGTAAAGGTTTTCAGTTTAGTAAAAAATGGCACGATGCAACATCTTTTTATGGAATATGTAAAAGGAAAAAGTCTCCGTCACTGGTTTTCAGATCGGCTCTTTCTTTTTGAAGAGGTGGTAGAAATCTTTCTTGGACTCCTTTCCGGCCTTATCTGCCTTCAGGAAAAAAAGATTATCCATAAAGATATCAAACCAGAGAACATCCTTGTTTCCGAAGATATTTCCCAAATCAAGATTATAGATTTCGGATATGCGGTGAAAGATTCTCTTTTTCGAAAAGATCTCTTTCCCTTTGCGGGAACAGAAAAATATATGGCTCCAGAGCGAAAGTCTGGAAAAGCCGATGGCAGAAGCGATCTGTACAGCGTAGGAAAAGTAATAGAGGAAATGCTCGGAAAACTTCCGTACACTCCACAGTTTATTAAACCCATTGTGAGAAAATGCATAAATCTTCTTCCAGAAGAACGCTATCAAACAGCAGACGAAACAAAAAAAGATCTTCTCTTCTTTTACGATTATTTCAAAAGAAAACATGAAATGCGCCGTTCTCGCTGATATCCATGCAAACTTGGAAGCTACGGAAGCCGCAATCTCGTTTCTTCAAAAAGAAGGCATTTCTCGGATCATTATTCTCGGAGATATTATAGGATATGGCGCTTCTCCGGTAGAATGCCTCAATATAGTTCGCTCTATTCAGGCTTCCTGCTTGCGAGGAAACCATGAAGAGGCAGCCATTACTGGCGCCTACGAAACTTTCTCTACCAATGCTTCTGCCTGTATAAAATGGACTATCACTCAATTAAACGATTCTCTTCTTCAATATATCTCTTCCTGGCCAGAGAAACTTGATACTCACGCCTTTTTTGCCTGCCATGGCTCGCCCCTTCATTTACTTTCCGGGTATATCCACACCCGATCCCGCGCCTATAAAGTCTTTCAAGAAACCTCTTTTCCTCTTATCTTTTACGGTCATACCCATTTCCCACTTGCTTTTTCTTTTGACCCTGAATCCGGTCTTCCGCCCAAAATCATTGCTCCTGCTCCCGGCGGAACTCTCTGTATTCGGTTTGAGCCACATCTCAGGTATTTAGTGAATACAGGAAGTGTAGGACAACCACGCGATGGAATTCCCGCTGTTTGCTGTGGAATTTTTGATTCGGATCAAAAAGAATTTTCTCTGCACCGCATTCCCTATGACTGGAAAAGCGCTGCGGAAAAGATTGAAAAAGCAGGGCTCCCTTCCTTTGTTGCGCAACGTCTTTCAAAGGGAGTATAAACAAAATCTGAAATTCCGCCACCCTTCCCTCCAAAAAAAGTCTTTTCAATCCTTAAAAAAGATCTTCCGGATCCAAAATTTCAGACATTCCTCCCATATAAGGTTGAAGAACCTCGGGAATAGAGAGGGACCCCTTTTCTGTTTGAAAATTTTCAAGAATGGCGATTATCACCCTCGGAAGGGCAAGCCCCGATCCATTAAGAGTATGAAGAAAATCGGTCTTTCCTTTCTTTCCTCTAAAGCGAATGTTTGCGCGGCGTGCTTGAAACCCCTCAAAGTTTGAACAAGAAGAAACCTCTAACCATCGCTCAATTCCCGGAGCCCAGACCTCAAGATCATAACATTTTGCCGCCGCAAAACTTAAATCTGCCGTACAAAGCTCAATAACCCGGTAAGGAAGATGTAAACCCTGTAGAACCTTTTCAGCTTCAGTTACAAGAAACTCCAAATCTTCATAAGAGGTTTCCGGGTGTGAAAAGCTTACCATTTCCACTTTATCAAACTGATGGAGCCGCACAAGCCCACGCGTATCCTTTCCGTACGCTCCCGCCTCACGCCGAAAACAAGGAGTATAAGCGCAATATCTCCTCGGTAAGTTCGCTTCCTCAAGAATCTCATCGCGCAAAAGATTTGTAACTGGCACTTCCGCGGTAGGAATAAGAAAAAAATCATCCTCTTGCAACCAATACATATCGCTTTCAAGAGAAGGAAGCTGACCTGTTCCAAAGAGACTTTTTCGATTTACCAGTGCAGGAACCCATACCTCGGAAAATCCGTTGCTCACATGAAGATCTATCATATAATTGATAAGCCCGCGCACCAGCCTTGCTCCCGATCCTGCAAAAGCAGGGAAAAAGCTTCCTGTTATCTTTGCTCCGCGGTCAAGCTGAAGAATACCAAGACGTTCCCCAAATTCATAGTGCGGTACGGCTGTAACACTATTGCGGGATATTTCTCCCCACTGCCGAACCACCACATTTTCCGATGCATTTTCTCCTATAGGAACCGAAGCATGGGGGATATTTGGTATTGCGGAAATCAATTCATTGAGAGCCTTCTCTGTTTCGCTTAATCCCTCTTCTTCTTTCCGAATACGGGAAGAAACTTCCCTTCCTTCTTCAAGAAGGGCTTTTACATCTACGCCTTCCCGTTTTTTTTTGGCAATCTCTCCAGTTAAAAGGTTATGCCGATGTTTTTGCTCCTCAATGAGCTGAATAAGGGTTCTTCGTCGTTCTTCCAATTCTTCAAATAATCGCCAATCCACCTTTACCCGTTTTCGCTGTGCCGCAACCCTTACCATCTCAAGATTGTCCCGAACATATTTAACGGGAAACATCTTTCGATTCCTTTACCTTGAACATTACCTCTCCTTTTTTCATCAGGCCAAGCTGTTCCCTCGCAATTTTCTCCACAAGGTAAGGGCTTTCCATCTGTTCCATAACATTTGCAAGGCGAGCATTCTCTTTTTCAAGGCGTAACACTTCCCCACGATAAAAAGCCTCTTGACCGCGAAGACGAAAGTTCTGTTGAAGCATTGGGATAAACGCAACAAGAAAAACTCCCACTATCGTCAAGGTGGTCCATGGCAATCTCTTTTTACGGGATGTTCGGATCTTCCGTACCTTTCGCACTTTAGGTTTGGACATGGTCCGATTCTTATCCTCTTCCCGCATAACGCGCCGCGGGGCCAAGCTCATCTTCTATGCGAAGAAGCTGATTATATTTTGCAAGCCGTTCGCTACGCGAAAGAGATCCCGCCTTAATCTGACCGCTATTCACTCCAACACTTAGATCCGCGATAAAGGCATCCTCGGTCTCTCCGCTTCGGTGCGAAATAACAGTACGATATCCATTTCGTTCCGCAAGTTCTATAGCCTCAAGTGTTTCCGATAAGGTCCCGATCTGATTTACCTTGATAAGAATGGCATTACCTACTCCTTCTTCAATCCCTTTTGAAAAAATCGATGGATTGGTTACAAACAGGTCATCGCCGACAAGCTGAACTCTTTCACCAAGAGCTTCTGTTAATTTCCTCCAGCCTTCCCAATCATTTTCAGAAAGACCGTCTTCAATAGAATAAATAGGATACTTTTCGCAGATTTGCGCATAGTAATCAATCATCTCTTCCGCGGCAGTTACTCTTCCCTCAAAAAGGTATCCACCATCTTTTACCAACGAAGAAGCCGCTACATCAAGCGCAATAAAAATATCTTCTCCCGGCATATATCCCGCGGCTTCAATACTCTCCACAATCGCTTCAAGAGCTTCTTCATGATTCTTCATATTGGGAGCAAACCCTCCTTCATCTCCCACCGCGGTATTAAATTCCTTTTTTTGCAGCAGCTTTTTGAGAAAATGAAAGGTCTCCGCCGCCATCTGATATGCCTGAGAAAAACTTTTCGCTCCAAGGGGCGCAACCATAAACTCTTGAATATCAAGATTGTTGTCCGCATGGGCGCCTCCATTAATAATATTGCACATCGGCGCAGGCATAAGATGGGCGCGAATCCCACCAAGGTAACGATAAAGAGGAACTCCAAGAAGAATAGAGGCGGCCCTGGCGCACGCAAGGCTTACTCCAAGCATTGCATTGGCGCCTAAGGTTGATTTATTCTCGGTACCGTCAAGTTCTATCATACAATCATCTATCTCTTTCTGAGAAAAGATGCTGATCCCCTGAAGTTTCGGCGCAATAATCCGTTCCACATTATTACAAGCTTTCTGCACTCCTTTTCCCAGAAAACTCTTTTCTCCGTCCCGCAATTCAAGAGCTTCTCGTTCTCCGGTTGAAGCGCCGGAAGGAACACAAGCGCTTGCGCTTGTTCCATCCAACAGAATTACAGTTACTTCAACAGTAGGATTACCTCTTGAATCAAGAATCCATCTCCCTCTGATTGCATCTATTTCCATTTTGTTTCCTCCCTACAAATCAATAGTAATAAGGTTTTCTCACAGTATAAAAGATGCGACTACCATTGTCAACAATTCTCCGCAGTCTATCATTTAAAAATGAAAAGCGCATAAAAATCTCCATTTCTCCTTATCTAAGGTATAATTAATCTATGTATACTCTGGTTTCAATCGTTGTCTTAACCTGGAATGGCAAGCCCCTTCTTAAAGAAAACCTTCCCTCCATTATTGAAGCGGCCTCATTCCATCATAAAGATAATGAAATTATTGTGGTAGACAATGGTAGCTCTGATGAAACCGCAGAAATGATCACGCGTTCTTTCCCGAAAATCCGTCTTATCCGTCTTGAAACAAACTGTTCTGTGGGTTATGCCTTTAACATCGGCATAAAAGCCTGCCGACACTCCATTGTCATTATTCTCGCCAATGATGTGCGGGTAACCCATAACTTTCTTTCTCCTCTTGTGCGACATTTCTCCGACCCCAACATATTCGCTGTTAATACACTTTCTCTCGGCGAAGACGCAGAACGGGAAAAAAAACCTGTTTCGCTCTCATTTCTTCCCTATCCAGGCCATGCCGCCTACAGTAAAAAAAAGCTGGAACTTCTTGGAGGGTTTCATCCTCTCTATGCGCCCTTTTATTTTGAGGATCGAGATCTTGGTCATCGGGCGTGGAAACGGGGCTGGCCTACCCTTGTAGAACCGGAAAGCATCATCTTTCACAAGGGAGAAGCAACCATAAAAAAGATGCATCGTCCATCCGTTGAAAAAATAAAATTCAGAAATCGTCTCTTCTTTTTTCTTACCTGCCATGATAAAGCAACAACAATGATTTTTCCTATAGGCGCCGCAATTCTTCAGGCAATCCTTTCCTTTCGATGGTACTTGCTATCCAGTTTGGTTACCGTTGTGGCTCGAAGGAAGGAGATCATCGCAAAGCGAGAAGAAGATATTCCCTTCTGGATCTTTTCCGACCGAAAAATCGCGCGAATAATAGAGACAAAACAACCTGAAGAAAGAAGAGAAAGATTTGACGGCACCCGCGTTTCTAATGTACATTTTGAGCCATGACACCAAATAAAAATATTCCAGTGGTAATCCTCGCAGGAGGACTTGGCACACGGCTTAGCGAAGAAACAGAGGCAAAGCCAAAACCTATGGTAGAAATCGGCGGACTGCCAATTCTTTGGCATATCATGAAAATCTACGACCATTTCGGATTTTCCGATTTCATCATCGCGTTGGGATATAAAGGCCACTGTATAAAAGAGTTTTTTTTGAACTATAGAAATTTCAACAACGACATTTCCCTTTCTCTTGCAAATGGAGAGATAACTGTATCTTCAGAAAGGGTCGTTGAAAACTGGAATATTCACCTTGTAGAGACCGGAGTAACAACCATGACAGGAGGTCGTGTAAAACGGTTGCAAGACTTTTTACATCACAAAACTTTTATGCTTACCTATGGAGACGGGCTTGCGAATATCAATATTGCTGATCTTCTTGCCTTTCACCGAAAAGAAAGAAAAATCGCTACTGTAACCGCAGTTCGCCCTCCCGCCAGATTCGGAGAAATGATCCTTCATCCAGAGCGCTCCACTGTAGAAAAATTTACTGAAAAACCCCAGATTGGCGAAGGATGGATCAACGGTGGGTTTTTTCTCTTTGAACCTGACCTCTTTGAATATCTGAAAGATGCCGACGACTCTTCCAGCCTTGAAGCTAATATTCTTGAAAGACTCGCAGAAGATGGACAACTAAACGCCTATCGCCACACCGGATTCTGGCAATGTATGGACACCCTTCGGGACCTTCGCCTTCTTGAGGGACTCTGGAAACAGGGAACAGCTCCCTGGAATATCTGGAACCATGGAAAAAACAGGGTATCGCGGTAAAAAAGTCCTTGTAACCGGTCATACCGGCTTCAAGGGAGCATGGCTGAGCCTTTGGCTCCATACCCTTGGTGCACAAGTAAGCGGATATGCCCTTGACCCTCCGACCACTCCAAACTTTTATACTCTCTGCGACATCGGTCATAAGATACAAGATATACGAGGAGATATAAGAAACCTTGACCTTCTTCTTACAACGATCGCACAGATCCGTCCGGAAATTGTCTTTCACTGTGCCGCCCAATCCCTTGTACGGCATTCTTATCAAAATCCCGTAGAAACCTTTTCTGTCAATCTTATGGGCTCTGTACATATTATGGAGGCCTGCCGTTCTATTGACACAATAGAAGCGCTCATTGTCATAACCAGCGACAAATGTTATCGGCCTTCCTTCCGGCAAAAACGTTTTCACGAAGAAGATTCCCTCGGCGGAGCAGACCCTTACAGCGCAAGCAAAGCCTGCGCAGAACTTGCCGCAGCCAGTTATGCGGCATCCTTTTCCTGCGACTCTTTTCCCATTGCCACCGCCCGCGCCGGAAATGTCATCGGCGGCGGCGACTGGGCGGAGGATCGACTAATACCCGACTGCATCAGAGCTCTTTGCTCTGAACAATCCCTAAAAATACGTTACCCCGACGCGGTTCGTCCTTGGCAACATGTCTTGGAAGCGCTCTCTGGATATCTCCTTCTCGGCAGTAAAATAAGAGAAGATAAAAACACATTTGCCGGCGCCTGGAATTTTGGTCCGGAAGAAACAAGAAGCGTGGAATGGATTGTGAACCGAATCTTTCGGATATGGGGAAAAGGATCTTGGGAAAAAGAGAGCTCGTCCTTTTCTCCTGAATCCTCTTTTCTTGCGCTTAACAGCAAAAAAGCGCATACAAAACTTGGCTGGCACCCTGTATGGAAGACAGAAAAAGCCCTTGAAAAAAGTGTGGAATGGTATCTTGCCTTTCAAAAGGGATGCGATATGGAGAAAATTTCTCTCCGTCAGATTAAAGAATATGAAACCTCCCTGCAAAACAGTAAAGGAAAAAAGAAACCATGAAATGCAGATTCTGCGGCTATTCTCTGCACACTCTTTTCCTTTCTCTTGGAAGCAGTCCTCTCGCAAACTCCTTTCTCTCCGCGGAAGACCTTCACAAACCAGAACCCTGGTATCCTTTAGAGGTCTATCTCTGCGACAACTGTTTTCTTGTACAGTTAGAGGCCTTTGAAAGCCCTGATACCATCTTTTCGCACTATGCCTACTTTTCTTCCTATTCTGAATCATGGCTTAATCACTGTCGCCGTTACACCCACGACGTTATCTCCCGATTCAACCTCGGCCCGCATTCCTTGGTGGTTGAGGCCGCAAGCAACGACGGGTACCTTCTTCAATATTTTGCAGAGCAAAACATTCCTATACTTGGAATAGAACCCGCACACAATATCGCAGAATCCGCCCGAAAAAGAGGGATTCCAACAGAATCCATCTTTCTCGGGAAAGAAACCGGCACCCTCCTGGCAGAAAAAAAGGGATATCAAGCAGACCTTCTTATTGGAAACAATGTACTTGCACATGTACCGGATCTAAATGATTTTATTAATGGAATGTGCGCCCTTCTTAAACCGAATGGAATCCTTACAATGGAATTTCCCCACCTAATGAACCTTATTGAATATACCCAGTTTGATACCATCTACCATGAACATTTTTCCTATTTTTCCTATTTAACCGTAGAAAAAGTTTTTGCCGCGCATGACATCACTATCTTTGATGTAGAAGAAATTCCCACGCATGGCGGATCTCTCCGAATTTACGCAATGCATACCGCCAACAATCCTCATAGAACAGAACGTCTTTTTTCTCTGGCAGAAAAAGAAAGACAGGCTGGATACAATCAACCCGAAGTATATAAATCTTTCCATCAAAAGGTATCCCGAGCAAAAGAAGAGATACTCTTCTTCTTTCTTGACGCAAAAAGAAAGAAGAAAAAAGTGGCTGGCTACGGTGCGCCGGCAAAAGCAAACACCCTTCTAAACTATTGTGGAATCAAACAAGACTTTCTTGAGTACACAGTAGACAAGAATCCCTGCAAACAGAAACTCTTTCTTCCTGGCAGTCGTATTCCAATAAAAGAACCAGATCATATCATACGCACTAAACCCGACTACCTTGTAATCCTTCCCTGGAACCTAAAAGAAGAGATTATAAAACAAGAACAGTCCATAAAAGAGTGGGGCGGAAAATTTGTTTCTCTTATCCCTAAGGTAGAGATCGTATGACCATTTCTTCAACCTTCATTCCCGGAGTCTTTCTTCTTTCACACCCTTCTCATCAAGACATACGAGGTACTTTTACTCGTCTTTTTTGCCTTGAAACAATCGCAACAATTGATCCAGATTTCACAATCTCGCAAACCAGTGTTTCCCATAACCCCCGCAAAGCCACCTTAAGGGGAATGCATTACCAAAAAAAACCTTTTGAGGAAAAAAAAGCTGTTTCCTGTGTATATGGCGCCGCATACGATGTGGTAATAGATCTAAGGCCACATTCTCCTACCTTTCAGCAATGGACCGCTGTTCTTCTCCTTTCTCCGGAAGAAGAGCCGCACACAATGGAACCCTTCTTTCACGCAATACCTGTCGCCTCCCTTATCCTTATTCCCGAAGGATGCGCGCATGGATTTCTTACTCTTCAAGAAAAGACTGTTATGCTTTACCATATTTCAACACCTTACCATCCAAAATCCGCGGCAGGAGTTCGCTGGAACGATCCTACCTTTAAGATTGCCTGGCCTGAAACCCCGAGAATTATCTCAGAAAAAGATGCCTCTTACAAGGATTTTCTATGAAAAAAGTCCTTATAACCGGTGCCACCGGCTTTATTGGCAGACATACCCTTCCACTTCTTCAAGAAAAGGGATACGAAGTACATGGCACGGTCTTGCCCAACCAACCGCCAGTTGATCGCCAGGACATTCACTGGCATACCGCCGACCTCTTAAACCCAAACGACACAGAGCGCATCATTAAAACTATTCAACCCTCTCATCTTCTCCATTTTGCCTGGTATACCCACCCCTCTTTCTATCGTACCTCGGAAGAAAACCTTTCTTGGGTTTCCGCAAGCATTCATCTTGCAAAAACATTTGCTAAACAGAACGGAACACGGGCTCTTTTCGCAGGAACCTGTTTTGAGTATGACACCTCCTTCGGCTTACTCTCTGAAGAGACCACACCCAACCATCCCGAATCCTTATATGGAACCTGTAAAAATGCGCTTCGTCTTATCGTAAACGATTTCTTTCCGCAACGAAAAATCTCCTCGGCATGGGGAAGGGTCTTTTATCTCTTTGGTCCACACGAATATCCGCAACGCCTTGTTCCTACGGTAATGAACTCTCTTCTTCAAAACAAACCCGCGCTATGCACAGAAGGAAACCAAATCCGCGACTTTCTGTATGTAAAGGATGTTGCGAGCGCCTTTGTTTCTCTTCTTGACAGTGATGTTCAAGGCACGGTAAACATCGCTTCAGGAACCGCGATTCCGATACGGGACCTCGTTATGCGCATCGGCTCTCTAATCGGAAAAAAAGATCTAATCCGACTCGGCGCCTTTCCTACACCTCCCGGAGATCCCGCGGAAATTTCTGCCGAAGTGCGGCGCCTTTACAACGAGGTAGGCTGGCGCCCCGCATACTCTCTTGAAGAAGGGCTCCAACAAACTCTTTCCTGGTGGAAAACGCAAACTGACCGAACAAGCAAGGAGAAAGAGAATTCTTCCCTTACAAAGGATCCCCTATGAAAATCTTTATTGATACAGAAAAACAGACCCTGCAGACAATAGATGCGCAAAAAGAAGAAACTCTTCCCCTTTATTCAAACAAATCCTTTGAAATTCTTTCTGAACAGTGGGTAAAAGTTGGATGGAACCAAAAGTTTTCCTATACATTCTCTTGGCTCGGCCGTCCGGTAATTCAATTGCCGGAAGACCTTCTCAGAATTCAGGAAGTAATTCTTCAAATAAAACCCGATCTTATTATTGAAACCGGAATCGCCCATGGAGGGTCTCTGGTTTTTTACGCCTCACTTTGCAAACTTCTCGGGAAGGGAAGGGTCATTGGAGTAGATATTGAAATCCGCCCCCATAACCGAACCGCGATAGAAGAACATTTTCTTGCGCCGCTTATCCATCTTGTGGAAGGAAACTCAATTGAGGAAAAAACCATACAACAGGTGCGCCGACTTCTTCAACCCGAAGAAACCTCTCTTGTCGTTCTTGATTCCTGTCATGAAAAAGAACATGTGATGGCAGAACTTGAGGGATATGCACCTTTTGTTTCTATTGGTTCTTATATTATCGTAGCAGATGGCATTATGCAGAACCTCGGGGATGTTCCGCGGGGAAAAGAAGAGTGGAAAGAAAACAACCCTGCGACAGCGGCACGCGATTTCACGGCACGCCACCCTGAATTTATCATTGAACAACCTCCATGGTTTTTTAATGAAAGCACCCTTTCAAACAATATCACTTACTGGCCCAATGCTTACATTAAAAGAATATCGTAACAAAAACCATACAAATCTTCTTTGGACAGATTTGTATAAGAGAGATACATCCACCCCCTTCCATCTCTTCTTTCCCCGCAACCTTCTTATCTCTTCTGTTGATTGCATCTCTTACACGAACCCTCTTTTTTTATCGCCAATAAAAGATTTCCAACCCCTTGCTCCTTTATGATTGAAAAAAAGGAACTGATTTCTCGCCAGGAAAAGATCTTTTCTCGCCTCCTTGAATCCTGCGAGCTTTGTCCAAGAAAATGCAGAGTAAACCGTCTCTTGGGAGAAAAAGGATTCTGCGGTACCGGATCAGAGCTTCTAATCTCTTCCTATGGTCCTCATTTTGGAGAAGAACCAGAAATAACCGGCACTCGTGGTTCAGGTACCGTTTTTTTTGCGGGATGCAACCTTCTTTGTCTTTACTGTCAAAATTATGACATTAGTCATATTCATACAGGAACCTTTATGTCTGCCGATGAACTTGCTGATTCTATGATACGTTTACAACATCATGGATGCCACAACATTAATCTTGTTACCCCTTCGCATGTTGCTTCACAGATAGTGCAATCGCTGAAAAAAGCCATAGACAAAGGGCTTGCAATCCCTATTGTATGGAACTGTAGCGGTTATGAAAATGTAGAGACGATTAAACATTTGGAAGGCATTATAGATATCTATATGCCAGATATAAAATACTCTGACCCTGCCATGGCGACAAAGTTTTCTTCCGCGCCAGACTATTTTGATCGCTGTAAAGAATCCCTGCAAGAAATGTATAGACAGGTAGGAGATTTAGAGACAGACGCAAACGGTATCGCAACAAAAGGACTCCTTGTCCGGCACCTCGTATTACCCAACAATACCGCTGGTTCAGAACAATCATTACAATTCATTGCAGACCTTTCTATCCACACCTATATCAATATCATGGCACAGTACACTCCCTGCGGCAAGGCGGGCAACCATGAAGAAATCAATAGACCGGTTACTCTGCAAGAGGTTCAGAGCGTCCGAACCTTTGCAAAGAAAGTGGGCTTATACCGAGGGTTTTAAAAGGTCGCGCCACCACAAGAAACTCTATATCAACGGAAGATAAAGAACATACATATCAAAAGATTTCCTCTTCCCGCCTTTCAACACAACAACCTTAACCGCTCCTAAGAAACTGACGCGCAATAGATTGTTCATCCAACTCAATAACAGTAGGCCGTCCATGGGGACAGGTAAAGGGCTCTTCGCAATCAAGAAGAGAAGTTTTAAGCGCCTCTGCCTCTTCACGAAGAAGTACAGTTCCCGCCATAAGAGATTGCCGGCATGCGCGCCGGGCAAGAGCTTCTTTATCTGTATAAGAAATCGGCTCTTCCGCAAGAAGCGCGCGTACCGCATATTCAGGAAAAAGCAAAGATTGGGGATGAGAATGAACAGCAATAGAATCCTGTTCCCATAGACTTGCTGAAAAACCAACCGCTTCTATCGCTTGCTTCCGTTCTTCCCATGCAACGCGCTCCTGAGGAGATAAAGAAAAGACCAGCGGCATAAGAAGCTGTTGTACGGGAACGGTTCCTTCTTTCATCTGGCGCTTCAGAGTTTCAAAGGTTATCCGCTCATGCGCCGCATGCTGATCCATTATAAACAATGCCGCGGTTGCTTCAAAAAGAAGATACTTCGCCCGAAAACTTCCAAGAAAAGAAGAAGAAGCAAGCGCTTCTCGCAACGAAGAAAAGCGATCTCTGACAGGAGAAATATGAGGAAAAAGAACCTTTGACTGCGCTGTCGGAGAAACATAAGGCGTTACAGATTCTCTGCTTTTCATGGGAATCGCGCTTTTTTTTCTTTCAAAAGGTCTCTTTTTTTCTGTAGATTCTGAAAGTTCCCTCGCTATTTTTGGATCAAGACGGTACTGTTTTGCGGCTCCGCGGGACGAAAGTGTCGCAAGAAGAAAAGAAGCGACAAAGGAGGCGATTTCCCTTTCTCCGGCAATTTTTACCTCCTGTTTTGATGGATGAATATTTGCATCTATCTCTTCGGGAGGAATATCAAGAAAAACTGCAAAACATCCATACCTCTGCGCCGGAAGCAATGATTCATACGCACGGTTTACAGCAAAACTAATCGCTTTATTTATAACCGGCCTTCCTGAAACAACAATAAACTGATTTTCTCTTCTCGGCCTCTGAAGATTCTGATCGCCCGCAACAATCCTTACAAAAGCACGATGTTCGGGAATCTCTGCTTCTGCCTCAAAAAGATGTTCCAACGGAAGATTCAACAGATGAGCAACCCTCTCTCGGAAACCCTCTCCAGAAGGAAGGGTATATACTGTTCTCCCTGCGGAAAAAGAGAATGCAATACCAAAAGAGGCAATTGCTTGGGAAAGAAAAACATCTAAACAAGCGCGCATTTCCGACGCATCGCTCTTTAAGAATTTTTTACGTGCGGGAGTATTAAAAAAAACCTGTTTTACCTCTATTACGGTTCCTTTTGCCATTGCGCATGGTTTAAGGCCAAGCCGTTCTCCTCCACGAATATGCAACTCCCATCCCTCTGAAGATTCAGAAACCCGGCTACGGAAAAAGACCTCTGAGACCGCGGCAATACTATAAAGCGCTTCGCCTCGAAAACCAAGGGTAGAAAGAGACTCTAAATCCTCAAAAGAAGAAATCTTACTTGTAGAATGGCGATAAAAAAGTTGTTCCATATCTTCACGATCCACGCCGCTTCCATTATCCTGTACCCTAATAGAACGGCGACCCGCTCCTTCAAGATCAATAACAAGAGAGTCCGCACCGGCATCTATTGAGTTCTCTATCACTTCTTTAAGAATGGAGGCTGGTCGCTCAACCACCTCACCAGCCGCAATCCTTCTTACTACATCGGGCGGAAGAAGATGTACCTTTGCCATAATCTCTCCTTTCTAACAAATTTTTTTGTTCAAGTAAAAAACCTCTCTTTTTTTGTCTCCTTATCTCCCTATCCCTTTATCTCCTCTCCGTTTCTTTTGACAATACCCTGATTCTCTGGAAAAAAACATTACGATTGCTTTTTTCTTTCTTCTTTATTCGCACTCTTATACCAGTTAGTAATAAGCGTCAACGCATCAAGCGGAGTAAGATGGTCTGGGTTTACCTCAAGTAGCTGGTTAAAAAATTCCTTCTCTGGTCCAGACCCATTCTCATAAAAAAGTGTCATCTGGCGCTCAGACCGTCGAGCGCTATCAAGAGATGTTTTCTGCACTCCTGAAAGAACTGTACGGGCATACGCAATAACCTCGCGGGGAATCCCCGCAAGTTTGGCAACATAAATTCCATAACTTTCGTCCGTACCTCCTGGCACAATCCGATGAAGAAAAATAATCTCATCCTCCCATTCTCTCACCTCAACATTATAATTTTTCGCTCCGGAACATTGATCAGAAAGCGCGGTCAACTCGTGGTAATGGGTCGCAAAAAGCGTCCGAACAGTATGCTCATGCAAATATCGCGCAACAGCCCATGCAAGAGAAAGTCCGTCCCAGGTGCTTGTACCACGGCCAATTTCATCAAGAACCACCAAACTTTTAGGCGTCATGGTATTTAATATCTCTGCGGTTTCTGACATTTCCACCATAAAAGTACTCTGTCCCCGAGCAATTTCATCCCGTGCACCGATCCGAGCAAAAACTTTATCCGCAACCCCTATAGATGCCGATGCCGCCGGAATATAACTTCCTGTTTGGGCAAGAATCACTAAAAGCGCAACCTGCCTGATATAGGTTGATTTTCCCGCCATATTCGGACCAGTAATAACAAGAAGCCTATTCTCCCCCTGATCAAGAAGCGTATCGTTTGGAACAAACGTTGATTCAAGAAACTCCTCTACCACAGGATGACGGCCATCTTGAAGAAGAATGCTGTCGCCTCCATGAATCTCCGGCGCAGACCATCCCGCCCCAACCGCCACCTCAGAAAAAGCCTGCAAAAGATCTATTGTCGCCACACTTTCCGCGGAATCATGCAAAGATTCGCGACATTCAAGGATTTTCTCTCTTAATTCTTTACAAATTTCTATTTCAAGAGAAACAATTTTTTCTTGCGAAGAAAGCATCTTCTCCTCAAATGTTTTCAACTCCTCGGTAATAAACCGTTCAGCATTTACAAGGGTCTGCTTCCGAATATAATCGCCAGGAACCATAGAAAGGTTTGGTTTAGTAACCTCTAAATAATAGCCAAAAACCTGGTTAAATCCGATTTTAAGAGAATTAATCCCGGTTCTTTTAATTTCACGTGCTTGAAGGTTTTTCAACCAGGAGTTTCCATGATCGCGAATCTCGCGTAACGCATCAAGCTCACTGTTATATCCTAAACGAACGATATTTCCTTCGGGATTTGACAGGGGCATTTCCGGATTTATCGCACGATCAAGAATACTGCGAATATCGGAAGCATCCACACAACGCAACAGAATATTCTCCTGCGACAACTCTTTTAGAAGGCTTTCCATTTCCGGAAGACGGTTAAGTCCGTTTCGCAGAGCAAGCAGATCTCGAGGAGAACTATATCCGCAACTAATACGGGAAAGCGCCTTTTCAATATCAGGAAAACCTTTCAAAAGAGGAACGAGACTCTCTCGCACCTCTGATGCCCGAATAAGCAGAGTTACCGCCTGCTGTCTTTGAAGAATTGATGCTGGCACTTTTAATGGATGGAGAATCCAATGAGAAAGAAGGCGCCTACCCATTGCAGTAAAAGTTCTATCCATCCGAGAAATAAGAGATGAAACCTCCAACCCAACAACCGCAGGAGGAGAAATCACACAAAACTCTTCCTCTGTATAGAGAGAAAGCCGATCAATATGAAGAAGCGGCTGTTGGTTCATCTCCTGAAGATACCAAAGAAGACCTCCTGCGGCCGCAATTTCCGGACCCTGATCAGAAAGCCCGAAACCAGCAAACGAAAGAGTTCCAAAATGTGAAAGAAGCCGACGTCTCCCTTCTTCTTCGTCAAACCGCCATGGATCAATCCGGGTAATGGCAGGTTTTTCCTGGCGTACCGATAAAGGCTCTATTAATGAAGCAAGGGTTAAGTCTGTCTCTTCCGGAACAAGAATTTCACGAAGAGAAAGTCTTCCCGCGGCCTCTACAAGAGAAGAGATCGTTTCATAGGAATTCAATCGGATCGTTCCTCCCGAGGCTTCAATAAAGGCAAAACCAAATCTCTTTTTTGTAGGAACCACCGCGGCAAGATACCTGGGCTCAGAAGAAGAATCTCCCAAAAATGTTCCTGCGCTTACCTCTCTCACAACCTCTCGTTTTACAAGACCTTTCGCCTGAGACGCATCCTCGGTCTGCTCACAAATCGCCACGCGGAACCCTGCCTTAACAAGACGGGCGAGATAAGTCTCCACCGCATGGTAAGGAAGCCCGCACATTGGAATCCTTCCACCTGCGCCCGCTTCACGAGAGGTTAAGACAAGATTTAACTCTTTAGAAGCTACCTCCGCGTCTTCTCCGAACATTTCATAAAAATCTCCTAGCCGAAAAAAGAGAATGGAGTCGGGATAACGCGCCTTTATCTTTCGATACTGCCGTACCATAGGGCTAACATTTTCCATACTGTCTCTCCAAATCCACAACGCTCCTTTCTTCAAAAGAACAAATCGCGCAATAGAAAAAAGAAGAATACCTCAAATGCCGGAGACCTCTCCATAAGCCCGTACCGCAAGCGAGAAAACTCTCCGACTACTACCTCTTTCTAAGATAAGATACCATAAAAAAGAGACGGAAAACAAAGAACGTTCCGCTTATTATTCTTTTCTCTCCCGCAAGAATAAAAATTCTTCCGCCTGTTGTTAAGGCGATTGAAACAGCCTCTGAACAACCTCTTTTTCTTCTAAAAATCCTAGCCTGTTCCAAGAACCCTCTTTATCCAAAAACCTTCTAGCAACAACTACAACTCTTCACAATGGTTATTCTGCTATCCGCGCCTCTTCCTCAAGAAGATTACGGAAAAAGTCGGGAAAAGAGCTTTCAAGAATCTCCTCAAGAAGAAGAGGAATCTCTGGTCTCCAATTCTGGGAACGCACTGTTCCCGGCACATTAATCCTCAACCCCTCAACACTTCCAAGAAGACCTGCGGCAAAAAGTGCCTCTGGAAGGCCCGCAACCGCAAAAAGACTTTTTGTCGCAAAAAGAAAGCGCAACGCGGCAGTAGCAAGAGAAGAGTCTGCGGCTTGCAATGGGTTTCGTTCCATACCACATAAGAGAAGAAACCCCTCCTTCTCTCCAAAGCTTTCCCGATGAAGCGTCAGCAAGCGTTCTATTTCCGAAGGGTTTCGCTCCACAATAGCCGCGACCTTCTCAGGAGAGGTAATCTCTGGCCTCCATTGAACCCGAGAGACTCCCTCGGGAGAAGAGGAAAAAAGGCTCTTTGCACATTCTAAAGAAATTCCAGACTGAAGAAACACCTGTTCTACAATCCTTGCGTCAACAGTACCTGCCTCGTAGTCCCACCAAGAAGACCACGGCGTAGTATCATGCGTGGAAAGCGCCGCAACAGAGAGAGGCCGGTATTCAGAAGGAGAAAGAAACGAGCCGGATGACCAATTTTTTTTCCACCGTTGCACATCAAATCCTGGAATCCCCAAAGAAACGAGTGTTTCCGGACAGCCTTCCGGCACTATTCCAAGATCTTCCGCAACTAAAAGAGCGTTGGTGGCTTCTGCCATTGCTTTCAAAATCTCTCTTCCCTGAGAAGTCCAACAAGAAGGATCTGAAGGATCAAAAAAACCATGCAACCCCTCTGTTTCCTGGGGCTCTTCCCGAGGTATGGCCCATATCCGAAAAAAGCCAACAACATGGTCTATCCGAACCATATCATACAACCTTCCTGCATACCGCACCTTCTCTTTCAGTGTCAAAAACTCCTCTTTTCGCAGAGCGCTCCAACGATAGGGCGGCATTCCCCACCTCTGTCCAGACGCGCAATACATATCTGGAGGAGCTCCGGCGGCGCGATCAAGATGAAAAAGATGCTGACCTCTCCAAACATCAACGCTATCTTCAGCCGCCAGAACCGGTAAATCGCCAAAAAGAAGAACTCTTCCCTCAGAAGCCCTGCGCCGAAGAGAAGAAAATTGGTAAAACAGAACCCATTGCATCCATTTTTCAAAAAGGATCTCTTCCTTACATTCCTCCGCGGCTTTTTCAAGTGCGCCGGGCTCCCTCTCTTGCAACAAAAGAGGCCACTGTCGCCATGGCGCACCGTCATACCTCTTTTTTAACACCTTATAGAGCGCATAATCCTGAAGCCATTTATTCTCCCTTTCAAAGGAACGCATCGTATACAAAGAAGAGCTCTGTTCCTGAAAAAGCTCCCAAAGAAACGCCCTCTTTACTTCTCTTGCCGAATAGTCTGGCCTCTTTTTAGAAGAGAACCTTTCACGCATGTCCCGAATCCGGCCCTCATAACGCTTTTTAGTTCTGGAGGGAAGCATTTCCGGAGAAAACCATACTGGATCAAACCCAAAGGCGCTTGGAGCATCATAGGGACAATTTTCTGCGCTGGACTCATTCATTGGAAGAATCTGTAGAAAAGAACATCCGCTCTCTCTGCAGAGCCGGAGCAAGAGGTATAAATCGAAAAAATCTCCAACTCCAATACTTTGAGAAGATTTAACGGAAAAAAGAGGGGCAAGAAGACCCGCACGTGGTACTGCGCGGATTCGGGACCACACCCGACCAGAAAGAGTCTTTTTTAATTCTGTAATATTCATCGTTCCTTTCAAAAACCTATTATAGCACTTCTCACAAAAACAGGGGGTTTTTCTTGACAAATAGCAGTAGCATGCTATTGTAATATTCTACCCTTGTAGGTCGGCCGGGGTAGCTCACTGGTAGAGCGCAGCCCTGAAAAGGCTGGCGTCGGCAGTTCGATTCTGCCCCCCGGCACCGTTCTTTCCGGAGGCTCTATCATGGACAACTACCAACAGCTTCTTTTTCGGCTTAAAGCGCTTAACCCTGGGACCAAAAGCGTTATTCATCAGATCTTCAACCCAAGAAAATGCGCACTGATGGCAACAATGGTCTCTCACCTCAAGCGTATTAACGAGCTTGAGCCAACCATGCAAGCACTCTCTGCGGAACAGATGAAGGAAAAAACCGCAGAGTTCAGAAAACGGCTTTCTGAAGGAGAAACGCTTGATGATCTTCTTGTAGAAGCCTTTGCGCTAGTACGAGAGGCCGCAAAACGGCAGATCGGTCTGCGTCACTTTGATGTTCAGATAATCGGAGGCATAGCTCTTCACAATGGCATGGTCGGAGAAATGTCCACCGGTGAGGGAAAAACTCTTGTAGCAACGCTTCCTCTTTATTTAAACGCCCTTTCTCAGCAAGGCTGTCATCTTGTAACAGTTAACGACTACCTTGCAAAGCGTGATACCCAGTGGATGGGCCCTATTTTTTATTCTCTCGGCCTTTCTATTGGATGCATTATTTCCCATAAAGACCTCAGCGACCCCTATACCAATGTCGCCTATATCTATGATCCTTCCCACCTTCCTGCCGACTCCCGTCTTCTCTGTCTTAAATCTATTCCGCGAAAAGATGCGTATCATTGTGATATTACCTATGGCGTGGGAAGTGAGTTCGGGTTTGATTATCTTCGAGACAATATGGCGAGACGGCCGGAAGATACTGTTCAACGGCCACTTAATTTTGCAATTATTGACGAAGTAGACAGTATCCTCATTGATGAAGCGCGTACGCCTCTTATTATTTCAGGGGCATCTGATGAATCAACCAAACGGTACTATGAAATAGATCGCCTTGTCCGAAAACTCAACAGAACTTCGGATTTTACCGTAGACGAAGAGTCACAAATCGTAGCCCTTTCAGACGAAGGCCTTCGGAAATGCGAACGGTTTCTTTCTATTCCCAACCTTTACGATGGAGTCCATACCGAAGAGGTGCACCATATTAATCAAGCTCTCCGCGCCCATGTCTTCTTCCGCCGAGATAAAGAATATGTTGTAAAGAACGGACAGGTTATCATTGTAGATGATTTTACCGGACGCCTTATGCCGGGACGGCGCTGGAGCGATGGATTACATCAGGCGGTTGAAGCAAAAGAGGGTGTGGTCATTGAAAGCGAAAACCAAACACTAGCGACAGTTTCGTTCCAGAACTATTTCCGCCTTTATAACAAAATCTCTGGAATGACAGGAACCGCGCTTACCGAGGCTCCGGAATTTAAGGAAATCTATAAACTGGATGTAGTCGCAGTTCCAACAAACAGTTCCCTGCAAAGAAAAGAACTTGATGACGAAATCTATAAAACCGAAAAAGAAAAATTTCAGGCGATTGCAACAGAAATAGAAGAAGTTCATGCGACTGGAAGACCTGTATTAGTAGGGACAATTTCAATAGAAAAAGCAGAAAAACTCAGTCGTCTTCTTCGCCATAAAAACCTTCCTCATCAAGTTCTTCACGGCAAAAACCATGAAGCGGAAGCCACTATTATCGCACAGGCGGGAAAGACCCGCGCCATTACCATCGCAACCCAGATGGCCGGCCGTGGTGTAGACATTATCCTTGGCGGAAACCCTGAAATTCTCGCCCGAGAAGAAACAATCCGCTCAATCTGGGAACAACGCGCCCTTTCTGGTCAGAAAAAAAGAGAAACCCGAGATTTTCACGAACTCATTGCGAACGCGGAAGACTCTTATAAAAAAAAGATAGAAGATCTTGATAAAAAACATCTTGGAACCATTAATTCTTTGAAAAAGGATCTTCTTGAAAAAGAAGAGTTTTTCTCTTCTCTTGACCTTTCTACAAAAGAAGCAATAGAACGGAAGGTTCTTCTTCTTCGCGGAGGAGAAGAGTTTGAAAAACAGGAAAGTCGTATTATAAAACAACGGGAACGGTATGAAGAAGCGCTTCGGCATTACAACGCCTCTCTTAGAGAACATGAAAACGCTCCGGATAAAGCAAAAGAAGAGCGAGAAGCCTTAAACCGGACATGGAAAGATCTTGAAGCGCTAAAAACCTCGCTTCGTCGTCGGTTTGGAATTATCTTAAAGCCCGACATTGATGAAGCGCGCGCCAGATTTATTCAGGCCTGCGAAGCATTCCAAAGAAAAGAGAGCGGCCTTCGGGAAACGCTCCGTTTCGGAGAAGAACTTTCAGAATCTCTTGAACATGCGAAGACCCTTATCGCAGAAACTCTCTCTTCCTCTCTGAAAAAAGAAAAAGCCTTTCTTGACTTTTCATCCGCTCTTCATGACTTTAAGGAAATGCTCCATTCTTTTCTTTCTTCCTCTTTAACAGCCGACGAAAACGATCTTCTCCATCAGGTTTCCGAATTTATCAAAAGAGAACAATCTTCCGGAGTAGCGCTGGATACAGCCTTTGAACGCCTTGAGCGAGCAGAGCTTGTAGAAGAAGCGGGAGACGCCCTCCTCGCGGCGGAAAAAGCCTATAAAAAATCTCTTGAAGCCCATGAAAAAGCGCTTTCTCTCTATGAACGAGAACTTTCCGAAGCGCGGGAAGCCCATGAAACCTTACGGAGTTCTTATGAAGAACAATGGAAAAAAGCGCGGGAAGAGATGGAAAAAAGCCCGGAAGAATTCCGTGCGGTGAACGAAACTCTCTTACAAGAATTTTCCCTCCCTTGGCAAACCGAGCATGAAAAAGTCATTGAAACCGGAGGTCTTCATGTCATTGGTTCTGAACGGTTTGAAGCCCGTCGTATAGATAACCAATTAAAAGGACGGAGCGGACGTCAGGGAGATCCAGGCTCTTCAAAGTTTTATCTCTCTCTGGAAGACGATCTTTTAAGAATTTTCGGATCAGAACGATTAATGGGCATTATGGGCACAATGCCTGAGGGCGAAAATATTACCCATCCTTTGCTTACAAAGATGATTACCAATGCCCAAAAAAAGGTAGAAGGCCGAAACTTTGAGATTAGAAAACAGCTTTTGGATTTTGACGATGTGTTAAACCAACAAAGAAAAGTTATCTATGGAATTCGGCAAGATGTTTTGAACAAAAAGAATCTGCAAGAAATTCTTGAAGAGTTTGCAGAAGGATTCCTTTCCAAAACAGAGGAAGAGTTTCTTCCTGAACAAGTTCCGGAAAAATGGGCGCTTGACCCTCTCTCTCTTCAAATAGAAACTGTATTACGGTATAAACCTGATATTCCCCCCGCAGAAGAGATCCGTACGCCCCGCGACTGGAAAGAAGATTTCAAAGAAACTCTTCTACAATGGATCTCTTCACAAATAGAGGAACAGTTCCGTTCTTTTAAAGAAATTTTTCCAGAGGTAGTAAAGATTATTCTTTTACAAGCCATTGATCATCGCTGGAAATCACATTTACGTGCCATAGACGATCTCCGTGAAGGAATCGGTCTGCGGGCATACGCACAAAAAGATGTTGTGGTTGCCTACAAACAAGAAGCCTTTATGATGTTTGAAGAAATGCTTGCCGCAATACAGAAAGAGGCGCTTTCCGGAGTTTTCCACATTAAAATAGAAGAGACCCTTCCAGTGGAACAATCCTCCCGGACCTCAGCTCCTATTAGCTTTCTTCATCAAGCACCTGAACATTTTTCAAGATCCCCACAAGAAGAGGAGGGAATCCCGGCTTCTTCGGAATCAAGACCAGACCTATCCCTTCCTCCCCCCAGGATACAGCCGGTTAGAACAGGAAAAAAGGTAGGAAGAAACGAACCTTGTCCCTGTGGAAGCGGAAAAAAATATAAACATTGCTGTGGAAAAGGATAATGAGGTTGACAAAGAATTTTTCGGACCATACAATACTTTTACTTGTATGAAACCCTTTATATTGTGTATCTTTTTTTCTTCCAAAGGGCAAAACCCTTTCTATTGGTCTATTGCTTGTTTCATACTAAACCCCCTTTGCGGACATGATAAAAGCCAAAGAAGACTTTTTGAGGGAGGCGTGTGTGGATAATTTGTGGAAAACATGGGATATCCTGTTAAAAAAAACTCGCGACAATTTAGGAAACGACAGAACCTATGAAACATGGATAAAACCTCTTAAACCCGTACGTTTGGAACAAAACACCCTTGTAATAGAAATCCCCAGCCCTATTTTTTATAAAGGGCTCTCTCCTTTTGTGGATACACTACGTTTTTCCTTACACCAAACGCTTGGCTACACCCCTTCCTTAGAATGGGTATTCCCTGAAACATCCTCTTCCCTTCCTGTAGAGCGTTCTAAAGAAAAACGCTCCTTTTCTGAACCACAAAAATCCATAGGGTTTGTCAGTGATAATTTTAATCCTTCCTACCTTTTTGAAGATTTTGTGGTAGGCTCCTGCAATCGTCTCGCACATGCGGCAGGACAAGCAGTTGCACGATCTCCAGGCACCGCTTACAACCCTCTTTTTCTCTATGGCGGAGTAGGACTTGGAAAGACTCATCTTATGCAAGCAATCGGACAGCATGCTAAACGCACACAAAACTGTCAGGTTTCATACTTTCCCTGCGAAGTCTTTGTCAATCTTTTTATTCAAAGCATTCAGAATAAAACCATCCAGCAGTTCCGGAATAGGTTTCGCAATATTGATATTCTTTTAATTGACGACATCCATTTTATCGCGGGAAAAGAGGGAACCCAAGAAGAGTTTTTTCATACCTTCAATTCTCTGTACGACCAAAGAAAACAGATCGTCCTTTCAAGCGACCGTCCTCCAAAAGAGATTAATGCACTGGAAAAAAGGCTTGTCTCGCGTTTTGAATGGGGCCTTGTCGCCGACCTTCAACAGCCAGATTTTGAAACACGCGTGGCGATACTAAGAAAAAAATGTGAAAAAAGAACCCTTTCTCTAGAAGACGATGTTATCTTCTATATAGCAGAGAATATGACAGATAACATTAGGCTTCTTGAAGGTGCGCTCAACCGACTTGTCGCCATCTCTTCTCTTCTTAATAAAAGCCTTTCTCTAGAAATTGCCAAAGAATATTTAACAGAGCTTCTTGCTTCTAAAAAAAGAGTCATTACCATTGAAAAAATTCAGGAAAAGGTTGCGCTTTATTTTCAAATAAGCTTGGCAGACCTTAAAAGCAAACGAAGACTCAGAACCCTTGTAGTGCCTCGACAGATTGCAATGTTTCTTGCAAGAACCCTTACAGAGAACTCTTTAATTGCTATTGCGGATGCCTTTGGCGGAAAAGACCATACTACGGTTCTTCATGCTTGGAAAAAGATAAAAAATACCATTGAACAAGATTCTTCCTTCAAAACAATGGTGGAAAAAATTTCTCACACCCTTCAGGAGTAGAATACACATACTATTCACAGGCTAAATCATTGATACTCAATAAGAAACGAATTATTCACACCCTATATTGGTATTAACAAGGAGATACTATGGAAATACTTATAGATAAAAAGATTCTTTTAGATGGTTTGGATAAAATTGGAAAACTTCTTCCTTCAAAACCTTCTATAGCTAGTTTGGGAGGAATTTATTTAGAAGGAAAAAAAGATGGTATTTCTTTAACAGCAACAGATCTTCAAATAACCTTAAAAGTTTTTCTAGAAGCACAGGTAAAAGAAAAGGAAGAAATTCTTTTTCCTGGCAAGAAATTTATTTCTTTAGTAAAAGAGATTCCCGATAAAACAGTGCAACTACGCACAAAAGAGAATATCCTTTTTCTTTCCAGCAAAAATTTTCACTATAAATTTCTTTTGATGAATGTGGACGAATATCCAAAGCTTCCTTCTGAACAGGAACTTTTTGCAAAGAGCGATAGAACAACTGTTCCTTCTTCTCTTTTATTGGAAATGATTGCTAAAACTAAATATTGTGTAAATATCAATGAACCAAGAATTTATTTCAGAGGCGTTTTGTTGGAAGGGAAAGGAAATAATCTTACCATGGTGGGAACAGATACCAGAAGATTGTCTCTTATACAGAAAACCCTTGATTCAGAGGTATCTATGAAGATGATTCTTCCTCTTCGGTTTTTAGAAATTTTACCCGCGGTAATACCTGAGGAATCCGTAACAATCGCTTTTACCAAAAATCAGATCGGAGTACAATCTGAACGGATGCTTTTTATTTCTCAACTCTTGGAAGGAGAGTTTCCCGAATATGAAAAAGTGATACCTTCAGGCGATACATTGCTTTGTGCAAAGATTGCCCGATCTGATTTTTTAGAAAGTCTCTCAAGAATTTCGCTTCTTGTCAGTGAAAAATCAAATGCTATGAAGTTTCAGTTCAGGAAAGATTTATTGGTTCTTTCCTTTGAAAGTCCTGATATAGGAAGCGGAGAAGAGAAACTTCACATGACTTACTCTGGTCCAGATACAGATATTGTCTTTAATCCAGAGTATGTGATTGATTTTTTAAAAACCACAGAAAAAGAGACTCTTTCGTTCTTCTTTCTTGACAAGGATAAACCAGCTCTTCTTCAGGAAGAGGAAGAAAAAGAGTACCAGTATGTCGTAATGCCTATCAAGGCATAAAAAATGTGAGAATGGAACATATTTCAAAAATAGTTTCTCGGGTCCTTCATAAAAAACCTGTTTCTAAACAGAGACCAGGACAGATCATAGACTGGGAACGCGAATGGGTACGTGCCGCGGGAGAGGCAGGAGAAGAAAGTTTTCCTTTACAGATAAAAAATGGCATTATGACTGTTCGGGTGGTTCATTCAAGTTGGATGATGGAACTCAAACGCCGGGAGAAAGAGATTCGGAAAGAGTTGGAACAGAATACCGGCGTTTCTCTCTCAAAAATTAGATTTACACGATAACGAGAGTATAATATTAAAGACAGAAACAGCATAAAAAGCTAATGAGGATATATTCTCTTACAAGGAGAAAACTATGTTTTCAGGTTCTATTGTCGCGATTGTTACGCCATTTCAGCAGGGAGCCTTTGATAAAAAACGGTACATTGACCTTCTTGAGTTTCAACTAGAAAAAGGAACCCATGGAATAGTACCATGCGGATGTACCGGAGAAGCGGCAACCCTTTCCCACAATGAACATAAAATAGTGATAGATGCTACGCTTCAAACCATTGGAGGAAAAATACCGGTTATTGCAGGAACAGGATCCAACTCTACCAATGAAGCGATTATGCTGACACAATTTGCGGAAAGTGCGGGCGCCAATGCCGCACTTATTATCACTCCCTATTACAACAAGCCTACTCAGGAAGGGTTATACCGTCATTATGCGACAATTGCAGAATCCACAACTATTCCTATTATACTGTATAATGTTCCTTCTCGTACTGGAGTAAACCTTCTTCCAGAAACAGTTGCCCGCTTGATGACGTGCGCCAACATTGTTGCTATTAAAGAGGCGGGAGGAAGCTTAGACCATGTAAGCCGTCTTATCAATCTGTGCGGAGACCGATGTACCATTCTTTCAGGAGACGATTTCCTTACGCTTCCTATGATGTCTCTTGGAGCGAAAGGAGTGATTTCCGTTGCCGCCAATGTATGTCCGAAAGAAACCTCTGATATGGTCTCTGCGGCCTTGGAAGGACGGTGGGAAGAGGCAAGAAGATTGCATCACGCGCTATACCCTCTTTTTCGGGGCCTTTTTCTTGAAACCAACCCAATTCCCGTAAAAACCCTTCTTGCTTTGGAAGACCGCATTCTTGAAGAATGGAGACTTCCACTTTGTTCTCCCTCAGAAAAGACAAAATCTTCCTTGCGTTCTCTTCTTGATCTTTACCGAAAGGCATAAGGCATGTTTTTTAGAAGAAGAAAGTATAGCCCTATTACTCCGAAAGGAACCCCAGAGGTAAAGAAAGAGCTTTGGAAAAAATGTGAAGAATGTGAAAAACTCATTTATGAGGGCCGCCTGAAAGAAAATTGGAAACTTTGTCCTTCTTGCGGCTATCATTTTCGTCTTACTGCGAAAGAATGGATTTCGCTTCTTTGCGAACAGGGTTCGTTTCAAGAACGAGACGAAAATATTGTATCTGTAGATCCTCTTCATTTTGCCGGTCCCAAGACCTATCGCAAGAAATTAGAAGAAGACAGAAAAAGAACAGGTCTTAAAGAAGCATATAATTATGGTGTTGCTCATATTGGAACATATCCGGCAGTGATTGGAATTTTGGACAGTTCTTTTATTATGGGAAGCATGGGATCTGTGGTGGGAGAAAAGTTTGTGCGAAGTTGTGAAACCGCAATCGCGGAAGAACTTCCCTTTCTTTCTATATGCGGCGGTGGCGGCGGCGCAAGAATGCATGAAGGGATGTTTTCTTTGATGCAGATGGTAAAAACCTCGCAAGTGGTAGGAAAACTGAGGACCGCGAAAACACCGTATCTTTCCATATTGACCGATCCTACCATGGGCGGAATCGCGGCAAGTTTTGCTTTTCTTGGAGACATTGTTCTTGCAGAACCCCGAGCAAGAATTGGATTTGCCGGACCAAGGGTTATTGAACAGACGATTAAGCAAAAACTTCCCCCTGGTTTTCAGCGTTCGGAGTTTCTCTTTGATCATGGGATGATAGATGAAGTCGTTCCTCGCGATCAATTAAAGGCAAAGATCTGTAAAATCCTTTCGCTTTTTTCTTCTCCATGACAAAAAGAGAAGGTCTTCTTTTTCTTGAATCGCTTGACGATTACGGAATAAAATTAGGTCTTGACAAGATTCGGCACCTTCTTCACGCGCTTGGAGACCCTCAGAAACAATATCCTTCGGTTCTTATTGCGGGAACCAATGGAAAAGGGTCTGTTGCGAAGTTTCTTTCAGAGATCTGTACAGCGGCAGGGTATCGGACAGCTCTTTATACAAGCCCTCATCTGCTTTCCGTGCAGGAACGGATACAAATTCATAACCGTCCCATTTCTCTTTCGCGTCTTAACCAGATCTGTCAAACCTTACAGAAGAAGATTCAACGGTTTCCTCTTGAATTACAGCCAACCTATTTTGAAGCATTAACTGCCGCCGCATTTCTTTTTTTTGCAGAAGAAAGGGTAGATATTCTTATTTGCGAAGTAGGAATGGGTGGAAGGTTTGACGCAACAAACGTGCTTGCATCGGAGATTAGCGTTATTATGCCGGTATCAATGGACCACACGCGATTTCTTGGTTCCACCCTTGAAGAAATTGCGCATGAAAAGGCTGGAATCATTAAAAAAGGAAAACCTTTGATTTGCGGTCATCAGCAAAAGGCAGCGAAAGAGGTTATTGCCGAGAATGCGGCACATCAGAAGGCAGAGATGTTGCAGTATCCAAAAGACTTTTATGTTCGTGCTCTCTGCAAATGCTCTTTGAACGGACAAATCCTTCAGGTGTACTGTTCCCGAGGAAAAACCTTCCGGAACCTTCCAATTAGAATGATAGGGTTTCATCAGGCGCATAATTGTTCGGTTGCGATTCAGACAGCCCTTCTTATCTCAGAAAAGATCCTTCCTATCTCTGATGCCGCCTTACGAGCAGGGGCAATGCGCGCACAATGGCCTGGTCGCTTTCAAGTTCTTCCGGGTTCGGTTCCCTTTATTCTTGACGGAGCGCATAACGAGGCAGGAGTAAAAACTCTTCTTGCAACGATTGACAGATGCTTTCCCGGTCAAAAATTACCCATGCTGGTAGGAATTCTTAATGATAAAGATGCTAGAGTAATGATACGGCTTTTAGCAAAAAAAGCCTCCCGTTTCTTTTTTGTCTCTCCCGACACTCCTCGCGCTCTTTCTACAGAAGAGCTTATACGTCTTGGACAAAAAGAGGCGCCAAAGATTCCTGCTGACGAGGTCTTTTCTCTTGAACAGGGGCTTGTTGCGCTTGGTAATAGTTTTGACAATCAATCCGCGGGAATTATTTGTGGCTCTCTTTATTTAGCAGGAGACGTATTGCGCCTCCTTGGCAGAAAAGGAAGGAAACAATAATCAGGGTTTGTTTTTATGTATTCTTTTTTGCCTGTTTTTTTCTCGTTTTTTTCCGCAGGGCTTTTTGAATAGTAAAGATATTCTGATTTTCTTCTCTGTGATAGGAGATATCGCTTACCATTTTTTGGACAAGAGAAAGCCCGGGTTCTTCCAAAGAACCGGTTTTTTGTTCGCCGGAACCTTGAGAAGAAAGAGGGTTGTAGGGAAGGCCAGTAACTGAAAGAACAAGCGTTACCCTCTCTTCTGAAAAATCCCATGAAAGAGAGAGGGTTTCATCGGGATTGGCGCAGTGCTGGAGAATACTGGAGACAAGTTCGTCTACCACAAGCAAAAGTTCCCACATTCTTCTAGAAGGAATTTTTTCCTCATGAGCTTTTTCCTGAATAAACTCTGCGATTTCTGGTAATTGTTCGTGTCCTGCCGGTACTTCAAGAATGCGCGACATAACCGTTCCTTGCAAGAAGAGAAAAATAGATTGTTTCAAGAGAGTCTACCATTGTTTGAAGAGAGAAAAGGCGAAGAACTCTTTCTTGCGCAAGCGCGCCCATAGCCATTCTTTCTTCTGGATGACTTGCAAACCATAAAAGACGGAGAGAAAGAGTTTTTTCGTCCGTTGGAGTAACAAGGAACCCGGTTTTTCCTTCTGTGATTACCTCTCGCGCTCCATCTGCATCAAATGCAACAACGGGTTTTCCGCCTGCCATGATTTGTGCAATTGCCCGCGGAAGACCTTCCCGAAGACTGGTATGCGCTCCGACATCAAGGCCGCTAACGATGTTTGGAATGAGGTCTGGGTGGAGTAAACCAGTAAAAATAGTTTTATCCTGAATCCCTAGGGAGATGGCAAGTTTTTCACAAAAAGCGCGTTGGATTCCATCGCCGATAAGAAGAAGTTTCATTGCTGGATTTTTTGTGGCGGCGACAGCAAAGGCACGAAGAAGGAATTCTTGCCCTTTTAAGGGAAAAAACCGTGCGATCATTCCAACCACCATCTCAGAATCGGTTATACCGAGTTCGCGTCGGATTTTTTGGCGGTTTGGGTTATTTACATAGGGTTCCACAGGAAACCCGCTATGAACAATAATATAATCTTCTATTCTTCCAATCCCTGCCTCCGCGGCATTTTCCGCCGCCACTTTTCCTACAGAAAGAAGCTGGTCTGTTGCCCAAAACGCAATTTTTTCTGCGAGAAGAAAGACGTTTCGCGCAAGGCGACTCTGTCCCGGAATAAAGGGCAGTCCATGTACTGTATGGACCACAATGGCCGAAGGGCTTGCCACACGGGCGGCAAGGCGTCCCAAAACACCGGCTTTTGCGCTATGTGTATGAACAATATCAACCTGTTCTTTTCTTAAAATTGCCACAAGACGGCAAAAAGCGGCGGCATCAAGAAGGGGATGGATTGCCCGTATAAGAGGAGAAACAATAATGAACTTTGCCCCGGATTGACGTGAGGCAGATTCAAGGCTTCCTTCAGGTCCGTGTGAGGGGCCGGAAACAAGAAGAACATCGTGGCCTTTTTTTACAAGACCAGAAACCGAGGAAAGAGTATTTTCTTGCGCTCCTCCAACGATCATTCGGGTAATGATATGACAGATTTTCATGGCAATGCATAACAGTACGCTTTTTCTCATGCTTTGTCAATGAAGATCCTTGCGGGAATAAGGTTAGGAAGGTTTTAACAGAGCGAAAAAAACTCTTTTTTTGCGAAGAAATAAAAAGAACGGCGCAAGAGATTCTTATTCACCTTAATAAAAGCAGGAACATTTTTATTTTGTCCTTTTCTTCTTAGATTTTTACTATGGCGATGTAATTGTTTTGACAGGCATCGGCTTTTTTTGTAATATATCTCTATTATGGGAAGAAAAAAACAGGGAAATGGTCGAGACTCTCGGCCGAACCAACTTGGTGTAAAACTTTTTGCCGGCCAACAGGTAAAAGCAGGGGGAATCATTGCGCGTCAGCGGGGAACAAGGATTCATCCCGGACGAGGAGCGGGCATTGGTTCAGATCATACCATCTTTGCTTTACAGGATGGAAGGATTGCCTTTTCCACACGGAAAGGAAAGAAGTTCGCGGAAGTTATCGCAGAGTCTGGCATTCAATGACCCTTATAGGGTTTAAACTGCTTGCCCTTAGTGATATTTCCTCAGAGCTTTTTTCTCCTGATCAAGGACTTTTTTCCGTGCAGGAACAGAGGCTGTGCAAGGAGCAAAAATATAGCGCAAGAAATTTTGCTGCGCGGTTAGCGGCAAAATTTGCCTGTGTAGATGCCTTTTCTCCGGTTATGAAGATATCTCCGGGTTCTGTTCAGATAACAACGCTTTCTATTCGGCCGAAGGTTGTTCTTTCCGATTCTCGTTGTTCCGCGTGGAACATAGAGGTTTCTCTTACTCATTCTTCCTCTTATGCGGCAGCGCTTTGCGCTGTAACTAAAGATGATCTTTTTTTCTGCAAGACCCCGTGAAAGTCACAAGGGAACTTTTGGACACCTTTGCGTAGCAGGTGGGTCTCTCGGCTTAACAGGAGCGGTTTGTCTCTCTTCTGTTGCGGCTCTTCGAACAGGGTGCGGGTGTGTAACTGCCGCGGTTCCCGCCTCTTTGAACAGTATTTTTGAAGAAAAACTTACCGAGGAGATGACTCTTCCCTTGCCAGAGGGATCAAGGGGAACGCTCGGTGTTAAAGCGGCAAAAGAATGTCTTGTTTTTTTGAAGAAGAGATGCAGAGCAATGGTTCTTGGTCCTGGCATTGGCACTTCAACGGAAACAGGCCTGTTCCTTCAAGAGATACTTCTTTCTTCCTCTCTTCCCGCGGTGCTTGATGCGGATGGGTTGCGATGTGCGGCAAACAATCCCTTGATACTGCAACGCAACGGTCCGATGATTATTACTCCGCATCTTGGAGAAATGGAGGCGCTCTCTGGTTTTTCTATAGAAACTCTTCTTTCTTCTCCGAGAGAATACGCAAAACAGTTTGCCCTTTGTCATAAGAAGATTCTTGTTCTTAAAGGGCACCGTACTATTATTACTGATGGAAGAAGGATAGAAACAAACCTTACGGGAAACCCTGGAATGGCGACTGCGGGAAGTGGCGATGTTCTAGCGGGAATGATTGGAAGTTTTTTAGCGCAAGGACATTCTCCCTGGGAGAGTGCGGTTACCGGTGTATACCTTCATGGTCTTGCCGGAGATTTCGCAAGCAGAGAAGAGGGAGAAGAATCTATGGTTGCATCTGATATTATCCGCAAGATTCCAGACGCAATCCGTTTTCTCATCCATACGCAAAGACCGTGAATACCCTCCATTATGCCACAAAAGAAGAGCTTTCTTCCTGCGTGGATCTTTTCCTTAAGGGCTTTTCCGAACAGATCTCCTTTTTCTTTAATCCTTCTCCGAGAGCCCTTTTTTTGGATATAATTTCTGCCTATCAAGAAAGCTTTCCAGAATGGGTGATTGTTGCGGCCGAAAAAGAGCGGAAAGATGTTTTGGGTTGTATTCTTCTTTCTCAGCCTATCGGCAGAGTGGTAGCGGCAAAACGTTTCCAGCGAGATCTCGGGCTGATTTTTTGGCGTGTTCTCCTGCGAAAATATTCCTTTTTTCCTTTTTTTAAAATGTTACGAGCCGCAGGGTGGTTTCTTTTCTTTTCCATAAAAGGAAGGTCTCTTCATCCGAAAGATTCTGGAAGAGTTGTTCTTATCGCGGTTGCGGAAGATTGTCAGGGCCGGGGTCTTGGCAGAAAACTTCTTGAAGAGGGGATTTCTTTTCTTCGGAAAGCGGGTTTTCAAGAGGTTGTTCTTGAGGTTCGTAGTGATAACAAAAGGGCTCTTTCCCTCTATCGCACAGCGGGTTTTTCCGTTACAGGAAGGATCCGTACGCCTATCGGTGTTTCACACGCGATGCTTCTTAAATTGTAACACTTTATTCTTTAAGAGAAAGAGAATATTTTTTTACCATGGTTACAGGGTTATAAGACTGTTTTGCCCTTCTCAAACCCGGAATACCAAGGTCTTGTTCTCTATTCACAAAAGGATAGTTTTCACCCTCTGCTTGAACAAATTCTTTGAAAATCTTCTGATAAATTCCAGAAAAACGGGTATTGGCTTTTTCCACATGAATAACCAGCGTATCTTTATTAAGCTCTTCTCCGAGAGTAAGGCCGACAATAATTCCATCTACCCGCAAGATCCCGCCTCGAAGTCCTTTCAACGCGGAAAAATTTCTTAACATTTCCAGCACAGCGCAATGCTCCTGTTTTAATCCTTCATGGTCTTCACAGTTTCGTTCCATGCACCAAGAGTGTTTGAATGCAATACATTCGCCGATTAACTTTTCTTGAAGGGGCGTATATTGGAACGAGTACTTTTTTTCAAATTGCGCCACAAGGTTTTTCTTATCATGAAAGCGTTTTCCCGGAAGGGTCCTCATTTCTAAAGAGTTGTAAAGATAATCAAAATGGTTTCGTTCGGGTTTCGCGGAAATATCGGAAATAGTGCCGAGAGATGTAAGAAAATCTTCTCCAACCCGTTCAATCTTTCCTCCTTTTCCGAGAAAAGCGAAACATTCTTTCACTGCAGAGAGGGGGTTTTCCGGAACAAGGGGTTGAAGAAAGGCGCGGACAGGCTTTTCCTTAAGAAAAAGAAATCCATTGCCAAAAGCGCTTACTCTATATTTATAAGAATGGCGCCATGCAAAAAGGTTGGTAAAAGAATATTCAGACGCTAAAGGAGGATGTTCGCGCAGAAAAGAGGAGATTTCCTCCCGTTGTTTTAGGGAAATAGAGCTAAATTCAGGGAAATTCGGTATTCGGGTCATAAAAAAAGTCCTTGGTAAGAGTGCGAAAAAGTGAACAGCAAGAAAAAACAGTATACCTTTTCTTATGGAAATATGGAAAAAAAAGCATTAGAAGAGAATAGGTTCAGAAGAATACAGCAAGGGTTTCGTTAGGTAAAAGGGTAGAAACTCTCTGCTCCTATATCAATAAAACGGAAAAGGTTCTCTTTTGTTTGCGGTTGAAAAGGAACCGCAGATGGAACGTCTGATGGAATAAGGATAAATCGTCCGTTTTTTGCACCTTGTTGCAGAACACTCTTTGTCATCGTCTCAATTTCGTGTATGCTTCGGAAATCAATATCTTCAAGAGAAAGCCCGGCCATAAGGGTTATTTCTGATCCCACGGCTTCTTTTACGCTTTCCACCATTGTGGGTACATCAAAAGTGTTGATGACAGGCTCAAGGATATCGGGGGCCATCTTAACAACCATTGGCAGAAGGTCTGGAACGATATCATGCCAGTGATAGCAGATAAAGTTGAAGTTTCCCTGTCGCAGAAGGTTTATAAGAAGAGTATCATACCGGACGACAAAACGGTTGAAGATATCTCGGTAATTAGGAAAATATCCGGGAGGAAGAGTAGGAGGAGTAAGATATTCGCTTCCTCTCACACGAAAGACCACATTCATAAGGTTTTGAGAGAGGTATTGATAGGTGGGAACAAGACGTTCAAAAAGTTTGTCTAAAAGCGCTTCAATTTTTTTAGGGTTCTGTAAAAGGAATTGTGAAAGTTCGCCGGGAGCGAAGAGTGTTCCCGCGACTCCGACCGGTGTTGGAATAGGAAGAAGAGAAAGCGTAAGCTCTCCATATTCGCGTTCTTTTTCCTTTAGATCGGAAATGTCTGGAACAAAGGGAGAAAAGGGTAAAGAAAGGAATTTATCCAAATCTGCAAAAGAGTTTATCCATGGTTTTAAGACCCATCGTTCTATGCTGTGACGGCTGGTTCGTGCGGTTCTTTCAAGAAGCCCTTTTTCTGTTCTAACTCGCAGGGTAATTGTTTCAGATCCCGGAGAATCGCAGATCTTTTCTTCTGTTACCTCTATTGCGTTAGGCGAAGAGAAAAAAAAGCCTGTTGGGGGACGATAATGAAGAAAGGTATCGCAGGATTCTTTTGCTTTTTCCAAAAGAGAATGAAAACTTTTATGTTGCGCCCAGAAGCTTTTCGGGTCATAAGGATTGATTTTACAGAGAGATACAGGGACCCTGTCTGGAATTTGACCTCTTAGTACCGAAAGCAGTCGTTGCCGGGCAGTCATGGCTCCCTCCGGAGGTTCTCTTACGGCGCACAGAAAGCGTTTTTTTCAAGAGCGCCGCAAGAAAAAAACGCCTGTGTTATCAGGCGAGTAAAGAGGAGAGGATCCCGACAAGAAAAATGCCGTCGTAGACGCCTGCTCCTCCAATGCTTATAATGCCCGGATGGCTTCCAAAATGGGAAACATTCATAATGTCGGCGCCGATAAGAACGCCGAGCACTCCAGAAATATAGGCGACAGGGATTTTGTTTTTAGGAGAAAAAATGAATGAAAGAAGAACCGCGACAAGCGGAGGAATGAGCGCGGGAATCGTTACTCCGAGGCCTGGTATTGCCGTAGCCATGGCATGGCAGGCAAGTGCGCTACAAAGCACCGCAGAGAGCGTGGGAAGACCGGGAGCTTTTGGAAGGAGGTAAAGACAGAGCAGAATCGGGATAATAGCACCTCCTACATTGACAGCGATAATGGCGTCATTGGAAGGCATAGAGGATAGGGAAGAGGCCGCTGGAAGGGTTGCGGACGGTTCCGAGAAGAGAAAGACCGAACGGGTTAAAGAATAGAATGGAACATTTACTCTGCTTCCTAAAAGCGAGGCGAGCAGAACGAGAAAAATAACCACAGGAGGAAGTCCGAGTTTCCGAAGTGCGATCCGTACGATTTCAATCTGAACAAAAAAGAAGAAAAAAACTCCAAGGAGAAGAAGAAGAAGAAAAAGAAAGGGCGCCAGCACCAATGGTTGAAAAAAAATCATGGCGCTATCTCCAGGATATCTTTTATCACTCCGACAGGATAGTAAGATTCCATCTCTTTTTTTATCCACGTAAGAGCGTCTCCCGGAGAAAGCTTCCAGTTAGTGGGACAGGACGCAAGAATTTCTACAAGACTAAAACCCTTTCGGTTGAGTTGACAGAGAAAAGCCTTTTTTATAGCGCGTTTGGTGGTGGCAATCTCTTTAAGAGAAGAGGTAGAGGTTCGTTCAATATAGCTTGCTCCGTCAAGTTGGGCCAAAAGTTCTGCGATACGGATCGGATATCCATGGAGAGAGGTCTTGCGCCCTGAGACCGAGGTGGTAGTTTTCTGCCCGGGCAATGTGGTAGGAGCCATCTGTCCTTTTGTCATCCCATAAGTGGCGTTATTTACAAAGAAAACAGAAAAATGTTCTCCGCGTGCCGCCGCGTGTATGATTTCCGCGGTACCGATTGCCGCAAGGTCTCCATCTCCTTGATAGGCGAAGACCAGTGCATCCGGAAGGACCCTTCTTATTGCGGTGGCGACTGCCGGAGCCCTGCCGTGGGCGGCTTCCGTAACATCAAAATTAAAGTAATCATAAGAAAGAACCGCACATCCTACTGGAGCGACCGCTACGGTTTTTTCCCGAAGATTCAATTCATCAATAACTTCTGCAATAAGTTTCTGTATTAATCCGTGGCCACATCCTGGGCAATAGATAGTGGTTGTTTCCGTAAGGGATTTCGGATGTTGATACAGGCTCTTCATTTTTTTCGTATCTCCTGATAGATTTCTGCGGGGTCGGGCACTCCGCCTCCCGGGCGACCATAGAAAAAGATTCTGGCGGTTGTTCCTATAGCGGCAAGCCGGACATCGTCAAGCATTTGTCCTAAACTCATTTCCACCACGAGAACTTTTTTAACCCGGGAAAGAATTTCTCGTAGTGCTTCATAGGGAAATGGCCAGAGGGTGGCTGGACGAAAGAGGCCTATGCGAAGCCCTTCTTTTCTTGCAGTATCCATCGCTTCTTTTACAATACGCGCGCAGGATCCATAGCTTACCAGCAGATATTCGGCATCGTCGCAGGCATACGTTTCGTACCGTACCTCTTTTTGCATTTTTTCAAACTTTTTCTGAAGTTTCCAGTTATGGGCTTCAAGCACGCCCGGAGTAAGAAAAAGCGAACGGATAGAATTAGGTTTTCTTCCTTGGCATCCTGTAAGCGCCCATGATTTTTTCGGCAGACGTTTTTTACGTGGTTTCAGTCGGACCGATTCATATACTTGGGCAAGCAGTCCGTCTGCAAGCACAAAAACAGGAGAACGATATTTATCCGCAAGGTCAAAGGCAAGATAGGTAAAGTCATGAGTTTCTTGCACAGACCATGGCGCAAGTACCGGCATTCGGTAATCTCCATGTCCTCCTCCGCGGGTTGCCTGAAAATAATCAGACTGGCTCGGAGTAACATCGCCAAGGCCAGGGCCTCCTCTATTCATATTAACAATTACCGAAGGAAGTTCGCACCCTGCAAGATAAGAGATTCCTTCCTGCATAAGAGAGATTCCTGGGCTTGCAGAGGATGTCATTGCCCTTGCGCCGGCAACCGCGGCGCCAAAAACCATGTTTATCGCGGCGAGTTCGCTTTCTGCCTGAAGAAAAACACCGTTGGTTTCTTCCATTCGGACACTCATATATTCCGGGAATCTATTCTGGGGCGTAATCGGATATCCTGCATAGAACCGACAGCCTGCAGAGATGGCTCCTTCTCCGGATGCTTCGCATCCAGTAAGCAAAACTCTCTTTACTTTCGTTTCCATGTTCCGTCCGGCATTTGAATCCAATCTCCGGTTGCCGCACTGTTTCGTCGCTGTTCGGCAAAAAAGGCAGGAAGCTGATTTTTTTGTGTTGGCGCCATGTTGTTAATAGATGAGATTTCTTCAAGGATTGCCATTCTTTGTGTATTCTCTTTTCCTGCAAGGGCCCGGACCTTTTCCGCGACAGCAGAGTCGGAAGGGGCCGATACGACGATTATTTCAAAACGGTTGCTTTCTCCAACAAACCCAGCTCTTCGGTATCCATTCAACTCAGCCGCCCATGATTTTCGGAGTCTTGCGGCCTCTCGTATTTTAGGAGAATCCATCTTCAAGTCGCGAGAGAGTTCCTGAGCATATGCTTCTGTTGCCAATAAGGCGAAAAACCTTTCTTTGATAAGAGATGCGCCTTGATCGATTTGATCTTCAAAACTTTCAACTGCTTTCCTGATTTTTTCTTCTGGGAAGGTTACATAAATATTTACCGTAGCGCACCCGACAAGGGCGCCTAACAACATTCCCGCGGTGAGAATTCTTGACAGTTTCATAAGATAACCTCCTATAATAGCAGAAAAAGAAGCCTTTTTCTTCTTATCCTTCTCTTTTTCCACAGATATTGTACACCTCTTTCTTCTAAAGACAAAGCCGCTCTTTTCTTCTTGACCGTCGGAATGCTTTGTTTTACCATAAGGGATACTTTACCGGAGGGATTATGCGCATTGTAATCAATGGCAAGGGACTTTCCCTGAAACAAAGAACGGTTTCACTCTGTGATGCGCTTGCGCGGGCTGGGATGTTGGCACTCCAAATGGAGGTGACGGTAAATGGAGCCATTCTTTCTCCAAAAGAAATAGGCGCTTTTATTTTGCGAGAGGGCGACAGGGTTGAAACACGGATGTTGGCCTCTCTACACAGCAGTTCTCATAGCCTTTCTGGTCTTATAGGCAGGACTCCCGCGGCATGCTTAAATCTTCTTCCTTGCAAGGGAAGCGCACGTATTCTTGCAAAACTTGAGATGTTCAATCCCGGAGGAAGCGTAAAAGACCGGATCGCGCGGTCCATGATTGAAGATGCGGAAAAAAAAGGAATCCTAAAGAAAAACGCTTTGGTAGTTGAACCTACCAGCGGGAATACCGGTATTGGACTTGCGATGATTTGTGCGGCGCGAGGATACCGTTGCGTTCTTACTATGCCTGATGCTATGAGCATTGAGCGGATCCGCATTATGCGCGCATACGGCGCGCATATAGAGATGACTCCGGCTTCTGAGGGAATGGTTGGCGCCATTGCTTCCGCGCGAAAAATCGCTGAACAGGAAAAAGGCTTTATGCCTCTTCAGTTTGAAAACCCCGCTAACACCGAGGCACATCGCAACACGACCGCACAAGAAATCCTTGCACTCAGCGGTACGATAGATGCTTTTGTGGCAGGAGTTGGTACAGGCGGAACTATTTCCGGCGTAGGCGAAGTCCTGAAAAAAATCTTTCCTTCTGTAAAAATTATTGCGGTTGAACCGTCTTCTTCGCCGGTGCTTTCCGGAGGGGAAAAGGGCCCCCATAAGATTCAGGGTATTGGAGCGGGTTTTATTCCCAAGATTCTTAATATGTCAGTGATTGACGGAATAGAAGAGGTTTCCGATGAAGAGGCCTTTTCCTGCGCGCAAGATCTTGCGGTCAAAGAAGGGCTTTTTGTGGGCATCTCTTCTGGCGCGGCCTGTGTTGCCGCCCTTCGGGTTGGATCTGCTCTTGGTACGGGCAAAACAGTGGTAACGCTCTTTCCTGATTCCGGAGAGAGGTATTTAAGCGTACCAGGTTTTTCTGAATAGTAATCTTCCTTCCAATCTTTTCTTTTAAGAAAAATGGACACGAAATGGTACGAAAGATTGTAATGCGTGTGAACCGGCTTTCCCCTGATATCAAACTGTATGGCATAGCGCTCTGTTTTATGGGGTTTGCTTCAGCAATCGTGGATGCGGTACTTAACAATTATCTAAACGAAACCTTTGCAATTACAAGTTTTCAACGGGCTATTCTTGAATTTCCGCGAGAATTTCCAGGAGTTTTAACAGGTTTTGTTTCTCTTTGGTTCTGTTTTCTTCCCGGCGCCCGTTTAGCCGCGGTTTCGGCGGTTGCCGCCGCATGCGGATTGGTTTGTATGGCTTTTTTTTCATTTACCTTTCCTTTGCTTCTTTGTTGGCTCTTTATTTTCAGTTTAGGGGTTCATCTTTTTCTTCCTTTAAGCTCAAGCATTGGAATGGAACTTGCGAAAGAAGGAGCCCCAGGCCGGCGCCTTGGACAGTTTGGAGGTTTGCGAAACATTGCCGCGATCCTTGGCGCTTTCTTTGTTCTTATTGGCTTTAGATGGTTAGGATTCTCTTTTTTTAAGGCTTTTCTTCTTGCGGCAGGAATTTTTTTATGTGCGGCGGTAGTTTTTTTTAAGATGCCGTTACAATCTTGCACACAGAGCCCTTCTCGTCCCGCTCTTCCAAAGTTTCACCGAGAGTACCGCCTTTTTTATCTCCTTAATATCCTTTATGGAACAAGAAAACAGATTTTTTTAACATTTGCGCCCTGGGTGCTTGTAACGATTTTTCATCAACCCACACAGGTTATCGCCATGCTTATTATGACAGGAGGCATCCTTGGGATCGTTCTTCTTCCGATCATTGGATATGCGATAGACCGTTTTGGAGAACGGACGATTCTTTCTTTGGAAGCAGTAATTCTTGTTCCTGTCTGTCTTGCGTATGGATTTGCGAAAAAACTCTTTCCCGAGTCAATCGCGCTCTTGATAACCGCTGGCTGTTTTATTATTGATCTCCTTCTTATGGCAGTAGGAATGGCGCGTGCGACCTATATGAAGAAGATTGCCCTTCATCCTTCGCACGTGGCCCCCGGGCTTGCGTTAGGCGTTACTATAGACCATCTTTTTTCATTGAGCATTGCGCTTGCCAGCGGGCTTATATGGCAGAGGTGGGGGTACCAGTGGGTTTTTTTTGGAGGAGCCTGCATTGCCGTTATAAACTTTTTCTCAGCTCGTCGGGTTCCTCAAAAAAAGAGCTCTTTGCACAAACACGACAGTATCGCAAAAAGATAAAAAGAGAGTTCTTTAGAGAAATCCACTCTTTTTTTACAATAAAACAGAGACCCCTTTTTCGCGCAAAAATTCTTTTATCTGACGGATTGAAAAAAGCCCGAAATGAACTATTGAAGCAACTAGCACGGCTTCCGCATGTCCTTGGGAAATAGCTTCATAAAGATGCGAAAGCTCTCCTGCTCCGCCAGATGCGATTACTGGAATCGTAACAGCATCCGCGATCGCTCTTGTTAGAGGAATATCGTATCCTTCGCGGGTGCCGTCGGTTTCTTTGCTTGTGGGAAGGATCGCGCTTGCTCCAAGGGTCTCTGCCTGTTTTGCCCATACAACCGCATCAATTCCCGTTGGTTCGGTTCCTCCTCGCAAGACAAGCTCAAACCCAGAAGGGGTTGCGATGGAGGCAATGGTATCCATTGCAACAATTACCACTGATCCGAACTGTTTTGCGGCGGCTTCTACGATCTCTGGGTTTTTTACAGCCGCGGTGTTCAATGATACCTTTGCCGCGCCAATGTTAAGGATTCGTTCAATATCAGAAAGTGTTTTAATTCCTCCTCCGACAATCAGGGGAACCTTTATGGCCGACACAGTTCTTTTTACAGTGTCAAGAAGGGTGCTTTTTCCTTCTATGGTTGCAGAAATATCAAGAAAAACAATTTCATCCGCACCGGCGGCGCTGTATGCGGCGGCGCTTTCTACGGGATCTCCCATATCTTTAATCTCTGCAAAATGTACGCCCTTTACAAGTCTTCCATGGGTAACGTCAAGACACGGTATTACTTTTTTTACGGATTCCATTTTTTCCCCTCTTGTAAAAAGGTCTTAATAGTTATTCCTCTTCTGCAAGAATTTTTATTTCTACTCCTCCACTTCCTCCTGGTAAGTTTCTAAGGAGAAAGGTTGAGGTAACCGCGGTTAACATTAACATTATTCCACTGAAGATAAAGGTAGATTCAAGAGAGAAGATAGAGACAATCGCTCCTCCAATTAAGGGTCCGAACCCTGTACCGATCGCGGAGATACTTGAGGCGATGCCAAAGGTTCTTCCAATCTTATTGCGGCTGGTACCAAGGTTTATATTGGAATTAACCAGAGGCATAATTCCGCCGGCGGCAAAGCCCGCTCCCATTCGGATAAGAAGAAACTGTGAAGGGTTTCGCGCAGCTGCAGAGATAATAGTAAAAAAACCTGAAACAAGAAGAAGCGCGAAGAGAAGTTTCCTATGGTCGCTATGATCACTGATTTTTCCAATAGTGATGGCAGAAAGCATCGCCGCAAACCCTGACGCGGCAATAATAGATCCCGCGGTTGTAGCGATATACCGGGTAGAGAGGGATATTTTTTTGATAAACAACGGAATAATAGGCGAAACAATGGTAACAGAGATCTGTACCAATAGAAGCGTAATAAGAAGAAAGGCAAAGGTAAATGCCCACGATTGCTGTGTTTGAAGAAGATTGTTCCCACCATTATTTTTATTCTCGCCTGGTTCTCTTGGCGGTTCCTCTACCCAGAAATGAATAATAAAAAAAGCGATCAAACTCATAATTCCTGCGACAAGAAAGGAGTTTCTATAACCCCAGAGATCTGCGGCGAATCCTCCAAAGAATGGTCCTATCATTGCTCCGATAAAAATCGCTGTTTGTATAAGTCCAAGACCATACCCTGATTTTTCCCGAGGAATTGTGCTTGCAACTAAAACATTGGCCGCGGTGATGGTTCCGGTAAAAAAACCCTGTATGATTCTGAGGATAAGGAACTGATAAACATTTCTTACAAGCGCGGAAAGAACCAGAACAATGAAGACAAAGATCATGGCGCGTTCAAGCATTAATTTTCGGCTGAACTTATCCGCAAGGATGCCCCATATCGGCGCGGCGAGTACAAGCGCGAGCGGAGAGGCGGACTGAAGCAGTCCTGTCCATACTGCGACCTGTTTTACATCGGAGATTCCCAATTCTTGTACATAAAACGGCATAAATGGAAGAATAAAAGAAATCCCCGTAAGCACCAGGCTCTCTGCTATCCAGATAAGATAGAGGGCCTGTTTCCACCGAGGGATATCGCGAAAAGCAGATATATTCATGGATTTCTTCTACATTGTTTTCTTAGAAAAATATGTAATCTTTAGCAGTTACGTGTAATTATATCCTCTTTTTTTATTATGAGAAAAAGAAGCGAAAGATATTAGTTTCCTTCTTGTCCGATCTTTATCATAAGATCATTTCCTCCCGGAAGATTTTTTAGAAGGAAGGTGGAAGAGATAGCGGTTAGGATTAACATAGACCCGCCAAAAAGAAAGGTTGCCTCCATAGAAAGGATAGAGACAATCGCTCCTCCGATTAAAGGTCCGAACCCTGTGCCAATAGCGGAGATACTTGAAGCGATTCCAAAACTTTTTCCAATTTTGTCGCGGCTGGTACCAAGGTTAATATTGGAATTAATCAGCGGCATAATGCCGCCGGTAGCAAATCCCGCTCCTACCCGAAAGAGAAGAAATTGCGCGGGATTCTTTGCCATGGCAGAAAGCAGGGTAAATATTCCGGCAACAAGAAGAAGTAAAAAAAGAAGCTGGCGATGGTTGCCCCGGTCGCTAACTTTTCCGATTGCGATTGCGGAAATCATTCCCGCAAAGCCCGAGGCGGCGATAATTGCGCCTGCTGTGGTTGCAATATATCGGGTGGAAGCGGCAATTTTTTTAATAAAAAGAGGAACAATGGGAGTAACGATAGTAAACGACACTTTTACTAAAAGGAGTATAACAAGAAGAAAGGCAAAGGTAAATGCCCATGTTTGCTGGTTTTGAATCGTTTCTGGAGAGAGAGTGGATTGGGTGGTGTTGCGAGGTTCTTTTGGCGGATCTTGTATCCAGAAATGGATTAGAAAGAATCCTGTAAGGACCATTATTCCAGAGACAAGAAAAGAGTTTCTATATCCCCAGATATCTGCGGCGAATCCTCCTAAAAACGGTCCGATGGTTGCTCCGATAAAGTGGGCGGTTTGCATAAGCCCAAGGCCATATCCCGATCGTTCACGGGGAATAATACTCGCAACTAAAACATTGGCGGCAGAGACCGAACCAGCGAAAAATCCCTGAAGTATCCTAAGGGCAAAAAGCTGGTATACATTCCGTACAAGAGAGGAGAGAATCAAGATAACAAAGATAGAGAACATTGCGCGTTTCAGCATCAATTTTTTACTGAATTTATCGGCAAGAACGCCCCACATTGGCGCCGCGATGACAAGAGAAAAAGAGGGTGCGGCTTGAAGCATTCCCGCCCATACCGCCACCTGTTTTATCTCTGTAATTCCGAGTTCCTGGATATAAAAGGGAAGAAACGGAAAGACAAAAGAACTTCCGGTAAGTACGAGACATTGGGCTATCCAGATAAGGTATAACGATCGTTTCCATGAAGAAGGGGCATCGCTATTACTTGCGTTATTGCGCATTTTTTCTTTTCCGTACGACTGCGGTTGGAGAAGCGTAAAAGATGAGCTGGCATCTCTATTTGCAGGACTTATGCAATATTATAGCATGAGGTCAAAAAAGCTCTTTTTTTAAGGGATACCTTGCAGAAAGAGAATGAAAAGATTATCCTATTTTTTTATGGGTGATAGGGTAGTGAATATGTAACGCCGCGATTGAGATGAAAGAAGCTCTTTTTCTCTCGTTTCTTGCGGAACGGAGGCGTTTATATGAAACAATATAAGATTTTGGTAAGTGATCCTCTTGCGGAAGAAGGGATCGCAATTCTGAAAGAACGTTGCGAAGTTGAGATTGCGATCGGATATTCTTATGAAGAATTGAAAAGAGCGCTCTCTTCTTGTCACGGGTTAATTGTTCGCAGTGAGACAAAAGTAACACCAGAACTGATAGATTCTGCTCCATTGTTGCGTGTTATTGGCAGGGCAGGAGTTGGCGTGGACAATATCTCGCTTGATGCGGCAACCAGAAAAGGCATTGTGGTCATCAATGTTCCCGATGGAAACAGTGTTTCTGCGGCAGAACATACTCTATGCCTTCTTCTTGCCGCGTCGCGGAAACTTGTGGCAGCCTCTATCTCTCTTAAAGAAGGAAAATGGGAAAGAAGCTCCTTTACAGGAAACCAGGTTTTTCATAAGACATTGGGCATTATCGGATATGGACGGATTGGGAAGTTGGTTGCAGAATACGGAAAGGGAATGAAGATGCGGGTTATTGCCTTTGATCCGCATGTTTCAAGCGCGATAACAGATCAATTAGGGGTTGAAATGGTCTCTTTCCAAGATCTTCTTTCACAAAGCGATTATGTTTCTGTTCACGCCTCTCTTTCTGATCGTACGCGGGGTCTTATTAGCGATAAGGAACTTTCTATGATGAAGAAAAGCGCGGTTCTTGTTAATTGCGCGCGGGGAGGAATTGTAGACGAAAAAGCCCTATACACAGCGCTTGTAACAGGTAAAATTGCAGGCGCCGCGCTTGATGTTTTTGAAGAAGAACCCGCAGTTGACAATCCTCTCCTTTCTCTTCCCAGTGTAACTGCCACGCCGCATCTTGCCGCCTCTACCCGAGAGGCTCAGGTAAATGTGGCGATCGCCTGCGCGCGATACCTTCTTTCTTCGCTGGAAGGAGAAATGGTTGGTTCTGCTGTTAACCTTCCTTCTGTAGAAAGAAGTTTTCTTCAGAAATATGGTTCGTTTCTCTCTCTCTCGGAACGATTGGGCTCTCTTCAGGGACAGCTTGCTTCTGGCGTGGTCTCTGAAGTGAACATTTCCTGCGCTGGCGATTTAGGCCTTCAGGAAAGCCCTCTTCTTACTGCGGCAGTTCTGAAGGGAATCCTAGAGAATGTCTCCTCTGACACGGTAAGTTATGTAAATGCCGGTATTCTTGCTCGGGAACGGGGCATTTCTGTAACGCAGACTAAAGAAGACCGCCATCCCAACTTTGGGGAATTGATTACGGTTACCATTCGCTCTAATGGTTTAACTAGAAGCGTCGCAGGTACTGTATTTGAAGGAGTCGGCGAGAAGATTGTTCTTATAGACGGCGTTATGTTGAATGCGGATCCGTTTGGGCATCTGTTGATTGTCTATAATGAAGATACTCCGGGAGTGGTGGGGATGCTCGGAACCGTTCTTGAAAAATATCGGGTGAACATTGCGGGAATCTATCTTGGAAGACAGCGTACGGGAGGCAAGGCTGTCTCTATTATTAATATAGATAGCGAAGTATCATCGGAAGCTCTTCAAATAATGAAACAAGACCCAAGGGTAACTGAGGCGATTCCAGTAAAACTATAAGAATGATGCCATAGAAACAGTTGCGGAAAGAAGTGAAGAATGAAGACACAGAAACTTTTTTCGGAAAGTCAGGAAGGAAAAGATCCCTCTTTTATCGCTATTCATCGCATTCTCTTTTCTCAAAGAAGAACTCTTTCTATAGAGATAGAACGGAATGGACGTGTAACAGTACGGGCTCCTTTTTATACCTCAAGAAAATATATTTTTGATAAGGTTCAAGAAAAGTCTGCCTGGATTCTCCGAAACCAGAAAATCGCACGTACCCGTTTTATAGAGTCTGCTCCAAAGAGATTTGAAGAAGGAGAAGATCTGCTTTTTTTAGGGAGCCTGTTTCCTCTTGTGATCTCCGATACCGTGGAAGAGCCGTTTTCTCTTTCTGGAGGAAGATTTCTTCTTTCTTCTCAGGCGGCGTCTCGGGCAAAAGAGGTTGTCGTCTCGTGGTATCGCTGTCAGGCAAATGATATTTTTTCACAAAGACTAATCGTTCTTTCCCGAAAAACTTCCATTCCTTTCTCTTCTTTTTGCCTTTCAGATGCCTCTTCTCAATGGGGCTCTTGCCAGAAAAACGGTACTATCCGTCTAAGTTGGAAGTTAGTAATGGCACCTCCTGATTTGATTGATTATGTGGTCTTTCATGAACTTGCGCATATCCGTGTCCATAATCATTCTCGGAATTTTCGCGAGCTTCTTTCTGATATGTGTCCGGACTGGCGAGACCGAAAGAACCGTCTTCATCAGCAGGGACATCGCTATACACTTTGACAGATAGAAAGTTTTGTATATGAAAAGAAATAGATAAGAGAGCGAACAAAAGGTCTCTTTATATCTTTTTGAAAAAAGGAAGAAGGCGGTTGGCAAAATTGGTAAGCACCGCATCGCATCCTATAGCAACAAGTCTTTCTGCTTCTTCTACAGTATCCGCATAAAAGACATTGCAAAAAATACCGTGATTATGCGCTTTTTGCACCATTTGCAGAGTAACTTTTTGATTTCGGAATTGAAGCCGTGCGCATTCAAACTTGATAGCATGTTCCACAATGGTCATATTTTCCGCACCTTCAATGCAACATCGCGGAAGATGAGGTGCGCATCGGAGAGCCTCTTCAAGAATTGTACGGGTTCCGGTAATATAGACTGTATCTTCAATGCCGCGGGTATGGCAGAGTTTTGCAATATCCGTAATAATCCATCCTTCTTCGCCGGGTTCTTTTAGATGGATGTTCATGATGATTTTGCCTCCGAACATATCAAGGATTTCCTCAAACCTGGGCACTGAAATATGGCTCCATCCCGGAATAGTTGTCGATGCGTCCGCGGCACGGATTTTGTTCCAGTAAAGGTCGCGGATGCATCCGCTTTTGTTGGTGGTTCTGTCAAGGGATTCATCGTGGCAGACAACCATTACTCTGTCTTTGGAACCCCACAGATCAAACTCTATTTCATCAACATTAAGAGCTATCGCCGCGCCAAAGGCAGGCAGAGTGTTTTCAGGACAAAGACCGCTTAATCCTCTGTGAGCGATGATGCGTGGCGATCTCTTTTCGCAAGAAGAGTTCTTCATTTTGTTTTCTCCTGGAAGAGGAAGTTTTTTTCTTTCTCAGAGTATACCTTTCCGTCTTCTTTTTACAAAACTCTATCCTGTAAAAAGCGCGACCTTTCTTTTGCCCTCTACTGCCTTTTCTTTGGAGAGATTAAGCTGTGCCTGAAGGATTTCAGAGAGTTCTTTTTCTTTTTGGTTCTCTGTGGATTTGTACTATACTGTTAACACAATACCCGAGGGTTTATCCTACAAAGGAGACGGATGGCTCCTTTCTATATAGGTTGGTCGGAACAGGATATTACTCCTGAATCACCGGTTTCGCTTGCAGGGCAATATTATCCCCGAATTTCTCAAGGAATCCATTCCCCTCTTTTTGCAACTGTTCTTGCAATACAATCAGGGGATTCGCATGTTATTATGGTTTCGCTTGACCTTCTCGGCATAGAGGTTGATTTTCAGAAACAACTCTGTTTGGATCTTGCGCGTGTCTTGCCAGAAATCAATCCGCAGAACCTTATTTTGAACGCTATCCATACCCACAATGCTCCCGCGCTTTCTTCTCGTCCGTTCCCTGGACATCAGGAGTTTTCCGGTATTTTGTCTGTTGCGGAATATCGTGCATTTCTCCTTAAACAGATAAAAAAAGCTATTGTAGAAGCATGGAAGAAGAGAGAACCCGGAAGTATTGCGAGTGCATTTGGATTTGCAAGAATAGGCCATTGCCGCCGCGTACTCTATGCCGACAGCTCCGCAGAGATGTATGGATGTACGGCTCGTCCTGATTTTGTTGGAATGGAAGGCAGTGAAGATTCCGGGGTTGAGATGCTCTTTACCTTTAATGCCGAGAACCGTCCTGTCGGACTTATCTGTAACGTGGCATGTCCTTCGCAGGTAATGGAGGCAACTTATTGGATCTCTTCGGATTTTATGGGAGAAACACGGAAACGCTTGAAAGAACATTTTGGAAGAGATTTTCACACCCTTTTTCAGGTAGGTGCCGCCGGAGATCAGTCTCCACGCGATCTTACCCGTCTTTTTTCAAAAGAACCGAACTTTTGGCAAGAAGAAGGAGTCGTTGCATTGGGAGAGCGCCTTTTTTTTGCTGTTACAAGAGCTTTTTCAGATCTTTCCGAACCTGTATCTTCTACGCCGGATATGCGTCATATTGTAAAGGTTCTTTCTCTTCCTCGGCGTCGCGCTTCCAATACAGAGTATCTTTCCGCAAAAGAGACCGTCAGCGATATCCTTCGTCAGAGTTCAGAGGAAGAGCTCTATCAATCATTTTGCGAAGAGGTCTTGAGAAACGAGAAGATTACGGGTAGGCAGGGTCCTTATGACAGAAAGGGTCATCCTTTTGTTCTTTTTAGAAACGCCCGCGCGGTTATTGAGCGCTTTTCCGACCAGGATCACCATCCCTTTTTTTCCATGGAACTTCATCTTCTTCGTCTTGGATCCATGGTCTTTGTAACAAATCCCTTTGAACTCTTTTTTGAGTTTGGCCAGAGGATAAGAGCAAGAAGCGCGGCGAAGCAGACCTGTATTGTGCAACTATGCGGAGGAACGGGCGGATACCTTCCCACCGCAACCGCAGAGAAGGCGGGAGGATATGGCGGGCTTATTGTCAACGGTCAAGTGGGATCCGAAGGAGGCGCTCTTCTTGTGGAAGAATCACTTTCTGCTATTGAAACCGTATGGAGGGGAAACCCATGAGAAAAATCAAAGCGGGTTTTGTAGGTTTTGGGGAAGTGCACACTCCCAAAGAATATATTATTTCCCGATGTGATCATGCTGTAAAATCTCTGAAATCTTTAGGGATAGATCTTGTTAGCATCTTTCCGGTAAATGACGATGAAGAAGGAAGCGCGCGTCGTCAAGCCATAACAGAACTTTCTAAAGAACCGTTAGATCTTTTAATTTTATGCGTGGCGGGATGGATTCCTTCTTGGGCGGTTATTGAGGTTATCTCGCGATTTAAAAATATTCCCATGGTGTTGTGGGGCCTTACCGGGTGGCGCGAGGGCGATCGGTTTGTAACAACCGCTGATCAGGCCGGTACAACAGCTCTTCGCGCGCCAATGGAGGAGATGGGCTTCACTTTTCTTTATCTACCCACATTTCGCGGCGAGCCGCCAGATACAGAGACTCTTCTCTCCTATGCAGAGGCGGCCCGCGGCGCTATGCTTCTTAAATCCGCTCGTATTGGAATGGCAGGATATCGCGATATGCGTCTTTACAATACCCAGTATGACGCCATTTCTCTTAAGGCGAAAATCGGCGTTGAGATAGAACATTTTGATCTTCTTGAAATCCTTTCCTTGCAAGAAAAATTAGATGATCGGGAGATCTCTTCTATGATAGAAAAAATAAAGAAGAGATGGAACTTTCTTAAAGAACCAAAGCCTGAAACCATGGAAAATTCTGTTCGGCTTTTTCTTGCTTTTAAGAAGAAGATAGAAGAGCGCGGCTATAAAGGATTTTCTTACCTTGATGTGGACGGCATCAAAAAACTCATGGGTTTTGCTCCAGCGGGAAGTATGACTCTTCTTCACGATGAGCTTGATATCTGTTCTGCTCCGGAAAACGATAGTTTAGGAGTTGTTACCCAACTAATGGTACATTTTCTTACAGGAAAAAGCGCGGCTTACTTAGAGTTTTATGAATTTCTGCGCGATGGCGCGCTTATAGGGGTTCCGGATTATATTCCTTCCGCGGTTATAGAAGGAAAGGTTTCTATCCTTCCAACTTCCTTTGGAAAATTGGGCGAAGGCATGGTTAATGTTTCAACAATGAAAACAGGGCCTGTAACGCTCTGCAGACTCGGCCATAAGAAAGGAATCTATACAATGCATGTGATCTCAGGCGTTGCTCGTTCTCCGGAACAATGGGAAGAGGCGGGATGGTCGCAACCAGCCCCTCAACTGCCTGGGCTTGAAATTACCTTTGATGGTTCTGTAGAATCCTTTATCCAGAAGGTTTTGGCACAGCATTATATCCTTTCGTATGGAGATAACCGCCTCAGGTTGGAACATTTATGCGGAATCCTTGGAATAGAAATACTATAAAAAGATATGCGAGAAAGATATCTCAATCATTATTAGCAGAAAATGGAGGAAACAATGCTTCAATGGAATGCGAAAGGATCTGAGATTCTCCGAAAAAACAGTCAAGGTCGTATAGAGTGGCGCGCAAAACTTTGCATTCAGGATAAGGACGGACTTCATTATCTTGAGGTAGACCGTCAAGGCCGTGTAAAAAGAGGTCATTGGCATTTACAGGTACAGTTTAGTGATCCTGGCCATGGCTTAGACCAGATAACAATCTTTCTCCGCTCTTCCCGCAAGGCGGTGCTCAACGAAATTTTCCTTTCTATAAAAGGAGAAAAAAGGTCTCTTTTGTACCTTTCCCATCCAGACGTTCGTCTTCTTTCCTTTAACTCAAAGAATCCTGGAATAGCACGGTTTGATCCTTCGCAAACCTATGATTCTTTTTTGGCGATGTTGGTACGGTGTGGTTCTGAAAATCCCGTTCTTTTCTTTGGAAGCGGAGGTCCCGGAGAAGATTTTTCTTCTTTTTCTTTATGTAAAAAAGGTTTACGGGCTGGTTTTTCTCCACAACGTCCCCTTCAGAAGGAAACCTTTACTTTGGTCTTTGGTTCAGGAGATCCGGGAGAGGTTTTGGATTCGTATGGAGACTTTCTCTCAACCTTTGCCCGCGCCGGCAGTACTCCTGTAACAGGATGGAACTCCTGGGATTACTATGGAGGTGCGGTAAGTATGGACGATATCCGTCAAGAGATGAAAGCGATCCACAATTCTCCTCTTCACAACCATCTTTCTTACATAGTTCTTGATATGGGCTGGGAACAATCCTGGGGAGAATGGACTCCTAATACCAGATTTCCATCTCTTTCCGCTATGGCTCAAGAAATACAGGACGCAGGATTTATTCCAGGAATTTGGGTATCGCCGTTACAGGCGCATGTATATTCTCCTTTAGGCAGACATCGCCAAGACTTGATGGCGCGGGCGGAAGATAACGGACCTGTGTATTATAACAGACATACGGTTTTGGACTTTACACTTATGGAAGTACAGGAACTGTTAACAAAAACCTTCTCTTCTTTGCGGGAAGCCGGATTTCTTTTCTTTAAGATTGACTATATATACCGTGGATACCTTGATCTTATCAACCGCTATAGCGATACAACCCGGGGAAAAGCCGGTTTTGTGCGCGCTGGTCTGCGCGCCATTCGCAATGCGATTGGCGATGACGCGCACCTGCTTGGATGCGGTTGTCCTGTTGAGGCGGCCTTGGGCTTTGCGGACAGCAGTCGGGTTACTATAGATATTCACACCTTCTGGTCTCATGTTAGATCCAATGCAAAACAGCTTTCTTCTCAGTTCTGGCAAAACCATCGTTTATGGAGTATTGACCCGGATTTTGCCGTGATCCGCGCAAAAGGCACTACCAAAGATAGGTTTCTTAACCCTGTCTATCAAAGACGCCCTTCTGTAACAGAGGGGTGGATGGCAGGTCCTGAGGCAACTGCGCAAGAATTACAGGTCTGGTTAACACAGCTCTTTCTTGCCGGAGGGAATCTCTTTTTTTCTGACTCTATCTCCCGATTGAACCAACAGGGTATCTCTCTCTTAGAGAAAATGCTTCCTCCTGTAGGCGGTTTTGCAAAAGCATTGGATTTCTTTCATGAAGAAATTCCGCGTCTTTGGCTGAATAAAACCGGGAAGGAAGAGTTTCTTGGCTTATTTAACTGGGACGATGAAGAAAAAGAGATAATCCTTCCTTCTGGCATAGATCTTCCTGAATCAGGGAGGGACCTGTGGACTGGCCGTATTGTTAAACTCAATGCATCTCTTCCTATGCCAGCCCGTTCATCTATTCTGCTTCGGGCGGGATAAGCGACTCTTTCCGTATCAATATAAGAAGGCTACTGTTTTTACGGATTCTGAAGCATTTTTTCTACCAGGGCATTGGTCTCTTCTACCATAATGCGCCAAGATTCTTCCGGATATTGCGGTCCAAAGTTAAATGGATTTGCCTCAATACATGCGGTTCCGGAGAATTTCTTTTCAGCCATTGTTCTGAAGATATTCTTCCAGTCTACGCGTCCCCTTCCAGGGGCGAGATGAAGATCTCTGTCTCCTGGGTTGTCCTGAATATGATAGGCAATCAGCCGATCTCCCATCACAGAAAAGAATTCATGCGCATTCTCGTGCATAGACATAAGTGCATGTCCGGTATCAAGGCAATAGCCAAGGTTTGGATGAGAAAACTCTTTCTTTACCCGCTCAAAATGTTTTGGAATAGAACAGAACCGTTTATCCGGAGAAGGGGTCATATTTTCAAGGGCAATGGTAAATCCGAACTTTTCCGCTGCTGGAAGAATTTTTTGAAGACTTTTTCCAAGGGATCGGAGAAAACCGTCAATTCCTTCTGTTTCTACACCATACCGACAAATCGCAGGGTGAAGAATGCCAATTTTAACGCCGAGCGCCACAACTCGTTCCATCTCCCGTATAACAGTTTCAGTGGCATTTTTACGGATAGATTCATAAAAAGAAGAGACATCGTCTTCTGGTAAAAATCGGAAGTGAAAGGTAGGGATATCCACGCCGAGAGCCCGATAAGAAGCACCTAACGTCTCCAATTCTTTTATAGAGAATGGTTCAAGTTTTGCATGGGTGGCTTCAACCCCTGCAAACCCTGCCTCCATACATCGTTTTGCAAAGATTTCCGGTTCTGCATCAGTAAAAAAAGTATGGATTCCCGACCATTTCCACGTACGTTGCATTCTTTCCTCCTTTTGGAACAGATTGATCCCGCTGGTTTAAATAGTTTTTTCTCTCTTAAAAAATTTCTGCGTTTTTGCTTTAAGGATATTTCTTCTTATCTCATAAAACAAAGAGGTTGTTCAGACCATTGCTTTTTCTGAAAAACCATAGAACCGCGGCAGGCGATTATTCTATAGAACATAACAGAAAAGGAGGGAGATTCATTCACCTTTTCAGGTTATTACATCCGAATGATTTCATACTTGTTGCGGAGCATCTGCGTGTCCTGTCGTTTCTTTATTATGTCTATCTGTAAAGGCATTGTCAAATAAGCCTTTTTTCTTGGAGATACTGGAGTTTTTCTATAGATTACTTTCCGAGAGTTTCATACTTTTTCAATAACGAAACAAGGATTTCTGCCTCTGGAGGCATAGGCACCGCATTATGGAAAAGGATACTTCTGCCGGAAAGTCCGGTTTTTCCATAGAAGAGATCATTCGCCTTCTCATCGTTGAGAAGCAGGCCGCCCTCAAGGGATGCGCCCGCATAAAGTCCTTTTGCCCGGGAATAGACTAAAATAGCGCTTCCAGGACCGACCTTTGCTTCTGCGTCTCGTCCCAGAGGTCCTGCGGCAATAGAGGCATCTACTCCAAGCTTGAAGTTGGTCTTCATCAACATATTCATTCCATCCCGATTCATAATAAGAAAAATTGTGTCAACTGCCTGTCCTCCAATCTGAAACCCATAACTTCCGGATCCAGCACGGATAAAGGCAGGCGGGCTCCATTCTTTTGTCTGTTCATCTCTTGCAAGTGCAATGCCGCGGCCGCCCTTTACTCCAAAAATAAAGCCAGCCCGATACTGACGAAGGATAATAACGCCTCGACATTTTGAAAGAAGTTCTTGTGGAATAGCGGTATCTGGTGCTTCCATAATATCTTCCACATAACGGGCCGCGTCGCCGATACGGTTCGCTAAATTCCTGCGGCTTTCCGCATGGCTTATTGTTGCGACAGACAGGATACTGATAGCGATAAGAATTCCCTTTGACACGCGCATAGAATACCTCTCTTTGTAAAGAATTTTTTCTACCCTTTATAATACACTTCTTTTCTCTCTCTGTACAAGAAGGTTTTTCTAAAGAAGCACTCATTCTATATCGTTTTCTTTTTCTTGAAAGAGTGGTATGCTGAGTAATAATATAAAAAGAGATAGAACAAAGGGTTCCTTATCAAGGGGGCGTTATGAGCAAAAAATGGTATGAGAAGCCGATGAGAATCGCGGCGCTTCAATGTAACTTTGAAGAAGGAAAAACCCTTGAGGTTGCTGATAGATGGAGAGATATGGGGTTTAATACAGAACAACTGTTCCATCCAATGGCAGATGGCTATTCCGCTCTCTTTGATGAAGAGAAAAACGGTCCTCTTCTTAGAGAGTATCTTGCTTATGCCCACAAGAATGGGTTACGGATTATTCTTTATCTGAATATTCATATTTTGGGCCCTTCAATAGAGCATCATTACACCACATGGGCGCAACAGACAAAAGACGGTTCCTTCCCGAAATTTTATGATACCTACTATGCCTGTTGTTTGAACAGTCCTTGGAGGGACTACTTTTTTTCTTCTTTGAAATCTCTTGAACAATACGATATTGATGGGATATTTCTTGATGGTCCGGTAAATGTCGCGGGCGGATGTTTTTGTTCCTATTGCAAAGAAGTCTATCGTTCCAGGAATGCTGGAAAAGATCTTCCTGAAGGACCGATGCGGAAAGAGTTTGACCGTGAAACCGCAAGCCTTTTTTTCCACGAAGCGTACAAATTATTCAAAACAATCAAGCCAGACGGAATTTTTTATATGAATATGCCTATTACTCATCTTGCTGGCTCTTCTCTTTTTTTGCCGGATCTTCTTACTTACAATGATATTGCCGGAACCGAAGGCGGCTTTATGTTCTACGGTCCTCCAAAGAATGCCTTTCTTTGGAAAACAAGTTTTGCCGCGAAACTTCTTGAAGCCGTCGCTCCTCAAAAACCCAGGGTGATTTTTATGGCGGCAGACCAGAAACCCTGGTCCCAGTATCTTCATACTCCTGTAGAAACCCAGCTATGTATTGCCACCACTGTTGCAAACGGCGCAAATATTTGGTATGGATTTCATGGCCCGACTAAACATTTTGACTCTCCGAGCGGAGATGCGGCAAAAGATATAATCCAGAGGTTGAAGAAAGATGAAGAATACTATACCTGTACTGCATCTGCTTCGCGGATCGGGCTTTTTTATTCTTTTGCAACCTTGAAACAGTATGCGGGCTCCATGGAAGCCTCTGATTTTTATGATACGGACAAAGGAGCGGCAAAAGGGTCGGGCAATTACACAGAATCATTGAACGCCTTTTGCGATATGCTTTCACGTTCTTCCATTCCCTATGACCTTGTAACAGACTTTGACCTTTCTCAAGAAAAATTAGAACCCTATGATCTTCTGCTTTTGCCTACCTGTGCCTGTCTTTCCGATGAAACGATTACTCTTCTGAAATCTTTTGTACATCGCGGCGGCAACCTCGTTGCAACATTTGATACCTCTCTCTATGATGAAGAGGGCAATTGCCGTAAAGATTTCGGTCTTTCCGACCTTTTTGGACTCTCTTTTTCTGGCAAGGAAGAGCATTACTCACCGTTTGATTATTGCTCTCTGCGTAAAGAACAAACTTTCTTTTCACGCATCAGCGCTTCTCTCTTTCCTTCTCCGGAATATGGGCTTAAGATTCTTCCAAAAGAAGGGGCAGAAGTTCTTGCAATGTTTCATACTGCGATGGCGGGAAGGTATGTTCCCCTTACTGAACCAGATCTTCCCGCGATTGTTCTGAACAAGTACGGAAAAGGATCTTCTCTCTATTTTGCCGGTACCTTTGGAGAGAAGGCCTTTAAATATGGTCCTGTACAATACAGAGAGTTTGTGGAACAGGCTGTTTGGCATTTTGCGAAACCAATGGTGCGGCTTGAAAAAGCAGTTAATGTAGAGCTTATTCTCCGCACTCAGCCAGAAAGGCTCCTTATCCATCTTGTTAATTATGCCGGAGCGATTCCCCGTCCATTTGAGGCGATTCTTCCTCAATACAACATAGAAGTTGTGGTTGAAGGGATATCAACCTATACAAAGGCACAAACCCTTTCTGATAGAGCTTTTGTTCCAATTGAAAGAGAAGGAAAATCCTGTCGTATCCGTATTCCTAGGCTAAACACGTATGAGGTGCTTGTATTAGAAAGTGAAGAGTCCTCTGTTTAGTAAAACCGCATGAGTATCAAGATACGTTTTTGTTGCGGTTTTCATAGAAATGACAGGTGCCGCGATATATATAGCCTTTCTTATTAACTACTATTAAGTCTTTAGAAAAAAAGAACTCCCTAAGAAGGGAATACAGCCCTTTTTCTTTCTATCCCCTTTTACAAGTATTTCTTCTTTTTTGAATATTACGCGATAGGAAAATCTCCTGTTTCTGTGGAGATTAATGTTCCATTTCGGAAATACTGTATGGTAACGGTTCTCATTGTTCCTTTCTGAGCGCCTGGGGTTGCAACAATTTCTTCATTGACTCCAGTATTGGTGGTTCTGGAATATTTCACCACAGCATTCTGTTTCGCCGCCTCTTTTCCTGCCTGTGCCACGACATCGGCATTGGCGCTTACATCAGCGGGCGTAGTGGATTTTTCTGTCTGTTTTCCAATCCATCCTCCTCCTACCGCGCCGACAGCGGCTCCGATAATGGCTCCTCTCCATGGCCGGTTGTCATCTATGAGCGCTCCGAGAATACCTCCGGCAACTGCGCCTATTCCTGCGCCGGTTTTGGTTCTTGTAGACATATCATCAATCATTGTACATCCGCTCATTAACAATAAAGCTCCAATCAATCCCACGCCTATCCATTTCATAGGGTCTCTCCTGTAAGAAAAAGAGTAATGAAAAAAATTTTCCCTTTCTTTTTGATGCGGTAAGTATACGTTCTTTTCCGATTTTTGTCATGGAAAGGCGAATGTTCTATGTTACAATAGCCTGAAACAAATATCTTATTTCCTAAAAGATAAAGAATATTTCACAAGGACTCTTTTTGTAATGAGATCCCCTGATATGTTTCGTGGCTCTGAAGAAAAGATTGCGGGATTTATTCTTGCCGCGGGAGAGGGAAGTCGGCTTAGACCCTTAACCTGCGAGAAACCAAAAGCAATGATTCCTTTTTGCGGAGTTTCAATGCTTGAATTGGTAACTTCGCAGATGGTGGAGGCGGGCATTACAACAATAGGAGTGAACACCTGCCATCTTGCCTCTCAGGTTGAAGAAGGTGTTCGTTCTATACAAGAGACCTTAGGCGTTTCAATGAAAGTTTCGCGGGAAGATTTTTTTTTAGGTACCGGAGGAGGTATCAGGAAAGGCGCGAAACTCTTTCCAGAGGCGCGCCATTTTCTTATTTACAATGCTGATGTTCTTCTTGATTGCGACCTCTCTTTTCTTATTCGCTCTCATCTTATTCGGAAGGCCGCGGTTACCACCTTTCTTCTTTATAACAAAGGTCCTTGTACTGTATTAATGGGGCGTGATAACCGGATAAAGGTATTTCGGACCGAGGAAGGCAAGGGCAGATATACCTTTACCGGAGTTCATATTTTTCGTCGCGATCTGCTTAACCTTCTTCCTAAAGAAGATCCCTGTACTATTATTGAAGCCTATGAACGCGCGATTGAAAAGGATCTTCCTGTTTTTGGTCTCTCTCTCTCTCTAAAAAAGTCCTATTGGGCGGACCTTGGCAGGCAGGAAGAATATCTTCGCGCCCATGGAGAGATTGCTGATTTTGGCATACGCCGGAACCATTGTTTGCAGGAAGCGCAAGCAGAACAGGCGCGGCGCCGGGCGCATCTTGAACAGATGGGAGTACGCTGTACAGGCGGCCTTGGTCTTGGGAAGAACCTTACTGTTCCCGCGGGAAGCCATCTTCACAATGCAGTGGTTTGGGATGGAGTTTCGTTCAAAAAACCTTCTCTCTATTCTGACGCGGTATTTTCCAGAAAAAAAATTTCTGCTCCTTTTGGGAAGGTTTGCAGGGACAGTCCTGATCCCCGTGTGTGGAGCTTCCTTGGAAAAAAAGCAGAAGATGTTTCTATTTCACCCTTGCGTGTTCAAGGAAGCGGAAGAAAATATTTTCGTATACGCACAGAAGAAGGCTCTTTAATATGGTGTCTGTACAGTCATCAGAAAAGAGAAAACGCGGCATTCACCGCACTTTCGGAATTTCTTCGTTCCCTTTCCATTCATGTTCCCGAGATCTACCTTCATCTTTGCGATGTCGGCGAATATCTTGCCCAAGACCTTGGAGACATAACCCTTCAAAGAATCTGTAATCAGGAAGAAACAGAAAGAATCCTCAAAAAAACAATCCAACAGATTGCCCGTTTGCATCTCTTTGGCGATACTGCCGCGCGTCTTAGGGAAGTTCCCTTTCAGCAAGGTTTTACCAAAGGCCTTTATGACTGGGAGCGAGATTATTTCCGGGAACATATCCTTGTTCGTCTCTTGAACCGGCAATCTATGTGGATCCCTGTGGCGCGGGAATATTGTGCCTTGCGGGATAGCCTTCTTTCAGAACCCCTTCTTCCCATTCATCGCGACCTTCAAAGTGCCAATATTATGGTGGTGAAAGGAATTCCTTGGTTTATTGATTTTCAAGGAATGCGTCTTGGAAGTGCGGCCTATGATATTGGATCTCTTCTTTTTGATCCCTATCGGAGTTATTCCCGAACACTTCGCATATCGCTATGGAAAATCTATCAGAAGACGGTTCGGCGGTTTGGCGGAACTCCGCCTTCAGACTATATCTACTATTCTGCCGCTGTACAGCGGCTTTTTCAGGCTCTTGGCGCCTATGGAAAACTCTGGCAGGAAGATGGACTTGTATGGTACCGGCAATTTATTCTTCCTGGATTGGCATTGTTAGCAGAGGCCGCGGATGAAGGGGGATATTCCGCTATTGGAAAGCTTGCGCGCGAAGTGCATATCCATGTAAAAGAGGTTTTTTCTTCAGAGTAATTTTGTCGCCTTTTTTTTGCGAGAAGAATGCTTGTGTAGTATTATGAAAGACCTATACAGTACAGACAAAACCTTACACTAAAAGGAGGAAAAATGGCTGTCTGTCCCCCCAACGATTTTCATATCCATACCCTATACCTTGGCTGTGCCGACAAGACAATGGAGATTCCTGCCATTGTAGAGAGATGTTCATCCCTTGGAGTCAAGGCAATAGGAATTACCGACCATCTGAACTCCATTGACCGCCTTCCTTTACACCGCCCCATTCTTAAGGATATTCAAGCATTGGAAGGACCTTGTCCCGAGATATACTTTGGGGTGGAACTTAACTTTCCAGAGTGCGACAGTAACTTTGTATACAGCGAAGAGATTCGGGACGAGTATGGTTTTCAGTTTGCGATAGGCGGGATTCACGCTCTTTTTTTGGAAGAGTATGACCTTAAAAAACTTGTTGATATTCAGCATCGGCACCATATGAAGGCCTGTGCAGATCCTTTGTTAGATGTTTTGGTTCATCCATACTGGTTTTCACTTAGAATGTTTGAACCGTATGGATGGCCCTGGTTTGATTCAATGTCGGCAGTGCCTGATTCATACGCGCGAGAACTTGGCAAGGCCGCTAAAGAAAGTAATACCGCCATTGAAATCAACGCCTCTGCAATTTTTACCAATTCCGCATATTCCGAAGCATTCAAACAGGAATACCTGCGGTGGCTTTCGCTTGTTGCAGAGGAAGGCGCGCTTTTTTCTGTAGGATCCGATGCGCATAATATAAATGTCTTAGACGAGGGAAAAGTCGCATGGGAGGTTGCCACTGGATTGAATCTTCCAATGGAACAGTTCTGGAGACCAAACGCCTCTCCGCTTAAACCTTAATATGTAGAGATTTTAGAAATAAAAAAGAAAGGTTCGTTTCTTTCTGTTTCGCATATAACAAATTTTTATATAGGAGGAGATGTGAAAAGATTAGCTCTTAATGGAGGAATTCCAGTAAGAAATACGATGAAAAAATCTTGGCCATCCTGGCCAGTGGTAGGCGATGAAGAGAGAAAGAACCTTTTAGAAACTTTTGAAAGCGGAAAATGGTGGTATGGAGAAAGAGTAAAAGAGTTTGAAAAAAAATTTGCCGCCTTTCAGAATGCCAAGTAT
>JBBADJ010000013.1:0-72743 GCA_041656495.1 Candidatus Ratteibacteria bacterium
AATTCCAAGAAAAATGTCAGGATGGTTCTTCTTAAAGAGACGGCAACCTTCTATTTGAGGACGTTGCCCAATGTCTGAATCAAGGTATCCGCCGATCTCGTCAATATGGATTGCTTTCGCGCCGATTTTATCAAGATCTTTATAAAGATAATCTGCATATTCCTCAGGGGTTTTTCCGGTTTTTGCGCCTTTCCATCTCCAGGGGGTGGCGCCTCTTAATTTCCAGTAATCATGATCTTCTTTCTTGTTTGCCATTACGAGATTTGCATACTTAAGAGATTTATCATTTCCAAACCAGGAAAAGTAGAGAGGCTTTACAATAACAGGTGTACGGAAGAGTCCGCTACTCTTCTTTCCTGTCTTCTTTTCCACTACAGTTACAAGAATTTCTCGCCAGCCATTTTCCTGCGGAGTCCATTTCCATTCTATCTCTTTCTTTTCATTACCTGCAATAGAAAGGGTTTGGGTGGCAGAAGGTACAGGCTTATTGTCAATCTGTAAATAGACCGTGGCTTCTACAGCATTATTAGACTGATTGGAAATAGCTGTTTGAATACGAGCTTCCTGACCTTGAATAGGCAACATAGGAGTAACATTAATATCTGAGTTTTGGTAATCTGAGGTATTGATAATCAGATTTGCAAAACTAGAGGTGCTTAACCCTAATATAAGGAAGAAGAGCATACTCTTCATGACACCCATTTTTTTACTCTCTGCTTCCATTCTCTATTCTCCTGTTGGGGAAAAAACTACTCTTCTGTGATGGTAATACGGTTTACTACAAGTTCTATGTAATTATTGGGATGGCTTGCGACTGCTTTAAGAAAAAGTCCGCCAACTGCCTCTTTTTCAATCTTACTACCCTTGCCGGATCGTACTGATAGGTTAAGTTTGTTGAACAAGGCACTTCCTGTTACTTTCAGATTGCCAGAGTTCCAGACCTCTTGTAATTCTGTTTCTCCCTCTTTCTCTTCCTTTACAATAACAGAAAAAGATTTCTCCTTCTCATAAACAAGTGTTATAAGATAGCGATTCTTTGCATTAAAGGAGACTGGGGCAGTGGTATGTACAATTTTCCCAGCACTGTTTTTAAAGGAAAACCTTACTCTTGCTCCAGGTATTACCGCACCATATTTAGCAAGAAATTCTATATCTCCGCGATACAAACTTATTCTCAACTCCTCTTTTTTCGCGCCTGATAGAAAGATTCCAATATTGCCGTAAGGTTTAGTAGTTTTTATCAATATATCTGCTTCTAATGTGATTTTTTTTCCTTGAAGATCTCCAATCTCCTTAAAGGCGCCATCTATATTTCCTCGTAAATACTCTTTTTGGGTATCGTCTGCAGTGGTTACTGTCATATCAAAACTTTTCTGAAAATCTAATTCAATGCGTTTGTTCTCTCCATTTGCGATCACGGCTCCGAATAAAAAGAAGAGAAAAAAAGCTATTCCTCCTACTTTTTTCATAATTGTCTCCTATGCAATCCCAAAGAGAATTTTTCTATATTCTTGGATAAAAATATTGCCAGTTGAGCCATGCCTTGTCATAAGACCACCACTCTACATGATTATCGGTAAAGAGATAATTCGCGCCTCCAGAATGCCAATCTCCAATTTTACTTCGATGAGCCGTGGATCCAGCATAGTATGAGTTTCCTATACCGGTTGACTTAGCATCAGCGAAAAGCACAATGTATGGCGCGTAATACCATTGTGTGATGCTGTTTTTGGGACGTCGGGAGTTTGGATGAGGTAAAGAACCCAATGCTGAATTGTATGCATAACTAAATTTTCTTTTGTCAGGCTCAAGATAATAATGGGAAGGGCATCTCATATATTTTGTTTTTTTTACATACTTTCCGAAGAAATGCCACCAGTAGTTTCCCCCAGAGGAACCTGGAAAATAGAAGCCATCATAATCATCGCAGTAGAGTGTAACAAAAATTCCTAATTGTTTAAGATTATTCATACAGACAGCAGTTCGAGCTTTTTCCCTTGCTTTGGAAAGTGCGGGAAGAAGCATTGCCGCAAGAATAGCGATGATGGCGATGACAACCAAAAGTTCTATCAATGTGAAACCATGTGATTTATGAGAAATCACTTTTCCATTAAACATTTTGTCCCTCCTCAAGTAATAATAAATTCTTTCTATAAATCAATGTATCTAATTGGTTTGGCATATCACCTCCTCCTTCTACCCTTTAAAACTTTTTAATAACCCTTCTTCATCTTTACTTCCTAATAGAAGAAGAGCCATACAGGATAAGTTGTAATACAGAGATACTTCTTCTTTGTTTTGGTTGTTTGAAGGACTGTTTTCATAACCATCGATCTCTTGAAGAGCGTGTTGGATTGAGGAAAAAAACATCTTCCGAAGAGGGGATCCCTAATGCCACCATAACCTTCTTCAAAAAAGTAATGGCTGGGAAAATATAGGAAAGGGAAAAATTTTTATATGCGGAGGCGTGAAACATCATATCAAGGGAAGCGAAAAAAATCGGAGGACTGAGAGAAGAAATAAAAAAAATTGCGGGGGATATACTAGATAACGGAAAAAGCCTTAATAAAGGGAATACTCTGTCTGTCTGTCTGTCTGTCTGTCTGTCTGTCTGTCTGTCTGTCTGTCTGTCTGTCTGTCTGTCTGTCTGTCTGTCTGTCTGTCTGTCTGTCTGTGCATTGGCCCCATCCTGTTTACATTTGTCAGAGGCTCTCTCACAATGATTTTCTTTACTAAAAAGACTGTATCATGTATCAAGAAATTATGTCAAATCATAGAATTACCTCATTAAAAAATCTATATAGAAATATCCATGTGTAAACTCTTACAAGCCGCGCATCAATAGGTTGTTGAAGAAATAACATGGAAAAAGAGGAAAAAAACAGAGAAGAAAACAGAGTTCCTTCATTAACTAACATCTTGTATCAAAACCTCGGCATGTTCAGTATGCCTATAACCTTGGTTTCCACCCTTCATCCAGCATTGTCAAATAATTGCTAACAGGGACATAGTCTGGGATGCTGTTTCCAGAGCCGAGCGCATATCCTCCGAATCCGCCTAAATTATCCAAGAGGAATCGCGTATATCTTCTTATATCTTCCTGCGAAGAACAGACTAACCTGTTTACATCAAAGCCTCCAAGAATGGCTACTCTATCTTTATATTTTTTTGCGAACACATCCACCGGCATAATAATATCTTCATAGGAGTGCTTTGCGTCAATGCCGACATCATCTATAAGTTCATCCATTATAGAATCTAAATTGCCGCAAGAATGCAGAATACATGGCTTGTTATGATCGTGTATGATATCAACAAGTTTTTTATGGAGAGGTAAGATATATTCGCGAAGATCCTGCGGAGATATAAGTGTCTGGGTTTTATATCCTAAATCATCGCTTATAACAAGCGCGCCAACAGATTCTAATTGTGCCATACCTGTATAAATTACTTCATAAAGTGTTCCTATCCTTTCAAGAATTTCAGAAAGAAGTTTCCTATCATCCATAAGAAAATAGCAGATATTTTCGTATCCGCAGATTCCCTGCAATATCTCAAAAATACCGCCTGTTTGGCCAATAATTTTCATACCCTCGGGAAGAATAGGAGCAACACCTTCAAACTCGGTAAAAGTTATTGAAGAAGGCTCTGGCCATGAATATTTTCGGAAAGATTCCCTGTCATTCACCGGATACCCTTCCCTGCGATCAATAAGGCTTCCCTGTACAAAATCGCATCCAGGCCAAACAGGAACATAATCATATCCAGCGCGATAATAAAATTCCACCGTGGCCTTTCTATCAGGAATTTTTTTGCCAAGGATTGATTCCATCACAGGTATATTCACAAAAAGCTCGTAAAAAGGTACATAATCGGGCTTTTTTCTGCGCCATAACAGATCGGACAAACGACTGAAATCAGGAGCTGGTTTAATGCAGGTCTCTTCTAATAAATTTAGTGTATGCATTGCTATTTTTTTGTAGGAATCTCTAGCGGAAAATTTTTAATATCCACAATATCAGAGATTTTTCTTGGTACATCTGTAAGATGTCCCACGCCTGTAAATCGTTCTGCACCGGGTCCGAATGCAAAGATAATCACTGGAATAGCAGTATGCCTTTTTGATAACCATCCTGTTTCCATCTTTTCGCCATCAAGGCTTCCGTCTGTTATACCTAATCCGCCTGTTTCATGGTCAGCAGTTACTATAACCAATGTTTCTTGATCTTTTAAGGCAAAATCCAACCCTATTTTTACTGCCTCGTCAAAATGAATCGTTTGTCGGGTTGCAAAGTTGATATTGTTAATATGTCCGCCCCAATCAATCTGCGATCCTTCCACCATTAGGAAAAAACCTTTTGGGTTTCTACTTAACAGCTCAAGCGCCTTTTGCGTCATCTCTGCTAAACTCGGATTAGGATTCTCTGCTAACGACCCCATCTCAAATAATCCCAACAGATACTCTGTTTTCGCATTCAACAATTCTTCTTTTGTCTCTACAAAGGAATATCCCATATTTTTCGACTCGGCAATCAGATCTCTATTATCTTTTCTTTTACTATTTTGCATAGATTGGGGAATAAACCAATGTTTGCCCCCTCCCAGTAAAACATTCACTCTGTTTCTTAGAATCTGCACCGCTATTTCTTCTTCCATTTTCCTAGATCTTACATGCGATGCAAAAGCTGCGGGAGTAGCATCGGTAATAGGATACGTAACTACCATTCCCGTTGACATCCCCATGCTTTTACAGGCTTCAAGAATAGTAGGCAACCTTTTCCCTTCTGGAGATAGCGCAAGCCTTCCCACATTGGTTTTATGTCCTGTAGCCAGCGCAGTGCCAGCGGCCGCAGAATCTGTTACCAAAGTATTGGCAGGAGATGTGTAAAGGTATCCTGTTATAGGCATCTGTTCCATATATAAACTTTTTTCAACTCCGTATGTCTTGATACGAGTGGCCGCTATATGCGCCAATCCCATACCATCCCCTATAAAAAGGATAATGTTTTTTGCCTTTGCCTTCAATGGCATCAAAGGTAATTGTTCTTTCGTCTCCTGCGCAAAAAGAGTTCCTATAAAAACAAAGAAGAAAAGAATAGTACAAAAATTCCAGATGATTTTTCCTCTTTCTCTCATCATCTTCCTCCCTTAGAGCCCATGCGTTTCTTTTGTAATTAGTTTAAGAGTAAGGTCTATTATCTCCTTCCTCAATTCTAATAAATCAGCATTCTTAATCCTTTCAGGAGAAGTTCTCCACGAAAGCGCTCGTACCAATTCTTGCCACCGCTCTTTTACTTCCGAAAATCTTTTTGCTCGGCTCTTTTCTTCTTTCTGCTCTTCCTGCATAAGAAGTTGTTCAAGAGTATACATATATCTATAATCGTTGATCCCTTCTCTAATTCCTTCCCATTGAAGCGTGGGAACCGGTCCATCGGAAGAGGGATAAGCAATATACGCATCTTTCGGCTCTGAAAAACTGTTTCCGTCAAAATCATCATAAGGATCCTCGGTATATCCGGTTCTCGCATACATAAAACTCATTTGAAGTTTGGCTTGCATCTTGTAAAAGAGGAAGCCGCAGATATACCTATTCGGTAAAAGGCCTCCTTCCTGACCAGTATAAATACCACTTCCGTAAGACCAGTATTCAGGACCTAAATTCTGGTAATATTTGTTTGCCGCATCGTCCGACGGCGTACCCGCCCAACACATTGAAGTTACTATTGGCATAATCTTCTTTGCAAATTCACTTCTGTTGATTGTTGTTGTGGTTTTTATCACTGCTTTTTTAGCCAATGTATACTGAAGCAAGGTTCTCTCCCGACGCGCCGCATGAGAACCTGGTTCGTCCATTCCGAGAAAATACCAGTCTCCATATTCTTCTCCGCCTGTTTCCTTAACAAACCTGTCTACAGCTTTCATTGCTTCTGTAATAAGGTCCATAGATTCTTTCGTGTACAGAGCAGACATATCTTTCCCGAAACTTTCTAATACCTGCGGTTCTAATTGATCTCCAAAGTAAAGAATCAATGGTCCGTTCATCTGTAATTCTTTTCTAATCTTTTGAATTTCTAAAAGTTTTGCAGAAAAATAATGCATGCCGTCTTTTGTTTTTTTAAATGTAGAATCTCGGAACATAGGGATGTCAACAAGGAGACTTTTGATCCCATGTTCATTTATATCCGCAAGTTCTCTCTTTATATCTGTTAAGCCTATTTTTTCATATCCCTTGGAAGCCCACCACATACTCCAATATATTCCTTCAGGTTTTTTTAGCGTAAAGGGCAGTACAGTAATAGTAAGGGTTACAAGAGAACCTTTGCCCCCCTTATCAGGATCTATAGAGATTTTTAGAGGATACTCTCCTGCAGCCATATCCTTTGGTATTCTTATTGTTAGCCAGAAACTTTGTGTCCGTCCTTCCTGTATATCTGCAGGGCTATTTTTTTCAAGAAGTTCTGGAATAATATAGTACGACGTACTTCGCCATCCTGTTCGCTGTTCCCAAGATCGGACAGTACGCAATTCTATATGTTCTTTTGAAAGACCATCTGTTTTATTTAAGGTGTTCGGGATAGATACTTTTACTCCACTCAATTTATTTAACGCATAGATAGAAAACCATGCTGAAACAGATTCTCCGGGCGTGGCAGATATTGCAATATTCTCTGTTATCTCGCCTTTTTGAGGAATACTCCATGGGTAAGTATCCCGCGGATTTTTTCTAAGATAGGTTATATATCCATTTTCTTTTTCTTCCGCGCGAACTAAAGATAATGCCGGGTCAATTTTTCCACGCGGTTGATAGGTAAATATTCTGCCATGACGCATTATATTTCCCGTACTATCTGAAAAGGGAGCTTCTGTTAATAGTATCTCGTCTATCCACATCTTTCCGCTTCCTGCAAATGGGATATTCAGAGTTACTCTATTTGATTGTGCGACAAAGTAAAATTCCTGCTTATGCCAATTATGCCAATCCGCGGGTCCAGAAGCATCTATCTCGTAAGGAGAATATGTTCTCTGCCCCGGCCAATGAAGGTGGATTGCCTGTTTTCCTCTTATTTTACTTCCTGCATAAACATAAAAAGAAAGCTTGTATGTTTTTCCCTTTTTAAGAGGGACTGATTGTCCTATCCAAGCATACGTATCATTAGCATGGGGAGGAAGAGATTCTATTCTCAACGACTGGGAGCCAGTAAAAAAAATAGTCTCATCCACTGTAAAACGAAACTGTTCTTTATATCCCTGCACTTGACTCCATTGCGCAAGGCCAGCCTCAAACCCTCCGTTTTTAATGATATTTATCTCTGCCGCAGAGCTTCTTTGTTCTGTTCCCAATAGTCCCATACCAGCAAAAAGGAGAAGAGTCATACCTGCGATCGGCAAGCATTTCCTAAAGTTTTTTTTCATACTCTCCTCCTATTCAAGCTTTCACTGCTTTGTCGGATCAACTTCACTATACCCATAAAGGTTTTGAAATTTTGAAATAATATCATGGTTTTTTTTCATTGTTTTATACTTAAGTAATACTGGAGAAAAAACCTTGCCTGCATTGGATTTCAAGATTAGGAAACTCATTGCAATATCTCTTCTCTCTCAACTCTGCAATCAATACAAATAGATCCCCCTTTATCTTCTTTTTAGGGAAAGATCTCCAAATTTTAGCCTTTACTCTCCCAGCCAAAACAAGAGTCCCTCTTCTTCTGAGTATGGAGCCCATCCCCATTCATACAATGGAATAGGAGGCGCATATCTCTCGACATGACCATCAAGAAAAAGAACATTCATCCCCTCATTATGACGATACAAAAACCAGTCAGGATCGCTTCTCCGGTCAACGGCTCTAACGTATGCTTCCATTCCCCATGCAACTCCGCTAGCCCGTTTGAATCGTGCCATTTTTGTATACCCGCCATAACCTACCCCGCCCAAATGCATATTGGCGGCATAACTGGTCGCCACATTAGTACCAAAAGAAAAGTAAGGATCGCCGTCAGAGGGACATCTCAATGCTGTCTTGTTTAACTCAACATTCTTAACTCCTAATACACCCATCAAATAGGGATCGTAAACCCAAGAGGAAGGAGCACCCTCAATCCTTGCAGAGCCTTGGTTGTGAACCAGCGGTAAGTATCCGTCAAAATCATCTGAATATAACATTACCGCCAATCCAAGTTGTTTTAATTTATTACAGCACACCGCCTGCCTTGCCCGCTCTCTTGCCTGCGATAACGCTGGTAAAAGCATTGCCGCAAGAATAGCGATGATGGCGATTACTACTAAAAGTTCTATGAGGGTGAACCCCTGGCGAGATACGAAAGAAGAAGAAATAAACGAAGAATGATCGTTACGCTCAGAACCGCCATACTCATCTAACTTGGTGCTGTGAGCACAAAAAAACTTCCTCCTAACAAACGAAAAAAGGAGATTAACCATAATAACCTCCATGCCCCTGTTATTTGAAAGTACAAAAATACTCTTGCAATTCTATAAAAGAACCTGTCCGCATAAAGATACAATTATTCTTGTTCTGCAAAACTCTTCCAAGATCCTTCTTAATATTACAGGGCGTTTCACCTCCTTTCCCAGAAAAAAACATTTGACTAACAGCTCTGCCAAATATTGAATCAGGAGGCATATAGTATGGCGCTGAAAAGACTTTCTGCGGCAATGTGCTCCTCTCCTTAAACCAAACCATTGCTTCTTGCCTCCTGTAAAAAAGATTTACTTATTTTTCAATGACTTATATGTTTCTATCGCGTGGTCAATATCTTTTAATAATCCCGAGGCCTGATCAATATTGAATTTCCGATACGCGCAATATTTCGGCACGAACAAACGGTAATCTTCCAACCATTTCACGAAATAATCTATATCTTCCTGACGGATGTTGATATGTTCCTTTCCATACTGCACATATATCGGGCTGGTATGCGCCAATGTACCAAAGAAATCATTGCGCTCCCCATAGACTCTCGCCGCCAGCCAACAGGTTTCATTTACAGGAACTGTAATGGTTTTTTTGAATTTTTTCCTGTTATTTCCGATAAGCGTTTCTATCACCACACCGTTTTTTATTATCTCTGCCTTATTTATGCCGTATAAAAAAGAAGCTTCCACATCAACAAGCACTGTTTCCTTGCCCTCTCCTTTCAGATAAAGAGTATCTCCGGGATCTTTTCCATTTACCTGAAGAAGAAGCATAGGACCCGAAGTAATAAACGTACTGCCTTTCTTGTATGCCTCCACTATCTCTTTCCACGACAAACTCTTTAATTTGACATAGGTCCTATGAAACCCTGGTATTCCCGCATTGAAAGGATTATTCATATATAGATCAGTACTCGCTCCTGCCGCTAATGTAAATCCAAGATTAAGGTATCTGTACCAATCGCTTACCAACAGATGATTAAATGAACGGAGTCCGCCGTATGAAACATCCCATATCGGCATCTTTCTCAATGCCACCGCAACCGGCATTTCGCGAGAATGAGTATTCGCGCCTATATCTTTGAAGTCAATGCCTGAAGTTGGGTGGGTATAGACCGCAATACCGCCCTGAGAAAGAAGAACCTCTATTGCCATCATATTGCTAAAATGGTAGGCATGTGTTTGAGGTATCCTCTTACAATTTACCAGGCAGAGATGCCCTCCTAAAGAAGGAGTCCACTCATGCCCTCCTATTGCGATAAAATTATCACCAGAAGTTTCAAAACCTACATCCTCCATAAATACCGCATAGTTAAGACCTGCCGCCTCACATATCTTCGCCGCATTTGCAGAGCCTAAAATCTCGTCATAACTTCGCTTGCCATGTCCCAAGGTATGAATATGATGTTCTCCGCTAAACCATCTTTTTTCCGGCATATTAACAAATCTTTGCAATGAAATTTCTACGTTTTTTCTATCTTTCTCTTTTAATTCTACGCTTACTTTTGCCGGATAATATTCAAATCCGCGCAGAACAGTTATCTCAAATATTCCTTCTGGAAGTTTTATCGCATCAGCCTCCCCAAGAAGATAGAAAAAACCGTTTTTGGAGGTTCCATAAGAAAACCTGTTTGAAGGAAGGTAATAATCACCTTTTTTGTCTTTCACAAAAACCTGTGCATATAATTTCTTATTGTTCTCTTTATCCTTCACAGATATAGTTACACTACAGGTTAAATTATCTTCGTAGAGTTCTTTTTCTGTTTTCAAATGGATGTTTTTTATATGTTGGGTTTTACTATAATTCTGTTTGATTTGTTCAGAAGAAAGCGCAACATTATAGATTTTTACTTCTCGCATAAATCCGTTCATTTGACTGTACTGCCGCGGTACAGCAGCCATTCCGCTTAAAGTTACAGGTAAGGTATTATAGGAGAAATCACTAGGAGGCAAATACATTACCTTTCCTGAAACTGCAAATTCCTGCACTAATTCGCCATCTTTATAAAATTTCACTTTTTCCACAAGACTGTCATACGTTACCGCAACATGGGTCCATTCTCTCGCTTGGATTATCGGTTTTGTGGTAAGCCGGTATCCAACGCCTTTGATACCTTCACCGGGACGTGATGTTGTGGCTAACCATAATTCCATTTTTCCATTGCTCTGCTGAAAGGTATATCCCGATGCATAATACGTACGTCCCTTGCTTATAATGCCATGGTCGCCATCCACTGCCGCAAGGTTAATCATTGCCTGCAGTGTAAATGCCTCTTTTATATTTAGGCTCGCTTGGTGCGGAATGGATATATAGCTATTTCGTCCGTTAAATTCAGCCGATGAACCAGAATCAGATTTTTTCCATATAACATTTTCCAATCTTCCATGATTCTTATTTTCTGATAGATCAAAAGCTCTAGTGCCGGTTGTTTCATTTAATGGATAATATCCCAACAACCCTTCTTCTCGCACTGTATCCATGGGATTTTCCTGTTGTACAACAGGTTCTGCTTCTTTAAGGATTTCTTCAGCCGAGAGTGCCCGACTATATAGCTTTACTTCATCTATTACACCCTTAAAACCTCTTTCAATGGATGGACTTCCAATATAAAGAGAACGTTTGGGGATATCTATTTTTCCTTGCGTAACCGCTTCTCCTACTTTTTCTCCATCTATATAGCCATTTACTTTTTTTCCATCAAAAGTTAATGCAATGTGATGCCATACATCGGGTTGAATATTCCCTGTCACTTGATAACTTTTTTCTCCGCACCCAACAATAAATATCACTCTGGTGCCAGATCTATTAGTAAAAATAGTCGGTGAAAGATACGAACCGGGTTTTCCGATAATTGTCCTTCCTTCGTATCCTCCTTTTACATCCGATGTTTTAAGGAAAAGGGAAAAAGTAAAACCTACACGCATATCCCATCTATCAGAATGAGGAATTTGCACGCAAGAAATGGTTCCGTCAAACCGCAATGCAGAACCTTTCATGCCTTTTACATACTCTGCATTGATGAGTTTGCCGTGGCTGTTGCCGCTGGAAAAATCTTTTGCTTCCGCACCACTTCCTTCATCAAACTTCCAATGTCCCGCTAATCCGGAAGAGCTCTCTCCATAAGCAAGCGATAGAATAAAAAATAGAAGAAGAAATAATTTCACTACAAATCTACCAATAAAAGAGATTGTTCTCTTTATCCCCATATTCATCGTTTCAAAGCAATGACAGAGTTCCGCTTGATAAGTTTGGGTTTAAGTAAAACCTGGCAAGGCGATGAAATCTTATTTGATATTATTCCCACAAGTTTTTTTACCGCTAATTCGCCTATCTCCCATATTGGCTGGGAAATGATTGTTAAAGGAGGTGTTAGATATTCCGCAGAATAGAAATCATCAAAACCTATTAAAGAAATATCATTAGGTATTGTTAATCCTCTATCTTCAATTGCCTTTTTAGCGCCTAAAGAGATAAACCCGCCACCTGTTATGATTGCAGTTGGTTTTTCCTTGCTGTTCAAGATCTCCTCCGCCATTTTTAAGGATTCGTCGCTCCATTTTTCCGAGGTTGTTCGGGGAAGAATACGTATCCACTCTTTTTGATATGGCAGAGAAAATTTTTTTAGGGAATCAAGAAAACTCTGATACCTGTAATAATTATCAAAATAGTCAAGATTTGAAAAGATCGCCCCAATTTTTTTATGTCCCTGAGAAACAAGAAAATTTACCGCAGATTCTGTCCCTTTTCGGTTGTCCGTACCTACAAAATTAAAATCTCCTTCAGGCGTTGCTCCGGCTATCATAAGAGGAATCTTTCTTTTCTGTAGTTTAACTAACATATCAAGCTGACTTTTCAAAGGAAGGAGAAACAAGATCCCATCAACATTCTTTTCATAAAGGCTTTCAATATCTTCATTACTTTTCAAATTATTCTGATAAAAGAGAAGAGAGGCGCCGGTTCCTATAAAACCATTCTGCAATCCGCCCAGTAATTCATTCTGATAAAAATCCGACTTCTCTTTTACTGTTAAAGAAAGCAGGGGAGATATCACTCCAATATGTTTTGCTTTAAGAGATCGTTTTATAGTAAGGAACGTACCTCTTTTAGGATACCTGGTTATAATTCCTTCTCGGGCAAGTTCTAAAAGAGCCGCTCGTACAGTGCCTCTGCTTATACCGTTTTCTTCAGCTATTGTTTCTTCGGGAGGCAACCTATCGCCGTCTTTCAAAGTTCCGTCTCGGATTAGTTCCAAGATTTTCTTCTTCACCAGATGGTGCAGGGGTGAAGGTTTACTAATATCTAACTGTATTTTATTGTTCATTTTTGTCTTTTGTTTATACAAGTATATCACCCAACAAATTTTTGTCAAGAGCACCTATTTTCTTATTAAAAAACCTTATGAGTTTCTTTCTAAAAAGCACTATAGGAAGGAGTCAATAAAAAAACTAAGAATGAATAGGATTCTACGCAACACCACAACTCCGTGGTACCAAGAAGGAAGAAAAAGAGAAAGAGGTAGATTGTAGAACTCTTCGTGTCATCAACGAAATATAATGGCTCTTACGCCAAAATACAGGAATATATTGACCTACGAAGGCGGTATATATAAGAAGGGATAAAACTTTATCTTTCTGAATGAATGGAAAAGATAAAGAAAAAAAGCAGTCGCAAAGAGAAAAAGAATTCCGAACGAAAAGTGCAAACATCCTTACAAAGAATATGAGAGCCCTTATCACATCCTTGCAAATCAGCTTGGATACCTTGATGCAGAAAAGAGCATACGTATTAAAAAAAATATGAAGGAATCATTATAAACACAAAATCAAAAGAGAAACTTTTTATAATAACGCTGATACCAATAAGAAGAAGGGGTCTCTGAAAAAAAAACTTTTCCAGAGACCTCAACGATTATTCCATCTCCTCTAATATGAAAACCGTCTTCTTACTCTCTGTCATAGAGCGTATTGTCAATTCCCACGTAGCCTATCCAGTGTGATCTCTGAATATCTTCCTTATTCGCATAGACTCCCGCACGAGTTGAATCTAACTTTCTTGACTCAACATGGCCATCGCAGAAGGCTACATTGGCCCTGCCATTGTGCCTGAAATGAATGCTCGGAGTGGATTCAATCTGAAAACCGTATGCACTATAATCCCAGTAAGGAGCTGTTACAAAAGCATACTCTATAAGTCCGTGAGTCTGCCAAATAGCGCAATCCGCCAGCATTATTGTTTCAGAAGGTTTCCTGACTCGGGATTCTTTAGCGGAAATTTCAGCTCCAGGCATTCCCGCCGGAGCAGTACCGCCAATATACTGATCATTATAGCCATAGCCGCCGGCTCCGCCTTCCCATCCACCCATAAATCTTTTAAAGGTAGGGCAGGCTCTTATTTTGCTATCAGGCAGGTATGCGTAAATAGGAGTATCTGGCGTCATCTTAAAAGAGCTTTCTCCCCACGGACTTCCAGAAGCCCTCACTCCGAACCATCTGCGGTTATTGGCGCCATTAATGTCACTGGCGGCAGGCGGATAATACCCGTAATCTCCCGTATACATAATAAAAGCCATTGCTAATTGCCTTAAGTTACTCATACATACTGCCTGTCTTCCTCTTTCTCTCGCTTTTGACAATACTGGTAACAACATTGCGGCAAGCGTTGCTATTATTGATATCACCATCAACAACTCAAGCAACGTAAATCCTTTCTTCTTCATCGTAACTCCCCTTTGCCTCGAAGGACAGTTGTTCTCCGGTATGAAGCGTCTTCTGGCTTTGGTTCTTCCTACTCCCCGTTCCTTCCCACCTACAGGCAGTGGATTTCACGGGTTTCGTCACCTTCACAGCAGCGGGACTGCACCTGAATTTCACAGGTTTCCGTTTTTCACACCGGGATTTCAATCTTTCACTTTTTTATTCCAACTGTTATAACAAAATTCCTTTCCTCATCGTATAGGCTATCACCTCCTTATGGCTTTATTACATTCATAGATCTCTTTTTTTTGCGGATAAAAATCCATGATCTTTCTGAAATTTTCTCTTATTATATCCTAATCAGCGAAACACTAAAGAACAGCTCTGTCATAACATAGTATGAGAAGACGTACCAAACACACATACCACATATTTCCTCTTATTGAGAGCCGCCTCTTTCTTATACCACAGATAAACCGCGCACCCTTTTCCGCATTCTTCTTACTTATTTTTTTCCCATGCTAAAGAGTAATCTCGTGTTTCGGGTTTTGGATGTCCGCCTGGTCCATAACTATCAGTACGGGTACTAATTACAGAAAGAGGAATAAACTCTCTCATAATATTCTCGCCGCTTACTGTATACAGATAGAATCCCTGTTTCTCTATTCCTTCGGGCCAAATCTCTGTAAATTGAACTGCAGAGATCGCGGGAGCAGATTCAAAAAGAATTCCCTTAAAAAAAGAGTCGTGCATACAATGAACATGTCCTGTAATCACCCGTTCAACTCCGGTTTCTTTGAATACCTCCATCAAACGCGCCCTTCCCGGAAGATCAATGCTGAAATACCATTTAATATACTCTTCAGTCCGAGTATAATCCCAGTTAGGTTCGTCAGGACTATTAATAAAGGGCGGCGAGTGCATAATCCAAATATGGTGCTCTGCCCTTGGTGCTTTTTTCTCTTCTTCAATCCAATCCCACAACTCTTTCTCCTCAGGAAGTCCGGAATTAATAATCATATCGCAAATCCCGGTTACACGGAGATTATTATGCACAAAGGACCATTTCCAGTCGCCGTAAATACTCTTCCAAACTCTTAATTGTTCCGACGTGATATTTAATCCCCTATCATCTCTATCATCCCTTGCACCCTGCCTGTCAGCATGTTTATTACCTGTATCCATATTTCCGGGAACAACATGGTACGTAACTCCCATGCTGTCAAAATCCTTCTTCATCTCTTCTAATTCCCATCTATGAATACTTCCATCCCTTGTAACATCTCCTCCTATCAACATAAAATCAAACTTCAGATTCATAATCTGTTCTCTTGCAGTCTTCCAATTCTCTACCCATGCGGGCTTAAAACGGAATGATTTCGGTGAACCAGGTTGCATATCTGTCACATACAAAAATTTCCACTCTTTTTTCATCGTATCATCTTCTCCTTTACCGCGGATCTTCTTTCTCTTCCCTGCTTTCAGGAGTTTATTACTCTTTTAGAATATTTCCGCTGGCTTTGTATAGAAAAAAAAAGGTTCTATTACAGTTGTATAACTGCCTGATAAAGTTCGTCATGCGACAAAATCTTTCCAGTTTTATCCATTACTCTCATAGAATCACCTGATATTTCATCAATCAATACAATATCATTATCAATAATGCCAAACTCCATCTTAATATCTACTAAATCAAGATTTCTTTGAAGAAGATCTTCCGCAATAATCACTGTTATCTGTCGTGTAAGGGTTTTTGCTCTTTCCAATGCCTTTCTTTCCAGAATTCCAAGGGAAACAATAGCCTCATCATTAATAAGAGGATCGCCTCTTGCATCATCTTTCAGGGTTATTTCCACAAGATAATCAAGTTCCTGCAAAGGTTCTTTCATAAATTTCTGATAACGTTTTACAAAACTTCCATATGCTTTTTTTCGGCAGATAAACTCAAAAGTTCCCGAACCAGCCTCATCCTTGCCCGGCATACGCGCTTCTCTTACTTCCATTCTATTCTTTTCTATATCAGCCGATATAAGATGCGTGGGAATGCCTTCTTTCTGCAACATTTCAAAGAAATAGATAGTAAGCGCAAGAGATTCCCTGCCTTTTCCCGCAATCTTCCCCATAACAGCATTGGAGCCCGGATCAACAACTCCCTCTTCGCCTGTAACATCGTCTTTGAAATAAATAGTAAGGATTCCCTCGGATTTCTTATAGATATCTTTTGTTTTTCCAGAATAGATTTTTTTCATTTCCATTTGAATAGGGCTCCTTTTTGTGGGATAAAAAGATTTTTTATTATACCATACTCCGAAAGCCGTAAATGGCGGTAAAAGCAGAAATAGATCCTGTCAAAGGAAAGTTCCCACGACAGAGAATAAAAAATATGCTACAGTCTTTTATATCATACAAAGGCAGGCTTGAATGAAAAAAAAAAGCCTTGCGATCTCTAAAGAAGCATGCTATTTATTCTTCATCGCACAAAGAAAAATAAATCTATGAAAGCGCTTGTGCACACACGCCCCTATCTATTTGAAATACAGGAAGTTCCTGATCCTGTTCCGGGTCCGACCGATCTTCTTGTACAAGTAAAAGCAGTGGGAATCTGCGGTTCTGACATTCATGGCGCCACTGGAAAAACCAGAAGAAGAAAACCCCCTGTTATTATGGGTCATGAAGCATCGGGAGTCGTTATCCAAAAAGGAATCAACACAACCTCTTTTGCCATTGGAGACAGAATTACATTTGATTCCACAATCTATTGCGGAACTTGCAATTACTGTAAAACAAAAAGAATGAACCTCTGCGACAACCGCCGCGTATTGGGTGTTTCCTGCGATGAATACCGTCAAGAGGGCGCCATGGCAGACTATATTGTTATACCTGAACGGATCGCATATCCTATTCCGGATATCCTCTCCTTTGAACAGGCATGTATGGTTGAGACACTATCTGTTGCCATGCATGCCGTACAAAGTACCCTTCCTGTCGCTGGTCGGAAAATCGCTGTTATTGGAACAGGACTTATAGGTCTTCTTATTGTTCAAGTCTTAAAAACAGAAGGATACAAAGATTTATTTGCATTTGACCTTGATGAAGACCGATTAAATCTTGCTAAAAAATTTGGCGCCACTGCTACAATCAACCTGTCCAATAGGAAACAATCCTTTCAATCCTTTTTCTCTCGGATGGATGCGGTATTTGATGCTATCGGCATTGAAGAAAGTGTGCAAACCTGCACTAAACTTATCCAAAAAGGCGGGACCATTACCATGGTGGGAAACCTTGCTCCCTCTGTATCTTTACCACTACAGGAAATCGTAACCAAAGAGATCACATACCGCGGTTCCTGCGCTTCAGCGGGTGAATACCCTGAAAGTATCCGTCGCATATCCACAGGAGAGATCAATGTAGAACCTCTCATAAGCAAAGTGGTCTCTTTAGAAGAAGGAATAGATTATTTTGATATCTTAATCCATAAGAAAAAGCCCTTGTTCAAGGTAATACTGACGCCATAACAATAAGGAGCCATGGATACCAAGAGAGCAAACGATCTCTTTGATCTTTCAGGAAAAATCGCGCTTATTACCGGAACCAGCAGGGGCCTTGGTCAAACATTCAGCCGTGCGCTCGCCAAAGCTGGCGCGGATCTTGTCATTACTGCAAGAAAAGCATCCTCATGCGACACTCTTAAAAAAGAACTGGAAAAGTCTGGCACAAGGGTTCTTTCCCTTGATCTGGATGTTACAGTTGAAGAGTCCATCCACACAATGGCAGAGAAAGCCATTGCCCATTACGGCAGAATAGATATTCTCATCAACAATGCGGGATGCAACATCAGGAAAGCCTCAATTGACCTTACCTGGAACGAGTGGAACACTGTCATAGAAACAAATCTGCGAGGAATGTTTTTTGTTTCCACACTGATAGCAAAAGAAATGATTCGTCATCAGTATGGCAGAATTATTAATATCGGTTCAGTAACCAGCCTATTTGGATATGCTGGCATTGCCGCTTACTGTGCCAGCAGGGGCGGAGTTCTGCAACTTACAAGAAGCTTAGCCGACGAATGGGGATGCCATGGTATTACCGTAAACTGTTTAGCGCCGGGATGGTTCAAAACAGCACAAAATGCTCTTCTCTTTGAAGATAACGCATGGCTTGATTATCTTATTGACCGCATCCCTCTTAAACGTATCGGACATCCCTCTGATTTAGAAGGAGCCGCGATTTTTTTAGCTTCGGAAGCAAGCCGATATATAACAGGACAAATTCTTTTTGTAGATGGCGGCATTACTACTGGCGCCACCAAAGCAATGCCGGATAAAAAAAGTTCCTAACCATACATTACCCTTTCTTTTCACCTGTTCCATACATGAAAGAAAGTTCGGCACTCGGCATGTTAGGGTAGATCTTCTCTTCTGCGGAACAACCTAGTCCTGCCTCCAATCAGTCCTCTATCTCCAGTATATGATATAATCAATATTAGGCTTACAGATTTCTCTTCTCTGACTAAAAAAAAGTTAGTTCCTACATATAAAGTAATCTCCATAGCGCACTTTATTACAGAAAGAGAATGAAACAGAAAAAAAATTTCTCCTATCGCGAATTTCTCGCTATAACAATGGTCTCCACCCTTTTGTACATTCTCCCCCATTACCCTTTAGGATACAATCATGCAAACTAAAAAAAATCTTTTCTTCTCTCTTCTTCTCTTTTGTTTCGCATGGACAGTGCCAAATGTACAGTGCGCTGACTGGCCTATGTGGGGAGCTGATAAAGGAAGAAGTTTCTTTGTAAAAACAGAGATTAGCAAAAACCTTGAGCCTCTATGGATCAGAGAACTCGGAGAACCTCTTCATGCCTGGCCATTTCAGTTTGAGAACTATTTTACCGCGGGAAACCCGTCAAAAATCGGTAAAATCGCATTTGACCTTTCGTATGAACCAATAGCGGCGGATGGAAAAATATTTGTCCCCTCTATGAAATCCGATAAAATTACCGCCTACTCTGCAAAAGAGGGAAAAGAACTATGGAGATTCTATGCGGATGGGCCAATACGGTTAGCTCCTGTCTATGGAAAAGGAAAACTCTACTTTGTTTCAGATGACGGATGTCTCTACTGCTTAAATGGAGAGTCTGGATCTCTTCTATGGAAATATAATGGTTATTTTTCTGAAGGAAGAAACCTTATTGGAAATGAACGGTTAGTAAGCAAATGGGCGGCGCGGGGCGGACCTGTTCTCAGCGATGGGATCCTCTATTTTGCCTCTGGCATCTTTCCTTTTGAAGGCGTCTTTATCCATGCGGTCAACGCAGAGACCGGAAAAACCCTGTGGACCAACAGTACAAGCGGATCTATGTGGAGTCTTCATCAACATGCGGGAGCATTAGCATACGGCGGAATCTCGCCTCAGGGATACCTTGCAATCTCCGAAGATAAACTCATTGTTGCCGGAGGAAGAACCCCTCCCGCGGTATACCACAAAACTACCGGTGAATTTCTCTATTACCGTCAAGCACATGGCGAGGTCGGAAAGGGCGCCGGCGGATATATGGTATCCGCATGGAAGGGATGGTTTGCCAACCATGGAATGCTCTATTGCCTTGAGGATGGCGCTCAATATGGCGCTGTTCCTGTATCCGTGGTTTCGCCCGACTCTATAATCGGAGTAAAGAACGGATCTTTAATTAGCCATAGTTCCATCCTGAAAAAAAAGGATGTTGCGGTAAAGAACCGCCTCGGAAAAGAAGCCATCAAGGTTGTCTATGAACTCCAGAATCTATGGGAAGATAAGACCATTCGCAACATCAAGCGTCTCTACTTCAGAGCAGGACAAGTTTTAGCGGTATCTCTTGAAGGAAACAGAGCGGCCCTAATAGAACTTACCGCGGATGGAGAACCCAAAAAGATTGTATGGAGCTATGCCATAGAGGGTGAAATATGGAATATGCTCGTCTCAGAAGGACGCCTTTTTATAGTAACAAAAGAGGGGAAATTATATTGCTTCGCAGAACCAACAGGAACTCCCTGCCTCACCTATTCTGAAGAAACAAAAACTTTTCCCACAACCAATCCCTCTATAAAAAAGGCGGAAGAAATATTGGCTCACACAGGCGCGACAAACGGATACGCGCTCTTTTGGGGTGCGGGCGATGGCCAGCTAATTCAGGCAATCTTAGAAAAAAGCTCTCTTCATATTATTGCGCTTGAACAAAACAAAACCTTGGTTGATACCTTACGCCGACGCTTTGACGATGCCGGAGAATATGGGAAACGCATTGTCTGTATACAGGCAGACCCTCTTACCTTCTCTCTTCCTCCCTATATGGCAGAACTCATTGTCCTTACAGAAAATGAATATACTGCCTCCCATATTCATAAGGCATTTTATTCTCTTCGTCCCTATAGCGGCGCTCTCTATTTAGAAAAGAGCGCATCCGGATTTTCCGATCTTTTTCATTCTCTGAAGATTCCACAAGGAAGCCTAACTGTAAAAAAAGATTGTGTAATCATTACACGGAAAGGTCCTCTGCAAGGAACCGGACAATGGACACACCAGTACGGAGACGCTTCTCAAAGAGCGTACTCTAGCGATATACTGGTAAAACCTCCTTTAGGCCTCTTATGGTTTGGCGGAACATCTAACATCAACGCACTTCCCAGACACCATAATGGCCCTATTCCTCAAGTGGTACAGGGAAGACTCTTTATTCTCGGTATGGATACCATAAGCGCCCGCTGTGTCTATACAGGCCGAGAATTGTGGGTAAAAGAGATTCCAGCCATTGGACATCCCTTTACCTCTTTAGAGCATGAAGCCCTCTTCCGAGACAATAAAGAGGTCTATATGCCCAACCATCCGGGAGCCAATTTTATAGGAAGCCCTTATGTTTCAATGGAAGACGGTATTTATGTAATGAATAAAAACAAAATTCTTCTACTTGACCCTGTAACCGGAGAGACAAAAAAAGAGTTCCATCTTCCTTTCATAAAAAAAATAAAGCGTTTGGAATGGGGGCATATCCTTGTCTGGAAAGATCTTCTGATTGCAACTATTGATCCTCAATACTTTGACGATGCACTCCCCGGAAAAGATAAAAACTGGAACGCCACCTCAAGCACGCTTCTTCTTGTTATGGACAGATACAATGGAAAGGTTCTCTGGGCAAAACAGGCAGAACGGACAGGCTTCCGCCATAATGCCATTATTGCGGGAAACAATACCCTGTATGTCATTGACGGAGTATCGGAAAAAGTTGTGGAATTTCTCCAGCGAAGAGGAGTTCCCATAGAGCCCTCTTCCCTTCTTATGGCATTTAATATCAGAACAGGAACCCTTCTCTGGAAACGACAAGAGAATATTTTCGGAACATGGCTCAGTTATTATGAAGACAGAGACATTCTTATACAAGGAGGCAGACGCGGACAGCGAGGCTTTCCCGTGGATGAACCGGGAAATAAGATCTCTGCCCACCGAGGTTCCACAGGAGAACTTTTATGGGAAAACAAATATAATTATTCTGGTCCGGTCAGCTTACACGACACGATGATTATTCCGGGAAAACCCGGAGAAAAAGTCCTAACCCCTCTTACAGGAGAACCATTTCTCGCAGAAAACCCCTTTACCGGCGAAACCTATCCCTGGACCTATTATAGAACGTATGGATGCGGTACGATGAATTCAAGCCGATACCTGATTACTTTCCGTTCTGGCGCCGCTGGTTTCAACGATCTTCTTCATTTTGGAGGAACCGGCAATTTTGGAGGGTTTAAGGCAGGTTGCACCAACAACCTTGTAGCTGCCGACGGCGTTCTCAACGCACCGGATTATACCCGAACCTGCACCTGCTCTTATCAGCTTCAAACCTCGCTGGCATTAATCCATAACCCTGAATCAGAAATGTGGACATTAAACCACCGCCTTTCCAAAGGCAAGAATGCGGTAAAAAATCTTGGCATCAATTTCGGCGCTCCCGGAAACAGAAGAGAACAGGATATATTATGGCTTGAGTTTCCCAAAGTATATGCTCCGGGGCCCGATACAGAGATAACAATACAACCCTCCAACCCTGTATGGTTCCGCAACCATGCCTCCTGGATAAAAAATCCCGAACAGGGCCATAGCTGGGTTGGATCCTATGGAGCGGAAGGCATTGAAGAGGTTCGGATACCGCTTCTTCCCAAAGAATCTTCTCCCCTATTGTATAAAGTAACCTTCTATTTTGTAGAACCCAAAGAAATAGAGGCGGGAAAACGAGTGTTTGATCTATATATGCAGGGGAAAAAAGTCCTTTCTGATATTGATATAGTAAAGGCAACAGGCGGGTCCCGTCGGATACTTAAATCTCTTATTGAATCTATATCCGTGGAAGAAGATCTCATTATCCGCTTTTCACCGAAAGCAGGATCTCTTCCTCCTGTGATATCCGGTATTGAAATAACCATACAGACCCCATAACATCTTACATAAAGAGAGGCTTCTATGAAATCATCTATTTACAAAAAAATCCGCCGCCTCTTTTTGATCATGCTTCTTCCCGTATGGATCTATGCGGAGAACCCAGAGATTATTCTTATAGATCCTGGATTGATTGAAAAGTCCCTTACCCACTATACAGAGATTCCAACAATCTCCCTCTATCCAGCTGAAATAACCTCCCTGCAACCAATCTCCACCAGCGCCATTGTTATAACTATCTCCAACCTTCTTCCAGAAAGAACTCTTTCTGTGCGTCTTACCCTTGAATTAGATGGAAAAAAAGAGGAAGAAAAAAGGCTGTCTCTTTCTCCCGGAGAAAAAATACCTGTACTATACCAGCTTTCAAAACCAATGACATCTACCCATGAGATAAAGGCAATTCTGCACTGTTCAAAACCAAAAAACCTTACAGAATGGGAGAAATCCCTTATTTTCAAAGACAGAGAACACAAAGAACCCTTTACTCTAAAAGATATTGTGAAGATCCACTATACTAAAAACCCTCTCCCTATCACAGGAAATATCTCGGCATGGAAAAAGATTCCCCCTCTTCTCCTCAACAAAAAAGAGGATATTTTTCCTGTAAATGCAAGAGCAGAATGGAAAGGCCCGGAAGATTTAAGCGCGGCTATTTATTTCGCATGGGACCTTGAATATCTCTATCTTGGAGCGATGGTTTCCGACAATAAACATCATAATACCAAAATTGGCAGTACTATCTGGGATGGAGACGCCCTCCAATGTGCCTTTGTTCCCTATGGAACAGAAGGAACCCCTCCTTTGAATTTAGGTGTGGCTCTTGCATCGGGAACAGTACAAGCCTTCCAATGGGCAGGAGAAGAAAGTAATATACTCCAAAAGGGAAAATATCTTGTTACACGCAAAGAAGAAGAAAAAAAGACCTTCTATGAAATGAAACTTCCCCTTGATAGAGTAAAAATCGGAAACAGCGAAGGAAAAATATTCGCATGCAATCTTGTCATCTTTGACGGAGACGAGAATGAAGGGCAAGACTACTGGATTCAAATATCTCCAGGCCTTGCCGGAGGCTGGAACCCTGGACAGTTCAAACGATTCATTCTATGGAAATAAAAGCTATTCTTCGTACTCTTATTATCGCACTTCTTTTCTTTCGGGTATCTCCTGCATGCGAAGTCCCTGTTTTTCAGTATGCGATGGAATACTGGGAACAGGACCGATACGATCTCTACCTTTTCCACCGCGGAGCCCTCGTACAAAAAGAAGAAAAAAACATTGCAGACGCACTTAGCAATGCCGCGATTGCAGATTATAAAAATCCACAAGCAAATATAGAAATTCATTATGTGGATATCTCTTCACGAAACCTTTCTCCCCAAGAACAATCTCTATGGGAAGAGCAGAAAACCAGTACAATTCCATGGGTTGCGCTCTATTATCCTTTTCTTCATGGAAAACCTCAAAAAGTATGGGCGGGTCCTCTTAAAAAGAGCCGTCCAACCCTTCTCCTCTCATCTCCGAAACGAAATGAAATCGCACAATCTCTTCTTGAAGGAGATACCGCGGTATGGCTATTTCTCAAAAGCGGAAATAACAACGCCGACAATACAGCGATACGTCTGTTGAAACGCGAACTAAAACGCCTTGAAAAAACACTTCGCCTTCCAAACCCCGAACAATGGGGATGGGAAGAACCCTCGGACAAAAATAGTTTCGTACAAGAACTTGACTCCACTGGAAAATCGAAAATCCGATTCTCTCTTATGATAGTAGACCGAGACGATCCCTTTGAAGAGATTCTTCTGAACATTCTCTTAAAGAGCGAAAAAGACCTTCTGAAACTCAGGAAAGAACCAATGGTATTTCCCATATATGGACGGGCTCTTATCCTCTATAGCCTTGTAGGAAAAGGAATCAATGAATGGACCATCAACAGAACCGGCGAATTTATTACCGGCCCTTGTTCCTGCGAGGTAAAAGCAGGAAACCCGGGAACAGATCTTCTTATGTATGTAAACTGGCAAAACCGCATAGCCTTTGAGGGGATCCAAAGCACTCCTCCTCTCACAGGAATATCTGAATTTTTCGCACGGCAGGAGAAAGAGAAAGAAATTGCCGCAACCCTACAGAAAAAGGGAGAGATAAAAAACATTCTCGGCAGAGAAACACCTTCCTTTGAAGGCCGCAAAGAAAAAGCAACAATTCTCTCTGATAATAATTCTATGGTAATATCAAAAGAAGAGATCCTTGGTAAAGACCCTTCTAACCCGTTTATGCGACTAAACCATACCGCGGCATTATTCATTCTTACTATTATAAGCACCTTTCTTGTCTGGGAGAAGAAAAAAAGAAATAAAGGAAGAAAAAAATGAAACTCCATACCCTTGTTCTTAAAGAAATCTCCTTCAGAAAAATCAATGTTATCCTGCTAATTCTCGCTTCAGCCGCGGCAATTGCCGCCTTTGTCGGAACCCATGCAAGCATGAAATCCTATGATAAAAGAACCGATGAAATCATCATTCAGCGAGAAGCAGAAACAAGAGAAGCAATGATAAAATTGGAAGATGATTATCGGATCATTATGAAACGATTGGGCTATAATGCTTTGATACTCCATAAAGACGAAAATATCTCCCGTTTAAAAATAAAAGGATACCCCTCTCTCTTTATGCCGGAAGAGGCCGCGGAAAAGGTTGGAAAAAGCGGAACCAAACGTCTAAACCATCTCCTTCCTTTTCTTCAAACTTCCCTGTACTGGCCTGAACAAAGGCGTAACATTATTGTATCTGGTATCCGGCATCAGATTCCGGTCTCTGCAAAAAAAGTACATCTTGATGAACAAGGAGGATACCGCTCTCCTATAACTCCGCCCCTTCTTAAAAACACCGCAAACCTTGGATATACCATCGCGATGGAAACCAGCCTTTCTAAAGGAAGCGTCTTTACCCTCAAAGGCGAACGATTTACAGTGGACACAATATATCCGCAACGCGGAAATAATGACGATCTCATTGTATGGCTCCCCTTAGACAGAGTACAAAAATGGATTGGGAAAGAAGGGAAAATTAATGGGATTTTCGCACTCCAATGTGTCTGCCAAGGAACAGAAGATCTTATGCTTTCTATCAGAAAAGATGTTGCCTCTGTTCTTCCCTATGCGCAGGTGATAGAGTTTGCCTCAATCGCCGCAGTTCGCCAGGAAGCCCGCAAACGAGCATCCGACGCCCATAAATCCGCCATTGAATCTGAATTAAAAAACCGCGGCGCTCTCAGAGATGCCCGACAACAACTCTTTTCTGTCGCTGTCCCTTCCATTATCGTCATTGCGCTCGTCCTAATGACTATTCTCTCCCTTTTGAATGTTCGGGAACGCCGGCTTGAGATAGCTATACTCAAAGCACTAGGTCTACGGTCCGGGCAGATCATATATCTCTTTCTTCTCAGGGCGATTCTTATCGGACTTATAGGAGGGTTTACAGGATATTGCATAGGACTTGTCGCAGGTGTCTTTGCAGGACAACCTTCTTCATTGGGAGCAGGCCTTCTAAGTGTATTCCGAGGATCAACATTTCTTGCGGTTCTCCTTCTTACACCTTTCGTATCCCTTGTTACCAGTTGGATTCCTACCCTAATCGCCGCAAAAAAAGATCCGGCAACCATATTACGGGAAGGATAAATGCCTATGATAACCGTGGAAAACTTAAGTAAGAGCTATCACCGCAAACAGGAAACTGTTCTTGCGGTACAGAATGTTTCTTTTACTCTTCATCAAGGAAACTTTCTTTCTATCAAAGGTCCAAGCGGATGCGGAAAGACCACCCTTCTTCTAACAGTCGCCGGGCTTTTATCGCCCGATAAAGGAAACATTCTTTTTGAAGGAAAAGATATCTATACCCTTTCTTCAGAAGAGAGGGCTCTTTTTCGTGCCCGTAACACAGGATTTATCTTTCAGCAGTTCCATCTAATACCCTTTTTAACCGTGGAAGAAAATGTACTTGTACCTACCCTTGCCGTTGAAAGAAAAAAAGAGAGGCGCGATGCCAAAAAAATCCTTGATCAGTTCCACCTTACACACCGACTCCATCATTTTCCCTCGGAACTCAGCACCGGCGAACGACAGCGAGTTGCACTAGCACGCGCCTGCATAAACAGCCCCAAAGTACTATTCGCAGACGAACCCACTGGAAACCTTGATGAGGAAAACAGCATCATAGTATTAGAATACTTGCGCGCCTTCGCACATAACGGTGGAGCGGTCCTGATGGTAACCCACGATAAGAACGTGGCAAACTATACAGATAAGACGCAACAGATGAAAAATGGGATCTTTATCCAAAAATAATTTTCCTCTACGATCTGTTATATCTTACGGAAAGTATCGGAACAGAAAGCACAAACAGCATCTCTTCACAGAAAAATAGAGACACCAATCTCTGGAGAACGAATGAAACAGAATGGTTTCACCCTCATAGAACTTTTAGTAGTAATCGCCATCATCGCTATCCTTGCGGCAATGCTCTTGCCAGCATTAAGCCGCGCACGGGAAAAAGCAAAAGAAACCGTATGTATCGGAAATTTAAAACAACTCGGTCTTGCGCTCCATATGTACGCGGGAGATTACGAAGAACGCTTCCCTGTGGAAGAGACCATGGGAAACCCGCATCGTATCCTTACAAACTGCCTTATGCCTTATATCCGCAACCGAAAAGTATTCTACTGTCCCTCTGCGCCTGCAATAGAGCCCTCTGCCAATAAACCCTCGCCAGGAGGAGCGGATTCTGTAATTTTTAATGAAGAAAACTGGAATGCGGGATTTATAAGTTACAAATATTATTCCAGCCGGGAAATGGATCCGCGAAACCCGAACTTTTCTCCGCGAGAACTCTCTTTAAAAAACTCCAATGCCTCATGGCTAATGAGCGACTGGTTCCGTCAACAGGCCGACAGATGGCCCCATAATCGCGGCACAGGACCAAAAGCAGGGATGATACTGGTGCTTCAACTCAGCGGAAATGTTTCCATTGTATTCGGATCTCCGCAAGCAACCTATAACCGCATATTGGAAACAGGCAGATAGCTATCAAACCACATACAACAGACCTTAATTTCTTTCAACGAAGATTAAACGCAACATAGAATCATCTTGTCTTTTATGCCCATACTATTGTGATTTTTTTTATTTTTATGTAACATTACCTCTGAATCCCACAGGAGGCAATCGTGTTAGAAATAAAGAACCTTCAAGTTACGACAGAGAACCGTCAAATTTTACGCGGAGTGGATCTAACAGTACATAAGAAAGATGTAACGGTTCTATTTGGTTCCAATGGCTCGGGAAAATCCACGCTTATTAAGACAATTATGGGACTTTCTGGATTTCAGGTAACCGCGGGAGAAATTCTTTTTGAAGGAACCGACATTACAGGCCTTTCAGTCAGCGACAGAGTAATCAAGGGAATAGGAATCATGTTCCAGAACCCTCCAAAAATTCATGGAGTAACACTTCTTCAGATAGCAGAACATTTAGAGAAAGATAAAGAACGGATAAAAAAACTTGCCAAAGAATTAAAGGTGGAAGAATTTTTAGAACGTGATATTAATGTAAATTTTTCCGGAGGCGAAGTAAAACGAGCGGAACTGTTTCAGGTTCTTCTCTCAAAACCAAAACTTCTCCTTCTTGATGAACCTGAATCAGGAGTAGATATAGAAAACATATCTGTCATGGGAAAAGCGCTCAACACATATTTAACAACGAATGATTGCGGATCTCTTATCATAACGCACACAGGCCATATCCTTGAATATATAAAGGCGAAAAAAGGATGTGTTTTAATAGAAGGCGCAATATGCTGTTACAGTAAGCCGGAAAAAATCTTTCACACCATACAAGAGTACGGGTATGAAAAATGTAAAACCTGCACGCATGAGGTGGATATATGACACCACAATATAAAGATTTGGAACTGGTGGGATATGACGTAAAGGAAAAAGAGAGAAGCGGAAGTTTTTTACAAGAAGATGACAATGTTCTCTTTTCCGGTGTTGCGGAAGAAGGAGTAGAGGTTCTCGCCATTGAAGATGCGTTAAGCCAATACCCTGAAGTCAAAGAAACCTATTATGGAAAAGGATTTGAAAGGGTAAAAAAAGAGTATGACCGCGATACCACAGGCGGATATTTTGTAAGAATTAAAAAAGGAGTTAAAACCATTTTTCCTGTGCAGGCATGCCTTGTCCTGCAACAGAAAGGATTTCGGCAACGGGTCCATAATATTGTTATCGTGGAAGAAGGCGCTGAACTATACCTTATGACTGGATGCACCTCTGCGAAAGCCGCGGATGAAGCGTATCATTTAGGACTTTCAGAATTTTTTGTCCATAAAAACGGTTATCTGAATTTTACAATGATCCATTCATGGAAAGAAGATGTGGAAGTTCAGCCCCAAAGCGTGGCAGTGGTTGAAAAAAACGGACATTTTGTTTCAAACTATGTATCTTTACGGCCTGTAAAAAAAATAGTTATGTACCCGACCGCCTTTCTTGAAGGAGAGGATGCAAAGGTTAGGTTCAACTCTATTATCGCATCTCATGATGGCTCTTACCAAGATATAGGAGGAAGAATCGTCTTAAATAATAAAGGCGCCTCTGGAGAGATTATCAGCAGAGCAGTAAGTTTCGGAGGAACTATTATTGCCCGCGGCCATCTTCTGGCAAATGCTCCCGAGGTAAAGGCCCACCTTGAATGCAGAGGCCTGACAGTTACAGAAAAAGGAAGAATTTATGCCATCCCTGAATTGGAAACCCATTATCGGGATGTAGATTTAAGCCATGAAGCCGCCATTGGAAAGGTAAAAAAAGATGAGATAGAATATCTTGAAAGCCGAGGCATTTCCGAAGAAGAAGCCCAATCAATCATTATACGGGGATTTATGGGAGTTGAACTTTTAGGCTTACCGGATATACTGAAAAAAGAGATTGATGAAATTACAGAACGCACTATTTCGGAAGGCTTATAAAGAAAGAGAAGGGGTTCTCTCTTTTCTGCCTTTTGCGCACAAGCAAAATCTATCACAGAAAGAGTATCAGAAATCTCCCAAAAAGGTAGCGACGAGAATCCTCGACATCCATAGAAAAACCTTGTAACCATAAGGAGGAAAAGAATGTTTCTTGATATCCATACCCACACCGCAGAAGAAAGACATCCCAGTATAACCCGTTTGAATGGTTCATCCTATCCTTCTCCGGAACAACTCATCGCAATGCTTGATACCGCAGGAATTGAGAAGGCGGTCATTCTTTCTCTTGTTAGCCCTGAATATCGCTATACTCTTGTTCCTCCCGAAGAGACTCTCCGTATCGCCAATCGCTATCCAGACAGGCTTATTCCTTTTTGTAACATAGATCCGCGTTTTCTTACCAATAGTACAGAGGCTGATTTTACAAATCTTTTAGAAGCCTACAAAAGCCTTGGATGCCGAGGAATCGGCGAATATATTCCCAATATCCCTCTTGATGATCCCTTAAATATGAATTTTTTTCATTATGTGGAAGAAAGCGGGCTTCCTCTTACCTTTCATCTCTCTGCGCAACAGGGGGGAAATTACGGATGTATTGATGAACGCGGACTTCCCCGGATTGAACGAGTTCTCAAATCTTTTCCTAATCTTATTTTTCTTGCACACTCGCAGGTCTTCTGGTCTGAGATTGGAAATGAAATTGACGAAACAAGCAGACGAGGATATCCAAGCGGAAAGGTTATTCCCGGACGAGTAGTTGAATTGATGAAAAATTATCCCAACCTTCACGGAGACCTCTCTGCAAAAAGCGGATTCAACGCAATCAGCAGGGATCCTGAGTTTGGATACCGTTTTATGGAAGAGTTTTCAGACAGACTCTATTTCGGCACTGATATCGCCTCCACTCCGCAGGAACTTCCCATTGTGGATTATTTTAATACCATGCGCAGAGAAAAAATACTTTCTGAAGAAATCCTGGACAAAATTTCATGGAAAAACGCTTTCACACTTCTTCGCCTTTCATAACCTTTCCTTATAACAAAGGGGGTTCTTATGAAATCTATACAGAAAGGAAAAAAGATTTCTGCAGACCATGGAATTATCGCCTCGTTTCCCACTGAATTTTTCGGATATTTCGGATGGCCCACCATCTGCAAACAAGATAACAACACTCTTTTAGTAGCATCATCAGGATTACGGAACAACCATGTCTGTCCCTTTGGCCGAACCATACTCTGCGAAGGAAGCTCTGATGGGAAAGAATGGAACACGCCAAGGGTTATCAACGACTCTCCCTTTGACGACCGAGATGCGGGAATCATCAACCTTGGAAAGAACCAACTCCTTCTTTCATGGTTTACTTCCAATATCTCCATTAAAATAGGGAACAAGGTCAACACAATGCAAGACCAAGAGAGCGCTATCCGGTGGAAGGCAGGACTCCGTGCCATGAAGAGCGAAAACGAATCCCTCTTCTGCGGATCATGGGTCCGCATAAGCGGCAACAATGGAAAGACCTGGGGCCCTCCTATACAGGTTCCGGTTTCCGCACCACATGGCCCTATTCTTCTAAAGAATGGAACTATCCTCTATCTTGGAAAAGAATTTTCCGGAAACACAAAAGAGTTTTATAGCCATACTGGAAAAATCAATGCTGTAATCAGCAAAGATACAGGAAGTTCTTGGCATACACTTGGCGAGATCCCTCTCTTCTCTGGAACCCATGTTACCCAATACCACGAACCCCATGCAATAGAGTTGCCTTCTGGAAAATTGCTCGGACTCATCCGTCTTCAAAATAGCGCCTCAACACCAACGCAAAAACTTGAAGAGCTCGGCATTGTTCCGTTCAGTCTTATGCAAACAGAATCCCTTGATGGAGGAAAAACCTGGTCTCCCACAGAACCCCTTGGATTTCATGGCTCTCCGCCCCACCTACTCCTCCACTCTTCGGGAACCATTATTTGCGTATACGGCTACCGTCTGTCGCCTTTCGGAGAACGGGTAATGCTCAGCCATGACGAGGGAAGAACCTGGGAATATGATTATATTCTCAGAGACGACGGCCCCGACACTGATCTCGGCTATCCTTCAAGCGTAGAACTAGAGGACGGCACAATCCTGACTGTCTATTATCAAAAAGAAAAAAAGAGCGAAGACAAGTGCAGTCTTCTCTGGACACGCTGGCATCTGCCATAGATCAATACCATTGTTTCAAGATATTCTTTTTGCAATCCCGTAATGCCATGGTACGATTTATTTATGAACCGCTCTGTTACCTCTAAGAAAAAAGATGCCATCGCCTTTGATTTTGACGGTACGCTGATCCGTGGAGGAAAACTTAATAATGACAAATCCATCCACATTATGTATTCAACATGGACTGCCTGCAAAGAATATGGATTTGATAGGTTTCTCCATCCTGAAAATTTAGCAATAGATACTTCCCGTATGCTCCGTGCCTATATCCGATACCCGGGTTCTCCGCGATTTCAACAACTTTCCGCACTTGTTAACGCCTTAATAAACCAAAAATATGAATCAATCTCTGCATTTGAAGAGTTAGGAGTGCCGGAAAACTTGCGATCTTCTTACGAATCAATAAAAACCTGTTATAACGACCGATACTCCGCATTAAACGATGCCGCCGCAAAAAAATATTGGCTTCCCTGGCCCTCCACAAAAAACATCCTTACACTTCTTTCACATACCTTTGATCTTTATATTGCATCTGGTGTTACTCAAGATATCCTTATACAAGATTTCACTCGCCACACATTCTCACAAGACCTTTTCAAGGGCATCTATGGAGGAGACCCCTCTGGAAAAAATGATAAAGCAGAGATACTTTCCCGCATTCTCGCACAAGGGTATCAGCGAGTACTTTTTGTGGCTGATTCCAATAAAGATCGGGAATATGCGATGCAGGCAGGCGCATTCTTCTTCCGTATCAAAGAAGATGCGGATTTTATCCATTTAAGCGCCATTGTAAAAAAAGAACAATGGCCCACAGGAAAGCCATGGACATTCACCTCCCAAGAACTTCATTTTATGGAACAGACCACGCTTCACCTTCTTACACAATATTGTGCGGGAGCCACCCTAACAGCCTTAGAGATTAGTAATTATATCAACCAATAAAGACAGGTTGTACAATCGTTCCATCAGGAAAAGCTTCGTACGCAACCAATAACAGGGAGAACTCTATGTTCAAGGTAGAGAAGAGCGAACGACGTATATCTATTGAAACAGGAAACGCTATCTATCGCTGGGAAGGCAAGCAAGGAGGACAACTTACCGAACTAACCCTAAAAGACGGCGCATCGCGGCGCGAACTTATCTCTCCCAACATACCTGCTCCCAACTTAACCCTCTCTATTTCCGGCAAAAAATATTCTGTGGCCGATTTCTCCGCCACCTTTACCGTTCAATATGAAGAAGCCGGGTATATCATCTTTTCCGCAACCAGTACCATTGCAAAAACCTTTATTTTTGAACAACAATACGAAGTCTTTCGGGAAAGTGTTATCTTCTGCGAATTCCGTCTTGCCATGCTTCCCAAGAAAGAAGCAATCGTCTCTTCCGCAGAAATGGGGTTCAACCTCAACCTGCAAAAAGCAAAGAATCTCAAGGTAAATTATGTTAGCAGGGATCCCTATCTTAAACAGGATGTTACCACCACCCATGTTCTGGCAAATATCAAAGTTGCCAACAACCGAAATGAAAAAATAAACTGTAAGCACCTTCTTGCAATGACCGGGCTTGACGCGGGATGGGACAATACAAAATGCTACTCGCACCGCATTGAATTTGTCCTTGAAGACAACTCTTCCCTCGGCGGCGAAATGCTTGCTCCCACCGCAACAATCTCTCAAGAACAAAAGAATAGATGGCTCCATACATGGAAACTCTGTTTAAATAAAACAGAAACCCTGAAGGAACCATTCTTTTATCGGAACAAATGGGGGCTTTTCATTGCTTCCGCACGAACAGAGGCAGGACCAACCGCTGATCCTGTAAGAAGAAACAATGTTCTCGGTGCGCGTGTCTGCCATGTGATGTACCCTTATATCTATGGAATCCGCAACTGGCCGTGGTGCAGTGTTCCCACACGCCAAACCTTTTATCAAGATGTTCAGATCGCCAAAGAAAACCCTCCCCTGAAAGCTGTGGCAGAAGCCGCCTCCTTAGGCGCAAACGTTCTCCTTATCCATCAGTTCTGGATGAAAAATGGCGGTAGTAACGGAGAACCAATGTCCAATTATCGGCCTCAAGATCCAAAATGGCTTAAAGCATTCATTGCCGCGGCACACAAAAAAGGAATGAGAGTTCTTCTTTATATGCGGGGCATTGAACAATATTCATTGTATGACGAATTTTTTGAAAAGTATCTGAAACGAAATTTTGACGGTCTCTACATAGATTGGGCGGCTCCCTTTGCCATGGGATTTGCAAAATCAACCCCTCTCCACTCCTCTGTGTACAACTACTTTATGTTCACCAGAGCTCTTCGGAAACGCGTGGGAGAACAGGGTGTTCTCATCGGCCATTCCACCCTTCAATCCGCCTCATCGTACGCCTGTTTTGATGCCGCGGTTACCGGCGAATTTTCTGTTCTCCATTCAGGGCTTATCTCTACTCCTGACATTGCCGCCAGTTACGGAGGAAGCGCCTGTATTGGTCCTCATCTTATTGCCGGAAACTCTCCGGATCGCGCCATGTTCTCGGGCCAACGCGCCGCGGGATTTGCCGCGGGACTTTGCTGGGCAAACCATCCCTTCCTTGAACCGGGAAAAAGTTTTACCCAATGCTCTGCCTTCGCAAAACCTCTCTGGGATATGATTAATTCCCTTTCCACTGATCCAGTACGGGTATTCAACCCCTCTGTAGAACCGGTCTCGTTCGCGAAAGAATCACATCCTTCGCTCTATCCAGTCGCCTACAAGGATCGCAAGGGAAATATCCTCATTACCATAACCAACTTAAGCGATGCCCCTGTTACTGGAAACATTGAGATTAACAGAACCATTCTTGGGCTTAAAAAAAGTGCGATATTTCATACCTTAAAGATAAAAAAGGCCGCCACAGCAACCGTCAAAGGAGATGTAATAACAGTGAAAAATCTAAAACCTTACTTCTTCTGCGGAATCCTTTCTTCTTAAGGTACAGAAAAAACAATTCGCAACTTTTGGAAGATTTTTGCATCTATATTTATAGAAGCAAAGAAAAAAAATAGTAGCATTTGTTCCCCTTAAAAAATCTTTACAAGGAGGGCTCAATGAACAGAATAGTACGTTTTGATCCTATCAAGGAATTACAGGATGTACGGGTAAACCTTGACCAGTTTGTTGACAAGGTCTTTGGAAAAAGCACCTGGGAAACCGCGGTATGGAATCCTTCGGTAGATATTTATGAAAACGAGGAATCCATCGTAATCAAAGCTGAACTTCCCGGAGTTGCAAAAGAGAATGTAACCATTAATCTAACAGGCGATACTCTGAGTATCTCGGGAAAGACTGCAAAAATAGAAGAAACTCAGAAAGAAAATTATTACCGGAAAGAAATTCGCGAAGGTTCCTTTACTAGAACCTTTACAATTCCCTGCCCCATTGAAAGAAACCAGGTAAAAGCAACACAGAAGGATGGAATTCTTGAGATTACTCTTCCAAAGGCAGAAGAAGCAAAAGCAAAGGAAGTAAGCATTTCTGTAGAGTAAGAAAAGGGTAGGAAAAGGGCGGAGAATGTATATCTTCTCCGCCCTTTTTTATGACGGCAATAAAAAAAATTCTATACTTTTGAAAAAAAACTCTATCTACTTATCTATTTCCCCTATCCTTCAATGCTTTCATATCTCATCCCTTCTTCATTCTATTCCCTTCTCTATCTATTCTTACAATGAGAATATTTTCCTATAGATTGTTCATACAATAATCCGCTATTGACGCCATACAAACTATTGGCTACAATAGATTTTTCATAGAAGCATATATCTTACCGGGACAGATGTCGTGATTAGATCTTTTCTTATATCAATAGATCGCATCCCGCTTCTCTTTTGCTCTGCTTTATTCTCTTTTCCTCTTATTCCAAATTCTCTTGTCAGACACTCAACCCACGGCTCTTTTTACCATCTTTACCAGGGAGAATATCATGGCTGAAAAGAAAAAAAATGCAAAGATATGGCATGAGATGTCTGTAGATATGATCCGTGACGCCATAACAAAAGGGCAAAAAACCGTCTTAGTGCCTGTGGGATGTACAGAACAGCATGGCTATCACCTTACCACAGCAACCGACTGTATCTCCGCACAAGAAATCAGTATCCGTGCCGCGGAAAAAACCGGATGTTTTGTGGCGCCTTTAATTCCTTACTCCTTCTCGGGCGGCCTTCTTCCCGGCACTATCAACATCCATCCAGAAACACTCGCCAATCTTATGGCAGATATTACAGATTCTCTCTTTCAACAGGGATTAGAAAATGTACTCTTTACTCTTGGCCATGGCGGCACTGAAAACTTTTACGGGATAATGAACTTTAAACAACTCTACTTCCATAAACGGCCTTGGCTCCGAGGAAAACTTCTTGCCATCGTTCCCCTGAACCGCCTCGCAAGAAGACCTCCTCCTCCCGCAGGATTAAGAGATTTTCATGCGGGATACACCGAAACCTCCGCAATGATGGAGCTTGCTCCGGAAAGCGTTCGCTTAGAGAAACGAACCCTTGACAAAGAACCGATTGCTTCAAAAATGCGAGAAGATCCTGATTATTATCAACATATTGAAAAACCATTTGACCATCCCTTTGTCGCTCCCTATATTTCCCAAAAGAAAGAGGTCAAGGTAGGAGTAATGGGAGATCCTTTTCAAGCAGATGCCGCAATGGGAAAGAAACGAGCTAGCGACAAGGTCAAAGAACTTGCGGAATTTATACGCGCAGTCGGGAAGAGAAAAAAGGGATCATATACCCTTGCCAAAAATGAGTTCGTATCTCCCTGTATGTAACAGACATTCTTAAAGTACAGAGAGAGAGATATTCAAAGCCTATATGCTAACTCTGAAATCGCGGGAAACATGCATTGCCGCAGGATAGATCCATCAAAGGAACTCTAGGGGTTCTGAAGATCTATTCTCTGTTATTTATGCTCTCCTGTTCCTCTATGTTGGCTTAAAAAAGGTATCGGAGATAAGGGATCATAAGGATTGCAAATCTCTATCTTTTCTTTCTTGCGCCTTTCTTCTGTTTGCGCCGTATTGTAAGAGAACATCTTGCCTTATCAACCTTAGAAAGGTCTGTACTATACTCATACCCAAGAGGCTCCAGAACTCGGCGGTAGAGAATATCGCAATGGCCGCAATAATCATCATAGGGCAAGATATGAGAAGCTTCAAGAAGCCTGCCTTTTGAAGGACAGGCATGCATTTCTATTGAAAACTCTTCTTTCTCTTCATCAAGCGTCATAGTAAAATCCGCGGCCTCTTCGTTCAAAGTATGACTCCAATAGAGCCAACAACCACGGATACCATATTCTTCCACAAGAGATTTTAAGTTTCCGAGAAAACTATCTGAAAGCCATTCCCAATATTCAATCACTGCTTTCTTACCACCTTTTTTCTCAAGAAAAGAAAAAAGTTCGCTGTAGGCGGGAATAAATTCTGTACAAGGAATCATTTCTTTCTCCTCACATAGCGGGTTTTACTTGATCCGCTCTCTTTATCATACCAAAGAAGTTCCGCAACAAAAGGAGTTCCTTCGCAAATAGCCTCATTCACAGTAGCCTCTGTTTCAATGAAAAGGCGCGCTACCCGATAGTTTTGGCTCTTTATATGGGTTACCGCAGGACAAATATGCACGGTTACAACCATCTCTTCTTCAGAGAAAGAAATTTCAACCTTTCCTCCCTCTTCTTTATATATTTGTTCAATCCGTTCCTTTAATACCCGCAATCCTTTTGCTCGGATCTCCTCTTTCAAAGGCGCATAGTAAGAACAGGCAAATGCTCGAAGATATTCCCGCACTGCCTCTGCTCCATAGTTCTCCTCAAGATATTCCAATCCCAAACTTAAGGTTCCATGAAAATCTTTATGCAAATAGATATTGTCCGATGCCTTTCTCCTCATCACTTCTTTTACCATTGTATGCTCTCTTTGTTTGTCTCTATGGATACAAATCTCCTAAAAAGATCGCTCTTATTCATGGATTTCAGCCTCAATATCAATGACATTGCTTTTTTCACGCGGTTCTTCCCGCCTCTGTTCAAAGCCCCTCTTATACATAACAACCCTTCTGGAACGGTCTGGTACAAAAAAGATATTCAGAATAGCGCTTACAATGGTAAAAAGAAGCGCTGCCCAAAAAGCGCTCCAGAAACTCTCTATCACAAAACCACTCACCACTTTTCCCGCCAGAGAAAAGAGAAAAGCATTCACCAGCAAGGTAAAAAAACCAAGAGAAAGAAAAGAAAGAGGCAAAGTAAAGAGAAGAAGCGCGGGACGAACAACCGCATTAAGAAAACCAAGAACAAGCGCGGCATAGGCGGCAGAGGCGAAATTATTAAGAGAAAGCCCCGGCACAAAACGAACCACCACCAAAAGTGTCAAGATATTAACGCCCCATTTGATAAAAAAAATCTCTATCTCTTTCCTCATTACTCCCCCTTCTTTGCTCTAAAAGCAACAGGTATTATTCCAATACATTCCGCTCCTTTTTCTTCATCTCCTTCCAGATTTCTTTTACCTCTTCCGGAGAATCTGCCTTCCTATCTCCAAAAACATGGGGATGCCGACGCCGCAATTTCTTTTCAAGTCCATCCATCACACCGCACAGATCAAATGTTTCTTCCCGTTCCGCAATCTTTGCATGAAAAAGTACCAGCAAAAAAAGGTCTCCCAGTTCCTCCTCCATTCCTTTTTCGTCAGAGGCAAGAAGCGCGGCTTCGTATTCATCCAATTCTTCTCTAAACTTTGCCATAAGATCCGACCGGGTCTGCGCCTTATCCCAGGGGCATCCCTTTTCTCCATGCAAAACATCAATAACCTTCATCAACCGAGAAAAGGCAGAAACCCTCTTTTGCATCATACTATCTGAAGATATTTTTTTCTCCATATTCTTACAGTATCCCAAAAAAAATCAGTTATGGCAACCCTTCTTCTTTTTTCTAAAAATAGAATACCTTTGATAGAGAGAAAAGAAAAAGAGTTGTCGCAATGACTATCCTTGCATATAATATAAAAAAACATACTCTGTAATAACCCCTCTGAAAAAAAGGGAAAGGAGATCTCTTATGAAAGGAGTAAGTACCAGCACCTCTATTTTCCGTCAACCTGAAGCAGGGCTTCTACCCTTTCAAGAAGCGGTCTCGTTACTGGTAGAGGCAGAATTTCCCTATTTAGAACTTTCGGGAGGCCACCTTTCCTCCACACCCTCCGACAAACTCACGGTTCCAAAAGAAATTCGGGTATGGGCAGTACATGGACAGACCGATTTTTCTATCTCTTCCCTTGACCCGTCTGTTAGAGAAGAGGCAGTCGCAATAGAAAAAAATCTTATGAAAAAAGCCGGCCACTTTGCGCCATGCCCCTATATTATCCATTATGTCAACAGATCGTACAATCCCGCGGTAGGAGAAGCATTTCTGCGAAGTATAGAAGAACTCCTTGAAACAAATGAAGGTATCGGATATACCCTTGCCTTAGAAACCGTGCCAGACAAACCTTCAAACGAACGGTATGTTCCCTCACTTGAGATTGCGGAATTTGTACGGTCGTTTCACTCTTCTTCTCTCTCTATTTGTATTGATCTAAACCATTCCAATCTTGCGGAAACAATAGAAGAAACCGCCCATAACTGCGCGGGGCTTATCTCTTCTATCCATGTTTCTGATAACCATGGAAAGATGGAAGAACATCTTCAACCCGGAGAAGGAATTATTAATTTTGCCTCTGCCTTTCAAGCCCTATACCATGCCGGATACAAAGGTCCTATAAATTTTGAGTATCATCTTCCTCAACGCGCCACGCCGACAGTAAAAGATCTGAAAGAGATGAAAGAATGGGCAGAAACAATGATACGGAATCTTCCCGCTATACCGAAATAATCTTTATTTCCGTATGAAAAAAAAGGGAAGATTCTTTATAAAAAGCATATCCAAAATTCGGATGGCTAACAATCTTCTTTTGTCTTCATTGTATAGAAGGCAACCGCTCTATACAGGTTTTTGTTTCATATCTACCTATCCTTCTTGCAACCTTTCGCAGAAAGATATTTTCTCTCTTCTTTCAAAGATATCTATCAAAAAAGGAATAGGCAACCTTCCGTTCTTCTTGTAAAAAACTATGTCCTTTTGTATGAAACAACGCCGTAAACTTTTCTTTTGCGCCATATAATGAAAAGACCTTCTCTACATTCTCCGCAAGGTTCTGAAAAGCTTTTCCCACAGCCGCGATCTCTTCCTCTCCTTCATATCCGCAATCATTCAATGCCGTAAGGAAAAGGATCGCCCGCGGCGCCGCAATCCCAAGGAGTTCATGTATATCCACGGGAAAATCCTTTCCTGTAAGGCAGTACGGGCGCAATAAGGGACGGCCTACCCACCAACTTTTCCGCGCATTGTTAAATGGGTTTTTAGAAAGACGAGAAGGCCATGACCCACAACTGGAAACTCCGACCTTAATCCGTTCTTCAAGCGCCATGGCATGAATAGTAATTCCTCCACCCTGCGAATGTCCTATGGATCCGATCCGCGATGTATCCACCTCATCCACGGTTTCAAGAAAATCTATAGCCCGCTGTAGATCCCAAAAATCTTTTCCTACTGCCGACCATTCAGGATGTTTACGATAAAACGGAGCAGTATCAAAGCTCTGCAATCCTTCAAAGGTACGTTCTCCTGCACTCATTAAATCCCATGCAAGCGTAACATATCCGCGCCGCACAAGATGCAATGCATAAGCGCGATCCTGGCCTTTTGCAGAGGGATCGTTTCCAATGGTCTGTTCTTTGCCAAAAGGGGTTGTCGGATGAATACAGAGTATTCCGGGAACCTTTTTCGTAATACCTTTTGGTATAAGAAGGTATGCGGTAAGACGTTCATCGGGCTCTACCGCATAGGAAACTTTTCTCTTTATATATCCCTCGCACTCAACCTCATCAATATACTTTGGATCAAGATCGCATGCCACCGCAGGAGTTCTTCCAAATCCCTGAAGAAAAATCTCCTGAAGCGCGGATTTCTTTTCTTCCCACTCTTCCCGCGTAGAGAGTTTCTCAATCCACGAAGGAATACTTCCGTTTCTTAGATTTTCATTTCCTGTACGAATATCAAGAAGATCGTCAAAACAGGCCTTCTCCGCAGGTATCTTCATATAATCCTCCAATTGTTTTATAAGATTTTTTTTTAAAACTCTTCCTCTTCTCTATCTTTATCCTTCTCCGCGATATTCAAATGGTTTCCAGTCTCGCAGAAAATGAGGATAGAGTTTCCATCCCAATTCTATAATATCTTTGGCTTCAATCTCTCTGGTATATGCATCAATCACCCTTCCATAAGGAGGAGGATTTTTGGTATCAAACGTCTGTTCATGCCATTCTTCGCGAAAGAGAAGAGGGGTTCCTAAATCAAGGGGTTTTATTGTGCCAATAGAAGAAAGAGATCGTTTCGCTCCTTCGCGAATCAACTCCGCGGATCGGCGCGGAGGAACAGTCTTCGCAGAAAGAATACTCATTCCGCTCTTTACTGCCACGGTTACACATCCCGGCACAAGTAACTCTATCTCCTGACAGGCATAAGCATCTCCGGAACAAAAAATAAAGGGAACGCCATAATAACCGGCAATAAGCGCCTGTAATCCCATCTCTCCAATAGAAGTGCCATTCACAGAAAAATCCTTTACTGGCCTTCCCATGGTATGAGCGAGATTGGCGCCCGCAGTACCTGCTTTTGCATGCGCGCCCACAATACCAGTACCCGCAAAAGTTTCATCAAGGTAAGCCTGCCATTGCGGCCGCTTTTGACCATGTATCACCTCCACACGCGGATCTAATTCTTCTATATCTATGGTATATCCCGCGCCATGCCCGTCATTTACAATAACCTCGGTTGCTCCCGCGGAAAAAAATCCTTCTGCGGCGGCATTTACTTCCCATGCAAGCCACCGGCGCTGACGACAGCGGCGTTCATGGTTTTCACGAGAGTCGTCCGCCCGATTCTCCCATGTATACACTCCTGCCACTCCCTCAAGATCTGTCATTAGATAGATCTTCATTTTGGCCCTCTCCTGTTGTTATCATTCAAAAAAGAAGCTTGCTACCGATACGCGCCAAACTCCCGCCATGCCTCAATCATCGCAAGACCGCACTCAATAGATTTACGTTGTTGTTGCTCTGTTTTACCAATACCAATCGCGCCGCTGGTGGTTCGTAAGGTAAAACCTCCGCCAGGAGCGCCCTCTTCAATCGTCTTCCGCACCAATCCACGCACATCTTGTACCTTAAAAGAATCCAAATGGAATGCTTGCGATACTATATTTCCAGAAAGAAGCATTCTCGTTCCAACCTCTTTTTTTGCGTCCGTAAGGATATTATCTCCATACGGCGGCGGTTCCAATGGCTCTACTCCATCAATCCCCATATCTGCAAAGAGAGAAAGAAAAGAACCGCTGTTACCATGACAATGCGCCCGATGACGACCTCCTATGGAATGGATCGCCTCATTTACCTTCCTGTCAAAAGGAAATACTAGTGAAGTAAACTGTTTCTTTCCCATCCAAGGCGGAATCAACATTTCAAGGGCATAGGTCGCAAAAATCGGCGGAAAAAAAAGCTCTTTTCCTTTTAGGGAATCTATTGTGGCGCAAATCTGTTCTGTGCAACATTCAAGGTATCGCATAGTAATTTCAGGTTCTGTCATCAGCCATATATAAACCTCTTCCATGGTACTGTTGCGAACCAAATTTCCAAGAGGATGAAACAATCCCGTAATAGGCAGTCCTCTGTTTCCAATCTCTCTGCATCCATTATTATATGCCTCAAGATGGAAAGACCGCACCTCTCTTTTTGCTTCCGCGATCTTACAAAAATCATCTAACGTTGCAATAAACCGTTTTTCCCAGTAAAAATCATTCGGATCGCCCTCGTCGTAATTATGTCGGGTAATGGCAGTAAACTCTCCCACAGGAGTAGATATCGTCTTACGAATCCGTTTATACTGATAAGGAACCTCCTCAATAACTTCTTCCTTTGTATCACTCTCAAGACCTAAAAAACCCCAATCAAATCCTTCCACACCTCTAAAACTATCTGATTCATCCTCCTGAAAGGAAAGAATTTTCTCTGCGCCGGGAAGATCTTTTGCAGAGGCATAAAGACTTATTTCCAAAGGAACTCTATCAGGTTCCTTAAAATCCCATGCTGTCAACATTCTAGTACGAGAATCCATCCCTTCTCCCTGTAAAAGATATTTTTTATTTCTGTTCCGTCTCTTTTTTCTTTTCTGTAATAACTTTTATATATACTGCGCGTGTTTCTATAGGAGAACCCTTCTCTTCAAAGGCTCTTATATAGTGAAACTCTATTCTTTGATACCCAGGTCCTATTGTCCTAAACCGCCATACTTCCTCTCCTGCCGCACCTAAACGAGAAGAAGAAGAAGGAATAAAATCGCGCGATTCAAGCCGAACAATCGCGGGATCCGGTATAGCAATAAGTTGCCATGCATATCCAGTAGTAGGATTAGAATCAAGGATAATAGAAAAAGCCTGTCCAGAGGTTAAAGAAAGGGTTTTTTCCGATCTATCCAATGGCAACGAAACACGCGTTGTCAGCGCGGCACATCCTCCCAAGAAAAGAAGAATAAATATACAAAAAACATATACTCTTCTCATAGAGTCCTTTAGTAGGACTCTTTTCCGGAGAAATTCTTCCATTGTTCAAAAAGTGTATAACATTCGTTATGCAATATACCAGAGACTATTTCAACTCTGCTGCCACCCAACTCCGCCATACGAAGAGTAGAAATAAAAAGTTCATTAAACCCGGCGACAGCCGCCTCTTCAATGGTAGTGCCAAAAAAAATCCTATTGATACGGCTCCAATGGATCGCGCTAAAACACATTGGACAAGGCTCTGTCGTAGAGTAAATATCGCATCCGGAAAGGTCAAATGATTGAATAAGCGAAGAAGCACGGCGTATCGCATTGATCTCTGCGTGGCAGGTAGCATCTTCGCGCAAGACAGTATTTCTCGCGACAGCGATTACAGAACCATCCTTTACAATACAGGCGCCAAACGGACCTCCGGCAGGAATGCCCGAAAGGTTTTTTTCCGCCTCTTTAATGGCAAGACGCATCTGTTCTGTATGTATCATAAGAATTAAGTATAGTGCAGAGAATTTTTATGGTCAAAGAAGAAGTGCAAATCCCTGCATTCTTCCCGAAACGCTAAAAGAATTTCTTTTCCTCTCTGAAAAGCCAACAGCCATTACTTCTATACCTTTGCACCGCTATCGGAGACCTTCCGCAAGAAACCTCTCCGCCTCTTCTCCGGGAACTGGTCTCGCGAAATAGTAGCCCTGCGCATACTCGCATCCGAGCCGCTTCAACCGCGCTAATTGTTCTTCGGTTTCCACTCCTTCCGCAATAACATCCATTCCAAGGTTATGCGCAAGGTTCACGATCATTTTCACAATCTCAAAATTTTCTCCCCGTTCCGTCATATTACTTACAAACGATCCATCTATCTTAAGGGTATCTATCTTAAGGTTCACAAGCTGGCTCAACGAAGAGTAACCCTTTCCGAAATCATCCATATGGAGAAGAATCTTCAGGTCCTTCATTTTTTTCAGATGTACATTGATAATATCTAAATTCTGCATCATCTCGCTTTCGGTAATTTCATGGCGAAGCGTTGAAGGATCAAGCCCGGTCTCCATAAGAATCGCCTGTATCTCTTCCACAAGGTTTTCCTGAAAAAAATTCTTCCGGGAAAGATTGACACTTAAAAAGAGTTTTGAATAAAGAGGAAATTTTATATGCCAACTATTCACAAGGCGACTTGCCTGCTTCAAAACCCATCGGTCAATCTTTGTAATAAGCCCCATCTCTACCGCAAGAGGAATAAATTCTGCCGGAGACACAATGCCCCGAACAGGATGTTTCCACCGTACAAGCGCCTCAAATCCGCTTACTGTTTCTGTTGAAAGAAGAATAATCGGCTGATAATATACAAGAAACTCTTCCTGTTCAAGCGCCTGCCATAACTCTTTCTCTCTTTTGAAACGGTTCAAGGCTTGTTCATACATCTTTTCATCAAAGATTTCGTACTTTGATTTTCCTTTTGACTTTGCCCGATACATAGCAATATCCGCATCCCGTAAAAACTCTTCCGCATACTCATAGCGAGACGTACTAAGCGCAATTCCTATACTTACATTCACAAACATTTCATGGTTGTCAATGCGGATCGCTGACTTTAATCCATTCAATATACGTTCCGCAACCCGAACCGCATCACTGGTATCTCGGATATCATCAAGCAAAATCGCAAACTCGTCTCCTCCCATCCGCGCCAATGTATCTGTAGTTCGGATAAACGAAAAGAGTTTTTTTGAAACCTCAATAAGAAGCCTGTCTCCCAGGGCATGCCCAAGAGTATCATTAACATATTTAAACTCGTCAAGATCAAGAAAGAGTACCGCGAAAAAATAGTTTCCTCGTCGTTTCAGTTTTGCATGAGCCCGTCCCAACCTATCAAGAAAGATGGCTCTGTTTGGAAGTCCGGTAAGTGTATCGGAAAATGCGCCGTTGCGAAGTTGCTCTTCGGACATTCTGCGGGCGGAAATATCAGTAAAAATTCCTGTAATGATTCTCTTCTCTTCTTCTGCGTCGCGATAGGCGATTCCCCGCACAAGAACCCAGCGATATTCACCGTTTTTTTCACACATACGCAACTCGCTTGACACAAGCGAAGTATATCCGGCAAGATGCGCATCAAACTCTGCCTTTACCCGTTCTCTATCTCCAGGATGGATTGAGTCCCACCAGGCCTCAAGATCGCTTCCAAAATCATTTCTGTTATATCCAAGAGAATGAGCCCATTTTTCATTCATCTCAAAATGATTCGTAGAAAGGTCCATACGCCATACACCATCGCTCATCTCGGAAATAAGCGTGGCATACAATGATTCCTGTTCCTGATGAAGCCTTTTCTGATCTTTTCTGGGTGTGATTTTTTCAGAAATCCATAGTACCTCGCCATCACCGAAACTACTTTCTTTTACAGGAATAAGCCTTATCCAACGCCATCGCGGCTCTTCCTGTTGGTTTCCAGCACGATATTCTCCCTCCCATGCCGTACCGCCAACTATCTCCTTCCATGCAGGACTGCCTTCGGGAAGAAAATTTCTCATATCAACCTTACCTGCCTTGATATCCTTCAAAGCATGCTCTTCACAAAACCGCTGATTCGCCCAAAGAACTCTTCCGTCGCTTCCCGCTATGGCAAGAGAATATGGCACATGAGAAAAGATCTCATTGTATCGAAGAATCCTGCGTTGGAATGAAGCATTGGCAAGAAAGCGTTCCAACCGATCTTTAAGGTTCTCTTCCATTGGAAATATTTCTATTCCTTCAGGAAGATTTTTTTTAGCTGGAATCGCACCAGTCCAGAGATATACCACTGGAACCTCTACTTTTTTTCTCCATTCTTGCATAATCTTCGCACTTTTTCTATCCATGGCAAGCGAGCCATCCGCAACAATGGCCTCTGCCTTTGTGGATTGAAGATATTCCTCTATCTTCTCCTCTGACAGATCCACAGAAAGAACCGAAAAACCCGCGGAAGACAGGGTGTGAAACAACGTGCGTGAAGAATTTTCTTTATCTTCAAGAAGCAAAAGCATTCTATTCATGCATTCTCCTCTTATGTGAAATTCTATTATACCCTGCATGAAAAGAGTAGAAAAACCTTTCTTTTCTATAGGAATGCCCCTGTGCAACCATATTCTCTTCTTATCCACTCCCATACGATACAGTCATACATCATTTCAACAGAAGAAAAGACCCTTCGCTTCCAGCTATTTCAGCGGAAAGCAATACCCGCAATACAGCGGTACGATACGTTTATAAGAAGAAAAATATTGACGAATGGAACAGAATCTCATACTATCAGGGTACACTATTGTACCGGAAGATACATAAAATAATGATTCCGTGAACAAATTCTTCACATTTCTTCTCTTTATTATTGCGGTCATACTTATCCTGACTGGTATTACAAAAAAACAGTCAGCCTCTCTCCCTCTGCCTATTACTATTGATCCGAAAAAAGAGTTTCTTTCAGTGGCAGACTTTCATCAGGAAACGCTATGGAGCGCCGACTCTCCCGCCTCGTGCCATATCTGTTCCCATCCGGAAAAAAGGAATAGAACTATTCTTGAAGTACAGGCTCCGGAAAAAGGCGATATCCTTATCCGCAAAAAAATGCCTGCCGACTGGAAAAAGTGGGATACCCTTATTGTGGAAATACTTCTTCCTTCCAATGAACCAAAGGGATCTCAGGTCTTTCTCTCTCTCAAAGACAGCGAGAATTTCTGGTATCAATCCGCAACTCCCTGCCTTCTAAATGACAAAACCAATACTATTCGGCTTGATCTTTCCGGAGAAACAGAAGATATCGTCCCTTCCGGCCATTACAGGCCTTGGAACAGATATACAGCGGGAAGTATCAGAGAAATCACTATCACCGTTCTTGGCAAGACAAAACGCGCCCGTAAAGTACAGATTGCAGATATCCGCCTTGAACGGAAAAAATCGGTCTCTTCCCCTCCCACACAACTTACTGGATTGCGTATCCTCTCGCCGCAAGTAAAGAGATATGAAAAGTTTGAAGCCGCCTTTCTTCTTTCAACAATCTATCTTAACCCTTTTGATCCCGATGAAGTAAATATTCGCGCACAATTCACTTCTCCATCTGGAAAAAAATTTGAAGTTCCCGCATTCTTCTTTCAAGATTACCAGCGAAGATTTTTTCAAGGAAGGGAAGAGCTTATCCCTTACGGCGCACCCTGCTGGAAGGTGCGTTTTTCACCCACAGAAACCGGAACCTATACATGGCGCATTGTCGTCCGGGACCAAAGCACGCTTATTACACCCCAATATACCTTCCGTTCTCTTCCTTCTTCTTCCAAAGGATTTATAAGAATTGCGAAAGATCAACAATATTTCGCCTTTGACGACGGCACACTTTTTTACCCTCTTGGACTTAATATTGTTTCTCCATGGGATACTCCCTACGGACAAGAATACCTTCCTTACCTTCCTAAAGAAGAAGGGACCTTTGCCTTTGACCGATATTTAGAAAACCTTGGAAAAAACAGGGCGAATTTTATCAGAATGTGGATGGCAAACTGGTGGCTTGCCATGGAATGGAAAGAAGGCGAGGGACCGTTTGAAGGCATTGGAAGGTACAGCCTTCAAAATGCGTGGAAAATGGATCATATCATCAATACCGCGGAAAAAAATGGCATCCGTATCCAACTCACAATCAACAATCATACCCAATTAGCAGGAATGAACTGGCCTCAAAACCCTTATAATACAGCCAATGGAGGGTTCCTAAAATCACCGGGCGAGTTCTTCACCCATAAAGAAACAAAAGTTCTGTTTCAGAAAAAAATGCGCTACATTGTATCGCGCTGGGGATATTCTCCCCATCTTTTCAGTTGGGATTTCTGGAGCGAGGTAGACCTTACTTCAGGATACAATCCCAGCATAGTAAAAATATGGCATCAAGAGATGGCCTCCTTTGTAAAATCTCTGGATCCATGGAAACATTTAGTTGCAACCCATTATTGCTACCATTCCCGGGCAGGAACAGTTGCAGAACTGAAAGAAATTGATTTCAGCCACAGCAATGCATGGGTTCTTACAGATGGATTGCCTGATTCGCAAATTGATGCCATACACCACTATTACCATGCAATGAAACGGTTCGGAAAACCAATCTTTATTTCAGAGTATGGCGGACATTGGGCAGGAAGCCCTAATGATATTATGATACGGGATCTTCATACAGGTCTTTGGGCAAATGCAATGTACCCTCTCGCCGCAGGACCTCTTTTCTGGTGGTGGAACCTTCTTGATGAAGAAGAACTTTACTGGGAATATAAGGCTCTTGCCAACTTTTTTGCCGGTGAAGAACGGATAGGAAAGAACCTTCTTCCCAAACAATGCCGTGTTATCTCTGCGCAACAACTTCTTGACGCAAAAGTTCTGGGAAACCGAAATACTGCCTATGCATGGATTTACGATTTCAGGGAAGCCCTTCGTCTTCCTTCTGAAACAGAGACCATCACCAATGGAGTAATAGAGATTCCTTCTATGGAACATGGCGAATATAGAGTGGAATTCTGGGATACACGGAAAGGTATAAAAACAGGACATACCCGATGTACATCTATTCAGGAAAAAGTAATCATTCCCCTACCTCCGATTGAAAAGGATATTGCATGCAAAATACGCTTCGTCGGCTCCTGACAAGCCTGATTCTCTTTCTTTGCACCACTGTCGGAATCTGTGCCAGCAATACTCCCTGGTGGGATAAAGCATGGAAATTTCGAGCAGAGTTTTGTATTACCACTCCGGCTCTTACAAGTGGAATTAATAGCGGCCGCGCACAGCTCTTTTTCAATAAATCCACGCCTCCCAATACCAACGATATCCGAATGATCCATACATCCGGTACCCCTGTTCCATGCAATATCGTTGCGATGAACAGTGAATCCGCAACCATTGAGTTTCAGGTATCTTCTTCCTCGGAACCCACCTATTATGCCTACTGGGGGAACCCTTCCGCAGAGCCCTATACCGCAATATGGGAGAAGAAGATCGGAGGGCTCGTACTTGAAACAAAAGAGCTTTCCCGGCGACGGCTTCCATGGAACCTCCGAGAAATGGAACAATTAATTACCACCTCAAAAAAAAGTTATGGTAAAGGACCAAGACCTATGATTGACGATTTAGAGAATCCCTTTGGTCCCAATGATTTTTATATAAGTATCTACGAGGGATTTATTGTATGCCCTGAAAAAGGCGAATACTGGTTTGCCACCAATTCCGATGACTCTTCTTTCTTCCTGATTGACAATAGTCTGGTGGTGCAATGGCCCGGCTCCCACACCAAAGAAGGCGGAGCAAACAGACCCCTTGCCAACAGATGGAACCATGCGGGTAAAAAAGTTCTTGAGAAAGGAGTACACGGCCTCCGTTACCTTCATGCAGAAGGATCTGGCGCGCAGGCCGCGCGCGGCGCATGGAAAAAACCAGGAGAAACCTCTTTCTCTCTTATTCCTCCCTCTGCCTTTATTTCTTATCTTAATGCCGCACAACTCTCTCTGGAAGAACAAACCACCCCCTTTGATCCCTTCTTTACAGGAGAAGAATTAAGACGATTCAGGTTTCAGAAAAAATCTCCTTCCTTTGTTCGCTATCAATTTCAAGACCTTACCGCAGGCGAAGGGTTATCCTCTGCCCGCCGGATATGGCGGTATGGAAACTCTTCTTCCTCTGGCACTACACTAACCACAACCTTTGCCACAGAAAAAGAGTATAAAGTTCTCCTTCAAGTAGAGACGGAACATGGAACAAAACGATCCTATTCCCGCACTATCCGCGCGCAAGAAAGAAAAGAAGCAGAAGATATTCGTCTCGCCTTTGATGTTTTTCCCAATTCAGCGGTCACAGATATAAAAAAGGCCTCTCTCTTTACCGCATCCCTGCGGAACCTTTCTTCACAAGAACTCTCCCTCTCTCTTTCAACACATCCAAGATCTGTACAGAGATCGTTTATTCTAAAACCAAATGAAACGCGACAGATAGAGTTTTCTCTTATTCCCGCAGAACCTTCTCTCCGATTCCTTCTTTCTTGGGAAGGACATCTTATTGATTCCCGCGAAATCTTCTGTTTAAGTACCCGTTCTTCTTTAGAAGGGCTTTCTGTATCTTGCGGTAACCTTATGAAGAAAGGAGCTCCTGTTCTTCTTCTCCGCGATATTCCGGGCACAATTCTTCCGCCACCTTCCACAAAACTCCATATAGCGGTTCTCGGCGCACCTCTTGCCAATTTCGGCGATACCGCATGGTACCATCTCTTCAAAGGCGCCAACAATACGGTCTCTTTCTTTCCCATTGAAGAAGAAAGCTCTGTAGTATCGCCCCTTGCGGCAATCGCTCTTGCAGAACAGGTAGCGCAACAAAGACCCGACATTGTTTTTCTTACCCTTGGCATTAATGAACTTGTTCGTTATGATTCTCCCGCTCTCTTTACCGAACTTCTCAAATATCTTCTTACCTGGTTCTCTTCCCGCAAGATTCTTCCTATCGCCATTGTTCCTCCGCCTCTGTTAGAGCCCGCCTCTTCTCAGGTAGAGATGGCGGTTGCCATTAAAACAGCGGCCCTTGCCGAAAAGATTCCCTCTATTGACTTTTTCAGTATCTTTCCACAAAACCAAAGCTCGCTCCTTACCTTTTACCAAAGCGGCAATTCTTTAGTATCTCTTCGGTACCCTTCCTCTAAAGGACAGCACCGAATGGCAGAAGAAGTAACCGCATTCTTATCGCAAAAATATGGATACCAACCATAATTCTCTTCGGGAACAGACCCACGCAATACTTCTGTATGCTCCGGAATCATGCGCATTCCGCACCCTTACCTATCCGCAGAAACTCTTTCTTACGCTTCTTCTCATTCTTATCGCTCTATGGCTTTCTTTACAACCCTTTACCGCACTCCTTCTTATTAATATTGTGCTGGTCTCTTTTTATATTCTCTTCTCGCTCTATAAACTTCTCCTTATCAACCTCTCTGTCATCCGAAAGGAACCGCCTTCTCCTGCTCCGGAAGAGGTTGAAGCACTTGATGAATCCCTCCTTCCTGTATATACGATTCTGGTTCCTCTTTTTCGCGAACAACGATCCCTTCCACAATTAGTGCGCGGCATCATGGCGCTTGATTATCCTAAAGAAAAACTTGATGTAAAACTATTACTTGAAGAAAACGATAGCCCTACCATTGAGGCATGCAAAAAACTTCATCTTAAAGAACCTTTTGAGATGCTTGTGGTGCCGGATTCCCTTCCAAAAACAAAACCAAAGGCATGCAACTACGGACTCTATAGAAGCCGAGGAAAGTTTCTTGTGATTTACGATGCCGAAGATATTCCCGAACCAGACCAGTTAAAGAAAGCTGTTGCCCTCTTTGCAAGAACACCAAAAGAGGTTGTCTGTCTTCAGGCGCGATTAAATTTCTACAATTCCCGTCAGAACCTTCTGGCAAAATGGTTTACCGCAGAATATTCAATGTGGTTTGACCTTTACCTTCCGGGACTCTGCGCTGTAGATGCCCCTATTCCTCTCGGCGGAACCTCAAACCATTTTCTCGCCGATGAGTTAAAAAAAATGTATGGTTGGGATCCCTACAATGTTACGGAAGATTGCGACCTCGGAATCCGTCTCTATGGACTGGGAAAACGAACCATGATGCTTGATTCAACCACCTGGGAAGAAGCATGCGCTTCTCCGGGAGGATGGTTTCGTCAACGGTCGCGATGGGTAAAGGGATATATTCAGACATACCTTGTCCATAACCGTCGGCCCTTCCATTCTCTTAAAACCCTGGGACTTATGGGATGGTTCCATTTTCATATGGTGGTAGGAGGGATGTTCTTCTGTTTTCTTATCAATCCATTCTACTGGATATTAACCCTTATATGGTTTGCCACCCGATGGCATACGGTTTCACTTCTCTTTCCTGCACTTATTTTTTTCCTGGGAGCACTCTGTCTTTTTCTCGGGAACTTTATTTTTATCTATATCTGTGCCCTCGGCGTATACCGAAGACGATATTTTGACCTTGTAAAATATGCGCTTCTTGTTCCCCCTTACTGGCTTATGATAAGCCTTGCGGCATGGAAAGGATTCTTCCAACTTATTACCAATCCATTTTACTGGGAGAAGACTGAACATGGATTTGCGCATCCGGAAGGAAACCATGAAACAGCTATCCCCAAAAATCAGTGAATCCCTTGTAATCTTTGTTGCCGTATGGATCTTATACCTTCTTTCGGCAACAATCCTTTCTTCGCTCGGGTATCTTTCGTCAGATGCCATTATCCGAACAGGAATCAGCCTTGACCTTCTTGCGGGATTTAATAGAGGAAAACAGGCAATTATCTCCTCTTTCTCTCTACCGCCTCTTCAAACTCTTCTTCTCTTGCCATTCGCCTACTTTAAGATTCATCTTACACATGCATTTTCAGCCGCGATTGTATCAAGCGCCTGCGGCGCATTCGTACTCTGCGCCGCCAACCAACATCTTAAAGAACAGGATTTTTCAGGACCGCCGCGAACTCTTCTTCTCATATTATTGGCAATCCATCCTTCTATCCTCTCTCTTTTCGCCAGCGGAAACAATAGAGCGGTTTCCTCCATGCTTCTCTTTGCAGGCTCACTCTTTCTTGCCCGTTGGATAAAAAAAGGATCTCTGCGTAACCTCATCCCTTCCGCGGGATGTTTTGCACTTCTCTCGCTTGCGGCGCCAGAAGGCTTCCTTACATCCCTTCTTATGCTTATTCTTGTCATCTCGGTCTCACTTTTCCGCAACGATGAAAAGGCAAAAACTGAATCTCTTGCGCTTCTTGCGGCAACACCCACACTCTATGCCCTTGGGCTCTGGATGCTCTTCAACTGGCTCATTATGGGAAACTGGACCGGCTTTCTCCATAATGGCAATACATACCTTTCCAACACTATCACAACTATTGCGCCATTTTCTCGCCATACCCTTACACACCTTCCCTCTCTTTTTTCAGCAATGCCTCTTTTTCTTGCGGTATCTATCATCTCTATCTTCGCGCTTCTCTTTCTTAAAGATGCAATTCCTTTCTTACTCCTTCTTCTTTTTCTTCCTTCGCTTCTCTCTATCAATACCTCTATCGCAAATCCTCACCGCTTCGCGCTTCTCTTTCTAATTGCTTTCGCACTCCTTATAGAAACTTTTGACGCGTTCAGTTCCAAAATACGATCTTGGGCAGTATGGGTTGGTATATGCCTTCTTCTCTTTCTTTCAAATATCACCTCAAGTTTCCTTCCCCTCCATAAAGAACTTGCCCTTCAGTATCGGCAAAAAAATGAAATTCAACGAATCGGCAGAACCATCGCAACCCATTACCCTGAATCTCTCCTTATTCTTCATAATGATTCTGGTTACCTCTTCAGATATTACAATCCCTATCCTATTGAATATCTTCATTACTACCATTTTTCATCTTCTTTAATTCCGCCCGCAGTGCGAAACGTATACCTTCTTACACCAGCTCCCTTCTCCAAAGGAAAAAAAGGCAGAAGCCTTTCTTCTAAAATCCCCCGACACCTCTCAGAATATGCGGTATTAGAAGAAGAATTTCGGCGCTGGAGCCTTCTGCGAATCGTTGTTCCCCAGCAATCCTCCGATACTCCGCAAACATTTGCGCCTCAATAACTCCTTCTTTGCAATAAACCCTTATCTATTGCTTTTATGTTATGATAAAGGTTGAACAGATAAAACATTGCAAAAAAAAGTATGCTGATAAAACGAGAAAAAGCGTGCGCTGAAATACGCGCCAATGACGGATGCAGGTTGCGGGAACTTCTTCATCCAGAGAGAGACCCTGTATCTATCTCCTGTTCTCTTGCTATTGCCTCTGTAGATCAGGGAGATGCAACCAGTCCCCATACATTACAAGAAACCGAGGTCTACTGGATTTTACAAGGAACAGGAGAAATACATATCAGAGGAGAGACCGTAGCTCTAACCAAAGGGGATGTAGTGGTTATTCCTCCGGAAATGCCGCAATGGATACGGAATATCGGAAAGGAAACCCTTGTCTTTGCCGCTATTGTAAGCCCGCCATGGACCCCTGAACACGATATCCGTCTCGTCTAAACAAAACTATTCTTCGTTTTCTAAAAGGAGCTATCATGCGAAAACTCTTTACAATACCCGTGCTTCTAACTCTTCTTCTTACGCCTCTTTTCGCACAATCCAAGGAATCTTCCGCGAACCAAGAGATCCGTTCTTTCTGCAACAAAATAGGAAAACATTTTGCTTCCAATAATATGCAGGCAGCGCTTGAGATGGTCCCTTCAGAAACCATTCTTTCTTTCAAAAACGGCACCACTATGACTGCGGTTCAGGCAAAAAAATATCTATTCAACACTTTTCCAGGATGCACCATACAGAAGGGATCTTTTTCTCTCGGCTCTATTCAGATTAAAGAGAACCGTGCGGAAACAACGATCAAAAGTTCCTTCTCCTTTCTTCCCGCCACATCACAAAATACAACTCCGTATCGTGTAACAAGCGAGTGGAAAAGTTTATTTACACGCATAAGCGGAAAATGGATTCCCACACGGTTTGACCAACAAACCTTTTCTATTACGCTTAATGGAAAAGAGGTCTCTATTATGCCTGGAATCCCTATCAGCCCCTAAACCAAAAAACTCTTACTTTCCCATCTTCCGAAGGTTTTCTAAAGATCGCCTTACACATTCAAGCGGAGAGAAAGCATAGCTCTCTTGTTCCACAATATACCACTCTGTTCCGCCTGTTGTTTCGCAAAGATGGAAGATCTCGTCCCATGCAACCTCTCCCTCACCGATCATCGCATTTTCGTTTACAGAAGAATGTTCCTTTAAATGCACGGTCTTTGCCCTGTTAGGGTAACGTGTAAGCATAGTAACAGGATCTCCTTTTCCACGAAGCGCATTCCCGGTATCAAACTGCATTACCACATCAGGATCCGCAATCTCAAAGAACGCATCCCAAGGAACAATACCATCTATTGGCTCAAACTCAATCCAATGGTTATGGTATCCTACATACATACCGACCTGCCGTACCTTTTCTGAAATTTCATTAAACAATACCGCGGTCTCCTGCCATGCGGCAATGGATTCTGTCCGTTCCTTCGGAAGACCGGGAACAATCAAAAACCTATTCTCAAATTCTTGATTAAATGCAATGGTTTCCTTCAATGCTTCCCCTAAAAGCGTATCAATTGAAATATGGGTGCCGCAACATTTCAACTGGTACTCAGTAAGCATCTTCTTCAACTCAGCCGCGGTACGGCCATGATACCCGGCAAACTCAACTCCCGCATACCCCATTTCAGAGAGTTGCTTCAAGGTACCGGAAAGATCGTTCGCACAATCTTCCCGCACAGAATACAACTGCAATCCTATAGGTCTCTTCATCTCTTCCTCCTGCTCTGTAAATAATAATCCCGTACATAACATCCACGATAAGATTCTTTTTTCCCTCTCTTTCCTATGGCTTTCTTGTAGCAAGAGTAATATGAAAAACCGGCTGGCGTCGTTCTAAAATCACATAACATTTCCCTTCGCGCTGAAGCTCTATCAAGACCTTTGCAAGCACGTTTCGTAATGCCCAGGCATACTCCATTCCTAATGCATCAAACGCGTTCTTATGAAAAACCTCCTGTTTCTTCGTCATACCATACAATATCCGAAAAAGAAGAGGACTTGAAGCAGAATACTCAAATTCTCTAAAAAGAATATCCACCGTAGTTCCATACTCATGGCTTGACTCTCCGGAAGAGGCATTCCTGTTTATCTTCTGAAGATCCTTGTGGTTCTCCTTGGTTCTCAATACAGAACTAATACAATACCGGTACACGGGAAGCCCCTGTTCCTTCAAAGCATCTTGAAACCTTACTCCGATTAGAACAAGAAGACGATAGGTATCAGGCGTAACATAGGGAAGGGAATGGGTAAGCTCTTGAATACGCCAAAATCGGTTATCTGTAAGACGCACCAATTTCCCTTTTTTACAGGCAATACGTACCTTCTCTTCACTATCAAGATCTGAAATCCCAAGTTCCCGGGCTTTTTCAATATGGGATTCATTCAAAATCATCCGCAATTCCAGCCGTTCTTCCCTTAACAAAGGGAACGCAAGAGAAACAAACCTCTTTTTCGCTTCATCAACCCCTTCTCCGAGCCTTGTAAGTGTCTTGATGGGCTGAAACAGTAAAAGAAAAGTCGCCAAAGAAAGAAAAAGCGCCAATATTGCAAGAAACAATAATATAAATAAATGCAGACGACGAGAAGGCATGCACAATCCTTGTTGAAAAAAAAAGTATTTTTCTCTCTATTAATCTTTCATCCACTGCCACGGCCCTTCTTTTGCGCGCTCCTTCTGTTTTTTCTAAAAAAACAGTATCTAATAGTACCTATATTTCTTATAATCCGCAACCCAGTACATCCTTTTTTCATAAGGAATTCCGCGAAAAATCTTCCCTATTTGTTTCCTGAATCAATAGAAGGTATACTCTATTTTGTCCATCATCCTGTCATAAAAACCAAGGAGATTGCAATGGAACCCATCCATCGTACCCATCGCGTACACAGGCCTTCAATAAAAGATTTTTCCCTTGAAGAAAAAATTTCTCGCCTCTTTCCTCAAGAATCTCCCCCTCTTTCCCAAGAAAACAGACCTCCCTACCTTGATTATGCCGAACGTATCATTAATCAGGCAGTAGAATGGATTGATACAACAGGCGAAGTTATAGACCCTGTAGAGGGTGCGGACCGATGGAAGGGAGGGTCTTCCTCCCGCTATGCCTGCCCCGCGGCAATCCTTATCCACCATAAACAACGGAAGGATTTGCTTCCCAGCGCCATACGCGCCATGGATCAAGTAACCGGAAGATCTCTATCTCTTGTGGCAAAAGAAAAAGGAACTCTTCCCGGAGTATTTGACCTTACAATGAAAGAACTTGTCGTTGCCTGGCACTTTCTCCGGCCTTATGTAGACAACGAACGCGCTTCCTGTTGGAAAGAGGCCATACAAAAGGCAGATCCAGATTTTCTCTATTGCTCTGATTCCAGGCTTGCATCCGGAGAACGGCTTCATAATTTCGGAGTCTCTTCTTCTGTAGGAGAATGGCTTCGGGTCTTCTATGATATGAACGGTTCCCGAGAGTATGTAGAATACCACCTTGACCTACAGCTTGCCCATGTAACCCAGATGGGGATGTACCGCGATCCTCACGACCCTATGCTATACGATGCCATGGTACGTCAAAACTTCTCAGAACTCCTTTACTACGGATACGACGGACCCCTAAAAGAAGACCTGCAAGAATTATTGCGAAGATCTGGCTTGATTACACTTTTATACCTCTCGCCCTGCGGATATATTCCGTATGGAGGAAGATCTAATGGACTTATCCATAATGAAGCAATGGCCGCCTATATTTTAGAGTATCAGGCACACGCCTATACACAATCCAATCAAAAGAATCTTGCTTATGCCTTTCGCGAGGGAGCGATTCGCGCCATACATGCTATTGAACCATACCTCTCTTCATCTCCTCTCCGAGCTCTTAAAAACCGTTTTGCTCCCTCTACCCGCCACGGAAAAGATAGCCATTACGGCGAATATGCAAACTATACACTTCTTGCGGCATCAATCCTTGCGCGAACCTCGCTTATTACAGATTCTTCTATTCCAGCGGCGGCAGATCCTGTTCTCAACAAACCCTACACTCTCTACCTTGCACCCTCCTTCCATAAAGTTTTTGCAACCTGCCAAGATACCTCTATAGAAATTGATACCCGCGCCAACCTTTCTTATGATCCTACCGGACTTGGACGGTTCCATAAAAAAGAAGCGCCGCCGGACCTTGCTCTTTCTTCTGGTATTACCGCAAACCCCACCCATATTCTCTACAACACTGCCTCTGGCCGCAGTGCCGCCATTGGCCCCTGCTGGAAGACCGGTTCTCTTTGGAGATCTCTCGCGGAATTAAGCCCGGAAATAGAAGAGGTTTCCTTTTCTCAAGGATCAGAAACATCCCAAAGTATCTCGTGGTCTATCCTTTGGGAGATTGCCTCTGGCGCCAGAGTTTCCATTGAATCATTCTTACAGAAATATCTTCTGAAACAGGGATCCCTTACCATTGATGCAGAAATAACAGGTGTATACGATCTATTCGGGTTTGAGGTTCCCTGCCTCTCCTTTAATGGCGAAGAAGAAGCAACCATTGAACCTACACCCCATGGAGTAACAGTAACCTTTTCCGGATGGAAACTTTGCGTTACTACAGAACCAGCAAGATTTGAATCTCTTAGTAAAGAGCTCTATGGAAACCGCTTTGCCCATTACCGCATTGCGCGTTTTATAAGTACAGAACCAAAAATCACCGCCTGTCTTACCCTTAACAAGGAAAAAGAATGAATGCCATCCCCCTGCCTCTAACAAGAGAAGAATCCCTTGCATTTCTGCGCCAGCTAAATCATGATTCCTCAGATATTCCCCACTACCTCGCCACAGAAGCCATTATGCGCGCATTGGCGGAAGAGTGGAAGGAAGATCCTGAATATTGGGGAATATTAGGACTTCTTCACGATGTGGACTGGTCCCTTACAAAAGATAATCAAGAAGAACATTGCATAAAAGCAGAAGAACTCCTTGCTGATAAAGGATTTCAAAAAGAAGAGATCGCCATTATTCAATCGCATGGATATGGATGCGACCAGATCCCTGCCTTGAAAGATCGCCTGCGAACCCAACGGATAGAGTTTGCCCTTGCCAGCGCAGAGACCATCACAGGCCTTATCTATGCCTATGCCCTAATGCGGGGGAGACGTATCACTGATATGGCGCCCTCAAAACTGAAAAAAAAGTTCAAAGATAAAAGTTTTGCCGCAGGATGCAACAGAGCCATAATACAAGAGATAGAAAAAGCTGGAATGGATATGGATAGATTTTTTTCTATTGCTATTCAGGCAATGCAGTCAATAAAAGAAAGTATTGGATTGGAATAAAAAAAAAGAGGATTTTTTCTGATTTTTGAAGAGAGATTTTACAAAAACCCTGCTATCTTTGCCTCATATAATAAAAGATAAACGAAAAGAAGAAGAGTAAAAAAAGACCTATCGCCACAAGAAGAACTTTTACGACCCGTTCCCATTCAACCCTTTGAGAAGACCGTATCTGTTTTGCAAGTTCTGCCACAGTATCAAGCCGTCTCTTCTCTGAACGGGCAGGATAAGGCGGCACAAAAGTAAAGAGCCTCCCAAGACCTATGGTAAGCTTCATTCTCATATTCATCGCGCATCCGGATGCCTCAAAGAGTATACTAAGGTTTCGCCTGCGAAGCTTCATCATACCCATCACTAAACTAGGAATTAAAATAATCAATAAAACAGCGCCCAATGTTATGACAAAGTGTATAACCCGCACCTGTGATATTGCCCTTGCAATATAAGCAAACGACGACCCGAGCGCGGCAACCGCCACGCCGCCTCCAATCAATAGATCTCTTCTTGCGTTCGGAGCAATCGGAGGCGAAGCAAGCGCGCTCTCTATCTTTGCTTCTTTGGATTTTGCGAACTTCTCTACCTGATTTTTAATAGAGTCCGACAATTTAATAAAGGGAGCTTTGATAGATTCAAGAAGTCCAATCGGGTTCACAACAATATCAATTACCTCTGCATCCCATTCCTTTCCATCGCGGGTAAAGAAGACTCCGCGCTTTCCAATCCGCAATGTGCCCGAATCTCCGGAAGTAACAGGAGCAACCACGTGAAACGATGCATCTTCATTATGTTTGCTTGTTACCAAAAGATAAAGAAGATAAGCATTACTATCTTCTGCAACCAGTCTATGGGCCGCAGGATCATTTACCAAAATCGTAAACGGAATTTTTCTTCCGTCTATAACAAGTGTTCCAGCTTCAAACAAAGAACGGATATCAGGATTATACACATTGGCAAAACTCGCAGAATTATTCGCAAACTCCATTAAAAACTTCTGATACAAAATAAGTTTCTCCACATCCCGAATATGGGCTATTTTTTCTCCCACGGCAAGGTCGCGGTTAATAAGAATCTCTATCTTTTCCTGAAAACTTCCCTCAAGATAATTCCGCAACACCTCTTCATCCAAGCCTTCCACCTTTTCTCCCTGACGATCTTCCACATAAGCTTTATAGGGAGAAAAAAGCTCCTGTACCTGTTTCCACTCCTTTTCTCTAATTGACTGTACCTCTTTTCCGAAAAGTCTTATCAAAACCTTATTCTTAAATTCTTTAATCGCCTCTGCAAAGAAAGGATTGATATAGCCATTCAGCGGCAATATTCCGGCATTATTTATTTCAGAGAGAGGAGCAACCCGTAAACGGTCAACAAGAAGCGCGGTATCCGCAAAATCCATCTCTTCTATTTCTTTTTCCTTTAACTGCAGTGCATTCTTTACCCTGGCGTCAAACTGTGCAACAGCGCACTGTGCAAAGAACTCATCCAATTTTTCTTCCACCTTTTTCAGAGAAAGATAGGCCCCAGGAGTATCTGTGCCCCAGAACATAATATCGGTCTTTTCCTGACCAGAAGGAATTTTTCCTTTTTCACGCCATGCAAGATACGAAGAAACCTGCGAGAAAAACTCTTTGGTATGCGCTCCATCAATACCAGCGCTTCCACTAGCATCATCCGCGCATCCTATCCTTTCCATAATAAGACGGATAAAATCTGCAAGATCCTTGTCTGGCGTGGCGTCAGGAGTGATAATGCCATCTCCATTGGCAGTAGACCTTGCCAAAATCCCCTGAAGATCCCTTACCTGCGCAAGGGTAATCCTGTCAAGGTTGTTTTTTTCGTTTAAGTTTGAAAGAATGATGGTTGCAGTCTCTAAGATTCTTTTTCCCTCTGGAACCGCAATATTGATAGAATCAAAAAGAAGAATATCAGTTCTTTCCGCAAGATGAGAATAATCCATTAAAAGAGAAAAAAGCCACTCTATCGCCTGAATAATCTCATCGGTCCGTATCCTGCCATTACAATCCCTATCAAGATACTCAAGAAACTTCTTATCTACATTTAAGATATCAATCGGCAAACTGGTTGCCGCCCAAAGCGCCTCGTCAAGGTCAAGCACCTTTTTCAAATCTTCAGGCTGTTCAATGCTTAATTGATAACTTCCTCCATAATTATTAAACATATATTGTTTCATGCCTGTATAGTACCAAAATCTTTTCAATGGAGCAAAAAGCATTCTTTCATTCTCTTCTTCCCACACGCGATTACTTCACACCCTTCCCTTCCTCTCCTAAAACCTTATATCTGTCTAGCTCACTCCTTGGAGAAAAATCCAGTACAAAGAGAACTCTCCATCTCTCTCTTCCATTGCAAGGTCAACATCAGAAAACGGGGAAGATGAAAATTCTCAATTCTATCTGAATGACGTTCAAACGCAACCTTCCTATCCGACAAAAAAATCCAAAGCGGAAACCCATACTGTTTCAACAAAAACTTCTCGCGCATATACCCATATATCCTCTCATACCACTCCTTTGCCCATTGCGCATCAGTATATGCAATAATCATCATCAACCCAATAAGCGCTTCTTGCTGAACCCATAGCCATTTCTGCGTATTCCACTGATTTCTATTCACATCTAAAAGACCCTCTAAAAGCCCGCCATAAAGATCATCCCAAAAAACTTCCACATGGCGCTTAAACCATTCCATCGCCTCTGAAAAAAGCTCTCTGTTTCCCTTTCGGCGCGCCTCGTCAAGAACCATCCACAATACTTCTATACTATGACCAGTTACAATTTCTCCATAAGGATTGTTAATACGCGACATATCATGGTGAAGATATTCATTCAAAAGCCCATACTCGGGATTATAATGGTACTTCATCACTGCCGCCACAGAACGGGCGGCAATGCTCTCCACCTCGGAATCGCACCGCGTTTCCAACATTTCAGTAGCAAGACGAAGAAAAATCATCCAATGTCCTAATCTCCGAGGCGAAAACACCTTCTCTGCAACATCGGTCTTTGGCAAGGATTCATAATCAAGCTGGTTATCATATATCCGCAAAGATTTCATCGCAATCTTTTTAGCAAGGTCCCAATATTCTCCATTCCCTTCAGACTTAGAATATTCCGCCAATCCAGTAGCAATAAATAAATCGCCATAGATAGAGCGCTTTCCATAAAAGGGAGGATCAACCTCTTCAAGAGGCTCTCCCTCTCTGGTAAAAGATCCTGGCCAAAACTCCTCTCCTTCTGGCATACTTTTTAAGATAAACTCCACCCCTTTTCTGGCAATCTCAAGATAGTGCGGATTATGCCCAAACTTATTGTAAAGATAGGAATAAAGCCAGATTCCCCTTCCCTCAAACCAGGTACGCTTCACCGTAGAAATGCGCGTGCCGTCGCGGTCTGCATGGCACATAAACCCGCCATACTTATGGTCTACCACATAAGCATCCATAAAAGGAAGAAAATCCTCAAAGAGATCCGCATAACACTGCTTATAAATCATCTCCAAAGAGAACATTGCTCACCTCCTATTCTTTCATGCTTAAACCAGAAAATATACAAATCTATCTTTCATCTGCTCCCATAACAATCAGAAAGATCCGGCTGATCAAAACTAATCAAATCACATTCATCCGGCACATTTTCATTCTGTGGATGAGGTTTCGGCTCTATCCACGGACAAGAATATAACCTTCCATTCGGATGGACCGCAAGGCAATGCGCCATCTTCGGATACCTTCCATCTGAAAGTTTTAGAACTCCATGGTCTTGATAGTACCCAGTAGGAAGATGATAAGTTACCAAATGTACCACTTCCTTTTGCTTCTCTCCATCGCCAGTAGGAACTTCACCGCTTGTAAGATAAAAAATAGTCTCTCTGTCAAGACCAAGCCGAAGAGAAAGGTATCCATACCGAAAGACCTCAAACCGCCCGCTTTCACGGAACTCTTTAGAACAGATTCTATCTATTAAACTCAACCGAGGCTCTACAGGATCAAAGCGAAACAACCATGCGGATTTAGGATGAACCCCATAAAACACCTTCTCTTGCGCATGCCAAAAAATATCCCGCCAATTATATCCCTGATGTCCGGGTTTATGGGGATCCCATGCGCCGAATATATCGCGTTTCATCGTAATATCAGGGACTGACTCAACCTGATTCTTCTCAACCCGATACATAAGAATCTCTCCATCAGCATTGGTAAAATAGACATCGCCTGTCTCTGGCCAAAGCCCCATACTCCTACAGAGACAAAAATAGTCTCTTCCTTCGCCCACCTCGCCCTGCCGCGAAACCTTGCCAAGGTTCTGCAGATGCCGCGTAGAGATGTCATACACCAAAAAATAACCTATGGGCCAAGTAAGCCCATACATCCGCTTGCGCTCTGGATCAACCTGCATAGCAACAATGCCCTCTTCTGGAGGCCCGACCACCAAATCTTCAAACTCTCCACTTGCAAGATCATACGAAAGAAAATGACCTCCTGGATAGGGACGATACCCCTCGGGCACACCAGCAGGCCGCTCCTTATTATCAGATGACATAAAAAATCCATACTGCGTAGAAAAGTAGAGTTTCCCATCACACTCAAAAAAAGGACAATGAGACTTTCCCTGAGGAATACTTTTGGTGCCGGCCTCACCGGTTAATTCACCTAAATCCCCTAATAACACCACCTTATCAGAAGAAGGATTGTAACAATAAACCCTTCCATGGGTATTCAAATCATGGGAACAAAGCGTGTAATAAACATTTCCATCACTTGCCAAAGATAAAGAATAGAAGTTAGAATCAGATTTTTCAAATCCAGAGGAATGCAACCGCGCGGGAATAATCATATTTGATCTATCCTTTTGTGCTGACATTCAAAACCCCCTTTAGGGTTAAAAAAAACTCCTTACTTTCCTCAGCACCTGACGGCTATCATTAAAGTATATCCCACCAGTACTCCGCCTTACAACTCTTTAACCTCTTTCTATCATACAACCCCAAAAAATTGAGTAGTTATAAAATATCGCGCTATTATAAGCATTGAACATATTCCCGTACAAAAACAATTTCTTAACACAATAAAATAATACTTTAACGAAATACCCTGTTCCTAGGGAATAGAACTTTTCTTCTCCACGGTGTTTTGGAGAGAAAATCCACACCTTAACAATGCCTTCCTCCATTTTTCAAAAAACCTCGTATAATCCCTTTTTGTTGACTAAAACAATGAAAATGCTATAGTGAAGTATCTACCTTTATTGAAACAAAAACGAGAAACAAGGAGATACCCATGATGATCAAAAAAATAAAGAAAATCTGGCTTCTTCTTGCCTTGGTAAGCATAATCACGGGAATCAGCACGCTATATGCAAAAGAAATTATTATCTATCCCACACTTCCCGGAACAAACATCAGAGATCACTCCAAACCAGGCGCAAAAATAGAAGGGTCCAATATCTATCCCACACTTCCCGGAACAAACATCAGGGATTACTCTAAACCAGGTGCAACAATAGAAAGGTCCACTATCTATCCCACGCTTCCCGGAACAAACATCAGGGATTACTCTAAGCCAGGATATAAAATTAAGCCCTACTAATCAATATGAACACTTTTATTACCAATAGTAAAACGACAATACTTTCCGAGCGGATTTTAGAACTTCTTAAAAAAAGCCAAGAGCTTAAGTTTCTTGTAGGATTCTTCTACTTTTCCGGTATCCAAGAACTTTATCAAGGACTCAAAAAAAATCCAAATGTAACCATTAAGATACTGGTAGGATTAAATGTAGATAAACTCAATGATCAACTGATAGAATATGCTGATTTAGACGATCAAAACAACAGGCTATCCGATAAAAAAATAAGCGACAAATTTTTTGCATCCATAAAAAAATCTATTAACACAGAGGATTTTGATACAAAAGAATTCTATGAACAGATTAGATTCTTCGTAGACCTTATTCAAACTGGCCGGCTGCTTATTAAAAAAAGTTTCCGGCCTAATCATGCAAAGCTGTATATCTTTCAATTACAGGAAGAACAGGTAGGCAGAAACAAACTCTTTATCACTGGAAGCAGTAACCTTACAAAAGCCGGACTTACCACACAAGAAGAATTTAATGTTGAAATTAGCGATTACGGTTTTGAAAGTGCTGAGCAATATTTTAATACATTATGGCAAGATGCTGTTGAAATTACTGAAAAGCCCGAACTTAAAACAAAACTAATAGACCTTATCGAAAAAGAAACCTTAATTAAAAAAATCACACCCTTTGAAGCATTTGTCCATGTCCTAAAAATATATTTGGATTCTTTTAAAAAAAGAGAAATTGGACAATCTCTTATCAAAACTCTCGAAGACAATGGCTATATACCCTATCAATACCAACTGGACGCTATTCGCCAAGCATTAGCAATAATAGAAAACGATAAAGGCGTTATTCTTGCCGACGTTGTAGGGCTGGGTAAAACTATTATTGCCTGTTCCGTTGCCAAAGAATTGCGGAAAAGAGGAGTAATAATTTGCCCGCCGGGTATTATGGGCGACCCCAGAAAAAAAGATTCTGGCTGGAATATGTACAAAGAACAATTCGGATTGTACGACTGGGAGGTATGGTCTCTCGGTGATTTGGAGAACCTTCAGAAATTTGTGAAAAAAGCTAAAGATGTAGAGGTTGTCATAGTTGACGAAGCTCATCGATTTAGAAATCAGGATACAGAGAGCTATGAATATCTAAAAAACATCTGCCGTAACAAACTAGTAATGCTTCTTACTGCTACTCCGTTCAACAACCGTCCAAGCGACATTTTATCTCTATTAAAATTGTTTATCACTCCAAAAAAATCCTCAATAACCCTTGAAGACAATCTTGTTAACCGCTTTAAATCTTTCAAAGGTGCTTTTGATAGACTCGCCTACATTAAGAAATACTGGAATTCAACAACCCCACAAAAACAAGTTAAAGCACATAGTTATTATGAAACTTTTTTTGCTGAGAAATTTGATACTGTCTCTGGTTTGGAAAAAGTAGCAAGACGTTCAAAATATCTGGCAACGCAGATACGCGATGTAATAGAACCTGTAACTATTCGACGTAATCGTTTAGATTTGGAAGAAAATCCAGATTACAAGAAAGAAGTAAAAAACCTGTCAAAGGTTGCCGACCCTAAAGAATGGTTCTTTGAACTCACAAAAGACCAATCTAATCTATATGATAAAGTCATTCAGGAATACTTTGGCGACCCAGACAACGGCGGAATGTTTAAGGGAGCAATTTACAGACCTTTTAAATACGAAACAGCAAAGGAAAAAATTGCGGACGAAAAGCTTTCCGAAAAAGAAAACTTTGAATATTTGTCCCAACGCAACCTATACGATTTTATGCGTCGCTTACTAGTAAAAAGATTTGAAAGCTCGTTTGGCTCTTTTGAACAAAGTCTAAAAAATTTCAAGCGGATTACCGAATCGGTTTTAACCTTCATTGAACGAACCCAAAAATATATCTTGGATAGAAGTCTCCTTGAAAGAATATATGATAAAGAACCTGAGGAGATAGAGAGATATTTGGACGAATATACGGAAAAAATCAATGCAGATAGATATCCTAAAAACCATAAAATTTATAGACTGGCTGACTTTAAGTATAGAAATAAATTTATAGAACATATAAACTCTGACCTTCAGCTTTTCAAGGAAATTCTGTATTCTCTGCATACCTTTGATTTAGTCAACAATGATCCTAAGACATCTTGTTTGATTAGAAACCTTAAGTCTCAACTACAAGAAGAACCCAACAGAAAAATAGTTATCTTTTCTGAATATCTCGATACGGTAAAATATCTTGCTCCAAAACTACAAGAAGTTTTTGGTAATAAACTTCTTGTTGTTGCTGGGGATTTAACCAGGCAAAAAATAACAGCAATAAATCAAAATTTTGATGCTTCTTATGAAGAACAAAAAAATGATTATGATATCCTTTTATCATCTGATAAAATTTCAGAAGGTTTTAACCTTAATCGTGCTGGTATGGTGATTAACTATGATATACCTTGGAACCCTGTTCGTGTTATCCAGAGAGTTGGTCGTATTAACCGTATAAGTAAAAAAGTGTTTGACGAATTATTTATAATTAATTTCTTTCCAACTGAGCAAGGCGCAGAATTAGTCCAATCCAAAGAAATAGCAAGTAATAAAATGTTTATGATTCACAATACTCTGGGGGAAGATTCTAAAATATTTGATATTGACGAAGAACCAACCCCTGCAAACTTATACCAAAAAATACAACAAAACCCCGACAAACTGGAAGAAGAAAGTTTTTACACAAAGGTTTTAAAAGAATTCCTAAAAATCAAAAAGAATAACCCTGAACTAATTACTGTTTTGGAAACTTTCCCTCCTCGTATAAAAGTGGCAAAAAAATTCGATCGGGATGAACTTCTGGTTTTTTTCAAAAAAGGCAGACTTTACATCCACGGCGCTGCATATAATATAGAAAACACAGATATACTTTTTCAGTTATCGTTTGAAGAGGCCTATGACAGAATTTCCTGCAAGCCCGGAGAACAAGCATTGGAACTTACAACAAGATTCTGGGATGCCTATAACAACATCAAAAACTTTAAGGAATATAGGATAGGTCCTATAAGCGAACAGAGCCTGGAACAGCAGGCTACAAACAATCTTAGAGCGCTAATATTTAATAATCAAGATAACAGAATATTACAAGTAAGGGACTTTCTGAGGATTTTATTAGAAGACATCAATGAGTATGGTACCCTACCTAATTATACATTGAGACGTATATCTAATATTGAAACAGGTACAGAACAAAAACTTAAACATGCTCTTAAAGAAATTCAGACCTTACAAGATGAATTAGGAATAGATTATTTAGAAAAAGAAAAACTTAGACAAAAAGTAGTAACAAAAGAAATCATTGTTGCTATTGAGAACCAAAGACAATTATGAAAAAACAAATTCTCCAGGATATAATTAACAATTTTGATGAAAAAAAATTCATACGGTTTTTCCGCGAGGCGAATGATAAATTTTGCCATCCCTGCGAACCTCTGTACCATGAGGACGATACCTTCAAGCAAGGAAACAAACTAGAAGAAATTAATTTTGAAGATGGAAACCTAATAGTATGTTTATTACCAGTAAAAAAATCTCTTACAGAAAGAACCGGCAAAAAAGCGCAATATGAACTGGGGAAAAAAATCCTCAGGGAAAACCAAACCGATGCAGGCATTTTTATATTTTATGATGGTAATGCTAATTTCAGGTTTAGTTTAATCTATGCAAACTATCTGGGTAAACGCCGAGATTGGAGCTCTTTCCGCCGTTTTACCTATTTTGTAAGTCCTGAGCTAACCAATAAAACCTTTCTTCAACGGATCGGTAAGGGAAATTTCTCCTCTTTAGAAAGCATTAAGGAAGCTTTTTCCGTTGAAAAAGTTACTAAAGAATTTTATCAAGATATATCATATTGGTATTTTTGGGCAGTACAACATTCCCGATTTCCTAAAGATGCTGAAGCAGAAGATAATGGTAGGAATGTGGCTGTTATCCGACTAATAACAAGAATGATTTTTATATGGTTTATGCGAGAAAAAGGTTTAATACCAAAAGAACTATTTGAAAAAGAAAGTATCAATGGAATTCTTAGAAGTGTTGATTCTGACGATTCAACTTACTATAAGGCAATCTTACAAAACCTGTTTTTCGCTACCTTAAATACCAAAAAAGACGAACGACAGTTCAGAAGCGAAATCCGCGGGTATAAAGGATATAATCCCGATTTCGGAAATCAATATGTATATCGTTACCATAACCTTTTTACAGATTCTAAACAAATGGAAGAATATTTTGGAAACATTCCTTTTCTTAACGGAGGGTTGTTTGATTGTTTAGATGATGGTGAAAAAGATATTTACATAGATGGTTTTACTGAAAGAAAAAAAAAGTATCAACCAAATGTCCCGAATTTTCTTTTTTTTAGTGATAAACAAAAAATTGACTTGAATGAAGATTTCGGCACCATTAATCAAACTTATGAAGTAACCGGACTATTAAAGATATTATTTTCATTTAACTTTACCATAGATGAAAACTCTCCGGACGATGCAGATATTGCTCTTGACCCGGAACTTTTAGGAAGGGTCTTTGAAAATCTTTTGGCAAGTTTTAATCCTGAGACATCTACTACTGCCCGTCAAGCTACAGGCAGTTATTATACCCCCAGAGAAATCGTTGATTATATGGTTACAGAATCCCTTAAAGCATACTTTAAAACACATCTTTCAGAGATAACTGATATTGACGGAAAACTTGTTACCTTGTTTTCACAAGAAAAAGAAGTAAACCCCTTCAATGAAGCAGAATCAAAAATCCTAACACAACTAATCGAAAACGTAAAAATAGTAGATCCTGCAGTAGGTTCAGGTGCTTTCCCAATGGGTGCGCTTAACAAAATGGTTTTTATTCTTAACAAAATAGACCCTGATAACGAACTATGGAAAGAAGCACAATTAACAGCAGCAAACAAAATGCCCGACCCCAAAGTCAAAGAGATTACAAAAAAACAAATAGAAGAATTCTTTAAAGATAAAAACGCCGATTATGGGCGTAAACTATATTTAATCCAAAAGTGTATATATGGTGTTGATATACAGCAAGTTGCTGTGGAAATAGCCAAACTCCGCTTCTTTATATCCTTGCTGGTAGATGAAAAGATAGATGAAACAAAAGAGAATTGGGGAATAGAACCATTACCAAATCTTGATTTTAAGATAATGCAGGGAAATAGTTTAATCTCCGAATTTCTCGGAATAGATTTTGATAAAACAAATGGAGAACTACAACAACATCTGGGTTTAGGGTTTGAACCAACAGAAAATAAACTAATTAAAGAATTTGAGCAAAAAAAATCTGAATTCCAAAATGAATATGACAGAAGGAAAAAGAAAGAACTAAAGACCCAAGTTGAAGATTTAATGGTTCAAATTTTTGAAACCATACTACAGAAAAAATATGCCGAACTAAAACAAATTGAAGAAAAGGCAAAAGGATTCCAAGATCCTAAAATAAAAGAAGAGTATATTAAAAACGAAAAAACTATAGTCGCTAGAAAACATGGAATTAATTTTGAAAATATAGAAAAGCAACTTCGTGAATTTACCAGCAAGAATAAAATAAGACCGTTTTTTTCATGGAAACTTTACTTTGCAGAGATCTTTAAAAATGGCGGTTTTGATGTAGTAATTGGAAACCCGCCGTATTTTTCCATTGATCCTAAACAGAAAAAAATATCTAGACAATTCTATTTGTATTTACAAAAGAACTACAAGTCTTTTCATGGACTAACGGATATATTGGTTTTCTTTTTTGAAAAATCCTTTGATTTATTGAAAAAAAATGGGATATTAACTTTTATAAGTAAAAATAGATGGCACAATTCCCCTTCATATAAAAATTTTTGCAATTATTTGACAGACAAAAACACTTTTATTTTAGATTTTGATGAAATCTTCATATTTAACGGTATTGGTGTAACAACTAATATAATTTTAGTTAAAAAGGGGAAAGAAGCAAAAATTAACTACCGATTATTTGATAATTCTAGCTTAAAGAACATTTTTGACCACGCTCACTATAAGAAATATCATCTGGTGCCAATTATTGGAAAGCCGTGGAATATAATGACTGACCGTATAGTGGATAAGATTAAAAATAAGGGAAGTTATATTCTCCAAGGTGGCTATGGCCATAAAATTACTCCAGGGAAATACTTTAAACTGATAAAAGTAGAAGCAAATGTTTTTGTCCCAGAAGATTATAAAATTAAGAAAAAAACAGGAAAAATAATGTTAACCAACAAAGAAATGAACTATGTTTTTCCATTTGCAAGCTCGGGAGATATATTCCCTTATTTTATTGCATCGAGAGATCGCTTTATTCTGAATTTGTTAAAAGCTGATTTAGAAGACCTTCCAAATATTAAAGAGTATTTTTCTAAAATAAAAGAGGTGGTAAATCAGAATAGATGGTATGAATATCACGGCGGACGTGGATACCGAAATGTAGATATTATTTCTGAACCAAAGAAAATCATTTTTCCGGCACGTATGTACCTCAATAGAAAAAGCAGTTTTTTTCTGGACGAAAAAACAATTCTTATAGGAATGGATTGTGGTGCTTTAGTTTCTAAGAATCAAGATTTGGATCTGCGATTTATTTTAGCCATTTTAAATTCAAGTACAATATGGTATTATATACGAAAAATGTTTAAAAGATACGCAAAGCGGCAAACCGTAAAAATTGATAAATTGCCTATCCCCGAAGTGTCTTATAACCAAAAACCATTCATTGACCTCGTAAATAAAATCCTTTCCATTACCAAAACCGATGATTACTTAAACAATCCCGACAAGCAGGCACAAGTCAAAGAATACGAGAAAGAAATAGACCAACTCGTCTATAAACTTTATGGATTAACGCCTGAAGAAATCAATATTGTTGAAGGGAATTGAAAAGAAATATTCAAAACTTGTGTATCTAAAGAATTTATAACATGGATAAACTCTCACCATTTATTGGGTTTCTTGAGCAAAAGAAAGCAACAATCTTTATTGGAGCTGGTATTTCTAAAATAGCAGGTTGCGATAGTCTTCAAAATATTTGCAAGAATTTATTGTAAAATCGGGGTCTTGCAATAACACATTTTATAATTCAGGGACACCATACTGAATTCGGAAAAGTCAGAAATAGGGCAAACACGCACTTTTTCTGTCGAGGGGTGGTTTTTTTTCTGGATTCCCCGGACACCGCTCACTGGGCAGGATCCCGAAAAGAACTGCGTTTCGGAAGGCGCGCGTCTTTTGTATTTTCTTCTTACTTCTCACTGCTTTCTGTTTGCTCTGAACACCTCAATAAGTATTCAACATTTCCGCAATTTCCACCACGCGTTTTTCCGCGGCGGACAATTCAGCGGCAAGTGATACGGCGACCGCCATTTTCCCCGTTTCACCAAACCCTTCTGGACCTAATTTCCCGTCGTTTTTATAACCATGAAGCTTGAAATCTTTTTATAATCAATATTTTTATGTAATTAAAGTCTTGACATTTCCCTTAAAACAAGTTATAATTATAACTATAACAAAGGAGGGAAAATGGCATATAAGGTATATCAGACAAACAAGAGCACAGGAGTAACTTATGTTTACGAAGCAGTGTCTTACTGGGATAAAGAAAAGAAGCAGTC
>JBBADJ010000014.1:0-71331 GCA_041656495.1 Candidatus Ratteibacteria bacterium
TTAAAGGGAATACTCTGTCTGTCTGTCTGTCTGTCTGTCTGTCTGTCTGTCTGTCTGTCTGTCTGTCTGTCTGTCTGTCTGTCTGTCTGTCTGTCTGTCTGTCATTGGCCTCCTCCTATCTCCTTTTGTCAGAGGCTATACACTATTATTACCTTGATAAAAACACTATATCATGCCAAAGCTTTTTGTCAAAAACAGCAATTCTATCAAACTTTTTCTCTAAAGCTCTCTTCTGTTGTGTCTCACCGTAAGAAATTCTTTGCATACCACTGCATTCTGTAATAATCCCTGCTATCAGTATATTGTTTTCTGAAAAGAAGAGATACCAATCTCCAATAATTCAATCTCAAGAAGCTTACCGTACAAAACTGCAAAGATCTTCCCTTATTTAAAATATCTTGAATAGTCACGTCCATTGACGTAAGGTTTCTTCCCGATTAAGGTCGTTGATGATATACAATTTCCGCTGATACTGCTTTGGAAGTATTTTAAAAAAAAGATATTGAAAAGTTCAAAAGATTTCTTATACTCCTGCTTTTTTTACGGTCTTGCCATACAATCAATGACCTGCCGGTCGTCCTCGCCAAAAGGTATTTACTTCCGCGACATTAGAGGGCATCGTGTTCTTTGTGGGATCCCTCGGCAGATCCTTCATATTCTCCACATGCATATCTAAAAAGAGGACATTAATGCTCTTATCATGACGACGAATATAACAGGTTCCCGAAACTTTGGTATCTGTTACCTTCGTGGGGTATGAACCTATCCAATGGTTACTGCCATCCGCAAGATGCATTGTTTTTGAAGGATACTTAAAGAGCGTAATCTTTTGGAATGCCTTGTTATAATAGAAAAGATCTCCATTAATTAAATAACTGCTACCATAAGTACTCTTAAAAACACTATTCCAGGTATTTCCCACATAACTAGGAGTCTTATCACTTGGACACCGAAACATCTGGGCATTCGGAACATAAAGATAAACACGGGTCCACCAATAGATTCCCTGCGACTGATAAGACGGCAACCACTCGTCATAATCTTGAAGATACAGTGTTGCGGCAAGTCCAAGCTGTTTTAGGTTATTGATACATGATGCGGTTCTTGCCCTTTCTCTTGCCTTAGAAAGTGCAGGAAGTAACATTGCGGCGAGTATTGCGATGATTGCGATTACGACTAATAATTCAATGAGCGTAAAGCCAAGTGATTTACAAGAAACCACTCTTTCTCTTTTCATTTCTCTCCTCTTCAAGTAGAAATAAATCCTTTCTATAGGTTGATATATAAAGTTGTTTTAGCACTCCACCTCCTTGCCTTTCAAAAATTATAGAAAAGTTTTTTTCTTTATTTTCTAATAAACAAAGTTCTCTTCATCCAGCACAATCCAGTGCATCAAAACCATCCCCCCTTCCTGTATTTACTTCTCTGCATAATAAGGTAAGGAGACCCTCCTCTATGTACTTCAGAAGGTAGAAACGTGAAATACAGTACGAAGAATTTTTTTTTGTATGAAGGAATAAGAAGGGAATATGAAGAGAGGCGCGCCAAAGCAAAGAACGGAACATAGAAGAAAGAAATGAAAGGATTAACGAGGGGTATGGTAGATCCTTCCATGAAAAGAGAAGAGGGATACTTTTTAAAGGAAGAGATAAAGAACTTCGTGGGGGATATATTAGATAACGGAAAAAACCTTAATAAAGAGAGTTCATTATCTATCTGTCTGTGCATTACCTCCTCTTGTTTCCCTTTCTCAGTGGCTACTCGCAATGGTTCCTTGATAAAAATACTATAGCATTTTAAAGTTTTTTGTCAAAAAATCTCAGCAATTCCTTGGATTATTCTTCCATCATAGATTTTGTTTCTTCTCTTCTGCCGAACTCTTTTCCGCGACATTCTTTATCCCTCAAAAAGTAGTGCTTTTTTTGTCAAAATCCTCTCCTTAAATTTACAGAAAAAAAGATTGAAAAAAAAGAAAAATTGCTGGAAATATTTGAAAACAAATCTTCATAAGGAAAAGAATCAGTTGGTTAGTCGTACTAATCAAGTGAAATTAGTGGACGGACGCCAGGAAATATGTAACTGATTGCTTTGACTATAACGGCATAATAGAACTTGCAAAACCTTCCCGAACAAAAAAGTCAATCATATTATGAAAGGGAGCAATAAGCATTAGGTCTCTTCGTATCCTACAAACCTGCATGGTAATTGAACAACTCCAGGGTGTTTGTTAAAGAGAACCGAGGTAGTAAGATAGGAACCCTGAATCTGATGAAGATTGGTGAGTTTGCAGATACATAAAATTCCCGCGGAAAAAAGAGCCTCAAAAATTCCGGTCATCCCTCCTGCCCCTCGGTTTTCATAAACATCAGAGGCAAATATCATGATATTGCTTTCTGTAAAAAAAGAGAAGGTGTCGGAAGAAAAATAGGGAAGGGTTTTTACGGGGAAATCTTCATCGTCATACGAGCCAAGCACATGCACAATCAACGCCCTCCCCCGCACCTTTACTCCTGTTGATTCAAGATCTTTCCGGGTAATTTCTCGTTTTCCTAAAGGAAGAGTGAGCCGAATAAGCGTGGTTTCCATAGAAAGAAGGGGTTCAATAGAGATGTTGCCGGCATGAATGCCATTATCACATTCTCTGATATGACCAGGGAAATCAATATATGTTCCGCTCATACCATCAAAGGAAAAGGAATGGCAAATTCCGGTTAAGGAACGGCCAGCCGCCACAATTGGAATAATATATTCACGGTGGGTTGGATTTTTTCCTTCTATATCGGGAATTGGCCGTGTAAAATCAATCCACTTCTTCATATTCGCGCTCCCTAATAAAAAAAATCTCCTCCATCTTTCATTCCTTATTCCGCTTTTTTTTTATGCGAAAAAAGGAGAATTAAGGTTGTTCAGAAAAATATTTCGCTACTTCCGCAAGACGCTTTGGAATATCAATCTTCTGGGGACATTTTGGCAAGCAGACTCCGCAAGCAATACAGGCATCCGCATTTTGTTCTACGGAAATAGAGCGATAGCGGGCAGTGGCTTTTTTGGAGATTCCAAGCGCGTGGGCAAGGTTGTAAAGATGAAAAATCCCGGGAATAGAGACATTGTTAGGGCAAGGCATACAGTAGGAACATCCTGTACAATAGAGATCAAGAAGTTTTTTTCGTTCTTCAAACATATTGTTAAGGGTAAGCAATTCTGAAGGATCAAGCCGGGGTGAATCTGAAAAGAGCGCGCAATTTTCCACTACCTGCTCCATTGCGGACATACCGGAAAGCGCTACATGAACAGAAGGGTTAGAAGCGACAAATTTCAGAGCGAGCGCGGCAGTGCTCATCGTATGAGTGGAAGCGAACGATTCCACTGTTCCTGAAGCCTCTCCTAACATTCCGCCTGCCACCGGACCCATAACCGATACGCCAAGACCTTTTTCTTTCGCGAGAGAAATCGCTTTCTCGTTCTTTCTATCAAGAAGGTTGTATTGAAGGGTAATGCTGGAAAAATCTCCGGTTAAAATAAGTTTTTCAATGTTTTCAGGCGAATCGTGGACAGAAAATCCTCGATGCTTTATCAAGCCCTGCGCAATAGCCTTATCTGTAACTTTGAGAAAAAGTTTACGAAACTTAAGGTGGGTTTCCCATGTAAGGCTATGACTGAGATAAAAATCAATATACTCGGTCTTCATCTTTTTTAATGCGGTTTCAAGAAGATCCCAAATTTGGCTTTCTTTATAATCATGGTACATTCCAACCTTGGTTTGCAATATATACTCGTTTCTCGGATACGATGAAAGAGCCCTTCCGAGCGCTTCTTCACTCTGCCCATTAAGATAAAAGTGATGTGTGTCAAAAAAGGTTACGCCATGTTCAAAGGCATATTGAAGCATAGGGATCGCATAATCAAAATCAACTGTTTTATCTGGAAGAAGCGGCAAACGCATTGCGCCAAAGCCCAACCGAGAGACTTTTTTGCCAGAGTTTCCGAATATTGCCTGTTCCATCTTTTTCTCCCTAAAAGTCAAAAGAAATCATTGCAACAGTTTCGTCTTTTTTATTTCTTGGTTCCTACTCTTTTTTTATGCAATGGTTATAGTGAGCCTATAGTTAGGGTATACCTTATTTCTCTTTATTGTCAATAAAAGCTATATGATAAGATGAGCAAGAATAGAGATTTAGAAGAGGAAAAAACTCTTCAAGAATGAGGGAATTAGGGATGGCGTTTCAAAGGAAGATAAAGAAAGGAAAGAGCGTTTAAGCGTGTGGGCATCTCTTGTTCAATAGAGACTTCACTCTTTTCCCAACCAAGATAATGGGAATGGATCTGAAAAGAAGTCTCCTGTTCTTCTTCGGAAAGATTGACTAAAAGGAGTAATGCTTCTTCGTGGTTCCAGTATATGGCGGCTTCAATCTCTGGCCGAGAAGGTGTAACTGCGGGAGTGTTATATCCGGAAAAGTTGGTATAGCGGGTAAAATCATTCTTTAATGCAATGCGAAAAATTTCTAGTGCTTCGGGAGCATTGACTTCTGGAGCAACATGCTGAAGAAGACAGCATAACGCAAAACGTTTCGGCTCTTGATGAGCCAATCCCAAGGAGCAAACTCCTCGGGGAGATAGTTTCATATAGGAGACATCCGGAGAAAACATCTCTGGCGTTATCTTTGTGGTAGGTGTTTCAAAGACAAGCATTCGTGTAGCGATATTCTCTGCAATAACAAAAGGAGTATATGTCATATGAAGGTAGATCTCTCCCTCTGTGCCAACACGCTCTCTGGTCCATTCTAAAAATTCTATAAACTCCTCCACGCTCCAATGAAGGCCCTTTTGATGTGCGGGATGAACGCAAGGCATAGGATTACACCAGTCATAGTAAACTCCGTCAAAAGCATGGTTTTTTAAGACCCTATCTATACTTTTTTTCAGAAACTCCCGCCACCGAGATACCAAACACATCTGGGCACCGAACATACCTAATTTCGCATGGTTATATAAAAATCCCGCCTCTTCATCAGGCATCCGTCTCCATTCTTCCCCATGCTCTGTAAACTCAGGAGCTTCGGGATGAAGTTCTGTAAGAGAAAAATAGGGAGTAACCTTAATGCCACGGCGATGGCATTCTTCTAAAGTTTTATCCATTTTTTCCATGCGTTCCGGTGGATAAGGGGGATAAAGACCATCGCGCCAAAAAATAGCATCAAGAGATGGACCATCGTTATGAAGGCGCGCAAGGGTAACACCATGTGCTTGATAGGTATCAAGAGCGGTATTGTCGGGAAACTCTGTTCCTTTTCTGTCAGGGCGATAGTTAAGAAGCCCGCCCACAGAGAAACGGAGGGGAGACACATGCTCCTGCACAAAAGGTAAGGCCATATAAAAATCAAAAGAAAGGGATTCTTTCAATCTTAGCGTATCAGGATGAATGTTCAATGCACCTGTTCTAATCTCATACCCTTGAATTTCGGGAGAGTAACGGATAAAAAAATGGTTCTGGTTAAGCCGTCCGCCGATCTGTCTATACCATTGATCAATATCATCGCTGATAAACCAGTCAAATCCCTCTACATCGCGTTGAAGGATAGTAAATTGCAAGGGCATCTGAGAAGTGGCAAATGCCATCTGATCACTGGCTTTCGCGCCGCCAAAAAGTTCGTACCACCGTATAACAAAGGCCTGTTTTTTTCGTTCTGCATCCTGCATCGGCCCATTTCTTACTGTAAATTCATTCAGGCGGGGAACTACCGACATCTGAGCGATGATTACTTCCCACACATCGGAAAGAGCTTTCTCACATTCAAAACATACCCTCTGACGAATATATCCCCATTTATGGTATTCATAGCGATGACGATAAAAAAGAGGAAGAGATTCTCCTTCTTTAGAGTAGAGACGGCTTTTCGTCTCAACCACCACACAATCTTTTTTCTCTTGTTGATACTCTATCTTTCCTTCTTTGGCAACAAATTTAATTTCTTTGTGATTCCGTAAAAGAGAAATAGAGGTCTCACAGGGAAAGGTAAAAATATTCTCGTTGCTTCCGTAGAAAAAGCGGATAGAAGAAAGAGTTCCTCCCAAAGAGGGAGAATGGATTGTCTCCCACCATTGACAGGAAACAGCCACCTCTCCTGATTCTTCTTTTATAGTAAATAGAGCAGGAGTCGGACGATAGGTTTTCATGATTTCTCCTATAGTATGGCGATTGAGGTGCGTCCTCATGAAGGATAATCAACTATCTCATATATTGGTGGAGAGGTCAATGATAAGAGAGATAGTTCTGTGGTATATCATTAAAAAAAAAGAGGGCTCGGAGAGATTGCCTTGGTTCCGAGCCCTCTGAGAGAAAATTGATTAAAGAATAATCTCTTTTCCTGTATCTGCGGATTCCTGTTCTTTCAAGATAATCTCAAGGGAATTTCGGGCATCGTTCGGAGTAATCACCGCAGTAGGTTTATTCGCGAGAATATGCTCAAAAAAGTATCTGAGTTCAAAGTAATATCCACCCAAATCAGAGATATTCCCTCCTGCATTTGCCTGTATTGGCACGTTTTTCATCGGAGGATGCTCAACCTTGCCTTCCCGATGGTAAACGGTAAGAGGAAGGTTCTTTGAATTAAATTCAACGATCGCCTTTTCAAAGGTTGCAGTAAATGCCATATAAAACGGGAAGTTCGCGGGAAAATCCCATCCACCTTCCGCAGATGCCTGTACGCCGTCGGGAAAGGTAAAATTGGTAAAGATATGGCTGTACCCGCCATTACTCTTTAATCCGGTGGAATAGAGTTTAAGAGGTTTTTTCCCAACAAGGTAAAGGAGATAATCTGTATCGTGAATATGAAGATCAAAAAGACAGTTTCCAGAGCGAGAAGTATCAGTAAGCCAGGAATCCCATCCCCAAACTGGTGTCGGCGAAAGTCTTGTACAGGTAATGGAAAGAAGTTTTCCAATTCTTCCGCTATCTGCTATAGATTTAAGCCAATCATATTCAGGCCAGAATCGTATCACATGGCCAACCATAAAACGCACCCGTCGTTTTTCACATACCTCAATCATTTCCTCTGCATCTTCAAGAGTAAGCGCAATAGGTTTTTCACAGATAACATCTTTTCCGGCTTCAGCGGCTTTCAAAACAAATTCTTTATGCAGATAGGTGGGAAGACAAACATCTATTAAGGTAATATCTTCCCTTGCAAAGACCTGTTCCGCATCGTAAAAAGGGATAGATCCGACTTTTTCCGCAAGGCTTTTCGCCTTTTCTCCGCGAGAATCTACAATACCCGCAATTTTAATATCAGGAAAATGTTTATAAATCTCCGCATGCATTGAACCCATAAAACCAGCACCAATTACCGCTACTTTAATCATTTTACCACTCCTTTCAACGGTGATTTCCGATACGAAAAAAAAGAAGAAAAGTTATCTGTTTTTCTTATTTCCAAACAATATCAAAAAAGAAAAGATTTTTTCCACGACTTGTTGCTAAAAGTGAACTCTTCCTATCAGAATCCATTAAGGTAAAGGCTGGATCCATCGTAAAATGCCAAAGAAGTTTTGTCTTTGTATTCAAGGCATAAAACCAGTTGTTCCATATCCCTGCCATTGTGCCGAGAATCTCTGGGTAATAGGTAAACATCTCGGTCTCTTCGCCCGCGGTAAAGGTTGCGGTTTCATTTCCAAGTCTATCAAATACCGTTACCTGTCCATTCTGGGTTCCAAAAGCAATATAAGAAGCATTAGGCGCGATGGTAATCCTCTCTATAGAAGAAGAGAGTTTCTTTTGCCACAACAGATTTCCTTCTGCATTCAATACGGAGACGGCGCCATTGGTACACCCTACCGCAACTAACGAGGCATCAGAACTTATCGTTAGGGCGCCGATCCACTCCGGAAAGTTCTTTTCCCAGAAAACCTCTCCCTTACGGTCAAGGTATACAACCGCATTATTATAGGCATACGCCCAAAATTTCGCTTGATTCCCCAGTGAAATAGCGCGCACAAGATTTCCGGTTTTTTTCCGTACAAGAATACTTCCTTTACTGGTTGCTAAAGTAAGCGCTCCATGAAGCGCAGACCATGCGCATACCTCTGCATCGGGAGAAATCGCCACTCTCATAATTTCTTCCGCGGCGCGAAAGGTCTTCTCTACCCTTCCCTTCTGTGAAAAAAGAAGCACCTGGCCTCCCGCACACCCAACAATAAGGCGGCTTCCTATATCGGATATTGCCAAGGCTGTTACTTTTTCCGCGGTCTCAAAGCCCCATTTATATTGATTTTCCGGAATCAATAAATCTTCGGGAATTCCTTTTCCCTCAAACTGAAGTGCAAACCTCTTTAGATAGTTAGGAAGGAACTCATAATTTTCATTCTGATATTCGTATGATTCATCGGGACGAATCTGCGTTCCACGATATACCTTATAAAGAAGGAGATAATTCTTTTCTGCTTTCATCAGAACAGGTTCTATCACATAATCTACATTCAAAAGTTTCACCACACGTACACGGTCTTCTAAATCAGAAATAAGAGAATTTCGCGTAAAGCCCTGTTCCTTCAGAGTGTTATCAAGAATTTGTTCCGGAACAATCTGATAAGAACGAGATGAAAGCCCATTTCTTAAGTATTCTTTATACACTAGGTTAATATCCGCAAGAAATTCAGGAACACCCTGTTGAATCTGCATATCAAGAAGAAGAACCGTAGAAGGTTTCATACGTGTCTGTAAGGTTCTGATACGTTGATAAATTAGAGAAAGCGAAGAGGAAACACCATGGAAATTTTTGGTTTCTAAAGCAGTCGCTAAACTTTGATAGGTTGCAATCGCTTGAGGATAAAGTTCATCGCGCTGATAGGTCTCTGCAAGAAGTTGTAAACAGGCGGCATCAGGAATGAGAGATTTACGAAGATAGGTTTGAAAAAAGGCTGTTGCTTCTTTAGGACGTTTATGAGAAAGTGCATAGTCGCCAAGAATTTTGTAGATATAGGCAGAGGGAGATGCATACTTCAGGACATTTAAGGCATTCTGGGTCTGTGGCCAGTGAGAAGGCCAATTTTTGGGATCAAATGGTTCGGATTTGAGGGTAAGCTGTTCCGCCTTTTTTAGAAAATTGTCCGCAAGATCGTCTCTGCCCGCATCTTCATACTTATCGGCTTTTTCTATACAGGTCCATACCTCTGGAGAGTAAATTACTGAAAGGTTGCGGTTCTTTTGAAACCATGAAGAGGCATTTCCGGAAAAGATAAAAAATGCCAAGGATACTGTAAGAATCAAAAAGGTTTTTTTCATTACCGCGCTCCCTTAAAAAAGATATGTCCGAATTGGGAAGGGTTGTCTATACGGCCGGTCCAGGTAGTCGCAGGAAGATGGTCGGATACGCGTTGAAAATTAATCTCCCACGTTTTTCCCGAAGGATCGGATTCTCCGAGTTCCTTTAAGGGAATCGCGATTTCTCCAACCCACCGATGAGACTGGATAGAAGTTGCCGTTACCCATGAAGACTCCCATTGGATATCGTCATCTTTTTCCTGAACAAAATAGTTTTTCCATACATACGAAAACTTAAGAAAATTTGTGGGATGAAGCGTGTACTGATACCAACGGTTTTTGCTCTTGTCAGGATTCAAAGATAGAGTAAAAAAATCCTGGCTATCGTATGTTAATTTAGATGCTGAGGAATCTTCGCATATAATAAGGCAATAGAGATTTTCCGCATCATATCCCATCGCGATTTTTGTCTGGGTTTTTGCGGGAACTTTTTCGCCTTCAAGCGGAAAAAAAGTGGAGGTCTCTTCAAGAGCACGCCAGGCACTGTCTCCGGGATTTCCGTCAATCACAGGCTTTACCCGCATATTTTCGGCAACAATCTGTTTCAAAGCAACTTCACGAACGCCGACTCGCAATACCTCTAATTCAGAGGCAATCAAAGGAATTTTTCTTCTTAAACTTAATGGAATAGCGGTATCAATAAGATAATTGCGCGCAGTGGTACGGATTGGTTCTATATCCTGGCGGCTAAGACTTACAAGAGTATACATTCCTTTTTCTTCATTCATCCTTGCCAGTGCCCAGGCAGTCTTTACCTTGACATCAAGTTCAGAGTCTTCCAGTAGACGTAAAAGGTAAGGAGAAGCATTCCTATAAGAAAGGTACCCGACTGTCTCTACTGCAAGCGCCTGTGCCTGTACATCGGGGTTATGAAGAAGATTAGAGGTTGCTATCCCCGCGCCAGAAGAGTCCCTAAGTCGCGCCAACGCATAAGCGGCCGCTAATTTCAGTTTTGGGTTTGAATCTTTAAGGTATCTGATTGCATAAGGTTTTGCAAAAGTAAGTTTCGCCTTTCCTATTCCAAGAAGCCCAAGATAAAGAATCTCGGGGTCAGAATCCGAAAAGACTTCATTAATAATGGCTCTGCTGGAACTAGGTGGCTGAAAAGGAAGGGTCTCAACTCCTGCCTTCCGAATCTCTGGATATGAAGAACGAATCATCCTTCTCACCACTGGTTGAAGAAGAGAATTTTTTTGTAAAATAGAAATAGCGCTTAAGGCAGTATTTCGTTCTCCCGGAACTTGAGATCCTAAAGTTTTTTGAAGGTCAGCTACCACAACTCGGACTATTCTTCCCGCCTCTGTTCGAACAAGAGAAGAGGTATCAAGGCGATGAGAAAAATCAAGATAGGAAAGAAAATCTGCATCCCCAGGATTAACTTTATACCAGGCAGGAAGAATCGCTCTGCGTATCTGAGGTTCGGGATGACCACGAAGCGAAGCAAAAAATATAGCGGAATCTGTACCCTTCAAAGCACCAAGCAATTCAATGGCGCGTATACGAGTAGAGAGAGGAACCTCACTCTTCTCCACGGTATTGATAAGAAGAGGAAGAAAGTCAGGATTGTTCAATTTTCTAATGGTATTGTAGGCATACATTTGGACCCGTTCAGAAGAATCGGAAAGAGCCCGAACTATCGCGGGATAAGATGCTTCGTCATTAAGACGCTCTAAACCCCAAAGCGAGTAGATACGCACATTTTCTTCTTTATCCGACAATTTAAGGACAAGGGCTTCCACTCCGGCAGAGTCCTTCATTCTTACCATACTCTTTATTGTTTCAATACGAAGACGAACAGAAGGTTCCACTAACTTTGCTCTCAATTCTTCAAGTCCTTCGCGTCCCTGCAAGGCTTCAAGCGCCCACACCGCCTGTATCTTTACCTCATCGGAAGGATATTCAAGGTAATCAAGAAGAAATGGAACAACCCGCGAATCTGAAGAAGATTCAAGAAACCATACCGAATGAACCGCCACATCAATATCAGGGTTCTTTACAAGGTCCTTTACAGAAAGGAATGCTCGCGGCTGAAGAGATTTGAAGGTTGCTTTTGCAGGATCCTTACCGAGCACAAAAGCAAGAGCTCTAAGAAGTTGTACGCATACCTTTGGTTCTGAATCTTTAAGATGAGAAAGCAGAGGTTGAAGAGAGTTTTCATCTCCATGTTTCGCAATACCATCGGCGGCCCAATATCGTACCTGCCAATAGGTATCGTCAAGCGCGGTATGAAAGGAATCAAGAATACCAGGTCCCTCGCCCCATTTCGCAAGAGCGCGGACTCCATAAAGCCGTACCTGCCAGTAAGGATCGCGTAATGCCTTTATGTAAGAAAGAGAAAAAGAAGAATCACCAAGAAGAAAGAGCGCCTCCGCGCCTTTTGATCTTATTTCTGAAGAGCGATCATCTAACAAGGATATAACTTCTGGAAGTTTCACGCTTTCAGAGCGGGAGATAATGCGAGAGAGTTCAGCCATTTTTTGCGCATCCGTACCAGAACGGAGAATATCTTTCCAGGACGTATTGGCAAAAAGAGGAATCGTTATAAAGAAGAAAAGAATTCCAACAAGGCTTTGTTTTCTCAAAGGACATATCAAACGAGCCGACTCACAAAATGGTTTTCCCATAATTATGCCCCTCTGGGTTGCCAAGGTTAGAGGCATGTGTAAAAAGAACCCTCACAAACCCCTTGTCTCGTCTCAAGAATATTTTTCAGATAATGAGTATTGTACCTAATGTCAACCTTTTTGTAAAGAAATCTCTGCAAAGAGAACTCTATTTCTTTATTTCTTTTTTGAAAAGAAGATTTCACTCTTCTCTTAACACCTTTTCAAACATTGTCCCAACCTGATGAATAGGACCCGCACCAATCGTTAGAAGAAGATCATTGGGTTTCACCACTGATTTAAGGTATCCCGCAATTTCCTCAAAGGACGCAATATGTTTTGCTTTTGTCCCTTTCTTCTGCATCTCCTCAACAAGAACTTCACTGCTTATCAATTTTTTTTCTAATTCAGTATCGCGGATAAAATAAATTTCCGGAACAATTACCTCGTCCGCAGATTGAAAGACCGTGGAAAAATCTTTCAGAAGAAACCTTGTCCTGCTATATTGATGAGGCTGAAATACCACAAAAAGCTTCTGTCCTGGAAAACGTTGATGTATGGCTTTCAGGGTGGTAAGAATCTCTGTGGGATGATGGCCATAATCATCTATAATGGTAATTCCGGAAACTTTCGCTTTAATCTCAAAACGCCTGTGGATTCCGGGAAAGGTATCAAGAGCTTCCGCGATTTTCCCCCACTCTATATTCAAAGAGAGCGCAACCCCAATGGCCGCAAGCGCATTCATTATATTATGGGGCCCAAAAAGTTTGGTGGCCGCATACCCAAGAGGCAAGCCTTTCTGTACGCAAAGAAATGAGTTCCCTGTCTCTGTCATCTGTATTTCATGCGCCTGAAGATCCGCATCATGAGATCCATAGGTAATAGTTCTTCCAGAACGATTCTCAAGAAGCGAACGAATATTTCGGTCAAGCGCGCATGCAACAAGTGTTCCTTCAGGCTGAATATTGGAGATAAAGGATCCGAAAGCATGAATAATATCATCTAAATCCTTATAATAATCAAGGTGGTCTTCCTCTATACTTGTGATTACCGCAATCTCTGGTTTATAGTAAAGAAAGGATCTTTTATATTCACAGGCCTCCGCAACAAGATAGGGGCCTTGGCCGGCATTAGAATTTCCCAATCCGACAATTTCTCCGCCTATCACAAAACTCGGATCGTATTGCGCACTTTTCAAAAGATGTACTATCAACGCGCAGGTCGTACTCTTTCCATGAGTTCCGGCAACAGCAATACCTGTTTTGGCATCCATAAGCTGTCCAAGAGCTTCTGGATAGGTAAGCGTCGGAATCTTCCGAGAAAGAGCATGGCGATATTCAATATTGTCGGAAGCCACTGCCTGCGATGCAATAACCATTTCTACAGTATCTGTAATATTCTCGGGAGCGTGTCCGTAAAAAATTGTAATCCCTTTCTCTTCCAGTTGAATGGTTTTTTCATTTTTTCGTAAATCAGAACCACTTACCTTTTTTCCTATACTCTGCAGAATACTGGCAAGACCGCTGGCTCCCGAACCGCCTATTCCAATAATATGGAGTTCTTTTACATCATGGAGTGAAGAATGCATATTACCTCTTTCGTAAGAGTGAAATCGCATAGAGAGCGCAATTTCCGTGAATATCGGCAATAGGTGAAGAAGAAGAGAAAGAGTTTTGCTCTTTTTCGCGTTCTAACCTCATCATTGCCTCATATAATGAAGAAGGCGTTGCCTGATTTTCAGGAAGAACAGTAAACCTTCCAGGAAATGAAACAGCCTTGGCATTTAATATCTGATGACCTCCAGCATATTGAAACGGAATAAGCACCGCAGGAAGAGAACAGGCGGATAATTCTGTAAGAGTCCCCGCTCCTGCTCTGCATACCGCCATATCAGCTATCGCAAAAAGAAGATATATATCAAAGTAAAAAGGAAGAACTAACGATTGAATCCCTGCATCGCGATAAAAAAGAGATACCTCTTCAAAATCAGAAGTTCCGGTAAGATGAATAATCTGCCATTTCTTTGGATCCAAACGCATAACTGTATTCAAAAGCAATCTATTTATAAAGGAGGCGCCCTGGCTTCCGCCAAATACTAAAAGGCTCTTTTTGGCGGGAGAAAGAAGAAATTCTTCATACTTTTTTTCTCTTATCTCAAAAAACTCTTTTCTCACCGGCATTCCCGTAACACGGTACATTCCTCTGGGAAGGTACTCTTTACTTTCCTTAAATGTAAGTCCAACAGGAATTCCGAAACGAACAAGGAAACGGGTTGTAAGACCTGGAAAAACATTCTGTTCATGAAGAAGGGTGGGAATCTTCTTACATCGGGCCGCAAGAAGAAGAGGAAGCGTTGCATAACTTCCAGTTCCTATTACAAGATCAGGAGATTCACGCCGTAAAAGGGAAAAAGCAGACTTAAATGCGAGAAAAACTCTTACAGGCCATCCCAACATTGATCTTCCGAGACCAGGCCGCTTAAAAATCGGAATAGGTTCAAAAGAAAGATTTCTTTCTTTCCAGACCTTCTGTGAAGCAAGTTTTTTTTCTCCGGTAAAAAGAAGTGAAAGATCAGAAACCCGTTGCAGGAGTTCTTCTCCAAGAGCAACCCCGGGAAAGAGATGTCCGCCGGTTGAACCTACCACAATAATAATTTTTTTTCTCTTTGACCCCATAATTGTAATAGTACCATAAAAAATGCTATACTTCTTGTTTATGGCATATAGGGAGCGGTTTTATCGACATATTTCCGGCAATAAAAAGCTTGCGCGCTTTACCGTTGCCTGTAAAGAAAGCGATCTTCTTATTTTTGCGGAGAGTAATTTACAAGTTTTAGCCGATAAAACATTGGCTTTTCATCGTCAAGCCCTTGAACAATATATAGAATCTCATCCGGAATTTTATTATTCCCTTCTTCCGCTTTCTGTTGAAGAAACCGCGCCGAAAATAGTAAGATTGATGAGCCAAGCCTCAATACGCGGGGGTGTTGGACCTATGGCATCGGTTGCCGGCGCCATAGCAGAACTTGTCGGAGAAAGACTTTCTGAAAAAAGCGCTACTGTTATCATTGAAAATGGAGGAGATCTTTTTCTAAAAAGCGCCGAAGAAAGAGTAATCGGGCTTTTTTCCGGAAAGAGGGTTCCTTTGAATTTAGGAATCTGTATTGCACCGGAATCAACTCCTCTCGGCATCGCAACTTCAAGCGGTAAAATAGGAAATTCATATAGTATGGGAGATGCTGATTCAGTAACCGCTCTTTCTCCGTCCTCTGCGGATGCAGATGCGTTCGCCACCTATTTCGCCAATATTACGAAGGAAAAAGAGGACCTTTCCCGCGTGGAAGCCGAGGCTCCGCGCACTCCGGGGCTCCTTGGTATTCTTGTGGTGATTAAAGGGCTTTTTTTTATCTGGGGAGATATTAATTTAGTAAAGCTGTAAGAGAATCTTTATGATCTCCCCAAAAAGTATACAGAAGATTATTACGACATTGCCTTTTTATTTTTTTTCGGAGAGCATAATGCGAGTACAGAAGGTTTTTCTTAAACTACGTGTTCCCGCAGGGTGGTTCTTTTTCATTCTTACCGCAACTATCGGCACCCTCCATTCTCTCTCTCCTTTATGGCTAATCTTTGCAGGACTTCTTATCAGAACTCTTGCCGCGGGAGTTATCAAAAAAAATAGTGTGCTGGCAACTTCGGGAATCTACAGCTTGGTTCGCCATCCCCTCTATTTGGGAAGCCTGCTTATTGTGTTGGGATTTATTTTAGCCACTAAAAATCCCTGGCTTATCGGCTACTTTCTTATCTTTTTTCCCGCCACTTATCTTACAGCTATTCGGAGTGAAGAAGCTTTTCTCTTCCAAAAATTCGGAGAAGACTTTATCCTCTATCAGAAAAGAGTTCCCGCCTTTATTCCCGCCATAAAAAAAGTCGCACAATGGGATTTTTCTTTCTCACACGCAATTTTTAACGGTGAAGGAATAAACTGGGCTATCATTATCGGCTGTATTCTTTTTCTTCTCCTAAAATCAAGAATCTTCTGCTGTTGAAGAGGGGAATTGATTTGACAAAGTGCAAAAAAAAAGTACACTAATACATTGTTTCATAACCGCACATTAAAAGGAGTTTAGATGGAAATTACCGTAAAGGAACTATTGGAAGTCGGAGCATATTTTGGGCATCCCTCGCGTCAGTTTGATCCCAGAATACGCCCATTTCTCTATGGAAAACGACAGGGAATCTACATTATTGATATTGAAAAAACCGCTGAAAAAATTTATCAAGCGGCTGATTTTCTTCGGAAATTGGCATCTCAGAAAAAAGCCCTTCTTTTTGTCGGTACTAAAAAACAGGCGCATGACGTAGTAAAAGAACTCTCTGAAAAATGCAGTCAACCTTATGTAAATTATCGCTGGATCGGCGGAACCCTTACCAACTTTTCCATGATTCAAAAACGGATTACACGCCTGGAAGAAATTGAAGCAATGGAAGAGTCAGGAACAATTGCAAATTATACAAAGAAAGAAACCGCCCTTATTATGAAAGAAAAATCCGAATTGCTTGAAAAATTCGGCGGTATCCGAACCATGAAAAAACTTCCTCACGCAATGATTGTCGTGGATGTGAAAAAAGAGATCAATGCGATCCTTGAAGCAAAGAAAATAGGCCTGCCTATTGTAGGAGTTGTGGATACCAACGGAAATCCCGAGTTAGTTGATTACCCGATTCCTGCCAATGACGATGGATTTAAATCTATTCAGCTTATCCTTGAAAAATTAAGTGAAGCGGTGCTTGAGGGAACTGCCGAATCAGAAGCTCTTCTTAAAAAGAATATGAACGAAGGGGAAAATAATGACAACGACAGTGGAAAAGATTAAAATTCTTCGCGGAGAAACCGGTCTTGCTATCATTGATTGCAAAAAAGCCCTTGAAAACGCAGGGGGAGATCTTGATAAGGCCCTCACAGTTTTAAGAGCAAAAAGCTTGGAAATGGCGGAGAAAAAGCTTGACAAAGAAACAGGAGAAGGATTGATCGGTTCCTATGTTCATACAAACGGAAAAATAGGAGTACTGGTTGAAGTAACCTGTGAAACTGATTTTGTCGCGCGAACCGATGATTTCAAGGAATTGGTTAAAAACCTTACTTTGCAGATTACCGCAAGTTCGCCCACCTGGGTAAGCAAAGACGATGTACCGGAAGATGTTATTGAAGAACACCGAAAAATCATTGCGGAATCCGATGAGATAAAAGCAAAACCAGAGCAGGTACAAGAACGGATCGTTACTGGAAAAATGGATCTTTTCTTCCGAAAAAATGTGCTCTTAGAACAATCGTATGTAAAGGATGATTCTAAAACTGTAAGCGAGTATATCAAAGAAAAAATTGCAAAACTCGGAGAAAACATCAAAGTAATCAGGTTTGTCCGATTTGAATTTAATAAAGGATAAAAAGAACCACTCGTTATAAGAGCGAAGGATCTACCAAATGGAGGTGAATAATGGAATTTGAGGTAGGATATATCCTTTCTATTCTAGTAATAGGACTTAGTTTTTTAGGATTTATTCTCGGAATGATGATTGATGAAATCAACCGTAAAAAAGGTGCGATAGCTACTATTCTTTCCCTTATTCTTCTCCTTCTCGGAGGGTACTCGTATTGGATGGTGGGACAGTGGCAAAAACAGGGAGGAGGCCCTTCCGTTAATGCTCTTAATAAATGTCTCTTTATTTATAGAGAAATTCCGCCTGCCAGTCCAACAATTCTTCCTCTTGTTCCTCCCGGCGCTCCTCAAGAATAAAGATATATATTTTCGGAATATTAGAAAAAGTTCGTCTTGTTGCGAAAGGTCCGACTATTCTATCCCTCTTCTATAAAACGAATCATCAGAAAAGAGAAAAAGGAAGGTTACTCTTTTTCATTCAGGCGAGAGAAATATCGGGAGGGTTTAAAACGTATTTTCCATTGTGACGGAATAGGAACCTGCTCACCGGTCTTTAAATTTCTTCCCACCTTAGGGCCGCTTTTCTGAGGAGTAAAAACACCAAAATTTCTCAGTTCAATCCGTTCATAACGCAACAGCGCATTCCGCATCTCAAGAAAAAAACGATCAAGTACCAAACGTACAATCGCTTTATTCAGCCCTGTTTCACGGGCGATAATCTCAATAAAATCTTTCTTTACCATACCGCACACTCCTCCAAAATTTTCGTGGCTTTTTTCACTCCCATCCTCTCCTCAATAAGAGCAAGACGGGCATTTTCACGGGTAAAAAGTTTTTTTGCAACACGGCGAATATCATCCTTTGTAACACCGGCAATACGCTTTTTGGTTTTCTGTATAGAGACTAAAGGATCGCCGGATGCCACCATCTCTCCAATCCATAACATATATTCAAGATTATCTTCAAGCGACATCAGAGCTTGAGAAAAGATATATTCTTTTGCGCGCTTTAGTTCATCATCAGAGACAGAAACTTCTCTGATTCTGTTAATTTCATCGCTTACCACTCTTAAACATTCTTGAAAACGTTCTGGAGCTAAACCCGCGGAAATAACAAAACTTCCTGTATCCGCATAAAGTTTCAGATAACTCCGTACATCATAAGCAAGTCCGCGATTTTCTCGTACTTCATTAAAAAGCCTACTACTCATATTTCCGCCGAGAATAGTGCTTAACACTCCAAGAGGATAGCGATCTAAAGACCTTCGCGAAGGAGCAAGAAATCCAAGACAGAAATTAATCTGTTCTGTCTTTTGTCGGCGTACGCGAACCCTGTATAATTTTTTTGACGGAGAAAATGGCTTAAAAGCAGAAGAAACTCCGTTTTGCACCTTGCCGAAATATTTTTCTGCCCAATCAACAAGCCTATTCTCATCAAACTTTCCACATACACTAAGACAGAGATTTTTCGCATTGTAATGCTCGTTTATCCATGTAACCATATCATCTCTTGAAATAGCACAAACTGTCTTTTCACTTCCGGAGATAAGCATTCCAAGAGGATTTCCAGCAAACATAAGGGAATCAAAAAGATCATGCACATACCGAGCCGGACTGTCATAGTACATTTTAATTTCTTCTAAAATAACAGAACGTTCCTTTTCAATCTCTTCGGAAAGCAACAATGGTCTCTGTACCATATCAGACAGAACATCCAATCCTGTTTTAAGATGACGGGGAAGAACCTTAATATAGTATGCGGTAAACTCCTCAGAGGTAAAGGCATTAAATGTTCCGCCCTTCCCTTCAATGGCTTCCTTGAGATCACTTGTTGTCCTTCTTATTGTTCCCTTAAAAAGCATATGTTCAATGAAATGAGAGATCCCTGAGACTGAAGGCTTCTCATACCGGGATCCGCTCCTTACCCAGATACCGGCTGCAACAGAATACATATCTTTTTTTTCCTTCATCACCAATGGCATTCCATTGGAAAGCATTACAATTTTCCAGTCCATAAAGGTCTTCCTCACTCTTCAGAAAAAGAGACAGGTACCGGCGTTATCGTAAACGAATCCTTCTCTACTCGCACAATACAAAAGTGATACCATGAACCCTGCAACGCGGGGAGAAGTTCTCCGCCTCCCCCTCCGGAAATAATCTGTAACAACCCATCGTGAAGATTCCTTGCAAAAAGATGCTCATGCCCTGAAAAGAGCGCATCAATACGATGTTTCTTCAAGAGATTCAGAAAAAGTTCCCTTGCCGCAAGGTTTCGGATAGGAGGGAGAAAAGCAGGAAAAAGAGGCACATGAAAAAAGAGAAAACGGAATCGGGCTGGACTTTGAAGTTGCTCTTCAAGCCAGTTAAGTTGCGTTCCTCCAACAGTATCGCGATATTTCGCCTCATTTGAATCTAAAAGAAGAAAATGGACATCTTCATAAAAGAATGCATGGTAGAGAGGGCCTATCTTTCTTCTGAATATTTCAGATCCCTTTGCGGTAAAGGTTCTATCATGGTTGCCGGGAACCGCATAAAGAGGGAAAGGCAACGTTTTTACAAGAGAAAGGTATGCCTCATACTGGGCTTCATGAAGAGCAGGGTTGGCAGAGCCAATAACAAGGTCTCCAAGATGAATTCCAAAGGCAGGAGGAGGCGACAGAGCCTTCATCTTTTCTACAATCTTTTCAAAAACAGGATTTATTAATACCGTGCTATTGTGGTGAGTTTGCGAATCTCCCACAATAACAAATTCAAATGCAAAAAGTCCTCTCTGAAAAAGTAGGAGAGAGAGGAAGAAGAGGAGCAAAAAATATGATTTTTTCATGAGAATAGTGTAGCAAAAAAAAGAAAAAAATCAAAGATAATAAGCCAGCCCTGTCATTCTATAGATTTATTCTCCGAGATGGTTCAACTCGTATTTCACCACACTCACCGCATATAACGCCGCGGTAGCAACCCGAAAAATTCGTTTTCCAAGACTTGCGATCAATCCTCCATTCACAACCGCTTTTTGCGCTTCTTCTTCGGTAAATCCACCTTCTGGACCAATAATAAGGCGGATAGATCTCGCGTGGCGTACCGCAGGAAGGGAAAGAATCTCTTTCAAAGGTTGAGAAGCCTGTTCCCAAAAGAAAATCGTACTTTGTGGAGATTGAGAAAAAAGCTCTTGAAACGAAGAGAAAAAAGTAATGCGAGGAACTCCTCCCTTTCCCGCCACCTGAACTCCCTGGGCGGCAATCCGTTGCCACCGCATAATACGTTCTTCATACTCTTCCTTTTTCAGGGCAACTACACTTCTAAAGGAAGGAACCACTGTAATAGCCTCTATCCCTAATTCAGAGCAACGTTCCACTATCTCGTCCATACTTTTTCTACGAGAAAGAGCGACACAAAGTTCTAAAGGGAAAAGAGAATCTTCTTTTGCGATTTCTTTCTCTTCTTCAACCAAGACTCTAACTTTTCCTATCTTAAAGAGAATAATCCGAAGAATATATTCTCTTCCTTGCGCGTCAAACCCTTGAAACAAATCTCCTCGGCGCATTCTTAAAACATCGCGAAGGTAATGAACAACACTTCCTGAAAGAAGAAGTTCGTTCTCTCTACGAAGAAAGGTATCAAGATAAATTCGGCGCATTATGAATCACCTTTAAAAAGTTCAAAGAGTTTCGTGGATGACGAAGCGCCAGAAAGAAGTTTTATGTTTTTCTTGGGAAGAGAAAAATGTTTTGAAAGAAGAAGTATCACCGCCGCGTTAGCACGGCCTTTTTCAGGGATCTCTTTTACCCAGACCGTATAATGGTTCTTATCGGTCTTTTCTATTTTCTCATGTCGGGCTCTGGTTTTTACCTTTACAAATATTTTCATTTCGCTTCTTGATATTCTACATTAAAGAGATGAGATAAGGATTCTTTCAGGATACCTTTTTTTCTTCATTAGCAACAACATTCCATTAAAAAACATTACAATTTTCTAATCCAGCAAGGTCTTCCTCACTCTTCAGAAAGAGAGACAGGTACCGGCGTTACTGTAAAGGAATCCTCCTCTACCCGAACAATGCAAAAATGATGAAAAGCACCTTGCGACGAGGAAAGAAATCTTCCGCCGCCCCCTCCTGAAATAATCTGTAACAAACCATCATTGATATTCTTTGTAGCAAAAAGATGTTCATGGCCTGAAAAGAGCGCGTCAATACGATCTTTCTTCAAAAGGTTTAAGAAGAGTTCCCTTGCAACAAGCTCTCGGCCAGGAGGAAGAAGAAGAGGAAAAAGAAGCACATGCACAAAGAGAAAGCGGAAACGGGCAGAACGTTGAAGTTGCTCTTCAAGCCAGTTTAACTGTGATCCTCCAATAGTATCAATATAATCCGCTTCGTTTGAATCCAAAAGAAGAAAATGAACATCTTCATACCAGAACGAATGATAAAGAGGCCCTATCTTTCTTCTGAATATTTCAGATCCCTCCGCGGTAAAGGTTCTATCATGATTCCCGGGAATCGCATAAAAAGGAAAAGGCAATTTTTTTACAAGAGAATGGTATGCCTCATACTGTGCTTCAAGGACAACAGAATCCTCAGAGCCAATAATAAGGTCTCCAAGATGGATTCCAAAGGCAGGAGAAGGAGATAAAGCCTTCATCTTTTCCACGATCTTCTCAAAAGCGGGATTGATCAATACTTCGGTACTTTGAGGTTGAGAATCTCCCACGACAACAAATTCAAATTGCAAAAAGTCCTCTCAGGAAAAGAAAAAAAGTAAGAATAGAATGGAACAAAAAATACGATTTTTTTCATTGAGATAGTGTAGCAAAAAAAAGAAAAAAATCAAAGATAAAAATAGCCCCTTTTTATTCTATACTTTTCATTCTTAACATTGGTTCAATGCGTATTTCTCTTCACAATGGGTAAAAGCTTCATACAGTATCATAAAAAAATAAAGGTATAAATCTCCCGACAAGAAGGTGCGTTTTTATAAGTATATAGCAAAGTAAAGGTCTTCTGTTCCTATCCGGTTAACGAGACCATTGCCACAAGTCCAAAAGCATAGCCCCAGCCAAACGTAGAATATTCCGCATTATATCTGCTTAAGAAAAAACCACCTGCGGTAAATAGAATAAAAAAAAGGAGACGAAATGCCTTTCCTTTTGTAAAAACAATCAGTTGCTTCTTCTTTTTTGCCATGCAAACCTCCTGTGAAAATAAAAAAAATCCCTTAAAAATCTCACTATGTAATCTTTGATAGTATGCCTGAAAATAATTCTTCCGTAAAACAAGGTTGACCTTATTGAAACGAACCATTACAATACTCTTTTGTTCTTTACTGAAAAACGATATGTTTTTTTCTTCTTTTCTACAAAAATAGCATGGAAACAATAAAAACTACATTTATTGAAAAAATAGAGAGAACTCCTACTGTAACAAGTTTTCGATTTACGCTGACCACTCCTTTCCATTTTCTCCCCGGACAGTTTGTAAAGGTTCTTTTCAATAGAGCAGAACCTTCTGATTCCCGTCTCAATAAAGCACTTTCTCTCTCTTCTTCGCCTCTTAAACCCTGGATAGAACTGACCAAACGGATAAGTAAGAGCGAATTTTCAAAACATCTTCTCGCCTTGCAAAAAGGTGATAGCCTGTATCTACAAGGGCCAATGGGAAATTGCGTCTTAAAAGAAGAGTATCAAAAAATCTGTTTTCTTGTGGGAGGCATTGGAATTACTCCGGTTATCTCAATACTTGAATATAGTGCGGAAAAAAAGTTACCTATCCAGTTTTCTCTCTTTTATTCCAATAGAAGCAAAGAAGAGATTGCATTTAAGGAAGAACTTGAGCAACTCCAAAAGAGAAATTTACATCTGAAAATTATTCATACTATTACTGAATGCCCGCCTTTAGAGAAAAAAGAGTGCGACCATGGATATATCAACTCAAAACTTGTTTCCGGTAACCTCTCGGATCCTGAAACCAATGTATTTTTTCTTTTTGGTCCACCTCAGATGGTCAAAGCCATGCAATCAGTATGCCAAGAGTTGGGGTGCCATCGCGAAATGCTGAAAATGGAATATTTTACCGGATATGAAGCATAATGATTATCAATCACCTCTCTCTTTCTAACCTTGAGCCTTCCCTTCAATGACTCTTTTTGTTATTCTTCTTCTTACACTTTCTGCCTTTATTCATGCGGGATGGAATTTTATCTGTAAAAAAAATGAGATCTCTATTGCCCATTTTCTTCGCGCTCTTCTTTCCGCCTATATTCTTATTCTTCCTTTTCTCTTCTTTTTTCGTGGATTTTTTCCTCTCTACCCTCTCTCGTTCTGGGGTATGATAGTGGGAACAGGCTTCTTCATGGCGCTTTATCACTCTTCTCTTGCCGCGACATACAGGCATGGTGATATGTCTTTAGGCTATCCGATGATACGGGCTCTTCCTGTGCTCATTATTCCTGCAATTACCATCTTCTTCCGCTTTGGAAAAGTTCCCTCTTTTTCAGCGCTTTTCGGTATGGGATGTGTTGCTATCGGATGTTTTATTCTTCCGGGACTAAACCATCGTCTTAACAAAAAATCTTTTTTATGGATAGGGTACGCGGTTCTCGCGGCAATCGGAACAGCAGGATATACCATTATAGATGACCGCGCGCTTGCGCTTATCGGAGAAACTCCAGGTATTATACTTTCTCCCGCAAAACGTTCTCTCTGTTATATGCCGCTTGAATTTCTTTCCGGATGTATATGGCTCTTTTTCTTTGCTCTCTGTATTCCGCAGGAACGAAAAATTCTCTTTACAAAACCCTTCTTTATCAAAGAAGAAATTTTTATGGGAATCGCGATTTATTTTGCTTATATTCTTGTCCTTGCATCCATGCCTCTTGTTACCAATGTAAGTTATGTAGCGGCATACCGGCAGTTAAGCATTCCAATAGGAGTATGGTTAGGAATTATGGTATTAAAGGAAAAATCCTCAAAAAGCAAGATTTTAGGAACGCTTCTTTTACTTTTCGGGCTTTTGGTTATTGCCTTACGGTCATAAGAAGATCTCTTGAAGATTCAAAAGAAATATTGTGCGCCGACTCTTCCAATCTCTACATTGGGAAGTTCGGTATGCAGTTTTTTCATCGCGTGCTCTCCTGTGCAGTGGCAAATCACAAGAGTATTGGAAGAAAGTGCGCGCAACGCAAGAATAGTTTCTTCCATCCGACGCTTATCTGCCTCTACTAAATGAAAACCTCCAATAACCGCCAAAATAGAAGATTTAGCATTAATATCCTGAATATAACGAAGGATATTCACAATGCCGGCATGACTGCATCCCACGCATACCACCAATCCTTCTTCTCTTTCTATCCATAAAGAATTATCGTCTTCAAGAAGGTCTTCTGTCTCTCCCCTGTCATCAAGATAAAAGGGGCCTCCAGTATCTTCAAAGGAGCTCTTTCTTGGCACAAAACCAGTTAATCCAATACCTTTTCCCAACAACGTGGGCTCTGAAGAGAGAAAAAGACGTGATTGGGGAAGATTCTTCAACTGAGCCAAAGAGGATTTTGGAATACCAATTTCTCGCGCGATTCCTTTACGGATAACATAGCGTTTTTGAAAAGCTGACGGGTGGCAGTAGACCTTCATATGTGAGGATGTAGAAAGGATTGTATCAATACTACCAGTATGGTCATAATGGCCATGGCTTAAAACCAAAGTATCGGCAGATAAAAGAGGGATTCCAAGCACCTTCGCATTATGGAAAAGAGCCCGCCCTTGACCAGTATCAAAAAGGATCCGTTCGTTTTCCCTTTCAATCCAAAGAGAGAATCCGTGCTCGGAGAGAAGTCCGGTGCCTGCCTTATTATCTACAAGAATTGTTATCGCCACCTTTTTTGAAAAAGGTATCGGCGAACCCTTAATGGTCACAGACATTCTCTCCTTGGCGCAAGGTTCCTGCAAGCCAATGCTGTATAAGTTGTTCAGGAGTGTCGCAGGGCGCGCCGACAATTACTTCAATACCTTTTTCCAGAAAAAGAGTACGCGCGCGGCCTCCCATTCCTCCGGCAATAATCATCTGTGCGCCTTGTTCTGCAAGCCATTTTGGAAAAAGGCCTGGCTCATGCTCTGGCGCTGAAAGTTCTGTCTTTGACAGAATCTCCTTTTTTTCTCTATCTACCTCAAAAAGAATAAAACCTTCGCAATGACCAAAATGTAATGCCAATTTTCCATTTGCATAAGGAATCGCAATCTTCATGCTTTGCTCCCTGTCTTTGTTTGTACTGTTTCCAGTGAGAAAACCGGTTCCACAATCTTTCGAAAAACTCTTCCGCTCTTTGTAGAAGATGCTTCTGTTATCCAGGGAATCCCTTCATCGCTCTTAATCCCTATCAAAGGATCAATAGGAATCCGTCCTAAGAAAGGCACTCCCATTTCTTCTGCTATCAATTCTCCTCCCACCCCGCGATGAAAAATTTCGCTTTCCTTTCCGCAATGAGGACAAATAAAGCCACTCATATTCTCAATCACGCCTAATACTCGCACATTTAGTTTTTTACAGAAAGTAATAGACTTTCGCACATCCACTGCGGCAATTGTCTGAGGAGTCGTTACAATAATCGCTCCATCGGGAGAATGGAATAATTGACAGATTGAAAGAGGCTCGTCGCCTGTTCCCGGAGGAAGATCCACAATTAGATAGTCAAGGTCTCCCCACTCTGCATCAGTAAAGAATTGGCGTATTACTCCGGTTTTCATCGGGCCCCGCCAGATAAGCGCCTGGTTCTGATTCTGAAGGAGAAAACCAACAGAAAGAATCTTTACACCCTCTTTTTCTACTGGAAGAATCTTCTCATTCTTCACCTGAAGCGGTCTTCCTTCCACACCAAACATTGTGGGAACACTCGGACCATGCAAATCCGCATCAAAAATACCGGTCTTTTTCCCTGAAGCGGCAAGGGATACCGCAAGATTAACAGCTATAGAACTCTTCCCTACTCCGCCTTTTCCCGATAAGACAAGAACTTTATATCGGATTCGCTGAAGCGTTGATTGTAGCCTTTCTTCTTCTTTGCTCTTCTCCTTCTCTACTTCTTGACTCTCGCTGATATCACGCTTCATTATGACTCCTTTCTTTTTTTTATAAAAAGAATTATGCTAACTCTTTTCTTTCTGAAAGCTCTCCTATATTCTTTAAGAAAAAAATATTCGCGGGCTCTCTTTTTTTTAAATCTAAAAGTACATTAAGCCATAGAGAGAATTTTTGCAAGGCAAAAAAACTTATTGCCAAAAGATTTTCTATAATCCAACATCAACACAAGGGATCTGAAAGAAAAGATAAAGAAACTAATCAGGCCTTCGGCTTCCCTGCAAAAGGAGAGGTATCGCAAGGCGAAGAGGCTCCGCAACATCTTCTTCCGCTCTGCACAAACTCACAAGAATCTTTTCCTTTTACAATCATACCCGACCCGGCGCTCACTCTTTTTCTTACCGGCATTTCGCATTTCGGGCATTCTTTCACAGGCGCATCACTCATAGACTGAAACTTCTCAAACCTATATCCACAAGATTCGCACTCATATTCATAGGTAGGCATTTCTTCCTCCTTTTACGGCTGGAGAAGGTAATCCACAATCGCGCGATATAAGGCGCTTACCGCAAGAATAGCGCAGTGGCGTCCCTCCTCTGTCTTACACTCTCCAGAGCGTATAATCTCTCCCGCGCTGATAGAGAGCGCATCTACAATCTCTTTACCGATACTTCTTTCGGCTACCGCCTTTCCACAAGCGCGAGTATCCTCGCATCCCTCAGTGTAATAACGGAGATCTCGGATTACATCATCTTCTATAACAAGATAAAATTCCATTGAATCTCCGCAAGGACCATTGATAACCCCGGATGCCGTGGGATCGTTCATTCTTCCAAAATAGGGATCTTCCAACGCGCTCTTTTCTCTAAAACCTTCTTCATCCATTGTGACCGCCTCTGCGGGTTAATAAAAAAGTTTCTCTCTCTTATCAGGCATGCATTATTTTCTTCAATTTTTCCCATGCTAAAGTTACTGCCTTGGCGGCAGGACCATTGCTATAGCGTACAAGGATTTCTCCTGCCTTCAATGCTTCGTTTACCTCTGGGTCAAAGGGAATCCTTGCAATTACTTCAGCACCTAATTTTTTGGAAAGTTCTTCAATACGTTTCTCCTGAATAGGATTTAAATCCGCCTTATTGATAATCACCACAGAAGGTACCTGAAAATATCGTGTAAGTCCAAGAACACGTTCAAGGTCATGTACTCCTGAAACAGTAGGCTCTGTTACAATTAGCACAAGATCGGTTCCTGTTACCGAGGCAATCACAGGACATCCTGTTCCCGGAGGACCGTCTCCAATGATTCTATTGAAAGATCCCTGTTTTGCCAACTCTGAAGCTCTTGTTCTTACCTGAGAAACCAACCGCCCTGAATTTTCTCCTCCTACCGCGAGACGAGCATGGGTCATAGGTCCATACGCAGTAGAAGAGAGATACCATTTGCCGGTCTCAACTATTTTAAGAGAAATTGCCTTTACAGGACAGACCATCTCGCAAAGTCCGCACCCTTCGCATGCCCATTGAGGAATACGCCAAGTCTTCTCTACCATCGCATTTCCAGGACCATCAAAAACAAAGGAATCAAAATGGCACATCTTTGCGCACTCACCGCAGGCAATACAATCTTCCGAAGAAACTATCGCCTCTTTTCCTCCCAAAAAAGGATGAATTTCCTGTACGCGGGGAGTAAGAAGAAGATGAAGATCTGCGGCATCCACATCATTATCAGCAAAAACAGTTTTTTCTGAAAGCGCGGCAAACGAGGCCACCACCGTGGTTTTGCCTGTACCTCCCTTACCGCTGATAACTGTTATTTCTTTATATCTTCCTCCATTGTCAGAGAAAGGCGGCTCTGCATCAAGAGGAAGAGAAGAAAGTTCTTCAATGATCGGAATAGGAGGTAACTCCTCTTGTGAAAGAGAGAGAAGTTTATCGTATATACCTTGAAACACAGGACGAAGTTCCTTATGTTCTTCCGCAAGAATGCCTCCGGACGAACAAGTACTCGCATATTCACGCCGGAAAGGAATCCTACCCAATATAGGAATAGACGATTCTCGGCTCCATGATTCAATGATTTCATCACAGCCATCAGAACGGTTGATTACAATGCCAGTAGGTATCTTCATTGTAATCGCCATAGCGGCCGCTAATTTCAAATCATTCAGCCCAAAAGGAGTAGGTTCTGTCACAAGAAGCGCCACATCCACATTTTCAAGGGCTTCTACCACTGGACATGCGGTTCCGGGAGCAGTATCAAGGATATTAATTGAAGAGGGATCTATCTCTTTTTTTACTGCACCCACCACAAAGGGAGAGAGAGATTCACCAATATTCAGTAAGCCGTCGCAGAAGAAAAATCCATTTTTACCAGTACCAATACGTATTGACCCGATCTTTTCAGGATGTTCGCTAATGGCTTTTTGCGGACAAACATAAGTACAAACTCCGCAGGAATGGCAAAGTTCATTAAAAATGAGAACTTTTTTCTTTACCACTGCGATCGCCTGATAATGACATGCCTCCGCACATTTTCCACACCCATCGCATAATTCCAAATCAACGCGAGGTTTCATTGCAGTTACCTCGGTTGTTGTATGAAAAACCGGCTGAACAAAAAGATGATCGTTCGGTTCTTCCACATCACAGTCCAAAAGTCGTACTGCCTGCTTCTCCTCAGAGAGAAGATATGCCAAACTTACTGCGACCGTTGTTTTTCCAGTACCGCCCTTTCCAGAAGAGACTGCGAGAATCATATTCCCCCTTTCGGACGATATCCGCGTCTTCCATATTTTTCTGCATATTCCGCAGAAACATCGTCCTGCCATCCGTTTCGAGTTGACGCAATTGAATCAAACTTTGCGCTATAGGGTTTTATATCAAGAAGAGGAGAACCGTCCAGCATATCCGCACCCCTAAAATAAAGGGAGTTCCCCTCTATCTTGATAAGTTCTACTATACTTAATCCTATCGGATTCGGTCTACACGGCGCGCGTGTCGCAAAAAGTCCGCGTAACACATTCTGTAAGAATGGCTTCACCTCTAATTTCATTCCTTTCGCCTGATGTAAATGGAAAAGCAGATAGATATGAGAAAAGCCCTCTAAATCCTTTAAACCTGCAGAAAATTCAGGAAAAAGAATCGCTTCTCCATAAGAATCCATCGCATAGGCGGGCTGGATAGGGGTTTTTTCCTTTACAGTATGTTCTGTCCTAATAATACCGATTGGACGCAAAACAATAGAGGAGTCATTTATACCCAATGACCACCCACATCTGGATTTGTCAATTCCTGCAATTTCCCCTCTTGATACTCCTTAAGAGCCTCGGCAACCGTGGATGCAGAACTAACATAGATCTTTACTTCCGCGGTATTAAGAACCTGAAAGGCTTTTGGACCGCAATGACCGCTTATCACTGCAGAAGCACCAAGACGAACCACTGCTTCCGCGGACTGAATTCCCGCGCCTTGAGACGCATTCAGATTCTGCTGGTTATCAATAATCTCAAAGGTCTTCGTATCAAGATCATAGAGAAGAAATTTCGCCGCCCTGCCAAAACGTGTGTCAAGCGGCGCATTCAAATCATTTCCTGAGGTGGTAAACAATATTTTCATATCAATAACTCCTTCGGTATTGTAAGGAAACGACACTCTGTATGCGCGGCGATCCTCCAAACAAGCAGAATCGCCGCGCTGCAACCCTACTCAACTACTTATCGCCGGACTCTAATTCATCAAGACGTTTTCGGATTGAGCTCAATTCTGTTTCAAAAAATTCAGCCTGAGCTTTTAGATCCTGTTTTTCCAGTTCAGGGTCGGGGTTTTGGCCAGCTATCGGATATACGCCATATCCTCCAGCCCTCATTCCTACTGGGTATCCGGCGCCATACATCATATTTCTCCATCCCCAGCCACGTCCTCTACCACCAAACCAGAATCCGCCCATTCCCCGGCGGCCGCCAAATCCCATTCCTCCTCTTCCAAAGATAGGATTTGCATATCCCGGCATTCCATATCCCGCGCAAAATCCAGCTGCGCGTCCTGTCATAGGACCCATACCTGCTGGTCCAGTACCATCACCACGAGGCATTTCACCCTCCTTGTAAAGTAAGATTATTATTGTTCTCTAAGCATCATACTTCCGCATGCATCACATTTCCGAGAGGCACAGGGCATCGCCCGTTCATGGGGCACTTTCTTACCACATTTCGGGCATACACAGAAACCTCCTGTTCCCGCGGCAAATCTTCCACCCATTCTTCCTAAACCGCGTCCCTGACCGCGTCCTCCTCCCATTGGTCCAGTACCATCACCACGAGGCATTTCTCCTCCCTGTTAAGGTTGCTCTCTTTTCTTTAGACATACGTAACATACTCCATAAAACTGAAGAAGATGGCTTTTCACCGCAAACCCATATTTTTTAGAAAGCGCATCCTCTGTCTTTTTCAATAAATCAAGCTCTTCTTTGATAAAATCGGTATATTCCACAATCTTTCCGCAGGAAGTACAGATCAAATGATGATGATGCGATTTGCCTTGAAAAGCACCCGCCATTTCAAAGCGGGTTCTTCCATCTCCAAAATCAAACTTTAGAACCACTCCTGTCCGAACAAGAAGCTCTAAGGTTCTATATACAGTCGTAAGCCCAATCTGCGGGTATCTCTTATGTGCTTCAAAATAAATTTCTTCCACACTCGGATGTCCGGGCATAGCACTCAACACATCAATAATAAGGGCTCGCGGCACTGTATATCTGTATCCCTGTTCTCTCAAATGTTCAGAGAACCAGCGGGCTCCTCTGCGATGTCTTCCTCTCATACCGATAGCTCCTTGTTATTGAAAATGATTTTCATTATCATTATACCCACATATCTTTTTCTTGTCAAGCTCTTTTTTCAATCTTCTTCCACAAGAAGATTTCCCTCACTAAACCCTGAATAAACAAAAGGCGTCTAATCGTACATAGAAGGAAAAAGAAAGAATATGGTAAAGAACCGCAACCTTAGGAGGAAAAAATGCGGTACAGAAAAATGATTGTGGCGTCTATTGTAGTGTCGGGATTATTTCTTGCGGGTGTAATAGCACTTTCCGCGCAAGAAACAACGCAGAGGCAAAGACCGGAACGTCAACGGCCGCAAACACAACAAGGCCAAGATCAAAGTCAGAGCAGAAGGCAACGAACTCCCCAACAAGGCCAGGACCAGGGTCAAGACAGAAGACAACGAACTCCTATGAATCCCGAGACCTTCCGTACCAACTATCTTGAACGGATTAAAACCACTCTTAAAGCAAGCGATAAAGAATGGGAAGTAATCAAGCCACGCCTTGAAAAGGTAAATGAACTTTCTCGTCAAGGAAGAATGGGTGGCATGATGCGCGGAGGCGGCAGTACTATGGGAAGTGCTCCACGGCCCGGACAACGACAGCCTTCAGCCGGACAGACGGGTACAACCTCTGCAAACGCGCCTACTCGTGAACTCTCTCCTATCCAAAAAGCAACAACCGAACTTAGAACTCTTCTTCAGAATGAAAAAGCATCTCCAGGAGAAGTCAATGCCAAGCTGAAAGCGCTTCGTGCGGCAAAAAAAGCGCAGAGTGCCGAACTTGTACGCGCGCAAGAAGCATTAAAAGAAATTCTTACGCCTCTACAAGAAGCGCAATTGGTTATCATGGGTATACTTGAGTAAAGGTTCCGGATCATTTTTCCGCGATATCAAAAGGGAAACATAGCGTATGCATGCATTGATTGAGAAACTTCTTGCCGAAAAAAAGATAGAGAAAGAAAATGCGGCTCGGGTTGTCTCCGCCTATGAAGCAGGAAGCCCTCTTGATGAAGCGCTCCTTCTTCATTCAGGACTTGCCGAAGAAAAGGTTCTTACAATTCTCTCGGAAGAATTGCATATTCCCTGTGTGGATATTTCTGAGATTCTTCCGTCAAGAGAGTTTCTTTCCACTTTTCCGGCAAAAATTCTTTTAGAACGGAAAATTCTTCCCCTTAGGGAGGAAAAGAATATCGTCTACGCGGCCACAAGCCGTCTCTCTGATACCACAGGATTTGATCAGTTACGGCTTTTAACAGGACGGGAGTTTCAACCGGTTCTCGCGCCCTCCATTGAAATTGAACGATCTCTCAGCCGATCCCTCGGAGTAGGCGCCGATACAGTTCAATCCATGATCTCTGACAACAAAGAAACATCAATCACCGTTCTCTCCGAAGAAGAAGAAGGCAGTGTAGACTTGGCCGCAGCCGCCGAAGATACCGCCATTATTAAGTTTGTAAATCAAGTACTCAAGGAAGCAATTGATTTGCGGGCAACTGATGTGCACTTTGAGCCCTTTGAAAATGAACTCTCTGTTCGGTACCGTATAGACGGTGTCTTACAAAATGCCGGAGTTCCACCAGAAATTCGTCGGTTTCAATCTGCCATTGTTTCCCGTCTCAAAATACTTAGTTCCCTTGATATCGCGGAAAAACGGCTTCCCCAAGATGGAAGAATAAAGCTTCTTGTCGCGGGCAGAGAGATAGATGTCCGCGTTTCGGTAATACCTATGCTCCATGGAGAAGCGGTCGTTCTCCGACTTCTTGACAGAAGTTCCGCGCTCCTCGGACTTGCACAGTTAGGAATGGCAAAACGGGACAGGCTTCTCTTTGAAGAAATTCTTGAACTTCCCCATGGAATTATGTTGGTAACAGGACCCACAGGAAGCGGCAAAACCACCACTCTCTATGCAGGTCTCGCAAAAATCAATGATGTGGACAGAAAAATTGTCTCCATTGAAGATCCTGTGGAATATTATCTCCATGGCATTAATCAGATACAGGTCTCCACAAAGGCAAACCTTACCTTTGCCCGCGGTCTTCGCGCGATCCTTCGGCATGACCCGGATATCATTCTTGTTGGAGAAATCCGCGATTATGAAACCGCGGAAATAGCAGTACAGGCATCACTTACCGGGCATTTGGTCTTTTCAACACTCCATACCAACGATGCTCCCGGCGCTCCTACCCGTCTTGTGGATATGGGCGTAGAACCTTATCTTGTGGCATCCTCGCTTGAAGCTGTTCTTGCGCAACGGTTGGTTCGGTTAATCTGTCCGCATTGCAAAGAAGAAATTTCTCGCACAGAGACGGAATCTCTTAAAAAACAGTATGGAGAAGAAATACCAGACCTTCTTTATCAGGGAAAAGGTTGCCGTGAATGTCAAGGAACCGGTTATCGCGGTCGGACGGGAATTTTTGAGTTTATGCCTATTACCAACGAAATCCGCGCCATGATTATTGAACGCGCTTCCACACAAAAAATCCGCGCTATAGCGGCTTCTCAAGGAATGCAAAGTCTTCGTGAAGATGGCTGGAGACTTTTGCGTGAAGGCCGCACCACTGTTGATGAAGTTATCCGGGAAACAAAAGACGAACGCGCCAACGGCGCACTTCTTTCAAGCCAAATGAGTCAAGAGAACCATGCCTGATTTTTTTTATGAAGCCCTTGATGCCTTTGGGAAAAAGGTCTCTGGAACAATAAGCGGAGGCACCCGCGCCGCGGCAATAGAACATGTATATGAAAAAGGACTCCACCCTATTTCAATAGAAGAGAGTTCCAAACCTACAGAACCTGTCGCGGAAAAAAAACTCTTTTCCCGAACAATTCCTCAATCCGCGGTTGAAACATTTATTCGCCAGCTTGCAAACCTTCTTACTGCCGGAGTTCCTCTTGGAAGGTCTTTGGAGATAGTCATCAGAGAAACCACCCACCCTGCCGCAAACCGTACATGGAATGAAATAAGAAACGATGTGATGGGAGGAAGTTCTTTGGCAAATGCGCTCGCCAAATGGCCTAAAACCTTTTCTCCTGTCTATGTGGCTATGGTCCGCGGCGGAGAAGCCGGAGGATTTTTGAACCTTGTACTTGAACAGATTGCCGATTTCCGCGCCAGAGAAGAAGCCCTTGCAGGAAGAGTTAAAGCCGCATTAATCTATCCAGCGATTCTTGCGGTTCTTTCTTTTGGGGTTCTCCTTTTTATGCTTGTCTTTTTTATTCCTCGCTTTACTAACATTTTTGCTGATTTTGGAGGATCTCTTCCCCAACTTACCCTTATTATTGTTGGATTCAGCAAATTTCTTGTACGGTACGGCATCTTCTTTCTGATTCTCGCTATTATAGCGGGTATTACTGTAAAAAAAGCGCTTTCTCTTGAAAAAGGAAGACGTGTCTATGAACGTATAAGCCTTAAAACTCCAATGTTAGGAAGACTTCTTTCCCGCTTTGCGATGGTACGGTTCTGTCGTATGCTCGGTACGCTTCTTTCCGCAGGGGTTCCTCTTGTCAATGCCTTAACTATTGCCAGAGAATCCATTGGAAATTTTACTCTTTCCGATACTGTTTCCATTGCCTCGGAAAATGTAAAAAGCGGATCAAGCCTTGCGCGGGGTCTTGGCACAAGTACGCACCTTTTCCCACCAGCTGTGGTAGAAATGGTGGCGATTTCAGAAGAGAGCGGAAATTTAGATAAAGAACTTATCAGGATTTCTTCCGCATACGAAGGAGATTTGGAACGACAGTTAAGAATGTTAGTCGCGGTTTTAGAGCCCCTCCTTCTTTTTATTATGGCCGCTATTGTAGGAACCGTGGTGATAGGAATGCTTCTTCCGATCTTCACCTTACAGGATCTGGTACGATAAAAAAAAAGAATTAAACAACGAAACCATTACCGCGGACAATTCTCTCCGCAAAGGAGATTCCATGGATCCCCATAACCAATATCAAAACCGAAAAAAAGGATTTACCCTGATAGAACTTCTTCTTGTCTTGGTGATTCTCAGTACTCTTGCGGCTATCGTTGTTCCTAAATTTACCCGTAGAACAGAACAGGCGCGTATTACTGCCGCAAAATCTGATATTGCGGGACTTGAAGTGGCTCTTGACTCGTATGAAGTAGATACTGGAACCCTTCCGGCTACAGATGAAGGACTAAGCGCCCTCGTGGAACCACCATCATCTGTACAAAATTGGAATGGACCCTACATTAAACGGGGAATGCCGGTTGATCCATGGGGAAACCCCTATCTCTATAAATCACCGGGCGACCATAATACCAATAGTTATGACCTTAGTTCCTTTGGTCCCGACGGAAAAGAAGGTGGAGGAGATGATATTGACAACTGGTCATCTTTCTAAACAAACCCGTCTGCACAATAAAGGGTTCACGCTTCTTGAACTGGTGCTTGTTATGGCATTAAGCGCGGCGCTTCTCTCTATGACCGCACCCTCATTACGGAATTTCACTAGATCAAAACCTCTTTCCGAGGCGGCCGCTCAATTCATCGCCCTTACAGAATATGCAAGAACTCAGGCTGCCCTAGAAGGCCGCATCTACCTTATCTACATTAATCTTGAAAATAACACCTTTCAGCTTACCGCGGAAGAAGAGGGAGAATTTCAAGATCTCGGGAAAGAATTTGGAAGAATCTTTCATTTGCCGGAAGGAATATCTTTCTATGATTTTACCGTATTCTCGCTTCTTGATGAAACCGATAATCCTGGCCTAATGCTCTCAGACTCTATGTATCAAGAAAATGAAGAGGGAGAAAAACTCATCGCCTTTTTTCCAGATGGTTTCACGCAACCCTCTTCCTTTTTTCTGAAATCACCGGCTGGAAATACCCTTGAAATTCTCTGTGATTCTCCAATAGAGGGATTTAGAATAGAAACTCCCGAACAGGACTATTTCCTATGAAGAAAGAGTCTCATCGCCACTGCAAAGGTTTCACGCTCATTGAAGTCTTGGTGGCGCTTCTCTTTGCATCTATCATTCTTCCAGCAGTGATGAAGGGAGTCTCAATCGCCACCCGCACCGCATCATCCGCCATACGCCGTGCAGAAGCAACAAACCTCGCTAGAAATATGATCGCAACTTTTGCGTCGGCTCCAGCAATCTTTTCTGTGGAAGAAGGAAGCTTTGAAGATCATCCTGAATACCGTTGGCGAGCTACACTTTTTGATTGGAATCCCGCGGATGCCGGGATAGAAGCTATTCCGGAATCATTGAAAGAACTTGAGATAGAGGTCTTTTGGGATAGCCGTGGAACTGAAGATTCTGTCTCGCTCACTACCCTGATAAGACAGGAACTATAATGAAAAAAAGGATTCTTCTCCGCCAAAAAGGCTTTTCTCTTATTGAACTTCTTCTTGCAATGACAATGGTAATGATCCTCTCGGGATCTCTCTACGCATCCTTGCGTATTGGATTTCGGGCACATGCTCTTGCAGAGAATGAACTTCTTTCAAGAAGCGCCACAGGTCATGCCCTTACCCTGATTGATAGAGATATTCAGCATGCGATGCCTCCGCGGGGTGTCCTTGCGGAACCCTGTAGCGGCGATAATACTTCTCTTATTATCTGTACCAGATCCGCAAGTTCAAAAAATATCGCCCCTGGAATTGCTAGAGTTATCTATGAATTTGATGAAAATGAACATATCCTCCTGCGAAGAATCACCGCAAACCTCCTTTCTCCGGAAGAGATTCTTCCGGAAGGAGAGATCGTCTGCAGAAACCTTGCTTCTTTTCTTCTAAGATACTATGACGGAAACGACTGGCTTGATGAGTGGGATTCTATGGCGCATGAGGATTCTCTTCCGGTCTTGATTGAAGTTACTCTTACTGCGGAAAGAACGAACGAAAACCTTAGAAAAGAAGATCTCACAGTTACACGGGTAATCTTTCCGCCCTGTACCACAATTCCTTCTTCTGGCAATGGAATTTCTATGAGAGCGCTATGAGAAAGAAAGAAAAAAGCGGCGTGATTCTCATCGTAACAATGTGGATCGCCCTTGCACTTACTGGTATGCTTTTGGTATTTGCCAGAACTGTCCGGGTACATCTTGCAATCTCTGCAAATACCCTTTCAGAAGCTCGTGCCGAATGGATAGCCCGTGCCGGCCTTGCCTATACCATCTCTCTTATAAATTCCTCAGAAGGAAAAGGATTTCCTTATCCATCTACCTCTTTTGAAGCAATAAAAATAGGGGACGGATATTTCTGGCTTCTAAACCCTGATTATGATAATTCTTCCACTCCTGCTTTTGGTATTATGGACGAATCCGCAAAAATAAATCTAAATACTGCAACTCCTGAAATGCTTATGCAACTGCCGGGTATGACAGAAGAGCTTGCGGCGGCCATATCTGACTGGTGCGCCTCGGAAACCATGCCTATAGGAGAGGCGGGAAGCGAATATTATCTTCTTCTAGACCCTCCGTACCATTGTAAAGAAGAGAAGTTTGAAACAATGGAAGAACTTCTTTTAGTAAAAGGCTCTTCTTTATCTCTTCTTTTCGGAATAGACACCAATAGAAACGGAATATTAGATAATGCTGAACAGAAAGCTTCAGGAACAATGATGGGAAATATAGAAGAATGGAGAGGATTCTCTCCTTTTATTACTGTCCATAGCGCTCCCGGCGTCTCTTCTGGACAGGGACAACAACAGCAACAACAAACACAAGAACGAAGGCCGTTAAATACCATCAATATCAATACCGCTCCATTACAGGTACTCTATTGTCTTCCGGAACTTACCCGAGAAGAAGCAGAATCTCTCTTTGCGGGAAGACCAGAATCAGCCACAGATATAGAATGGCCGTTACGGATTCTTTCACAAGAAAAATATAACGCAATCCTTCCCTTTATTCGGGGAGATTCCTCGCAATTTTCCGCGGATATCCTTGCAGTAAGCGGCGATGGCCGCGCATTCAAACGGTTCCGCGCAATTCTTGGCATAGATTCTCAATCCTCGTCTGTCCGCGTTCTCTCATGGCAGGATCTTACCGGACTTGGATGGCCGCTTTCCTCAACCATACTTCAATCGTTGCGTGCGGGGAAAGAACCGCCTCTTACCACAGATCCTGCATACAGTGGAGGAATATAACAATGCTACAACCGCGAACCATTCTTGGACTTGATCTCGGAGAACAATCCCTCTCTGTTGCGGAAATTCTTTCAGGGAACAGTCATCCTATTGTAAAACAGACCTTCCAATGGGATTATCCCGAAAGCATTCCCCTCGGCGAAGAACTTGGAAAATTGTTCCGCCAGTTTTTACGTTCTCATAAAATTACCGCCACACGCACCGCTATCGGAATACCCGCATCATGGATTTTATCTCGGCAAAAAACCCTTCCGCCCTCAGAACACGAAGCACTCGTCGGATTACTCTCAATTGAAGCAGAACGCGATTTTTCCTTCTCCCGTAATGAAGTCGTCCTTGACTACTGCGAACTTCCTTCCAAACCGCAACAACCAAAAGAACTTCTTCTCTGCGCCATTCCCTCTAAACAACTTGAACAAATACAGAAAATGGCTTCTGCCGCGGGATTAAAAATTCTTTCTGTCGCACCCTCTATTACCGCCTTTGCCTCCTTTGAAAAGTCTTCCATTGACACCATGGTCATTCGCGCAGGACAAGACAGCATAGAAATCATGAAAACCGAACAGGCAGTCCCTCGTTCAATCCATCGTATCTCACCCATTCCGACAGAACATGATGAAGATCCCAATTCTCCTTCTATGCAAGAGTGGATTAAAAGCGTTGTTGAAGAGACCTCCCGGTATCTTATTCTCTCTCCAGCTATGAAGAAACAGGAAGATACCTCCTGTCTTTTCTGGAACGACTCTTCTCTTCCCGCACCTCTTCTTGATTCTCTTCTTTCCGCGCTTCCATTAACAATCACAAAACGAAATCTTTCAGATCTTATTCCTTCCGCACACGCAAAAGCCTCTTCCTCTTCCCTCTCTTCTTCTGCGGTACTTCTTGCCTTTACATCTATCTATCCCCGAACTCCCGCGCTTAATTTTCTTCGTCCGCGGCTTCTTCTTAAAAAACAATGGAAACTCTCTCCTGTTACACAGCGGCTTCTTCTTGCGGCAACCGCTCTTATCCTTCTCGTAACAGCGGGAATCGTAGATCAACAATCCCAGAAAAAATCTGTCGCCCTTCTTCGCACCCAAACAAATCAACTCGCTCCTTCATTAACGGAAACAAAGGCGATTCTCTCCCGAATCCGTAGTCTTCGCCTTTGGAAGCCCGCGGAACCGCGCTGTTTAGAATGTCTCCGAGGCCTTACACTTGCCTTTCCACCGGAAGGAAGAATATGGACAACCACACTCTCCCTCAGAGAAGATATGAAAGGAGTCATCTCTGGAAAAGCCAATGATGATATGGAGGTTCTTAATCTTATTGAATCTTTGAAAAGAAATCCTAACTTCTCTGATATCACGCTTGTTCATATACGAGACTCAGGAAGAGAGAGCGGTGAAATCAACTGGATGATTTCATTCCAATTTGTACGAGGACTTTCTCCACAAAAGGAGCAAAATGAAGCGTAATCCCCCTAAACATCTTCTAGCGATTATAGCCTTATGCCTCCTCGGACTTTTGGCATTTGACCGGCTTCTTTTATCGCCATACCTTAATACGCGCACACGGCTTGCTTCGGAAAAAAAGGAACTCTCTCTTCTTCTTCATCAAGATAAGGAACTCTTTGAAAGAAAAGAGATGTGGGCCGCACAGTGGGAGAATCTTAAAAAAGCCGGCTTTTCTATTGATCCCGGTGAAGCGGAAAACAATGCCCTTAAATCTGTCAGGGAATGGATCTCTGCAAGCGGACTTACCCTTGTATCTCTTAAACCAGAACGTAGCATTACCAGAAACGGAACCAAAAATATCTCAATTCAAGCTGTTTGCGCAGGAACAATCTCTAAAATTACCGAATTTTTATGGCATATAGAATCCTCTTCCCTACCGCTAAAAATTACCGGACTTCAACTCTCTATGGGAAAAGAAGAACGGGGCGAGCTTTCCCTTCAAGTACGTATCGCGCTATTTCTTCCCTCTGATAAAGAAAATGGATCTGTATCAACCGCTAATTCCCAAAAGGAGAGTATTCCATGAACCCTCTCTTTCACTTCGTCTCTATTCTTCTTCTTGGATATATGATTCTTCTTCCCTTCTCTCCTTATGCGGAAGCAGAAAACCAAAAAGAAAATAAAGAAGAGTTTTCACGGCAACGATATACCATTATCACAGAACGCAATATTTACGATCGCAACCGATCTTCCTCTACATCAGTCTTGGCGCCAATCGTCAAAGAAACACCTCCTCCTGTGCCGGAAGAATATATGGTGCTTGTGGGAATCGTTTCTCATGATGGCTCTCCCATCGCCTTCTTTGAAGATCGTTTAACAGGACGAACCCTTAAACTCAAAAAAAATAATACCCTGCTCAACGGAACTATTGGAAACATTACTCTAGACCAAATTGAATATCAAAAAAACGGTTCCTCTGCGCTGATAAAAATTGGACAAAATCTTTTACGCGGAACTAATGCCGCGGCACTGCCTCCAATAGTAAATTCAATTCTCCGCCCTGTTTCAGAAAAAGCGGATCTATTTAATTCCACATCAACCACTATACAAGAACCTGTTAATTCCGATACCAGAAGCGAAAGTGAAATCCTTGAAGAATTACGAAACCGACGAAGAAGCCAGTTAAATGAACAATAGGAGAGCCCTATGTCCTTAAAACAAATCAGTAGTGTAAGCCTTGCCGCACTCATCCTCTGGGGAGGATCCATAGCGTGCGCTCAAAACACTTCGGTTGAGGAAGCCGCACCGATTTTTGTAGAGGTAAAAACTCCTCCCCAAGAAGGGATTATGATGAACTTTCAAGATGCGCCGCTTAGCGCGGTTCTTGATTATCTCTCTGAAACCGCGGGGTTTGTTATCCTGAAACAGACGACTATACGAGGAACAATAAGTATAATGAACCGAACTCCTATCACCCCGGACGAAGCTGTATCTCTTCTAAACACAGTCTTAAAAGAAAAGGGTTATTCTGCGATTGCATTGGGAAAAACATTGAAAATCGTCTCAATCAGTGAAGCGAAAAAAATGGAAATTCCGGTCCGTACCGGCAATGATCCCTTGAAAATTATTCCGAGCGACCGTATTGTTACCCAGATTATTCCTGTAATGCAGGTAGATGCCACCCGATTAAGGCAAGACCTTACTCCCTTAATCCCAACCTATGCGGAACTTACTGCAAATGCCAGCAGTAACTCCCTTATTCTTACTGATACAGAGGCAAATATCAGACGGGTTGTAGAGATTGTTCGCGCCCTTGATTCCGCTCTTTCCTCTGTTACAGAGGTAAAGGTATTCCCCCTTAAATATGCAGATGCCACCAAAACCGCCACTTTGATTGAAACTCTTTTCAAACCAACAGATCAAGCACAAGGCACCGGAAGAGTAGTCGGCACCTTTTTTGGTGCGGGAGCGAGAAGACCTGGACAAGCGGCACAAACTCCGGATCAATCGCAATCACAACGCACCTCCGCAAAAGTAACGGCCTCCGCAGATACACGCACCAACACCCTGGTTGTAAGCGCTCCGCCTGAAACCTTAAAAGTAATAGAAGAAGTTGTAGAAAAACTTGATGCGAGCAATGAAGCCACACAAGCGGTCTTTGTTTATCCCTTAAAAAATGGCGATGCCGCCAACCTTCAAGTTACTCTTAACAATTTGTTCGGCACCTCTACCGCAACCGGAACTGCCGCGAGAACCACTGCTAGCCGTACCACTACTGGTCGTACCACCACTGCCGGTCGTACTACCGCAACTGGAACTACCGCAAGAGCCACCAGTACCCGCGCAAATATTTCATTAAGTCCCGGAGACACAGAAAGCTTGTATGGACAGGTCTATATTGTGGCAGATATAGATACCAACTCTCTTATGGTAATGACTGCTTCCAAAAACTTTGACAGAGTAAAGGAGATTATTGCAGAACTTGACAGGGCTGTTCCACAGGTACTTATCAAGGTTTTAATCGCAGAGGTTACTCTTGATAAATCCTTTGATCTCGGCACAGAATTTTCTATTCTTGATTTTGGCGCAGATACCTATGGACAAAAGATAGATACCAAATTCGGACTCGTGGATATGCAAGGCGGAATCACCGTAAACCTCTTACGGAAAAATCTCAGCGCAACACTTTCCGCGCTACAAAATGTAGGCAAGGTTAATGTACTTTCACGGCCCTATATTCTTGGAAGCAATAACCAGACCGCAAGTATTACGGTAGGACAAAAAGTTCCCATTATTACCGCCTCTCGGGAGACTGATCTCGGATCTACCGTAAATACCATTACCTACGAAGATATCGGTATTATCTTAGAAGTAACTCCGCAGATAAACCCTGATGGACTGGTAACCCTTACCGTCAAACCAGAAATATCATCTCTTACATCAAGTACTGTAGCTATATCGGAAAAGGTAAAAGCGCCGGTCTACTCCAAACGCTCTGCAACAAGCCGGGTTGCTATTCCGGATGGACAAACCATTGTTATCGGCGGATTAATGCAGGATGAAAAATTAGATGAAGTCAAAAAGGTGCCTCTCTTGGGAAGCATTCCGATTCTTAACCTTCTTTTCAGCAGAAAAACCACCTCTAATACAAAAACCGAACTCTTAATATTCCTTACACCCCATGTATCCAGCAACCCTGATTCTCTCGCGGAACTTTCGGAAGGCACGCTTGAAGGAAGCACAATCAAAACATCCGGCGCTCCAGAACTCTTTGATCAGCATCTTGAAGAGATGGGAAAAAGAGGACCCAAAGAAGGAAACACAATCAAACAATCTTCTGATCCCGAACCCTTTGATATTCAACTTGATGAAATGGAAAAAAGCGCACCCGAAGAAAAAAGCATCAAGAAATCCGATGCTCCCGAACCCTTGAATCTAAGGCTTGATGAAAAAGAAGATCTCTGATACTTTTTAAATAGATCGTCAGGTCGTCCTCAAAGAGAAAGAAAGAAGTTCATAAAAAAAATAGTAAAAAGAAAATTCATCTTTAAAAATAGGAGAACCGTATGAAGAAATCAGGTGAAAATCATCAACTTATCCCAAGGCGTGTTCTCTTCGGAAACCCAGAAAAAACATCTCCTCGCATCTCGCCTAATGGCCGCTATTTTTCCTTTCTAGCGCCGGTAAATGGCGTACTGAATGTATGGGTAGGAGAAAAAGAACTTACCAACGCGGTTCCAATTACCAATGATACTGACCGTGGAATAAGAAACTATTTATGGGGATACGACAGCACTATTCTCTTCTATCTTCAAGATACAGGCGGCAACGAAAACTGGCGCCTCTATGGAGTAGATCTTGAAAACGGTTCATTTAAGGATTTTACACCATTTGAAGAGGTTCAAGTTCATATAATCGGATACTCTCGTCTTCATCCTGATCAGATGCTTTTAGGAATCAACCGCGATAACCCGTCTCTTCACGATGTTTATCTTCTTACTATTTCCTCGGGAACCCTCCAACTCATTGAAAAAAACCCAGGAAACGCTACCGCATGGCTTGAAAATAGAGACCTTCAAATAAAGGGATATACCGCCTCAACAGAAACAGGCGGAACAGAACTCTTTCTTCGCACCGCAGATAATCAATGGAAAAAAAGTATCTCGTGGGACTTGGAAGATGCGGCAACCAGTGCGCCTCTTTCCTTTCCTGCCAGAGAAAATATCCTTCATTTGATTGATTCGCGAGATTATAATACCGGGCGGCTCATAGAACTGAATACCCTCACCATGCAACAGCGCGTTCTTGCCGAAGATCCTAATGCCGATGTTTCTCAGATATTCTCTCATCCCGATACCTATGAAATACAGGCAGTCGGATTTCTCAAAGAACGGTTAGAATGGCAAATACTTGATCCTGCGATACAGGAAGATTTTCATCTTCTTGGCGCAAGCGAGAAGGCAGACTTTACTATTGTGTCAAGAGACGCCTCTGATACAATCTGGATCATCGGGTATATTTCAGATACCTCTCCCACAACCTTTTATTCCTATAACCGTACCACGAAAAAAAGAACTTTTCTCTTTCATACCCAGCCTGCGTTTAATGAATACTCGCTTGCGCCAATGAAGCCTTTTTCTCTTAAAACCAAAGACCACCTTACTCTTCATGGTTACCTTACCCTTCCCCAAAACAAGCATACCAATCTTCCTACGGTGCTCTATGTGCACGGCGGTCCATGGGCACGCGATGAATGGGGCTTTAATCCATCTGCACAATGGTTTGCGAACCGAGGCTATGCCTGTATACAGATCAATTATCGCGGCTCAACAGGATATGGAAAAGCATTCGTTAATGCGGGAAACCGAGAATGGGGCGCAAGAATGCATGATGACCTAGTAGATACTGTTCAGTGGGCTATAGAAGAAAAAATTGCAGATCCGGCAAAAATCGCTATCTTTGGAGGTTCTTATGGCGGATATGCGGCCCTTGTCGGCGCTACCTTCACTCCCGACCTTTTCTGTTGTGCCGTAGATATTGTAGGACCAAGCAACCTTATTACCCTTATCCGCTCTGTGCCGCCCTATTGGAAACCCATGATATCTCTCTTCTATACACGGGTAGGAAACCCTGATACCGAAGAAGAATTTTTAAAATCCCGATCTCCTTTATTCAAAGTAGACGCAATAAAAATCCCCTTACTAATCGCGCAAGGCGCCAATGACCCCCGGGTAAAACAGGCAGAATCAGAACAGATCGTCGCAGAATTAAAAAAACGAAATATTCCCCATGAATATATGCTCTTTCCTGATGAAGGACACGGTTTTGTCAAACCAGAAAACCGACTTGCTTTTTATGCGGCGGCAGAACGATTTCTTGCGCAACATCTCAAGGGAGAATACGAAGAGGAAGAAGCACAGCTTTCTCATCCTGCTTAGAAAAAAGGCTCTCTGGCAGAGCCTGTATAAGCAATAGACAAAGAAAGCGTTCCATGCTATCGTACAATAAGAATGCAGATTGCGCTTCCTCTTATATAGCAGAACATAGAAGAAATTGACTTTATAGCAAAAGAATAAAAATGACTGGGGAATTTATTTTACGACTCGGTATAGCCGGAATATTAGGCGCCACCATAGGCTTGGAACGAGAATGGCGGGCAAAAGAGGCAGGACTTCGCACCCATTTTCTCGTTGCATTAGGAAGCGCCCTTATTATGATTGTTTCCCAATGGGGATTTCAAGGTTCTGTGGGAGTTGAAGGAACCCGTCCCGCGGATACCGCGCGCGTTGCCGCTCAAATTGTAAGCGGAATCGGTTTTTTAGGCGCGGGTACCATTATAGTTCACAGACAATTTGTACGCGGGCTTACTACTGCCGCAGGTCTCTGGGTAGCGGCAGGTATAGGAATGGCAGTAGGAGGCGGACTCTATCTTGTTGCCTGTGCCGCGACAGTATTCGTCCTTATTGGGTTAGAAGTATTACAATTTCTATGGGATATCAGAACTAAATTTCTCTCTCTCTCATTCCTTACCACAAACCGCGATAACCTTGTAAATGTTACCAATATTCTAAATGATCACGGATATAAAATCACTCAATGCATGGTTACTAATGAAACTGTAGAGAACGTGGATTATATGCGTGTTGTAATGAAAATCCGTTCCCATCAAAGCGCGGATGAATCCCGTCTTATTCACTATATACAGCAATTCCCCGATATCAAAATAGAACAGCTTGAATAAGACAGTTTCGTTCTTCTTGCCTTCACTCAGTCTTTACTTGCTCATCTATTTATTCTACTATTCCTATATTCTGCCTATTTAATCAAGAGAGAGCCAGTTACAGTGAAATAGATAAAAAGCTCTAAAAAAAAGTTGTACCCTATTACTATGTAAGGAGCACAAATGAAAAAAGTGGGAATTATCCGTTGCCAGCAAACAGAAGATATCTGCCCAGGTACCACAGACCTAACAATAGTACAGAAAGGAACCTTTGCCTTTGAAGCAATCGGACCCGCAGAATTAATAGGGTTTGTCAGTTGCGGAGGATGTCCAGGGAAACGGGCTGTTACTCGGGCAAAAGAGATGGTAAAACGAGGAGCTACGGTTATTGCCTTCTCGTCCTGTATTTCCAAAGGAATTCCAATCTCTTTCCCTTGCCCCCATTTTTCTGTAATGAAAGCGGCAGTAGCAAAAGCAGTAGGACCAGATATTCTAATCCTTGAATATACACACTAACCTTTTATCTTTTATATTGCGATGGAAAAGAATTTAAAAACTTCTCCTTCTCTGAATCCTTTTGAGAAATATGCCTCTAAATTTGATCTCTGGTTTGAAACAGAGGAAGGCCGACATATTTTTTCCCTTGAGGTTGCCTGCGTAAAAAAACTAATGGAAGAAAAGGTCGGCCGCTGGTTAGAGGTAGGAGTCGGCACTGGTCGGTTTGCGAAAAAACTAGGTATCACTGAAGGAATAGACCCCTCTGATAAAATGAGGGCAATCGCAGAGAAGCGTGGAATCCGTACACTCAATGGAAAGGGAGAATCCTTGCCATTTCCTGAAAAAACCTTTGATGGTATTTTAATGGCGACCACCCTCTGTTTTCTCTCTGATCCACTTCAAGCCATAAAAGAGTCCTATCGCGTCCTCAAAGAATCCGGGCTCTTTATTCTTGGCTTGATTCCTGCAGAAAGTATATGGGGAAAAGAATATTCCAAAAAAGCAAAGGAAGGACATCCCATTTACTCAACAGCTACCTTCTATAGTCCGAACAAAGCCCTTGAATATTCCCGTGAAGCAGGGTTTCACTATAAAGAAGCATACTCTTGCCTTCTTTCGCCTCCGAAAAAACTTTCTTCTGAAGAAACCATTCTTCCGGGAATTCTTCCAAAAGCAGGATATATCGCCCTCTCCTTCCACAAATAGCGTTTAAACCATTTTTTTAAGAATCTCAAGCCATCTTTCTTTCAAGCAAAGAATAACCTTTTGATTCTTACCCTACCACACTCTAAAACAATCTATCTTTAGAGGCTTCTTTCCTTCATCTCTTTCTTTCCTTTTTTAAGCCAGGACATTATATCCTCTTTGCCGGGAAGCTTCCCCACCAACTTTACTTCCCCATCAACAACCACCGCAGGTGTGGCAAAGACACCGTATTCGGCAATCTTCATAGGATCAGTCACTTTTTCCACATCAACGATACAACCCAATTCAGCCATGGTCTCTTTAATCACTTTCTCTGTCATCTGACATTTAGGACATCCAGAACCCAACACTTTAATCTCCATCGTAATCCTCCTTTCTTCTTTTATTATCGTTCAAAAGTTTTTAAAATTCCAAGCCTATTCATCACAACAGTCCTATAAAGTTAAAAATTCCAAAGTTTCCTATCAACGATTGAAACAAACCTCTAAAAAATTTCCCCGCAACTCATAAAGCAGATTTAATTTACTGATACTACTCCCTACTGTTCAAAACTTCTCCTATAATCTAATGGACCATTGCACCGTAACAGATTCCCGCGATAGTGGAGAAGATTACAATAATAGAAGAGAAGGTAACTGTCTTTTTCACTCCCATAATACTGGCAATCACTATCATATTAGGCAAAGATAAGGCTGGTCCTGCCAAAAGCAAGGCCAGTGCTGGCCCCTTTCCCATACCCGCACCCAAAAGTCCTTGCAAAATCGGCACCTCGGTCAGGGTTGCAAAATACATCAATGATCCGGCTATAGATGCAACTAAATTAGCCCGAAGAGAGTTTCCGCCTAAAAAAGATTGAATCCATTGCTCTGGAATCAGAGCTGAATGACCTGGCCGACCCAACATAAATCCAGCTAACAATACTCCCGCAAAAAGAAGAGGAAGAATCTGTTTCGTAAAACTCCAGGTAGACTCTATCCAACTCTTCCGTTGCTCTCTGCTAAACCATAATTTAAGCATCACTCCGAGAATAATCAGCAAAAAACCGGTAATAAACCACTTCATAGAATAAAGAAAAGGCCACAGACCAGTCGATTCCGAATCTGGTTTGGCGAAGGCGGCAAAAATTAAAATCAAGACCATTGTCCCAATATAGGTAGTATCTTGAAGAAGAGAACGCTCTTTTTTCTCCTCCTCGGGAATATATATTTTTCCATCTTTGTAGGCAATATCCTGCTTCCAAAAAATCACTGCCATAAGCAGACCTGTTACTATTGAAAAGAATATCGCGCCAACCGCCCGAGCCAATCCCAACTTCCAACCAAGAATTTTAGCAGTCAAAATAATTGCTAACACATTAATAGCCGGACCAGAATAGAGAAACGCCGTAGCAGGACCAATACCCGCACCGCGAGTGTAAATACTTGCAAACAAAGGCAAAACAGTACATGAACAGACAGCCAAAAGAGTACCAGAGACCGAGGCAACGGAATATGATAAAACTTTATTCGCCTGAGCTCCGAAATACTTAAGAACCGAAGCCTGAGATACAAAAACCGCAATAGCGCCAGCAATAAAAAATGCAGGAATTAAACAGGTAAGGAGATGTTTTCGGGCATATTCCCGAAGCATCATAAAAGCCTCCAATCCAGATTGACGGATAACAGGATGATCCCATGGCACAAAATAAGCAACTAAAAAAACTCCCACAAGCAACAATAGCTTGGTACGCTCTTTCATCTTCCACTCCTTATAGTAAAAACCTGGACATCCTGAAATCTTACAATCAGTTACATTCCAACTTCGCCATATAGCGATATGCTATGCCAAAAAAAATTACCTATCGCATATAGTTTCCCGATGAATACTTGGAAGTCTCTCCAACAAAGCAACCACCTCGCTCTCATCTTCAAGCCAATGCCTCAAGTTTCCCAATAAACAGGAAACATAGGGATTCCTATTCCCATCGGCTAAGCGATAATTAACCCATTGCCCATCCTTTGAATAACTAATCAAAGAAGCCTCTTCCAAAATCTTAAGATGCTTACTAACAGTAGATTGAGCAAGATTTAAAGCCTTTTGAATCTCACATACACAAAGCACACGTCGCTGTAGCAACTTAACCATTTTAACTCGGTTGGGATCTGACAAAGCCTTCATAACTTTAATAAAATCTCTCATATACTCCTTATATCGTTATATTGCAATATATCAAATTATTATTCTCCTGTCAAATAAAAATATTCTTAAGAACCCCTTGATATACAATTTAGTGCTTTTTCCCTGAAAGGATAGCCATTATAGCAGAATTTTCAATAGGGAAAAAAAAGAATGTACTGCTGACGCAAATATAGATCCAATGATTTATTATCTCTTACGGCCTTACCTCAAATACCAGAGCAAATATAAGCAAATTATTACAGATTTAAAGAACGAAGGGATGAAATAATCTTATGGGCGTATGTAAGTGCAATAGTTCCCTGTTTTTCTAAGTCTACAGGCCAGTTTTTATAATAGTCTGCTTTTACTCGCAAATCTTTAAGGCGATCTAAATTGCTTCCTAGCTTTTTTTTCTTTTTCTCATTACTTGCACAAAATTGATTACTAACAAATAAATGAGGATTTTTTCGAGGAACAGTTAAGCCGTTCTTTTCTTGAAGAAATTCCGAAGCTGTTCCAAACGCAGAATAATAAGCACGGCTTATTGCTGTTCTGAGTTTTGCTTCAAATATTCTTCCGCCAGTTAAGGGTTTTGCTAATAACTCTTCTGCTCAACATAAATACTCTACCCAGTTGAAATCCATTAGAATTCCAAATTTATGGATAAATTGTTCATTATATCTGCCGGAAAATTCAAGAACCATTCTTCATCTAGTTGATCTAATTTTTCAATAGCCTCAACAGGTGGAAGGTCTGTTTTTATGAACAGAACTAAATGCGTATCAGATTCTTCTTCAGGATTAGAAATCACCTCCAGAAAAAGAGAGGACTCAGGAAAAAAATGTTTTATTTTGTCCGCTGCCTCTGTAAGTATTGGATATAATAATTTGTTAGAATTTAAATATTCTTGAACAATATCATAGTGTCTAAAGGTATACATATCTCTAAGCAAAGGAGTGATTTTTAGGAGGAATTTTGTTTTTTTCTTCGCTTACTAATTCATATTCTACCCTTAGAAATTTATTTCTGCAATAAAGAAAGGGAAGGAGTTAAAAAAATCTGGTGTCAATAATCTCCATAAGTAAGCTAAATTGCCTTGAAGAGACCTGACAAAATCTACATTAAGAAGAATCAAGAGAAGGAATAGAATACGGGAAAAAGGATGAAGGATGCGACTCAGAAAAACAAGACAAGAGGGAAATAAATACGGGATGAAAATAACTGAAGGAATAACACCCTTAAAAATTTCTTTGTTGTTTTTTTCTTTTTCCAGTACCTACGACGCAAGAAAACAACTCTTTTTTAAGAGGTTAGTATACCAGGAAGTGTAAACCATGTGCTCGGAATATTGTGTTAAGGATGTGCTCGGAATATACCCCCAATTTGCTCCGGCGGTTGGATTCGAACCAACAACCTTGCGGTTAACAGCCGCCTGCTCAACCGTTGAGCTACGCCGGAATGTACGCGTTCTTGCAAAGTGTGGGAGATTATATCACAAAAAACTGGACTGTTCTACTTTGCGCAGGTTGAACAACTCTTCGTGGAGCAGGTAGTGCAGGCTGAAGAGGAAGAACTGTTCGCTTCCTGGCTTGCTTTCTGCTTATATTCCGCACTCCGATACTCTGTGGTATAAAAGCCTGCTCCTTTAAAGATAATTCCACCGCCTACGCCAATAAGTTTTTTTGTTTTTCCTTTACATTCCGGACACTGTTTTACTGGTTCTTCGGTCATTGTCTGAAATTTTTCAAATTTAAGTCCGCATTTTTGACATTCGTATTCGTAAGTTGGCATATTTTAGTCCTCCGTTCACAGAGAAAGTTTTTCTTTAGATTCAATTCTCTGGAAACGGTTGCAAAAAGGTTAAAGGCCGCACTTTTTCAGAAGCGCTTCCCAACGAGAATCAACTACTGATTGAATCTCATCCACAAGCGCCTTATTTTCTGGTTTCAACAGATGGGCAAATCTGTTCTGGAGTTTCAGCCATTCAATGATAGGTTTCTTTTTATCCCGCGGGTTGTAGTTAAGTTTATATGTGCCCTCTTCCACTTCATACAGGGGCCAAAAACAGGTCTCTGCCGCAAGTCGGGTAATTTCCATTGCAAGTTTCGGATCGTGCGGCCACCCAAGACGGCAAGGAGTTAGCACATTGATAAAAGTAAAGCCATCGTAGGTAATGGCTTTCTCTACCTTTTTGGTAAGGTCGTTCCATCGGCCAGGAATGGTATTGGCAACATAGGGAATATCATGCGCCGCCATTATTTCAGTAAGGGGTTTGGGCCATTGAATTTTTCCAGTGCTCTTTTTCCCCGAGGGACTGGTTGAGGTAGAAGCCGCCATCGGAGTTGCGGAAGAACGTTGCACTCCTGTATTCATATATGCCTGATTGTTATAGCAGACATAGAGAATTTTGTGTCCGCGTTCCGCAGCGCCAGAAAGAGATTGAAACCCAATATCATAGGTACCGCCATCTCCCCCAAAAGCGACAAAAACAAGTTCTTTATCGTATTTTCCCTGTTTTTTTAGGGACTGGTATGCCGCATCCACGCCGCTTAATGTCGCGGAAACATTTTCAAAGGCAGAATGGATAAAGGGAGTGTTCCAACTGCTGTACGGAAAAATAGTAGAAGAAACTTCAAGACATCCGGTCGCGGCACCAACAAGAACAGGTTTTTCAATAGACTGCATTACCAAACGGGCAACCACTCCAGCACCGCACCCTGGACAAAGACGATGCCCGCTTACAAACTTTTCTTCACGCAGGGAAAGTTCTTTCAATGTGGCCATGATCATCTGCTCCTTGTATTGTACTCTGTTATTCGCGCACTCCAATATAGGTAAGAAGGCTCTTCACCTCTGTATCGCGAGCAGAAATAAGGTTCACAAAAATATCTTCAATGTCCTGTTCTTTTACTTCCCTGCCGCCCAATCCATAGATATAATTAAGAATTTTGGGTTGAGAGGAAGTGCCGTAAAGTGTCGCGCAAATCTCCGGATACAATGGACCAAAGGAAGCATTCAGTCCATCAGAGCGCTCCACCACGCCAATCACCTTAAGGTGAGACAATGCAGATTTAAGAGCGTCAAAAGGGAAAGGACGATAAACACGAAGTTTCAAAAGCCCGACTTTTTTTCCAGATGCGCGCATCTGATCCACCACGTCTTTTGCAGTTCCAACAGTTGAACCAAGAAGAACAATGGCGATTTCCGCATCGTCAAGGCGGTACTCTTCAAAAAATCCATATTCTCTGCCAAAGGTCTCGCCATATTCTTTTCCAATGACAGGAATAACATTCAAAGAGCGTTTCATAGCTTCTGCAATCTGACGACGATGTTCAAAGTAGTAATCCTGAAGGTCTATAGCGCCCAATGTTAAGGGTTTTTCAGAATTAAGAAGTGTAGTACGGACAGGAGGTTCACCGATAAAGTTGGTAACATCGCTATCCGCGGAAAGATCCATTCCTTCAAGACAATGGCTGAGAATAAATCCATCGGTAGTTACCATTACCGGCAGGTTTACATCAGGATGTTCGGCAATTCGCATTGCCTGAATAAAGTTATCGTATCCTTCCTGCACATTTTCCGAAAAGATCTGAATCCAACCACTATCTCTCGCTCCCATAGTATCAGAATGGTCGCAATGAATATTAATGGGAGCAGACAGTGCCCGATTTACCACTCCCATAACAATGGGTAACCGAAGCCCAGATGCGATATAAAGCATCTCCCACATATAGGCAAGCCCCTGCGAAGAGGTGCCGGTAAGGGTTCTCGCTCCCGCAGCGCTTGCGCCGATACAGGCGCTCATCGCGCTATGCTCGCTTTCTACTGTTACATATTCTGTCTTTACTTTTCCTTCTGCGACAAATTGAGAAAATAACTGGACAATTTCGGTCGCAGGCGTAATAGGATACGCGGCGACTACATCCGGGTTAATCTGTCGCATTGCCTCTGCAAAGGCCTCATTAGCAGTTTTCGCAACTCTTGTGGCAGGCATTGTGGCTCCTTTTGATGAAACAGAAACCTGTGATAAACTCTATTTTCGGGATTAAAAACGTAGACCTAACCAAACAACTTTTGTAGTATAACGTAAAAAAGGATTTTGTCAATATGGATCCTATTCTACAAGTTTCGCTTGATTTTATAGATCTTCCCAGGGCAATAAAAGTTGCCAAAGAAGCTGTTGCCGGCGGAGCAGACTGGATTGAAGCCGGAACTCCTCTTATCAAATCATGCGGATTGGAAGCAGTGCGTACCTTAAAAAAAGAGTTCCCCGGTATACCTATTGTCGCGGATATGAAGATTATGGATACTGGACGGCTTGAGGTTGAAATTGCCGCAAAAAGCGGTGCAGATGTGGTGGTTGTTATGGGAAACGCCTCTGATCAAACAATTGCAGAAGCAATTGAGGCGGGAAAAGCCTATGGTGTAAAGGTTGTTGTAGATCTCATGGAACTTGCTCTCACACCAAAACGCGCTAAAGAAGTAGCCCGACTCTCTCCCGACTATATCGGCATTCATATTCCCATTGACCAACAGATGTCTGGCACTGCCTCATACAAGATTGTAGAAGAGATCGGCGCAGAAGTTGACATTCCCCTTGCGGTAGCAGGAGGAATAAACTCTGAAAATATTGTAGATGTCATTCATGCCGGCGCTTCTCTTCTTATTGTAGGAGGAGCGATTACAAAATCAGAGAATGCTACCAATGCTACCATACAAATAAAAGAAGCAGTGCGATCAAAAGAAAAGATCTCAACAACTCTCTTCCGACGCGCAACATCTGAGACAATCGGAGAGATTCTCTCTAAGGTCTCTACTGCCAATATTTCCGATGCTATGCATCGGCACGGGTGGATTCCTGGAATTAAGCCCATAGGAATTGTAAAACGTTTCTTTGGTCCTGCAATTACAGTACGAACACTTCCCGGAGATTGGGCAAAACCTGTAGAAGCCATTGATCTTGCAAAACCTGGAGATGTAATCATTATTGATGTGGGAGGCCTGCCGCCGGCAGTATGGGGCGAACTTGCCACCTACAGCGCTGTAGAGAAAAAAATTGCGGCTGTGGTTATTCATGGCGCAATACGAGATCTTGAAGAGATTAAAGAAACAGGATTTCCTGCCTATGCAAAAGAGTTCTGTCCTCAGGCCGGTGAACCAAAGGGATATGGGGAAATCAATGTGGCTATAGAGATAGAAGGCGTTACAGTTGAACCCGGCGACTGGATTGTCGGAGATAGAGACGGTGTGGTCTGCATTCCCAATGCGAAAGCAGTAGAAATGACCAACCGCGCTATGGATGTTCTTGAACGAGAAAACCGCCTTAGAAAAGAAATTCAACAGGGAAGCACCTTAAGTGAAATCACAGAACTTCTCAAATGGGAGAAACAATAATGAAGGAAAAAAAATATCTTCTCAATGAAATCCTTACAAAAGATTCCCTTGCGCCCGCTATTACCCGTATGACCCTGCACCAACCATTTATTGCCGCAAAGGCCAAACCCGGACAATTTATTATTCTTAGGGTTGACGAAGAAGGAGAACGCATTCCTCTTACCTTGGCAGGCATTGATACCAAAGAAGGGACAGTTGCTATCATCTTTCAGGAGGTCGGTACCACCACAAAAAAACTTGGTTCTCTTAAAGAAGGCGACAGAGTTGAAAATGTTCTCGGACCTCTTGGCAAACCTGTGGAAATTGGATCTTATGGGAATGTACTCTTTGTAACTGGCGGAGTCGGATCTGCCTTTGTCTACTGGATGGCGAAGGCATTTAAGGATGCGGGAAATACTATTTATGCTATTATGGGCGCACGCAACAAAGAACTTATCATTCTTGAAAAAGAGATGCGCGAACTTACCGAACATCTCATCATTACCACTGATGACGGCACAAAAGGAAGAAAGGGATTTGTTACCGATGCATTGAATGATCTTCTCGCAGGAGATGAAAAAATAGGCCTTGCGATCTGTGCAGGGCCAGTACCAATGATGAAGTTTGTCTCGAAAATTACCAAAGAACATCATATCCCTACGCTTGCAAGTTTAAATCCAATTATGATTGACGGAACAGGTATGTGCGGAGGATGCAGGGTAACTGTGGGAGACAAGGTAAAGTTTGCCTGTGTAGACGGCCCTGATTTTGATGCCCACAAGATTGATTTTGACGAGCTTATTCAGAGAATTTCCTTCTTCAAAAAGGAAGAGGCCTGTTCTTTGGAGGAGCATTCTCCTGATTGCTGGCGCAAAGCAAAAATGCCTACATAATCTTATAAACGCCAACTACTGTACATTGAAATTCGCGACCAAACGCCTATAAAGATTATGGTATTCTTCTGTAAAACCACGCAAGAACTATGAGAAACAGCCATTACACCTTACTTCTTTGTCATGGTCAATCCCTCTTTGTCAGCATCAAGAGAAACAGTATCTCCATCAAGAAACTCCCCTTCCAAAATCTTCAATGAAAGCGGGTTTTCCACTTCCCTCTGAATAAGACGTTTCAATGGACGCGCGCCATACTGTGGATCATACCCTTTCTCTGAAAGGTATTGTTTTGCATCCAAAGAAACTTTCAGGGTAATGGCACGATCAGCTAACCGTTTTGATAAAAGCGCCAGTTGAATATCCACAATTTCCAGAAGATCTTCCTTTGAAAGTTTCTTAAAAATAACAATTTCGTCTATTCTATTCAAGAATTCGGGACGAAACTTTTCTTTTAAGAGTTCATCAATTTTAGAGGCAATATCTTCCTCTTCCTTAAAGAGGTTGAAATAATCGCTTCCAATATTAGAGGTCATAATGACCACCGCATTACGAAAATCCACCACTCTTCCCTGGCTATCTGTTAGCCGGCCATCATCAAGAACCTGAAGAAGAATGTTGAAAACCTCGGGATGCGCCTTCTCAATTTCATCAAGAAGAATAACACTATACGGCCGTCTCCGTACCCGCTCTGTTAATTGTCCGCCCTCTTCATAGCCCACATATCCGGGAGGAGCTCCAATAAGACGCGATACAGAGAACTTCTCCATATACTCTGACATATCAAGACGAACCATTGCATTCTCATCATTAAAGAGAAATTCCGCAAGGGCTTTTGCAAGTTCAGTTTTTCCCACGCCAGTAGGTCCAATAAAAATAAAAGAACCAATGGGCCTTCTGGGATCTGACAAGCCCGCCCTGTTTCTACGGATCGCATTGGAAATAGAGGTTAAGGGACTTTTCTGCCCCTTCACTCTAGCCGACAATCCTTCCTCCAAATGAATTAGTTTAGTTATTTCTCCCTCTAACATCCTGCTTATAGGAATACCTGTCCATCTAGAAACAATTTCCGCGATATCTTCTTCATTTACTTCTTCCTTAAGAAACGCACCTTCTGTACGGCTCTTGCTTAATTCATTGGTTGTGGATTCAAGTTGTTTTTCAAGATCCATCATATCTTTATATTTATACTTTGCCGCTTTTTCAAGATCACCTGAACGTTCAGCCTCTTCAATAAGGCGGCCTGTGGTCTCTATCTGCTGTTTTATGGATTTAATTGCCTCAATTTCCTGTTTTTCAAGGGTCCATTGAGCTTCCAAAACTTTCTTCTTTTCTGTGAGAGAACGCAGTTCTTCCTCAATCTTCTCTCGGCGTTCAATAGAGGCAGGATCAGTTTCTTTTAGAAGTGCTTGTTTTTCTATTTCCAGTTGAATAATTGTTCGGTCAAGTTCATCAAGAGGTTGCGGCTTGCTCTCTAACTCCATTCTCAAACGGCTTGCCGCTTCATCCACGAGATCTATTGCTTTATCGGGAAGAAATCTTCCTGAAATATAACGGTGAGAAAGAACTGCCGCGGAAACAAGGGCGCTATCGGTAATTTTTACACCATGATGCACCTCATAGCGCTCTTTTAATCCACGAAGAATAGAGATTGTTTCCTCTACGCTCGGTTCAATGACCAAAACCTGCTGAAACCGTCGCTCTAGAGCCCGATCTTTCTCAATATATTTTCTATATTCATCTAGCGTAGTAGCGCCAATACATCGGAGAAGCCCGCGCGCCAAGGCGGGTTTAAGCATATTTGAGGCATCTATTGAACCTTCGCTCGCACCCGCACCCACAAGGGTATGAAACTCGTCAATAAAGAGAATAATCTCACCTTCCCGTTTTTCTAGTTCTTTCAGCAATCCCTTCAATCGTTCCTCAAACTCGCCGCGATATTTTGTACCTGCCACGAGCGCGCCAAGGTCAAGGGAAAGAAGAGACATTCCCTTCAAACTTTCCGGCACATCCTGTGCCACAATTCTTCGGGCGAGCCCTTCTACAATCGCGGTTTTTCCCACACCAGGCTCTCCAATAAGAACAGGATTATTCTTTGTTCTTCTGCAAAGAACCTGAACAACTCTTCTGATTTCATCATCTCTTCCAATAACCGGATCTATCTTTCCCTCACGGGCAAGCTCTGTAATATCGCGGGTAAATTTTTCTATTGTCTCATATTTTTCCTCGGCAGACTGATCAGTTACCCTCTCCCCTGCCCGCGTCTGTTTGATAATTTGTTTTGCCCGATCGGAAAAAATATCATACGAACGAAAGAGAGATTGCACCGGACTCTCTACTTCGCACAATGCCAAAAGAAAATGTTCTATACTGATATAATCGTCCTTCATTTCTTTAGCAATTTTTTCCGCGGCCGCAACAACCTGATTTAATAAGGAAGAAGCATAGAGTTGAGTTGAAGAAGAAAGGCGAGGAAGTTTTTTAATCTCTTTATCCAATGCCTTTTGAAGAGATGCAGAATCTACTGTCATCTTTTCAAGAAGGTCCTGAAAAAAATCAATCTTCATAAGACCCGCGGCAAGATGGAGTGGTTCTAAATATTGATGACCATGCTCTTGCGCAAAGCTCTGAGCCTGTACAAACGCTTCTTGACTTTTAAGGGTTAATCGTTCCCAGTTCATTCTCTCTCCCTGAATATAGAATAGTAATAAAAACCTTCACTTCATTAGATGTAAAAGTTAAGAAGAAGATGCGAAAAGAACCGATTGAAGATCCTTAAAGAATCCTGTGGCATACATCAAAGAGAAGAAGATAAAGATAAGGAAAGAGAATCAATGCTCCTTAAAAATCGCCTCAATAAATCCAAAAACAATGGAATCTCCGTCTTGAAGAAAACATTTTTCTCCGGGCATCAAACGATTCTTATTCACAAAAGTTCCGAATGTACTGCCACTGCCTGAATTGCCTATATCTACAATATATGCCTCTTCAGAGCGGATAGAGATCTTCGCATGCTTTCTTGAAACCTTCTTTAGAGTTTTATAGTGCTCCTGCTGAAGTTCTCGCGAAAGAAGAGAAAAAAGTTCATAGTCGGGAATAGTAAGCGTATTGCCGGGAAGCCGACCTACGCTTGTTTCTTCCTCTAAAAGATATTCTTTCCGCATAAAAGGTAGATTAAATAACAACCGTGCCATACTTCCTCCCAACCTATAAGAATAGAGTCTTTTTTCGTAGTAGTGTACCACGATGAAAAAGGGTCATCAATACTTTTCATTGTATTAAGATAAAAATCTATAGAAAAAGATTCAGATCGTCTTTTCTGCTTTTTTACAGAGAAAATCTTTTCTTCTTAGTGAGAAAGAACTTTGTCCATCCATCCACTCTATGGTATATTTATAGTATGGAGAAACCATGAAGAGAAAACGAAGTTTCCCCAGGGACGTGCCGTTTTTCCCAAGAAACAATCAGTATCTCAGGGAAGTAAAGAGAGGCATTATCTTACGATACCTTCTCTCTGGAGAATCCTTTTCACAGGCAGAGTTAAGCAAACTTCTTGAATTAAACCCCTCCACCACCTCTATTATTGTCAATGAATTAAAGGAAGAAAAACTCATTGTGGAAACATCGTTAGCCGCCTCTACTCCAAGGGGAGGGAAACGGCCCCTTCTTTTAGGTGTAAATAAGGACAATGTGGGAATTTTTGCACTATCGCTGAGAACGCCAAAAAGTAACATTTTTCTTTTGAACCTCGCGGGCGACGTGCTAATGAAAAGCACTATTACCTTCAAACCTGAAGAGGTTCCTGAAAGAATTCCTTCTTGCCTTAGTACAAGAATTCTTTCTCTGAAAAAAAGATATTTGCGTTCTTTCCCCTCATTTAGAATCCTTGCCACTGGCATTGTGCTAGAAGCCATGATGAATCCTGATAGTGGCGAGATCCTTTATAGCGTGGGTCTACGTGCAAAAAAATTCCCTTTTGCCGAACCTATTGAGAAAGCAACAGGAATACCGGTATTTGTGGAGAATACAGTGATAGCAGAAGCACTCCAAGAATATTGGTTCGGAAAAGCGCAAGGGATGCAGAATTTTCTCTACCTCAAAACCTTTCCTGCGATACGAAGCGTTCTCTTCCATAATGGCTCTATTCTTTATGGAGCCAACTGTATTGCAGGAGAAATTGGCGCTTCCCTCGGAGTGGTGGATCAGAAAAACTATGCTTTTCTATCTGATGTTCTGGAACATAATATCTTCGGGCTTCCTTCTCTTAAAGCATATCTTCAGGAAGCTTCAGAGCAAGTATCTCCTTCTTCTGCTTACAAGGATGCAAAATTACTCCAAAGCCAGCAATCACTCATAGAAAAAAATCTTGACTCCTTTGCAACCATTCTTGGTCAGATTATATGCAACCTTATTACCTATTATGATCCTAAACTTATTCTTTTGGGCAAAATTCCTCGGTCTCTTCAAAATCAGGCACTCAATACCATAAAACAAGAGATAGCCCGGCATCTCTATATGGTATCACCAGAAGAATACTCCATTCTCTGCACAAAAAAAGAGAGAAACCATATTCAGCTTGGAATATTAAGTATGGTTATGGAACGCTTCATAGATGCGAAAAGCTCATTATCATAGGGATTTGCCTACAAGGAGGTAAAAAATCCCTTCTTGCTTTAGAAAGATAAAAAGAAGAAGGCTCCAATCACAGGAGGTGAAAGAATGAAGCGGAAAAAATCAGGGTTTACCCTGATAGAGCTTTTGGTTGTCATCGCCATCATTGCTATCCTCGCCGCCCTCCTTCTCCCCGCGCTTTCCCAAGCAAGAGAAAAAGCACGTACCGCAGTATGTATGAATAACCTGAAACAATTAGGACTTTTTGTTACACTCTACTGCGATGATTATGATGGCTTCTATTTTCCAGGTTCCTCTGGAGGAAACTACTGGTGGAGTTTCTTCGGAAAGTATGTAAAAAAAACAAAATATATGAGATGCCCTTCCCATTATTATCTTGAACCTGACAAAAGAAAATTTAGTTATGGATACAATTCAGCATTGGGTTCTTTACCTCATCCAAACTCCCGACGTCCAAAAAACAGTATCGTGCAATGGTATTATGGTGCGCCTTATATTGTAATATTCCACGATTCCACAGGAATCTATGTTGGATCCTCCTATGGAGCAGGCACTTATGCCTTTAGAACAAAACTTGGCACATGGCATTCTGGAGGCGCGAATTATCTCTTTACCGATGGCCATGTTGAGTGGTGGACTTATGACAAAGCATGGCTCAACTGGCAATATTTTTATCCAAGAATATAGACAAATTCTCTTTTGCTTGTTGGCTTATAGGAGGAAGAAAATGAAGAAAATAGGAATCGTTGCAACCTCGCTTTTTCTCTTCTTCGGAGCAATCATCGCAAAGGGAGAGAGTAAACGTATTGAATTTGATTTTCAGAAAAGTTTTGATATGACAGTAACCACTGCAGACGATACCCAAAAAGAGTATTTACGAGGAAATATAGATGGCGCCTTTAAGGAGATTGAAGAGCTTCAAGGAAAGAAAATCACATTAGAAGCAGATTTCCTTCTTAAAGGACTGCGATATTATGGAGCCCTTGAAATTGCATTAAAAGGTTCGGAGAAAGAAGAACTCTTAATGCACTTTAGCCGCGGAGATATAGAATTTCTTCCCAAATATGGCGCGGTAATTCCCGGAGCGCGAGGTCATTTTTTCTTTAAAAACAAAGAAGGGAAACTAGTACGAACAACAGCACCTATCTCCTTTAATGCAAAGAACCGCTATCTTATACAGCTTATTTATGAGAAGGAGAAATCTTTTTCTGTTATTGTAAAGGAAGAGAAAGAGGGAGAAACTGAGTTACAGGAGGTATGGAACTCTGGTCCATTAAAAACATCGTGGTCCGTGCTTTTTAATAAAGTCATTATCTCGGTAACTTCAGGAAAAGGAAGCAAAGTTGAAAAAGAAGCAGATGGCGGACTTTTGGTTAAAGCAGTAAGTAGCCATCCGAATTACTATTTTGAGGCAGTCATCAATAAAATTACCATCACAGAAGAGTAATTTTTTTCTCTACAGAAGAAGTAAAAATAAAAGCAGAGGAAAAGAAGAAGCTCAACGATGTAGGACTTTCCCTTCCTATAATGTTGTGATCTTCTATATAGATCGTCAATGAGTAAAAGGTAGTTATCACGATAATTTTATTGCAGTCAATCAAAAAAGAAGAGAGTTGCTCGCATTATAAATCCATCCGCACAAAGAATACAAGACGCATAAAAACACCTCTTTTCCATTTCCATAAATGCCTCAATATAAAGTTCTCCACTGGCTCAAACCCTTATTAATCAAGAAAAAAGATCTCTTCTACCCTACCTCAAAAGAAGTACTAACAGATAAAATTATTATATGGCTTGACAAGAAAAAATCAGTATAGTATGTTTATACTATGGAGAAACCATGAAGAGGAAAAGAGCCTTCCCCAAGGATGTGCCATTTTTCCCAAGAAACAATCAGTATCTCAGGGAAGTAAAGAGAGGTATTATCTTGCGATACCTTCTCTCTGGAGAATCCTTTTCACAGGCAGAGTTAAGCAAACTTCTTGACCTAAACCCCTCCACCACCTCTATTATTGTCAATGAATTAAAGGAAGAAAAACTCATCGTAGAAACATCGTTGGCCGCCTCTACTCCAAGAGGAGGAAAACGACCTCTTCTTTTAGGTGTAAATAAGGACAATGTAGGAATTTTTGCGATATCTCTTACAACACCAAAAAGCAAAATTTTTCTTTTGAACCTCGCGGGCGACGTGCTAATGAAAAGCACTATTACCTTCAAACCTGAAGAGATTCCAGAAGGAATTCATTCTTGCCTTAGTAAAAGGATTCTCTCTTTGAAGAAAAGATATTTGCATTCTTTCCCTTCATTTAAGATCCTTGCCACTGGCATTGTAATAGGAGCCATGGTGAATCCTGATAGTGGAGAGATCCTCTACAGCGTGAATCTACGTGCAAAAAAATTGCCTTTTGCCGAGCCTATTGAGAAAGCAATAGGAATACCGGTCTTTGTGGAGAATACAGTCATAGCAGAAGCACTCCAAGAATATTGGTTCGGAAAAGCGCAAGGGATGCAGAATTTTCTCTACTTAAAAACCTTTCCCTCAATACGAAGCGTTCTCTTTCATAATGGTTCTATCCTTTATGGAGCTAACTCTATTGCAGGAGAAATCGGCGCTTCCCTCGGAGTGGTAAATCAGAAAAATTATGCCTTTTTATCTGATGTTGTGGAACATGATATCTTCGGGCTTCCCTCTCTCAAAGTACATCTTCAGAAGGGTTCAAACCAAACCTCTTCTTATTCCATCCCTACAAGAATACAACCACTCATAGAAAAAAACCTTAACTCCTTTACAACCATTCTTGGTCAGGTTATATACAATCTTATTGCTTATTATGATCCTAAACTTATTCTTTTGGGAGAAATTCCTCGATCTCTTCAAAATCAGGCGCTAAATACCATAAAAAAAGAGATAGCCCGGCATCTCTATATGGTATCGCCAGAAAAATACTCCATTCTCTGCACAAAAACAGAGAGAAACCATATTCAGCTTGGAATATTAAGTATGGTTATGGAACGCTTCATAGATGCAAAAAGTTCATTATCATAGGGATTTGCCTAACAAGGAGGTGAAAAAAGTGTTTCTGTTTCAGCAGAATAGAAAAAGCTTTTCAACCACAGGAGGCAATGCAATGAAGCGAAAAAGATCAGGATTTACCCTGATAGAACTTTTGGTAGTCATCGCGATTATTGCTATTTTAGCGGCAATGCTTCTTCCAGCACTTTCCAAGGCGCGGGAAAAAGCACGAGCAGCGGCATGTATGAATAACCTGAAACAATTAGGAATTGGCCTTACATTATATTGCGATGACTACAATGGTTTTTTCCCCCCTTGCTCTGGCGGGCACACGTGGTGGAAAGTGGCTGCAAAGCATATAGATCATAGATCTCTGAGATGTCCTTCCCACTGGTCCAGCACAATTAGTTATGAGGACAAAACCTATTTCCTTAGTTATGGGTATAATCACGGAATAACCAATCCTCATAAAGACTATCCCACACCTAGAAATTTTTTCCCACGGTGGGGGAAATACGGTGTTCCGTATGTTGTGGTCCTTGGAGACTCAAAAAATAATACTATGAGTTCTTCTCAAAATGCGGGAATTTATTCGTTCCAAAAATCTATCGGCAGCTGGCATTCAGGAGGCGGAAATTATCTCTTGACCGATGGCCATGTAGAATGGTGGTCATACGAAAAAGCATATAACAACGTGTATTATTTTTACCCACTAAGATAGAAAAAAATCCTTTAGTAAGTTTGTAGAGGAGATACTCATGAAAAAAGTAGGAGGAATAGCTTTTTTTCTCTTCTTTTTATTCGGAGCAGTTAATGCAAAGGGAGAGAGCAAAAGCATTGAATTTGATTTTCAGAAAAGTTTTGATATGACAGTAACCACTGCAGACGATACCCAAAAAAAAGAGTATTTACGAGGTAATATAGATGGTGCCTTTAAGGAGATTGGAGATCTCAAAGGAGAAAAAATCACTCTTGAAGCAGATTTCTCTCTTAAAGAAATACGACATTATGGATCCCTTGAAATTGCGTTAAAGGGTTCGGAGAAGGAAGAACTTTTAATGCATTTTCGGCGTGGGGATTTGGAATTTCTTCCCAAATATAACGCGGTAATTCCCGGAGCGCGTGGCCACTTTTTCTTTAAAAACAAAGCAGGAAAAGCAGTACGAACTACAGCACCTGTCTCCTTTAATGCAAAGAATCGCTATCTTATAACACTTATTTATGAGAAGGAAAAATCTTTTTCTGTTATTGTTAAGGAACAGAAAGAGGGAGAAACAGAATTACAAGAGGTATGGAACTCTGGTCCCTTGAAGACATTTGGCTCCGCGCTTTTTAATAAAGTCATTATCTCGGTAACTTCAGGCAAAGGAAGCAAGGTTGAAAAAGAACCAGAAGGAGGACTTTTTGTTAAAGCAATCTCAAGCCATCCAAACTACTGTTTAGAGGCAGTCATCAATAAAATTACCATCACAGAAGAGTAGTTTTTCCCCAACAGGAGAATAGAGAGAATGAAAGCAGAGAGTAAAAAAATGGGTGTAATGAAGAGTATGCTCTTTTTCCTTATATTAGGGTTAAGCACCTCTAGTTTTGCAAATCTGATTATCAATACCTCAGATTACCAAAACTCAGATATTAATGTTACTCCTATGTTGCCTATTCAAGGTCAGGAAGCTCGTATTCAAACAGCTATTTCCAATCAGTCTAATAATGCTGTAGAAGCCACGGTCTATTTACAGATTGACAATAAGCCTGTACCTTCTGCCACCCAAACCCTTTCTATTGCAGGTAATGAAAAGAAAGAGATAGAGTGGAAATGGACTCCGCAGGAAAATGGCTGGCGAGAAATTCTTGTAACTGTAGTGGAAAAGAAGACAGGAAAGAAGAGTAGTGGACTCTTCCGTACACCTGTTATTGTAAAGCCTCTCTACTTTTCCTGGTTTGGAAATGATAAATCTCTTAAGTATGCAAATCTCGTAATGGCAAACAAGAAAGAAGATCAAGATTACTGGAAATTAAGAGGCGCCACCCCCTGGAGATGGAAAGGCGCAAAAACCGGAAAAACCCCTGAAGAGTATGCAGACTATCTCTATAAAGATCTTGATACAATCGGCGCGAAAGCAATCCATATTGACGAGATCGGCGGATACCTTGATTCAGACATTGGGCAACGTCCTCAAATAGAAGGTTGCCGTCTCTTTAAGAAGAACCATCCTGACATTTTTCTTGGAATTTATGTGTGCGGATCTCTTAAGCCAGTGGTAGCCCACTTAGGGTCTACTGGAAAAAAGCGCGCAGCAGACCTTCTTATTTTAGAGTCCTATCTTAATTATCAGGTTCCTTCCTTTAACAGTTATACCCGGTATGCCTATTTTGATCAGAGAATTTTAGCGGCGCGCGATTATGATGCGCTGGAACATTCTATTATGGTGCTTGGAACCAAAGGAATGGAAGATTCCTATGATATTACAACTTCAGATATGGAAGAGCAGGTTCGCTACATACGGATAAATGCACCGGAAATGCCGGGAATCGGCTTTTTTACCGCCACACCTCGCGTAGAGGGAATTAGAGAGTTTTCAGATAACTTGTGCCGCAAGTATTATATTCAACCAGTCGTTACTATCTGGGATAGGGATATTTTCCCTCTTGAAAGTAATCTTGTCAAAGGAAGCCCTGTTACTCTGCAGGCAGTTATCCATAATATCGGTGGAATGGATGCAAAGAATGTAAAGGTCTCCTTTTATCAGGGGAATCCTCTTTATAATGGCAAGAGAATCGGATCGTCTCTTCTTCTGGCTACACTACCTGCGGGAAAGACCATTCCTCCGGGAAAAACCATTCTTACCCAGAAATGGATTCCTTCCAAGGCAGGCCATTATGAGATCTTTGTAGAGATAACTCCTGAAAATAGTGAGACAACACTCTTACAGGGACTTGCCTATCGCACTCTTTTTGTGCAAGAAAAATAATATCCTCTAAAGGAGGAGTGAAATGAGGTATATCCGATCCTTTGCGATGATCTTTATGCTATGCGGCTTTACGACCCTTCTCTTTGCGCAAGAGAAGGGAATCAAGATTCTACAATTAGATCCGCCTCATTCTGGTATCACCTTTTCTAAGGCAATGCCTGTAGAAAAGGAAACAATTCAAGTACGGGTAAAGCTCGCTAATGATACGCAGAAAGAGGCAAAAGGCGTGGTTGTCCAATTTTATCAAGAAGAGAAAGGAAGCAGTCGTTCCCTCTTAATCGGAGAACAGAAAGTAGATTTTTCCGCAGAACAAGAGCCTGTTTCCATTGAACAAAAGTGGACCACTCCGGAGAATGGTTTTTATATTGTACGGGTCCTTCTTGATCCTGATAACAGAGTATCAGGCGCCAGTAAAGAGAAATCTATGGAAGCAGAGATTCCTGTGCTTGCAAAAGATCTTGTCTTCCACTTGTGGAGCGCTCCCCAGTGGTTGAAATACCCTACTATTGTTATGACAAGAGATAAAGGCCCAACTCCTGAATATTGGAAAGAGCGGGGCGTTATTCCTGGAAGATGGTCATGGGGGTGTGCGGCGGGGAAATTGAAGTGGGGAGAAAAAGAATTTATTGCTTCATGGACTCGACCTGGAAAAGAACAATGGCCTGCTATCTGTATTGATGAATTTAGCGCAGGAACACGACAGATAGATATAGATATGAGAAATGCACTTATTGCCACAAAAAAAGCAAAGCCAGATCTCTTGCTTACAGTTTGGGTTACAGGGGTTGCTGATCCGATAAAAGAGGCATTTCAAGAGGCCGCTGATCTTGTAATGATTGAATATTATGTAACTTTCTTTGGAAATTACAAAGGATTTACCACCCGATGGGAAAAAGCTAAAGAGTTGGGGCTCGCACATAAATCCATCCTTACGCTCGGAGTAGGAAGCTGGGTTACCCATGAACAGGAATTAAGAAGTCAGGTAGAGTATATTAAAAAACTCTTGCCGCCAGTGCCGGGTCTTGGTATTTTTGGCTCTCCTGCCGACCATATGTTTGAAGCAATAGACCGCGCTATTTACGACTATTTCCTTAAGCCAGTGGTATGGATAGAAAAAACTCAAAAGAACAGTGTAACCATTATGAATACTGGTGGCATGGATGCTAAGAATGTTGAAATACGATATGGAAAAGGAGCCCTGAAACAAACTATTCCTCTTATCAAAGCAGGAAAAAATCTGACTCTCACTCTACCTGCTCACTATACAGATATTTCCATTATTCCCTCAGACCAGTATACTATATTAAAATAAAAAGACGCGGTCCTTGTTTGCAAAAGACTTTTCTTTTCGCTTACTTTAGGAGGAGCGTATGAAGATTTCTCTCGCTATGATTCCCCGCCTTCCTATTCAACATAAAGAAGCAACCATTCAAGTTATGCTTACCAACCCTTCTTCTGAAGAGAAGGAGTTTTTTCTTTCGCTCTCTGTAGATAATACGGTCTCTATTTCTTCTGAAAAAAAATACACAATAGCTGGAAACAATACCATCTGCGCTGAACTACCCTGGACCCCTGAAACCAATGGATGGAAGAAACTCACCCTTACAGCATCTAATACCCAAAAAGAAGAAACTCTCTCTTCTTCCCTGACTGTGCCAGTCATTGCAAAACCACTCTATTTTTCATGGTTTGGACCTGATACCACACTTCTCTATGCAAACCTTCCTCATGCCAACACAAAAGAAGAACAGGAGGAGTGGAAGAAAAAAGGAGCGCGTCCCTGGGTTTGGAAGGGAGCAAAAGAGGGAAACACACCACAAGAATATGCAGACTATCTTTACGCTGAATTAGAGGAAAATGGAGCTACTGCCATTCATATTGACGAGATCGGCGGATATTCAGATACTGAAATTAGCAAGCGGGTTCAGATGGAAGGAATCCGTCTCTTTAAGAAACTTCATCCAGAGATCTTTCTTGGGCTTTATGTATGCGGATCTCTTAAGCCAGTGGTGGCTCATTTAGGATCGTATGGAAAAAATCAGGTTGTGGACCTTCTTTTATTAGAGGCATATCTTAACTATCAGGTGCCTGGATTTCACAGTTATACCCGCTATGCCTATTTTGATCAAAGAATCAATACAGCTCGCGATTACGATGCCTTAGAAAATTCTATTATGATACTTGGAATCAAAGGCGAAGAAGAAAAGTATAGAATCTCTAAGGAAGATCTTGAAGAACAGGTTCGTTACATACGCACACATGCACCGGAAATGCCGGGAATTGGATTTTATAGAGTGCCATGCCTCACTAAAGAAATTTCAGAATTTGCCGACAGTCTTTGCCTTACCTATTTTATTCAACCAGTCCTTACTATCTGGGAACGAGATATATTCTCTTCAGAAGGGAAAATAATCGCAGGAGAAGAAAGAACAATTCATACGATTATCCATAATATCGGGGGAATGGATGCCCATAATGTACAGGTCGCCTTTTATGAGGGAGATCCCTTATATGGCGGGACCAAAATCGGAAGATCAATTTACCTTGATACTCTTCCCGCAGATAAAGGTATTCCATTAGGACGATACCCTGTGGAACAAAGATGGGTACCTAAAAAAAGCGGACATCAAGAAATTTTTGTAGAAATTATTCCTGATGAATCTACTACTCTTCTCAATGGAAGAGCAAAACGTTCTTTCTTTGTATACGATAAGAGTAAATAAAAAGAAGGAAAATAAAGAAAATAAGAACTAACTATAAGGATTTACAATGGAAGATAAAAATTATAGGAGGGAGAATGAAGAGTAAAAAAACGTGCGGCTTCACCCTAATAGAACTGTTAGTAGTTATCGCGATTATTGCTATTTTAGCGGCAATGCTTCTTCCCGCACTTTCCAAGGCACGGGAAAAAGCTCGTACTTCTGTCTGTATGAATAATCTTAAACAATTAGGACTTTTTGTTACATTCTATTGCGATGATTATGATGGCTTCTATTTTCCAGCCTCCTCTGGAGGAAACTACTGGTGGGCATTCTTTGGAAAGTATGTAAAAAATAGAAAATATATGAGATGTCCTTCCCATTATTATCTTGAACCTGATAAGACAAAGTTTAGTTATGGATATAATGGTGGATTAGGTACGATACCCTATCCAGGTTCGCGTCGTCCCAAAAACAGCGTCACAAAATGGTATTACGCGCCATATATAGTGGTTTTCGGTGATTCTAATAGAACCTCACTAGGAAATTATTACAATGCTGGTTCCGCGGTTCATCGAAACGCAATTGGTTCTTGGCATTCTGGAGGCGCGAATTATCTCTTTACCGATGGCCATGTTGAGTGGTGGTCTTATGACAAGGCATGGCTCAACTGGCAATATTTTTATCCAAGAATATAGAAAAATTCTCTTTTGCTTGTTGGCTTATAGGAGGAAAAATGAAAAGAATAGGAGTTGTTGCCATTGCTCTCTTTCTCTTCTTCGGAACAGTTAGTGCAAAGGGAGAGAGCAAAAGCATTGAATTTGATTTTCAGAAAAGTTTTGATATGACAGTAACCACTGCAGACGATACCCAAAAAAAAGAGTATTTACGAGGAAATATAGATGGCGCCTTTAAGGAGCTTGGAGATCTCCAAGGAGAAAAAATCACATTAGAGGCAGATTTCCTTCTTAAAGGACTGCGATATTATGGAGCCCTTGAATTTGCGTTAAAGGGTTCGGAGAAAGAAGAACTCTTAATGCATTTTCGGCGCGGAGATATGGAATTTCTTCCCAAATATGGCGCGGTAATTCCCGGAGCGCGAGGCCATTTTTTCTTTAAAAACAAAGCTGGAAAAGCAGTACGAACTACAGCACCTGTCTCCTTTAATGCAAAGAATCGCTATCTTATAACACTTATTTATGAGAAGGAAAAATCTTTTTCTGTTATTGTAAAGGAACAGAAAGAGGGAGAAACAGAGTTACAAGAGGTATGGAATTCTGGTCCCTTGAAAACATTTGGGTCAGCGCTTTTTAATAAAGTCGTTATCTCGGTAACTTCAGGAAAAGGAAGCAAAGTTGAAAAAGAAAAGGCTGGCGGGCTTTTTGTTAAAGGAGTGGCTAGCCATTGGAATTACTATATTGAAGCAGTTATTAATAAAATTATCATCACAGAAGAATGATTTTTTCTAACGGGAGAATAGAGAATGAACGCAGAGAGTAAAAAAATGGGTGTCATGAAGAGTATGCTCTTCTTCCTTATATTAGGGTTAAGCACCTCTAGTTTTGCAAATCTGATTATCAATACCTCAGATTACCAAAACTCTGATATTAATGTTATTCCTATGCTCCCTATTCAAGGCCAAGAAGCTCGTATTCAAACAGCGATTTCCAATCAGTCTAATAATGCTGTAGAAGCCACGGTCTATTTACAGATTGACAATAAGCCTGTACCTTCTGCCACCCAAACCCTTTCTATTGCAGGTAATGAAAAGAAAGAGATAGAGTGGAAATGGACTCCTCAAGAAAATGGCTGGCGAGAGATTCTTGTAACTGTAGTGGAAAAGAAGACAGGAAAAAAAATCAGCGGACTCTTCCGTACTCCTGTTATTGTAAAGCCTCTCTACTTTTCCTGGTTTGGAAATGATAAATCTCTTAAGTATGCAAATCTCGTAATGGCAAACAAGAAAGAAGATCATGATTACTGGAAATCCAGAGGAGCCACCCCCTGGAGATGGAAAGGCGCAAAAACCGGAAAAACCCCTGAGGAATATGCAGATTATCTCTATAAAGATCTTGATACAATCGGCGCGAAAGCAATCCATATTGACGAGATCGGCGGATACCTTGATTCAGACATTGGGCAACGTCCTCAAATAGAAGGATGCCGTCTCTTTAAGAAGAATCATCCTGACATTTTTCTTGGTATTTATGTGTGCGGATCTCTTAAGCCAGTGGTAGCCCACTTAGGGTCTACTGGAAAAAGACGTGTTGCAGACCTTCTTATTTTAGAGTCCTATCTTAATTATCAGGTTCCTTCCTTTAACAGTTATACCCGGTATGCCTATTTTGATCAGAGAATTTTAGCGGCGCGCGATTATGATGCGCTGGAACATTCTA
>JBBADJ010000015.1:0-69731 GCA_041656495.1 Candidatus Ratteibacteria bacterium
CTCCTCCAAAGTGTTTTCAAGGAAGAGTAGTCGTCGGGTTGGCGCCTTCACATGGTGCTTCACCGGCATGTTAAGTTTGGTATGACGCACCACCTCGGCTTAAGTTATACCGGGTATGGTATGTAAGGTACAAACAAGCCTCGGTTTTCAATACGGCTCAGGTCGGCCATCGCCGAAGATTGCTACGCTCACTCGCAATCTTTCCACTTCGCTCCTTTCAAATCCCACTAAAAAAGAATTTGCGGAGGGTGAGGGATTGTGCGGCTGAAATACGCTACGCACATCTCCTCCAAAGTGTTTTCAAGGAAGAGTAGTCGTCGGGTTGGCGCCTTCACATGGTGCTTCACCGGCATGTTAAGTTTGGTATGACGCACCACCTCGGCTTAAGTTATACCGGGTATGGTATGTAAGTTACAAACAAGCCTCGGTTTTCAATACGGCTCAGGTCGGCCACTCGCTGGCAATCCTGCCTCTTCGTCGGATTGCCTGACTTCGCTCAATTCAAATCCCTTCTGAAAAAAAAAATAGCGGAGGGTGAGGGATTTGGCGCCCCTCTCTTTCGGAACGTTCGGGGTCGGCCATCCGCGAAGATTGCTGCGCTCGCTCGCAATCTTTCCACTTCGCTCAATTCAAATCCCTTCTGAAAAAAATAGCGGAGGGTGAGGGATTTGAACCCCCAAGTCCCATCTCTGGGACGGTGGATTTCAAGTCCACTGCCTTGCCGTTAGGCTAACCCTCCGAATGAATTCCGTAAGAACAGAAACCCGCGCGGGCTCCCGCAGACGCGATTCCGTCTTTCCTGATAAATGAGTAAATCTCGCCCTTATAATCTACATAAAAAATCTCATATCCTACACTCTTCAATAGATCTATTGCCTTTCGGGTCTTCGCAATACCTATCTCCTTAAAACGATGATAAAAAGCAACTACTATCTGTTCTATTGCAATGTTCGACTGCACGATATCCTCTATTACTTCGTATTCTGTGCCTTCAATATTTAACTTCATAAGGTCTATAGGTTGTTTGAGTTGAAGCATAGAAAGAATGGTATTCAACCTGTATACTTTTGCTATACAGACAGCCTCTTGAGCTGAGGAAGATTCCATCTTCCGATAATTATGTGCCAAGCTTTCGTAGTATGAAAATTTCGCAGTTCCGTCATAGTTTGCGATACCAAAATCAAAAAAACGAAAATTCGGCGGTAGTTTCTCCTTTCTTATCCACGCAATGGAAGGTGGTGTTGGATCAAATGCGTATACTGTAAGTCCAAAGTTCTGTATAAGAGCGAGATCAAATGAGATCTCTTCACCAACTCCAAATGATAATACCGAGCTTTCTGCATCAAGGTAATCTGGACAAACAAAAAAGCGATAGTCGCCCTGCTGTTGTATTGCACATTTTATCTGACGACACGTCCAGAGATCTCTACCAACAAGCTGTTTCAAAAAACGTTTCCATTTCTCAAGCGCGACATCTACTAATCGTGATAACCCTGTGCGCCTTTTCATATTCGTATCTTATATCATTGCTCGGTATTTACTGTATGAATCAATAGTTTTCTGCTAACACCTCATAAAATGGTTGAGGATGTTTACAAGCAGGACATTCTGCAGGCGCATCTTTTCCTTCAATAACATACCCGCAATTAATACAATGCCATTGAACGGGTTCTTCCTTTTTAAAGACTTTATCGTTTTTAATGTTTTCAATAAGCTTCCGATAACGCGCTTCATGAAACTTTTCAACCTTTGCAATCTGTAAAAAAGATCGGGCTATCTCTGGAAACCCCTCGCTTTTTGCGGTTTCTGCGGCTTCATGGTAAAGAACCGACCATTCTAATTGTTCTCCGTCCGCAGCAGCTTCAAGGTTTTTTAGGGTATCCTGGATAGTTCCCGCAGGGTATGAGGCGGTAATTTCAACATCTCCGCCTTCAAGATATTTAAAGAAAACCTTTGCATGTTCCTTCTCATTTTCAGCAGTCTCCAGAAAAATATTGGAGATCTGGATAAAACCCTCTTTTTTCGCTACTGACGCAAAATAGGTGTATCTATTGCGCGCCTGAGATTCTCCTGCAAATGCTGAAAGAAGATTCTTTTCGGTTTTTGTTCCCTTCAATGATGCCATTATTACCTCCTATGTATTCTTTTCAAAAAAAATACAACATCATAGTTTTTATTGTACCATATTATTCCGCGCTGGCAGATAAACAAAATCCCGCATAACCTTTACCAATCAGATGTTCCTATCAAAGGCACGATACTGAACAGCTTCTGAAAGATGTGCTATTCCTATCCGATCCGCGCCATCAAGATCTGCAATAGTTCTCGCAACCTTTCTGACCTTATCAAAGGCTCGCGCAGAAAGTTGCATGGTCTCAAGAACCCCTTCTATAAAGGTTCTTTCTTCCTTACCTAAAACACAAAAGCGTTTTGTCTGAGAAACATTCATATGGCCGTTAAAGTAAATCGTTTCACGCGCAAGACGGTCTTTCTGAATATGACGCGCTGCCTCCACCCGTTTTCTTACTTCTTGAGAAGATTCTCCCCCCTCTTCTCCCATAAGCATTCCAACTTCAAGCGCAGGCACTTCAATATGAATGTCTATTCTATCCAGAAGAGGGCCTGAAATTTTTTTTCGATACCGCAAAATCTGATTTACAGTACAGGTGCATCGGTGTGAAGAATCTCCATAATAACCGCAAGGACAAGGATTCATCGCTGTTACAAGAAGAAAGCGTGCGGGAAACTCCATCTTTCCTCTGGCACGAGAAATATTCACTGTCCCTGCCTCAAGAGGCTGACGAAGACTCTCAAGAACATCTCTCCGAAATTCAGGAAGTTCGTCAAGAAAAAGAACTCCGCCATGGGCAAGAGATATCTCTCCGGGAGCAGGAGCGCTTCCTCCTCCAATCAAAGCAATATCTGAAATAGTATGATGAGGTTGACGAAACGGTCTTCGGGACATTAAGGCACTGTATTCTGACATTCCCGCCGCACTATGAATTCTTGTAATAGAAAGGGCTTCTTTTAGAGAAAGCGAGGGAAGTACCGTAGGCACAGATTTCGCAAGCATGCTTTTGCCCGAACCAGGAGGACCGATCATCAAGATATTATGCCCTCCACTCACAGCAATCTCAAGCGCGCGCTTTGCCTGAAACTGTCCTTTTACATCCCGAAAATCAAGATCGTATTTGTTCTGTTCTAAAAGAAGCGCGTCCCAATCAACCTGTACTGGATCTTTATCGCTTTTCCCTGAAAGAAAATCACAGCACTCAGTCAAATTCTTTACTCCATAGACAGAAATATCTCCTGCAACCGCAGCTTCTTTTGCATTTTCTTCTGGAAGAATCATTCCCTCAAATCCAGCATTCTTCGCAGAAAGGGAAAGAGAAAGCGCTCCACGAACCGGACGGACAGAGCCGTCAAGCGCCAATTCTCCCGCTATCGCAAAACGCTCCAAGACAGATAGAGGAATCTCGCCGCCTGCCGCAAGAAGACCTATGGCAATAGGAAGATCAAAATAGGGACCTTCTTTTTTCAGGTCCGCGGGAGAAAGATTTACGGTAATCTTTCCGCCTGGAAACGAAAGACCTGAATTTTTAATTGCGGGTTTTAACCTATCCCGACTCTCTTTCACCGCCTGATCAGGAAGCCCTACAATAGAGATTCCAGGGAGCCCTCGGGAAATATCAAGTTCTACCCGTACCGGATACCCGTCTATTCCCCAAATTGTTACTGAATGAACGGTTGCCAGCATATCACTCCCTTGTAAAGAATGAATCCTTCAAAACTTTCCTTTGCTTTAGAAAAAAAAGCTACTCAACCTCAAGACCCCATTCCTTCATTCTTTCAAAACTTATCTGTAAACTCTCCCATAAAGGAAGAAGCGGAGATGAATCAAGTTCCACTAACGCATATCGGGTTCCGGCTTTGCGACACGCATCTAAAATACGAGGCCAATTAAGGTTCCCCTCTCCCACTGCAACCATCACCTGGGTATCCTTAAATGTCATATCCTTAAAGTGGCATAATGGAGCCCTTCCCGATGCCCACTCAATCCATTGCGCGGGATCAGCACCGCCAAATTGCACCCAGTAGGTATCAAGTTCTGTGCCTAAATGCTCTCGTTTCTCTGGATCAAGAAGAATTTCATACCCTGTCTTTTTCGCATAGCGGGTAAATTCAATCGCGTGGTTATGATAGACAAGGGAAAGCCCTGCCTCACTCAATTTTTTTCCTGCGGCATCAAGCTGTTCTCCCGCGGTTTCGTATCCTTCTGCACAATGAAGATTTTGAGGAAGTCCGGGGCAAGCAACCACATCAGCGCCAAGGGTATGGTAATTCTCTGCCACCAAAGAGGTTTCATTGATAATTTTTTCATACGATTCATGGGTTGAACATACAGTAAGCCCAGAATCATCAAAGATCTTTCGCAAAACTTTTGCCGGCAGGGATACAATGCCAGAGACCTGGACATACCGATATCCAATACTTACAACCCGCGACAGTGTGGTTACAAGATCTTCCTCAGTTTTACAAAACTCCCGCACTGAATAAAGCTGTAATCCTATCTTCATATCTCCCCCCTGTTGTAAATCAGTACTATGGAAATAAGACTGTTTTCTCCTTCTTTCGGCAACTTCTATTCATCTTGGTTCTTCTGTTGGATAGAGTGTATGCCAGGCTTCTGGAACTCCAAACACATAAGGTTTATGAGAAATAGGATGCGGATAGACAAGAACCGTTGCTTCATAAACTGATTCTATCTTTTCATAGGTAAGAACCTCTGAAGGAGTTCCCGCAGAAACTACAGAACCCTCTTTCATCATAATAATTCTATCGCAATAAAATGAAGCAAGATTAAGATCGTGAAGAATGGCAATAATCGTACATCCCTCTCTCTCCTGAAACTCTTTCAGAAGATCAAGGGTACGATACTGTCTGCCGATATCAAGGTGAGAGGTTGGTTCATCAAGAAAAAGTATCTTAGGTTGTTGAAGCATACACTGTGCCAAAAAAAGACGCTGGCGCTCTCCTTCTGAAAGGTCCTGAACGCGTGTATGAAGATATGGCGCAAGGGAAAAAATTTCAACAACGCGATCAAACAAAGATGCATCGGATCTATCAGTTATTCGGAACAATCGATGAAACGGATACCTACCCATTGCCAAAAACTCACCCGCAGTATAAGGATAGGTAACCTCAATATGAGAGGGAAGATAGGCGACAAACCTGGCAAAATCAGAAGGAGAATAGGAAGAAATCGGCAGTTCTCCCACCAGCACCTCTCCGGAAAATGGCTGTAAAAGACGGGTGAAAACCCGCATAAGAGTACTTTTTCCACATCCATTAGGACCAACAATACCTGTACATTCTCCATGATTTGCATAAAATGAGATCTCTTTCAAGACCCTCTTTTTTCCATATCCCGCAGAAAGGTTTCGGCATTCTGCTCCTACTACCATACACTTCTCCTTGTTTCCCGTACTAACATAAGAAGAAAGAGAATCCCACCAAAAAAGCCGCTCATTACTCCCACAGGAATTTCATAGGGACGGATAAGAACTCTGGCAAGCGTATCTGTAATCACTAAAAAAGCGCCTCCTATAAAAAATGCTGCGGGAATAGTATGTCGATGTTCCGCACCTGATATAAATCGTGCGGCATGAGGAATCACAAGCCCCACAAAACCAATAATTCCGGCAATAGAAACAGAGAACGAAGTAATAAGAGAAACAAGAAGTATCCAGATAATCCGTTTTTTTCTTGTTGCAAGCCCCAAAGAACGCGCCTTCTCTTCTCCAAGAGAAAAAAGGTCAAAATCCCGATGAAAAAGCCAAATTGCCATTGCGCACGGAATCAAAACAAGGGGCATTATTCGTACTAAAAGTTCCGGACTGCTATTTAAATCTCCCATCAACCATACCACGGTCTGTAAAAACTTTGCATGATGAAACGAAGAGACCACCAAAAGAGAAAGAGAGGAAAAAATAAAGTTCATCATTACTCCAAGAAGAAGAAGCATTGCAGGAGAAAAACGGTTGGAACCTCCAAGCGAAAGAACAAAAAAGACCGCGGCAGTTCCGCCAATAAAGGCAAAGAAAGGCACCCAGAGAGAGCTTGCAAAAAAAAGACCGGCCGCAACTCCAAGACACGCTCCTCCGGAAATACCTAGCGTATAACTTTCTGCAAGCGGATTTTTAAGTATCGCCTGAAGCACTACACCACTTAAAGAAAGACCTGCTCCCACAAAAAATCCAGCAAGAAGGCGGGGTATCCGTATATGACGCAGAACAGTAGATTCATAGGGAAACGATGCACTGTCTCTTAATGCACCTATAATCGTAGAAAGAGAAAAAAAGGAAGAACCGCAGGAAAGAGAGAACCAACTCCCTGCCAAAACAAAGAAAAAAATCACCACAACAGCCAACCGCTTCATTCTTTCTCCTCAAGAAGAGAACGGACTATTTCAACAGCCTTGCAGAAATGGAGCGGTGTCGGATTGCTGAAAATAATATCATCCACACTCACAATCTTTCCGAATTTCACTGCGCCCATATTCGGAAACCTGCTCCAAAAAGAAACTATCTCCTCTTTCTGCCCCATATCAAGAGTAAGGATAATATCTGGGTTCCGTCGTACTACCTCTTCCTGGCTTACGGCAAAATATTTGCGTAATGAACGATGAAAAAGATTTTTTCCTCCCGCGCGTTCTATGATTTCATCAAAATAGGAATACTGGCCTGCAGTAACAATAGGACGGATCCCCAACTGTATAAAGATACTTTTTTTTCCTTTTTTTACAGGAGTTTGCATCCTTACTGCAAGAGCAGAAAGGAGTTTTTTTGCAATCTCTTCTCGTCCGGTCTCTTTAGCAAGCAAGAGAAAATTTTCTTGAGAATCTTTCAATGACCGTACCTCCTCAAGAACCACCACTTTCATTCCTAAAGAACGTAGTTTCTTCACATTCTCTTCCCGATTTCCTTCTTTTGAAGCAACCACCATATCAGGCCGAAGGGAAAAAATCTTTTCAATATTGGGTTCCAGAAGAGTGCCTATTGTCTCCCTTCCCTTCCGAAGAAATTCTCTATCATGCACCGTAATACCTTTTAGTTCTTTATCAAGTCCAAGAAGAAGGAGGTTTTCTGTACTATAGGGACCAAGAGAGACAATTCTATCCGCGCAAAATCCTACTCCAGACCATAGCATAAAGAGAGAAAAAAAAGAAAGAAAGAACTTCTTCATTGTCTCTCCCTTGCGGTATGTATCACCTTTGCAATCGCCCGTATATGGCCAGGTGTCGTACCACAGCACCCTCCGATAATCGTGGCGCCAGCATCAAGAAGCTTATCAACCCAGCCTGCCATTTTTTCAGGACTATCAGTATAAACAGTTTCATCGCCCACTAATGCGGGAATCCCTGCATTGGGCTTTATCCAGAGAGGAATATCGCTCTTTTCTCTCATTTCCCGGCATATTCCTGCAAAATCTTCAATACCAGATCCGCAATTTGCTCCTACGGCTGTGGCTCCTTCTTCAGAAAGCACAGATACTGCTTTCTCAGGAGTTATTCCCATTACTGTAGCAAAACCCGCGGGCCCCTTTGCAAAGGTAAGAGAAACAATTACTGGCAAAGAAGAAAGACTGCGAATCGCCTTCAATCCACAGAGTGCTTCATCTATCGCAATAAATGTTTCCAACAAAAATCCATCTACGCCTCCAATAAGGCATGATTCTGCCTGTCTTGTAAAAACATCTATCGCTTGAACAGAAGAAAGCATTCCTAAAGGTTCAAGAAATTCGCCGGTAGGTCCCATTGACGCAAATATCAAAGATTCAGGCGCTCCCTCTTGAGAAAGCTCCACCCCTCGTTGATTTATAAGATCTGCCTTATCTTGATTTTCGGATTTTTCCAGTTTTATGAGGTTTCCGCCAAAGGTATTTGTAAGAACTATATCTGCTCCCGCATCCTGATAAGAGGCGGCAATCTCTCTTATTACTTCAGGTTTTTGAAGGTTCCAGAGTTCAGGACAGGCTGAAGCAGGAAGCCCGCGCCGTAGCATTTCAGTTCCCCATGCACCATCTGCAACAAGAATTTTTTTTGATTTCAGACGATCTTCAAAAGACATCCTCTCTCCTGGTAAACGCTACTATTGTATCATCTCTAACGAAAAAGAGCCTTCTTTCGCTTTGCATTCTTTAGAATATATTCTTTTGCAAAAGTTTTATCAATTCTTGGGAAGCAATAAGGTTCATACTCTTCCAAGCCTTAAAAAAATAGAACGCATTTAACAATCTTTATGTTTCAAGAATATTCTTAAAGAAACCCCGGCCTTTCATAGAGATGGTAAACAAAATAGTGGTCTTTTCTATTTCAAAAGAGTTCAGCGTTGAACACCTGAAAACCCTAATTACTCCGCGCTACCCTTCTAAACCAAACCTTTGGAGAGAAAGAAAAGAAATGGAGAATGGACAGGAACTTTTCGGCAAAAAATATTGCAGAAAATATCGGAATTAGGGCTTTATAAAGAACCCTAAAACAAAATCCTGACATTTGATAACTTTCCTATCCGAAAAAAATTCCCTTATTTCAAACAGAGTTATTCCATGTAACCCTATGCTTTCTTTTTTCTTATTTTATTGAGTTCAGAGAAATATCTTGGCTTTTTTTTGAGTGCAAAGGAAGTGGTACATAAGGGAAAACTTGAAGGATATATTTAAAATCCTCTTGACAGTAAGAGCAGAAGAAAAGTAAATTCCTCAGCTCCTCGGTACGATGCTCTGCAACAGGAAGAAAGAATAATAATAGGAATCAGATGTTTTTCAATAATTTAGCCATGGATCCCAAAAACGGTTCCAATGAACTTGATACCTATGACTCCAAATGGGAATCTCGTCTACTCCTCTTGGTTCTACATGGCCATCCATAAAGAGAATGTTTGCCTTTTCACTATGGATAAAGCCCATATCTGTTGGATAGCCGGAGGCTGAAATACGCCATACAAGAGCTCGGGGGCTACTATCACTTACAAGAAATCCTTTTGTGCTGGCAATCATTCTTCCCATTTTCCAAAAAGGACTAGTCAAACGAGAATTCATTGCATAAGTGGCATAAAAGCTAGATTCACGTCGCCTGGGATGAGAAGGACATACCCATACACGACGGATCTTGGTTGATGTTCCCCCTATATAAGAAGCAAGGTAACTAAACCAAAAACTTCCAGTCCCAATAGGCCTATATCCAGGACAAAAATCATTATTATCCTGCGCATAGAGATGAAAAGCAAGACCCATCTGTTTCAAATTCGCCATACAGACTGACTGACGCGCCTTTTCCCTTGCCTGTGAAAGCGCTGGAAGAAGCATTGCCGCTAAAATCGCAATAATTGCAATCACTACAAGAAGCTCTATCAGCGTAAACCCAGTGTTTTTTTTCTCCTTCATCCGGCCTCCTTATATAGAAAAAAAATCTTTCTATAGATTAATCTATGCCATTGTTTTACCATCCAACCCCCTTATTCTAATCATAAAGTTTGCAAAAAATATTTTTTTATCTGTAAGATTCTCTTTGCTTTATTCTCGCCAACTACTTCCTTTTTTACAATCATTTTGCTATTAGAAAAGCAGGGTATGGCATATAGGAAAAAGCAAGATCTTCCGAAGATGGTATCTCTGATACCGCACCATGCTTCAAAAGAGGAGTGTCTGTAAAAATATAGAAAAGAAAAAGGTTTTTTTGCACGGAAAGAGAGAATCTACAAAGAAGGGAATTGAGAAAAATCAAGGTAACAGGGGAAAAGTTACTATACACAAGAGGGCTAAACAGAATAGCGAAAAAAGCATTAATCAAGGAATACTCTATCTCTCTCTGCATTGGCCTCATCCTGTTAATTTTTATCAGAGGCTACTTGCAATTATTTTCCTTAATGAAAATATTGTACTATTTCAAGAGGTTTTGTCAAATAAACTATCTACAGAACCATCGTACAGAGCTAATACTCCCTATGCTATAAAGCGGCCTATACTTCTATATAACAGTATGACACAGCAAGATAAGTCTTGTCAAGGAAACAACCGATTCCTTTCTATCTTAGCAATCTAAAAGAATAAAAGGGTGTTAAGAACCAAAAACTTTTAACAATGCAAAGGAAGAATGATCAAATATTCGCAAAAAAAAGAATAGTTCATGGTAGAACGCTATTTTATAGAATAGAAAACGCGTCTCTCATTCCAACAGGGAGTAATCGCACCTATGCTCTCTTTGCATTATACGAAGAGAAACTTTGCTTTCGCGGATAATCTCGCTTTTCTATCTCTTCATACCACTAACCCTATTCGCGGCTAGACAATACTTTTGCTTTAGAAAAAAAGAAACTTCTCCCTTAAGGAAGAATCCAGCCGCCTTCTGCACGGAGAAATTGCGTAAACATCTTAACTCCCTTTGCAGTTCCCTCTCTTGCACCGCCGGCAATAAAAAGATAGGTGGTTCTTCCGCTATTGCCTTTTGCCTCCCGGATACTATATCCTGTAGCGCCGGGATAAAGAAGATCCGCATCTCGCTCTTTTACCTCCTGTAATAAAGAAGAAGTAAGAGGATTTTCCGCACTATTTCCGATAATAATAGCACTCTCATTTTTTATGATCTGTGCCTTTGTGGTAATCTCCGAGACAGGAAGAGATATACCAGAAAGCTCTTCTATTTTCTTGTTGATAACTGTCGTATCCTCGGAAGATCCGCAAAGAAGCGCTACAGGAACTCCTTCTTTTATAAGAGGAATATCATTCCACCATATTGAGGGTTTGGTATAAGCGAGCGCCTCTTTTCTGATAGAGGCAAGAATCTCAAGAACCTCTGCCTTTCCCTGCATATAGGGTACAGTAGAAGAAGGAAGTTTTCTAAAAGGCATTATTCGCTGTACTGTTACTATTTCTCGTTGAATTATAGAGGAAGGATCGTCGCCAAGAACCTTATCAAGCCGTTTTCTTGCTCTTTCTGCAACCTCTTTTGCTTTTGGGCCTGCCTTCTCCATTGTATCTAAATACCAGGAAAGAATTGCGCAGAGGTTGCCTTCTTCCATGCCTTCCCTGATTCCTTCAAGAAAAGGACAATCTGCCAATGGTACTGTATGATCATCCTTATCAATATATCCAACCCATCGTTCTCCGGCAAGGCCTCGTACCTCTCCGTCTTTCGCATAATAAATCCAACCCTTGAAATAAGGATTTGTAGCACAGTTTTGGATTCCATTCATCCATGATTCCCATCCAAGAAATCGAGACATTCCTAAAGGTTTTCGATGTTCCGACCCCCGTCCCTCGCCAGCGCCATAGGTTCCGATAATAGCATCAGACCGAACCTTAATCGTGCCTTTTCTTACAGCCTCTGTAAAAGCATAGGCAAGACCCCGATTTAATGTCCATAACTTTACATAAGGATAGAGAAGAGCATTCAGCTCTGGATCCAAATGGTGTGCTCCTGAAAAAGAAGAGGTACACCCCCATCCTGCTTCTGCTAAACTTTTTGCCCATGGAATATAACTTTCTCTAATTCCTTTCTCACTTAATTCGTCTCCGGAAGAGGTAATCATCAGCCGTATCCCTTTTTCTCGCAGGTATCGGCTTATCTCAGAAAGAAACCATTGTCTTGCCTTCTCTTTTCTTTCTTCAGAAAGTTTTGTTTTAGAAAGAAGCCCATTTATTACTGGAAGCATATTGCCGCTGACTGTAAAATAAATTAAGCCATGACTGATTGCCTGCTCCATCCAAGGGTCCCAGCGGGAACAGTCTAAACCAGGAGAATCATTGCTTCCAATCTTATCTGCCACTGATGCAAGAAGCTGTGGAGTAAGAGATCCTTTTTCTCCCACTATGCCAAGCGTGCTCGCGCGCACTATATTAATCATTGACCACTGGTATCCATGAGATTCTAAATTCTTGCTAAAGCGAAGGGTAGGTTCAACAGGATTATTGATATCTCCATATACCTGGCCAGATGGTTGTAACGAAATCATCCGATTTCTTGGTAATTGTATTGGATAAACCGTTACAGAGATCGGAACAATAACCTTCTCCATCTTCTCAAAAGAAAGGGTAAGCGCAAGGCTATATTCTCCGGGAGGAACATTGGAAGAATTGAGTTTAATCCAGAAGATACGCGTCTCTCCCGCAGGCGCAAAGAAGGATTTCTCTCCTTTAGGCGCAATATATTCTGGTGGCATCAACCAATAGGGATATTCCTTTGCCAATTCAGGTGCTTTAGGCCAAGGAATAGGATCCGGCGCATCCTGCACAAAAAATTCCACATTCTCCAGAGGAAAAGCAGAGGACTCTATCTTCCAGGACACAAGCCCAGGATCTTTCAAAGGCGTAAAATTCAACTGCAAAGATTCATACTCTCCAATTGCCATCTTTGCGGAAAGCGAGGTAATAAGCTCTTCTTGAGAGGGAAGTATTGGAGAAAATCGCGGGCCATACTCTTCGTTTCTCTGCCATTCACGGTTCCATAAGAGAGAAGTAACACCAGTTTTCGCAACTTTTTCTACTGCCTCTTTTCTTGCCGTAGCCTCTGTAAGAGGATTGGCGTATGCCACGATATTCTGAAAGATTTTATAGTAGGCCTCTCTCTCTTCCTTTGGCATATCTTTCTTAAAACGAAAAGCTTCAGGAGCTGAAAGCGCCACCCAGCCCTTGCCGACCTTCTGAAACCCGACCATCACCCTTGTATTGTCAGGTGTACCAATAATAGTTTCAAAAGAAGGGGAACTCACGGTCCCAAGGTACATTCCCGCAAGCCACTGAGGAGAGGCTATCGTATCAAAGACTCCTTTAAGAAAAGGATGTTCTGGTTTAAGAACCTCAACCTTTGCTCCCCTTCCTACGCTTTTTACTCCAATCCATGGAATATTGGCGGCACCTACCTCTTTTGCAATGGTATTGGAAGCAAAGCTTCCTAAAAGAAGATGACCGCCAGATTCAAGATATTTCTGCATCATATCGCATTCTTGGCTAGTAAACGGCCGTTCAGTAGAATTAAAGATCGCCACCAAACTATAGTTATTCAGTTGATCTATGGGAGGAAACGTTCCATGGTGATCATAAAGATATTCTAATTCCGAAGAGATTGTGAGAGCCTGTTTAATAAAGATGTTCGCTTCATGGATTCCATAGGAGTTGGCAACCACACAAACAGGTTTTTCGGCCGCTGCCTGAGAAAGTGTTGATATTCCTAATAGCATCGCCGCCGCAATGCAAAGAATCTTTTTTAACATTTGTTCCCTCCTATTTCTTTGCAACAAACCAATGACTATACAGCGTTTTAGGATATGTTCGCACCCTTAAAAGTGTAGAAAGCCCCTTATCTACTCCCACGGTATCTTTTCCAATAAGAAGAATCGTTACACTCTTCGGAAGATTCTTTTTCACATCTTCGGGATAGGTAATAACCCGTACCACATAGTTTCCTGAAGAAGGATACTCTTCGGAAAGGTCTGAAAGATCGGGATGTTTCGCTAATAGTGGAAGTGTTGAGAAAAGTTGCGCCAAAGTACCGCAGAAAAAGATTCCCCGTTCCTCTTTGGCAGAAGCAGATTCAGGAGGAGAAGATACCAATGGTCCTGCGCATGATTTGAAAAAATCAGTGCCACGCGCGACATCTCCCGCGATCTTAAAGCAAGGAACTCCATCCTGAATAAGGGGAATGTTTCTAAAAAGAACACTGGCTTTCTGGACAGGAACTTTTGAAACCATCTCTCCAATAAGAGAAAGAAGGCCAGACTTCATCTGGCGAAATGCAAAGGTATCGGGATTATTCACAACTTCAGAAGTACCTTCTGTGGAAAATCTAATCCTTGCATCCTCACCAGTACCAACAAGTTTCGCAATCCGTCCTTCAAATGCCGCGCGTTCTTTGGGATCAGACAGGTTCGCCGCGAGATTCTTCGCAAGAAGGAAAAGATTCGCATCATCAAGGCCATCACGCGCGCCTTCCCATGCCGCGGAGGAAATAGGACCTTTTTCTCCTGGATAGACCACATGCTCTGTACTATAAAATCTATCATAGCACTGTATCCAGCAAGCATCCAATCCCAACCAGCCGTTTCTAATACCGCAATGTCTTCGCATCTGATCATAGGGCTGAAAATGCACCGCGGAAGAATGGTAGGTGGTAAGCCAATCATCAGATCTAATAAGCCCCTGCTCTTTTCTAAGATCTAACACATCTTTTTTGAATGATCCCACAATCCAGTATTTCATAAAAGGCGAGACAATGTTAATAATCATATCTGACTCAAGTGTTTTGGTAGAGGTGGTAACACCCGGATCGTATCCCATCTGCGATGTTCGAAAGGCATGCTGTACCCACCATGCCATCTTTTCACTCGGGATCTCGTCACCGATCGTAGCAAGAGTTCGGACAAAACCTTTATCTTTCAAGTATTTCGCAAGTTCCCGGTAGAACCATTCCTGTACAAAAAGCTGGCGCACATCACCTGAAGGAAAGGTGGTTCCATAAATTAGTTTTGTCAACTGCGACTGATTCTGCATAAATCGGTCTCCAATTCCCATTTGAATCCGTACCTGACTCATTCCATGAGAAAGAAGTCTCTCAAAGAACCAATCAAAATAGGAAAAATCAAGAGCTGGCGGCATAGAACTTTTGTATCGGGAAGGATCCTTCTTAATTGCCTCTGGAAGAGAAAGACCTGTTTCCCGATCTTTGATATATTTATACATATAATGATGAGTCGGACTATTCAATCCTGCGAAGGTCTGGGTTACAACACCATGACGTTCCATATCTGTAAGGTAATTATAGGCCCTTTCAGGATCCCATTGATAGACGTTTTTGGAATCTTTTGTAGCACAGAGATAGCCTACGGTATTATTGACATCAAAAACCATATAGGGACATTGTGGAAACTTTACAGGATGCACAATAACCGGCACCTCTACAGAAAAGGGCCTTTTTCCTTTAGGAGTAAAGAGAATTTTGCAGGAATAGGTTCCAGGAGCAGGAGTATCCACTGAAAGACGGAAAAAGAGTGTCTTATCATCTCCGGGTTTTACAGAAAAGGTTGTTCCCGGATTAAGTTTAAGGCCATACAACTTCTGAAGCCAACGACTTACCTCTACCACCTCAGGAACAAAAGATTCTAAAGTAATTCCTTTCGGCGATTCACACCGTATCTCTACCTCTCCGTCAAAAGAGAGCGAATGAAAATGGATAGGAAATCCCTCTGGTTCATTCTGTACCATATCAAAAGGTATCCGCGAAACAGACTTTCCCCGGCCTGGACCTGATTCTTCAAACACCATCCATCCCCGCGTTCTATCCACAGCCGAGGGAGTAATCACATACTTCTCTTCCTTTACCCATCCTGGAATTGGCTTCTGTACCACTGGTTCGCCAATCCAACGGACCGGCCGACTATATCCTGCAAGAAGCTTTGGATCATTATTTTTAGGGAAAGGTTTCTCTATAACGATTCCTTCAGGAAACTCTTTAGAAGTAAGGGTAAGTAAAAGGATGACATGCTTTTCTCCAGAGACCCGAGCGCGGATTGATTTAGAAACAACGCTATCAAGCTTGGTAATAGGAATAGATAGCGAAGGAATGGTTGCAATAACCTTTCTCTCTGTATCCAACACTTCTCCAGAGACCTTCAAATCCGGCATCAATGCCCACGAACCCACTAATGAACAGGTTGTATCAAGGGTTGTGCCATTCCAAGAACCCTCTATCTGCGCGGTAAAAGTGCGGTGGCTGTAATCCACTGCTGTAAGCCCATGAAGAAATTGCCAGTAGTAACGTACCTCTATAGATTTTCCTGCCTCTAAATTCTGAAACATAAACTCATACGTGGGCGCAACCTGACTTCCCCGCCAGGTATATAAAAGTGATAGGGCATCGCCTTCAAAGGAGTTAGAGACCACGGTCTTGCTGTTTGGATCTACCAATGCGCACCAAGGATCTGCCTGGTCACTGGTACGAGGCATACCCTTCGCACGCTGAAGTCCGATAACACGGGAATAACAGTATAATTCATCACCGGTAAAATCGGTTCCTGCAGGCCGTACCACATTACGGAACAGAAGACGTTGGAGTGATTGGGAGGTATTGCTAATAAAGTAATCTACCTGAATTACCGGCTTATCAGAAAAGAAGGTAACCTGCTTCTTATACGAGACAGGACCATCTTCGTTTGCCATCTCAATCATAGCGCGCGAAGAACTTTTTTCAAGCCATATTCCTGTATAAGGTTTGTAAGGTTGATTGCCATGATCGTCAAAAAGACCGCCATACCCATTTTCTTGGATAATCGTATTGCCGGTTCTCCTGTCATCAAGGGTAAAGATTCTTCCGCCCTTTCCCGGAACCACTACTGCGCGATAATAATCATTCTCTACAATAAAGGAGGGTTCAGAAGGAAACCGTTCATTAGAATAGGTCCCTTCTGTTATGGTAAGGGAGGCTTCTGAGAAGACCGACATAATACCTAAGAACAAAAAAACGCTACAGAACAGAATAGACTCTTTCCAAAAGCGCATTCTTTCCTCCTATGTAGGGAGTGAAGAAGATGGTATCATTGATTTCGGCATCTATTTGTTACGGCCGTCCTCTCCAAAAATAGTTTACATCAGTTACTGTGGAAGGCATAGTGTTTCTTTGTAGGGTCTTTAGGTAGATCTTTCATATTCTCCACATACATATCTAAAAAGAGCACATTAGTACTCTAATCATGACAACGAACAAAACAGGTGGTCGCCCCAGCTTTGGTATCTGTTACCAGCGTGCCGTATGAACCTGTCCAGTGGCTATTTCCATCTGCCATAACCATTGTTTTGGAAGGATACTTAAAGGGGTAATCTTCTGGTAATAACAATTATAGTAGGAGAGATAATCATTAAAGAGATATAACAAGCCTTTCTTCTTTCTTTTCATGATCCCCTTCTTTTATAAGAAGATAGTATGAATCATTACAAAGTTCTTACTACATTATTTTCCTATCTTTACAACCCGAAATTATCTGCGGTTCGTATCATCCGCACCAGTATATTCAAGGGGAATAATCTCAGAAACAGGAATCCCAAGATAGTATCCGACTGTCTGATGCCACTGCCGTATTTTAGCTTTGAGTGTCTGAGCATACAGCCCCTCATCAATTGAAGACTCATCGCGGTGCGCGTTATAGAGAGCAATTCTTTTCTGTCCCAACTCCCAAGCGCGAAGCAACCATCCATCTTTTTCCTGAAGAGTCCAAGTAAAGGGCTCCTTCAATCGCGCATCAAAAATTTCTCGTCCATACTCTGCCTCTGGATTCTTTACAGCTTCCCTGCGCCTCTGAGCAGTTGCCTCCCATTCAAAGAATTCAAGAGGAAAACCGGTTTTTCCTAGTTTGTCATATAAAGTAAGAAGTTCCGACAGAATAGAGGTATACTCAAACCCGGTCTTCAAAAAGGCAATTTTTGCCTTTAATTCCTGATCCTTTTCCGCGATTTTCTCCGCTTTATCAAGAAACACTCCTGCCCTTGCTAAAAGATCCGGAGAAAAGATATACCCATAAGCCTGTACTACCGAAGAATAGCCTAACGCAAGATTTCGTTTTCGCCACTCTTCATGTACAGCCTTTTCAAGGGTTTCAAAATATCCCCGCACCTCTTTTTTTGCAGGACCAAATGCTTCATAAAATGAATCAAGAATTTTTTCCGGGTTTTCAGAAGGGTTCCAAAGAATATGGGTAAGCGCGTAATAATTAGGCGCCATAGTGGCAAAATTTTTCCCTGCCTCGCCATAAACTCCAATCAATCCTGCCTGCTTTCCCAATATAACAGTTTCCATAATTTCACGGGGATAAAGAACTGGAAGATCAAGAAAATAGTGGGTTCCCCAATACTCGCGCATAACAATTTTTATACCCTTATTCTTCCATGAATTCATAAAAGCCTTGAACCTTTCCAATGTTTCAGGAATCATATGGGTAGCGGCATAAGTAGTCATAGAAAGATAGATATTATCGGGAAGTGTGGCAATTTTTTCAGGAGGATCCCGATATTCAGAATAGGCAAAGGTTCCCACACCACGTTCGGGGCTGTCCTTCTTTACCCGTTCAGCAACCCACTTCGCGAAATCCCAATAGGCATCGTTGGTAGAGCCCTTCGCTCTGCAAAGATCACATTCACAAAAACCATAACCATCGTTTGCAGAGATAGAAACAATATCCAATTTTTGATTGGCGGGAAGCGTAAGAAGCCGTTTAAGAAGTTCTTCCCGTAACTCGGGATTTGAAATACAAAGCTGGTTGGTAACCCGTTTGCCCGCAACTAAACTAAACCACTCTGGGTGCTTCTCAAAATAGAGCGACGCGGGAATCAAACGTCCCCACGCATGCCCGAAACTTCCTCGTATTGTATCTCCAAGACAAGATCTATTACGCCAAACAGCAAGATCTTTTTTTGCGGTGTCAGACCAAAATCTACCATAGTAAAAATCTAATTTTCTTCTTACAAACCCCGGCGTATGCCTTTCATTGAAAGAGGAAAAGTTCAACTTTGGATTCCGGGGAATAACCTCTCCTGAAACTCCCGGCCAAAGCCAACGGACTCCACACTTGCTTTCAAGAAAGACCGATACTGCATAGACAGTACCCGAAGGATCTAAAGAATCATTGCCAGCCAACAGGATCCCTTCCGGAAGGGTTTGCATAAGAAAAGATTCACGGCCAAGAGATTCTACCGCACCTTTTTTCGCAGGATAAGATTCCGCTCCTACAAAGAAATAGAGAGAAGAACCTTCTGAAACGATAGAGCCTATCGGAATATCGGTTCCGCGGATTTTGGCAAGGTGATACCTAAGATCTTCTGCGGCCCCGCGCACTTTTACAGTGGTTTTTTCCGGAATGATAATTCCCTTAAAATCAGTTAAACGCTGCGCAAAAAGAGGACTAGTCATAAGCATCATACAGAAACAAAAAAAAACTGTATTTTTTTTCATCTCTATCCTCCCATAGGGTAGAAATGAAGTATATAATGAAAAAGAAAAGAAGTATAGGATTTTTTTGCGTAAAAGTATGCAAATGTTGCGTTATTTTATGGAGGAAAAGGAAAGGGGTCTTACTCGGTATCGTACAAGCGGTCATCTGGAGAAAGATGACCAAGACTCGCTTCATAACCGTCCTGAAGAAACTTCTTGCGAGATGATTCCACATGACCATCGCAAAAAGCGATATTTGCAGAACCATTATGCCGAAAATGTATGTTGGGTCCTGACCATGCGTCGCGTTCCGGCGCACGAAGATAATTATTGGGAATCACTTCATTCGTAAAGGTAGACCATATCGCACTATCAGCAATAAGAACTGTTTCTGAAGGATAACGGACTCTTCCTATCTTTACAGGCATCCGTCCTTCAAAAGGCACTCCTCCAAGATAGGATGCATTATATGCATAGCCGGTATAAGGCCTGCCACTATAGGTATCTTTTACCAAAAAGGAAGGACAGGCATAGACCTTTCCCTTAAGATAAGGAGCAAGCAATCCATCCCCTGTCTCTCCAGTGCTGTAATCTATTCTAAAATCCCATCCATACTCAAAAGACCAATCTCCCGGCATATAATAGGCAGGAGGAAAATATTCATCATAATCTTGCGCATACAATAAAAAACCAAGAGCAAGCTGTTTCAGATTTCCCATACATACCGACTGCCTCGCCTTTTCTCGCGCCTTTGAAAGCGCGGGAAGCAACATTGCCGCTAAAATCGCGATAATCGCAATAACAACAAGAAGTTCTATCAGCGTGAACCCATGTGATTTGCGAGAAATCAGATAGTTAAACTCTTCTTTCCTCACCTGTTTTTCATCTCTTATCTTCATTCTGTCCCCCTTTTTACGGTAAAGAATGGGGACAAAAAAAATGCCCCCGAAGGGGCGTAACCCGGATACGCGCCATATCCCAGACTTCTCCTGTCTCTCGCAAGAGAATATCTTTTACATACTGCGGGCAGGTCTTCTGACTTGAATGTTTTTCCTTATGAAAACTATCCTACTCGGCCGGTCTTCCCATTCCTTTTGGAACAGTGACAATTCTTCTTCAGAAAGAGCCTTTCGTACATTCTCACAGCGCCGGGAGCGTGGCTGATTTTTCTATTTATTGCAATAGAATCACAGCGCTTCCCTCTTAGCCCTTCTTTTATAGAAGGGAACCCGCAACAATGTTGAAGTATACTCCTTCCTCTTTTCTATGTCAAAAGATTGCAATGCCCGCGTATCCCACCACAGAATCATACTCTTTTGATACATCTCCACTGGTACGATACTCAAGGAGCATTCCTTTCCGAGCCCCTAAACTTTTAGAGGCAATCATAGTTGTTAAAACAGGACCATAGCCGCACATAGATAGTTGAAGTTCTTCAATACGCTCTACTGTACGGTCTGGATCAAGCTTTTCTATGGCTTCTATCACAGCACGATCATTCTCTTCAGCCTCTTTCTGCGGTTGATAATGAGTAAAATCTGAACTTGCCACAATCAGCGCTTCATCGCCTGATTCCTTGATTCCAACTACGAGCGCCTCGGCAATCTCTTGCCAAACAGGAGAATTTACCGCCACAGAACCAAGAAGGATCGGAACAATCATCACATCGCGCCGCAAATACTGTAAAAAAGGAAGTTGCACCTCAATGGAATGTTCTCGCTGAGACGCAAGACGATCTTCCTGAAGGTAGGCGCTCTGTTTCAAGACAAGACGAGCAAGTCCAGTATCTATCGGCACAGGACCAAGAGGTGTTTCCCATGCTCCCTCTGTTTCAATAGCAAAGGGCTCTCCAAACCCTGTATGGTTCGGTCCTAAAAGAATTACGGAAGCAGGAATTTCAATGGATCCAAAAACCTTCCCTGCCACTGCGCCAGAATAGATATATCCCGCATGAGGAGCAATAACCGATAGAGCCTTTTCCTTTTTTCCGGAAGAATCCGTCATCTTGCGAAGTACCGCCAAAAGTTCTTCCTGACGGGCAGGATAAAAATGACCGCTAACAACCGCTTTTCTAAGGTACATATATTTCCTATAAAGATTATTTCAATTCTTTTGCAAGGTTACTTAAGAAATCTTTCGCCTTCACAATATCTGCCACTGGATCATCGCCCACTTCACGTTCAATGGTGAAAAACCCATCAAACCCAATCTCCCACAGGGCTTTTACATAAGCGGGAAAATCAACTCCGCCTTCACCGAGAGGAACTTCCTTATATCCTTTTTCAAGTTTAATGCCATCTTTTGCATGGGTATGCACAATATACTTTGCAAGCGCAAAAACACCCTTCACTGGATCATCGCCCACCACCATCACAAGGTTTGCGGGGTCATAGTTTGCGCGAATTCCGGGATTATTAAGTTCATCAAGAAGCTCTGCCAGAAGCGCCGCAGGTTCAGGCCCTGTCTCTGTCGCAAGAAAAACCCCTCTTTCCGACGCATACGTTCCTACCTCTGGAAGGCTCTGAAGCATCATAGCCCATGCCTCATTGGTTCTATCTTCTGGAACCACGCCTATATGAGTGGTTACAACATTGGTCCCCAGATCAACAGCAAGGTCCACTACTTCCTTTGTTCTTCCAACTCTCCAATCAAGCGTTGCCGCGTCTGTAAAGCCATGTCCTCCAAAATCTCCGCAAAGCGCAGAAATTTCAAGACCCTGATCCGCAACAAATTTTTTCAGATCTTCCCTTCCGGTCGCAGAAAGATTCTTTGGATCAAGATCTCCTTTTGTGGTATAGAGTTGTATTCCATTCAACCCTATCTCTGCGGCCTTCATGATAGAAGCCCGTGTTTCAAGGCGAAACGAAGAATGAATAACACCAATTTTCATTGTCTCCTCCTAGCGTAGATTGAAAATGTATTCGTTTTCTTAGTGAATTACCTTACACTATTCTGTTTTCCCCGACCCTTCTCACAGGAAGGAGATTCTTCAAGATAAAGTTCTATGCAAGCATCCGGGCAAATAATGGCACACCTTCTACATCCGATACAGGCATCGTCTACAGCTTCAACGTAATGATACCCGAGAATATTAAAATGAGAAGAAACTCGCAAAGTCTTAGTAGGACAAACATCAACACAAAGCATACATCCCTTGCACCGATCCTTCGCTATGCGGCATAGAATAGTTTTCTTCATCGAAATTTCTCTCTTACCGTATGCCAAAAATCCCATCCCCGAGGCACCAGCAAGGAAAATGTTCCCTGACCCCGACAGATATGCACTGTCTCGCCCTCTTGAAGGGGAAATGTTGTTTGGCCATCAAGCACCACCGCACATTCGTTACTAGCGGTAACAGAGATCTCTCCGCAAGCCGGATGTATACAATGACGCCACGTTAACATAAACGGAGCTATTGCCGCAACCACAACACATTCTGTTTCTGGAAAAATAAGGGGGCCTCCCGCAGAAAGCGCATGCGCGGTAGAACCGGTGGGAGTACCAATAATACAGCCATCCGCCTTTACGCGAAACCCTTCATGCTCCTTTCCAATCCTAATCACAAATTCAAGAATCCGTATATCTTTTCTTAATACCACCACCTCATTCAATGCGCGTCCGATCCTATTTCTAAAACCGTTGCGTTCAATAGATGTCTCTAAATATATTCTCGGAGAAACCTGCAACTCTTCCCGACAGGCATCCACCAGAACTCTTTCCAGTTCCATACAATCACTTGTAAGAAAGCCGAATTTCCCAAAATTCAGTCCAAGAAGCGAAGGCGCAAGGGTAGGAAGAAGACCAAATGCTCTAAGCACAGTACCGTCTCCTCCAAGAGTAATCACCAATTCGGGGTTTTCAGAGAATGAAACCATCCGCACAGCCTCTTTTTCAAGAATGGCGGAGACCGATGCCTCTATCTCTGCCAATCCCTTTACCTTAGGATTTCCAAATATTGCGGCTCGTTTAATCATGATGCACCATTGTTGTAAGCAAATGATATATCCCCTGTGTGTCAAGTCCATAGTGCGAGAGAAGTTCATCTCGCCTTCCCATCTCCACAAAACCATCGGGAATTCCCCGGCATACCACATCTGCCTTTATCTTCTGCATACTGCAATACTCCAACACTGAAGAGCCAAAACCTCCGGGAAGAGTATGTTCTTCAATCGTAACGATTGTCTGAAAAGAAGGGAACTCTTCTGCCGCCTTTTCATCAAAAGGTTTTATCCTGCTTACCGCTCGAAAAGCGACAGAAAGACCTTCTTCCCTGCATTGTTGTGCCGCCATACGCGCGGGTTCCGCACAACTTCCCAAAGCAAGAAGAAGAATTTCTCCAGTATCAGGACCCTCTCTTTCCACAAGAGTTTGCGGAAGAATCGCCTTTGGATACCGTATCGCCATCGGCACAGAGGTTTCAAGAGAATGAGTGAGAATATCCTGTAAGTTCTCCAAACTATGAGGAGAATAGATTTCAATATTTGGAATAGTTCTTAAAAAAGAAATATCGTAAATTCCCTGATGTGTCGGTCCATCCGCGCTTACAATACCAGCCCGATCTATTAACAGCACTACAGGAAATCCCTGTAAAGCAATATCATGGAAGAGTTCGTCATACGCTCTTTGAAGGAATGTGCTGTATATACCTACATAAACACGAACCCCTGCCTTTGCAAGGCCTCCGGAAAAAACCAAACTATGGCTTTCCGCAATACCTACATCAAAAAACCTATCAGGGAACAAACGTGAAAAGGAAGAAAAACCCAATCCGCTTGTCATTGCGGAAGTAATCAACACAAAGGGTGTTTCTGTTGCCATTTCCACAAGTTTTTCTCCCACCCATTCGCTTACCCCTCCTCCGGAAGTATGAGATTTTCCGCTTTTGATATCAAAGGGGCCTGTGGAATGAAAGCGTTCAGGATTCTCTTCCGCGGGAAAGTATCCCTTCCCTTTCTTTGTAATAACATGCAAAAGAACCGGCTCTTCTCTATTCGCCAAATGTTTCATTACTTCAATCAACTGACCTACATCATGACCATTGACAGGACCAAAATAATCAAGTCCCATTTTTTCAAAAAAACCAGTTGCCAAAAGGTACTTTGCATGTTTTTCAAGATCTTTTCCTGCCTTCACAATCTGAGATCCCACCCTAGGAATGCGTGAAAAAAGTTCTTCCAGTTCTTCTTTAGAACGGAGTATCCGCGGAGAAGTAGAAAGTTTTGCAAGATAATAGGAGAGTGCTCCCTTTGTTCCGGAGATAGAAAAGTTATTATCGTTCAGAACCAAAAAAAGGGGTTTACGAAGACTTCCCACACTATTAAGCCCTTCAAATGTAAGACCATTGGTAAGAGAGCCATCTCCTAAAACTACTGCCACGCGCGATGTCTCTCCCTTCATATCAAGAGCTGTTTTAAGCCCTAACCCCGAAGAAACAGCAGTACCCGCATGACCAGTATGAAAAGGATCGGCATCGCTCTCTTCCGGAGAAGGAAAACCAAGAAGTCCTCCCCGACACCGCAACTCCTCAAACCTCTTGTTTCTTCCGGTCAAAAGTTTATGGGGATAGACCTGATGACCCACATCAAAGATAATAGTATCTTTGGGAATATCAAATACCGTATGAAGCGCAACCGTCAACTCCACAACGCCAAGATTAGAGGCAAGGTGCCCTCCGCACTGTGAAACTACCGCAATAATTCTCTCGCGAATTTCTGCACATACTGTTTCAAGAGATTCCACAGAAAGTGTTTTGAGAAAAGCGGGATTCTTGGCAATCTGTTCAAGAAGGTTCATCACTTTCGCATTCTCATCGTTTCTTGAGCGGTTTTTAAGAGTTTTTCAAGGTCAGGATTCTTCTTCAATTCAAGGGAAGCCGCCCACCAATAAACTGTTTTCACCATATCTTTTTTACGATAGTACAAATGACCTAAATGCTCCATTATTTCAGGGTCTCGGTCTTTCTCTACAGCCTTCAGAAGATAATGTTCCGCCCGACGGTCATCACCCTTCAAAAACCATGCCCATCCAAGACTGTCAAGATAGGCGGGGTTGTCGGGATCCAAAATATTGGCGCGTTCAATCAGAGAGAAAGCCTCCTGAAGATGAACATTTGCCAACAAAAACGTATAACCAAGATAATTCATCGCAGGATGATACGAAGGATCAAGCTCAATGGCTTTTCTCATACATTGTTCTGATTCTTCGGGCTCGCCGAGTTTGTCATACGCTATTCCAAGATGGAAAAAAGAGCCCGCATGTTCTTTCAAAGAAATAGCTTTTTGAAGATCTTCACGCGCTGAAAGGTATTCTTCTTTTTCTAAATATATTAACCCGGAAATCGCATACAGTTCCGCGGATTCACCGGTTTCTGCAATTCCTTTTTTTGTAATCGCAAGACCATCTTCCAACCGTTTCTGCTGTATGTACAACCAGGCAAGCAATCCATACAAAGAACGCTCTTTAGGATTAATCCGAAGCGCGGTAAGATAGTAGCGTTCCGCGGACTCCCTATCTCCCTTCTTCTCAGATAAAGAGGCAAGCGAGAGATACGTTCTGAGAAAGGTCGGAGCCAACCGTAAACTTTCACGATAGGCCTCTTCTGCTTCCGCATCTAACTTGAGTTTTTCAAGCAATGCGCCATAATTAAAAAGAATAAGAAAATTTCTACGTCGGGTTTCTTCAAGAAGAATCTCATACGATTTTTTTGCATCGTTATACTGTTTTGCTTCAATAAAAAGATCGGATAATATCGCGCGATATGTAATATTTTCCTGTTTACTCAATCCTTCAGAAAGAAAATGCATCGCTTCTGAATTGGATTTCAGAAAAAAATGGGAAAGCCCCATTCCAAATGCTGCGGACGCATCAGGATTTTCAGCATAAGCTTTTGAGAACCACTGCAATGCGTCCGAGTACCGTTTTTCTTTCAACGCGGTCTCGCCAAGTTTCAAAGAAAGATGACTTGACGCTCCACCTATACGTAACGAACGGGTATAAAACTCCTGAGCGCTGGCAAAATCTCCTTCCCCTTCATAAAGGAGACCCTGAAGATAAATTTTCAAGGCCTCCTCTCGTTCAATCCGTGATGAAACAGTACCGCAGCCCGCGCAAAATACGCATAATACCGCGGCGAACCACAAATATTTCATCTTTTTCTCTTTTTATGACGCAACGCTCTCAACTGTTTCTTTCGTTTATGGGTCTTAATCTTTCTACGTTTTCGCTTCCTACCACACGGCATGCTACCTCCTTACCTGTGTTCCCGGTTCTTTGCCGGAATACTGCCGCCTGTTCATTAAACAGACAAGGCAATTCAATAAATTAACTTGTTAATACTATATTCTACAATCCCCGAAGCTCCGATTTTTTTCAGCTCGGGAATCAGATGTTTTGATTCACGCCGATCAACAATCGTTTCAATCGCAAACCATCCTTCTTCAGCAAGAGGAGAGACCGTTGGCTTCTTAATTGCGGGAAGCATACGAAGAATCTTTTCAAGTCCCTCTTTTGAAACATTCATCTTAAGTCCCACTTTTCTGCTGGCATTCAATGCGCTTTCAAGTAAAAGCGCGATACTGTTGATCTTCTCCTTTTTCCATGAATCTTCCCAAGCCTCTTTATTCGCAATCAATTTGGGAGAAGATTCCATAATAATATCCACTATACTCAATCCATGAGAACGAAGCGTAGAACCAGTTTCGGTAATTTCAACCACCGCATCCACAAGGGTTCCCGCCTTAATTTCAGTGGCACCCCAGGAAAATTCAACCTCTGCCTTCACTCCATTAGAAGCGAGATAATCTTTAGTGAGGTTTACCAGTTCGGTAGCTATTCTCTTTCCTTCCAAATCTTTCACACTACGGATCTCTGAACCCTCTGGAGCCGCAAGAACTATCTTCACGGGACGAAGTCCCTGTTTCGCATAGATAAGTTCACTAACCTCTACCACCTGCGCTCTATTTTCAGTAATCCAGTCGTTTCCAGAAATTCCCACATCAAACACTCCGAGCTGTACATACCGAGGAATCTCTTGAGCCCTGATAAGAATAGCCTCAATCTCATCGTCATCAATAGTTACATGGTAACTCCTACCATTACCCGAAACCTCAAATCCGGCATGAGAAAAGAGCTCCATAGTAGATGCCTGAAGGCTTCCCTTCGGCAAAGCAAGTGTAAGAATCTTCTTCATTCAGCCTCCGGTTCCTCAATGGAAAACGCACCTATTTCTCTATACTTTTTATATCGTTTTTCAAGAAGCTCTGCAACAGGCGTGGCTTCAAGACCTCCAAGATACTTTAATAGCGCTGTCCTAAGAATATCGGCCGCTTCTTGAGGATCTCGGTGCGCTCCTCCCTGAGGTTCTACCACCACCTCATCTACAATTCCAAACTCTTTAAGATCAGTGGCAGTAAGTTTTAACGCATTGGCCGCTTCTTCCACCGCCTTCTGATCTTTCCAAAGGATAGAAGCACATCCTTCGGGAGAAATAACTGAATAAATAGAAAATTCAAGCATAAGAATTTTATCCGCAACACTAATACCCAAAGCGCCGCCGCTTCCGCCTTCTCCAATAACTGCCGCGATAATCGGCGTTGCGATAGAAGACATACGGTAAAGATTTGTCGCAATCGCAAGCGCCTGATTCCTTTCCTCTGCCTCCATATGAGGATGTGCGCCTGCCGTATCAATAAAGGAGATCACCGGAAATCGGAATTTCTCCGCAAGTTCCATTACCCGTAAAGCCTTTCTATACCCTTCAGGGTGCGCCATTCCAAAATTTCTTGCAATATTCTCTTCTGTGTTTCTTCCCTTTTGATTCCCGATAATCACCACGGTCCTTCCTTCAAAAGATCCAAGTCCCGCAACCATCGCAGGATCATCGCCATGAATTCTATCACCGTGCAATTCATAAAACGTATCGCATAACCGCTCCACATAATCAAGGGTGCGGGGACGATTCGGATGACGCGCCATCTGAACCTTCTGCCAAGGGGAAAGATGAGAAAAAATCTCTTTTCTCTTTTCGCGAAGGTCCTGATTTAAACGGGTAATCTCTAAACTGGTATCTTTTGAGCGTGTCTTTTTTAAATCTTCAAAATGGGCAATCTTCCGTTCTATACGTTCAAGAGGTTTTTCAAATTCAAGATATCTTCGTTCCATAATCACAAAATTTTGGGCACCTTGAAGAAGCGCTGATAATGTTCGGGAGCATTGCTAAAGACCTCTTCAATAGAAAGACTTTCTTTTTCATTATCTTGCGCCAGAAGAGAAGAAGAAGGCAAAGATTGTGAAAAATGTTCGGTTTCATCTGTATCCGCCGAAAATATCTGAGATAAATACTCCAGTACCTTATCGCATTCCTCTGTCATACGGTCCATTTCTTCTTCTGACAGCCGAATTTTCGCCATATCAGCGCAATAAATCATACTCTTTCTTTCAATAGCCATAATTTTATGTATCCTCTTATTTATAATAAAAGCATGGACTTCAGATCATTACAGATACGAATAGAATGATATGGTAGTGTATCGTATCCACCCTGTCGCGTCAATTGTTCTATGGACACTCGTTTCTTTCTTTCTGCAGACCGTTCTCTCAACTCCTCGCATTCTTTCACAAAAACTCTATATTTAACCCATTTATGAAGAAAAAAAATATCCGATTCAATCTATGAATTTCTCTAAGTTATGAAAAAACCGATAGACCATTTACACTCTTTTCTCCTCATTGCAACGAACAATCATAGTAGCTAAAAAGCCCTTCTTGCTTTTATTCCATTCCCTTTCTTTTTCATTGGTACGTGAGCCAATACAGCTATTTGCGTTTTCTCGTAAAAAACAGTACAATGCTTTTGCTATCTATTATAATAAAAAAAAGAAAAGTAACCCTTCACAGAGGAGGAACCATGAGTAAGCTTGCCATAAATGGCGGAACACCTGTCAACACAAACCCTTTTCCGATGTGGCCATCCTTCTCAGAAAAGGCGATTGAAACTGTAAGCGAACCTCTAAAAAGCGGAAAGGTAAATTATTGGACAGGAACTGTTGGAACCAAGTTTGAAGAAGCATGGGCAAAGTGGAATGGCTCAAAATATGCAATCACCACCACCAATGGAACCAGTGCACTTCATACCGCGGTAGCCGCACTAGGCATTGGACCGGGAGATGAGGTTATCTGCCCTTCCTATTCATTCATCGCATCCGCCTTTTGTATTCTACAGGCAGGCGCGCTTCCTGTCTTTGCCGACGTGGACGAATCTCACACCATTGACCCTAACGCAATAGAAGCTCTTATTACAGAAAAAACCCGTGCGATTCTTGTGGTTCATCTCTATGGAATCGTTGCAGACATGGATCCCATCCTTGCCATTGCAAAAAAACATAATCTTTTTGTCATTGAAGACTGCGCACAATGCTTTGGAGGAACCTACAAAGGGAAAAAAGCCGGAACTATCGGCGACATTGGCTGTTTCAGCTTCTGTCAGAGTAAACATTTCACCACTGGCGGAGAAGGCGGAGCAGTGATAACCGATAATGAAGACCTCCAATGGGAATGCCGTTCATTCCGCGATCATGGTTACGATGTAAAAGAACGGCTTCGCCTGCTTGAATTGGAAGCAAAACTCACCTATATCCATAAGAGAATAGGCTTCAACTATCGGATGACTGAGATGCAATCATTAATCGGTCTCTGCGAACTGGAACGCTTTGATTCTTGGAACCTTGCCAACAGAAAGAGAAACGGAGAGTTTTTAATTGAAGCCCTGAAAGAGCATCCATTGGTTATTCATCCTCCGCTTCATACAGAAGAACGGACCAATGCATTCTGGTGGGCTCCTTTTGTGCTGAATGCCGATGCATTAAAGGTATCTGTAAAAGAATTGGTCAAAGCGATAGAAGCCGAAGGCGTGCCGGTATATGGAGTCCAGTGGCCTGAAATGTACAAAGAAGAGGCCTTCACAGAAAAGAATGGATTTGGCGCACTAAAATATCCCTTCAATGACCCTAACGCCCGGAAGATTGATTACACTGAATTCAATTGCAAAAAGGCAAACTGGCTCTCAGAAAGGACCATGTCGTTCTTTACCCATCCTGTCTATACCCTGAACCACATGCAATTGTGCGTAGATGCCTTTAAGAAAGTTGCAGATAATCTGATGAAATAGATCCATTCACAAATAAGATTAAAGGGACAGAGAAAAATTCTCTGTCCCTTTTTCTTATTTATACCTATCCTTACACAAAAACAAGATTTCTCTAACATATCTTTTCTTTCTAAAAACCTATAATTCTCTCTCTTTTTTTAATCAACGCAACCTCTTTCCAATCTTCACTCGTACCGCGAAAAAAATCTTCAAGAAATCATAAAAGCCAAAACCATCCTGTTGATTCTATCCATATAGTTTTCTATTCCGAAGAAAAGATAGGATTGGTAGACAAAAAAATGGCGATAGCCTAATGCTAAAGGAAAATTTATTCTAAAAAGATATGATGGATTACTCTTCAGAGGATGGCAAGATCTGTTTCACGATAAGTTTGGTCTTCTTTATACCAGTAATATCTTTTGATGCCTGCATCATTCCCGGCGCGATTCTGGCAGGATTCATATTTACGCCGTCTGCCTCCAAAAAAGCCTCCATTTTCTTTAATTCTCCGCTCTCAATATTAAAGAAAATGGTCCCTTTGGAAAAAACGCGTTTCTTGCCACTTCCTTCTTTGGGTTCTTCTGTAAAAAGAGAAATACGCGCCACGCCTTCTTCTACCTGTTCCATCCGATACATTGAACGCGCCTCTTTTGCAATATGACGAGATATCCCCTCCTCTCGCGCCCATGTTTCTCCCATCTCAACAGGTTTTGCAGGAAAAACAGGAATGAATGGCTGATACAGGGGATGAAACAGAGCAGATGGCATTCGGGTAAAATCTATCTTAACAGGCAACCTATCCAGTCCGGGAATATAAAATGCCATACTCTTTTGCATCAATTTTACAAACTCATTAAAGAGTGCCTGTAACCCCTCGGTAGAAATAATTTTTCCTGTGGGAGAAATACGACAGATTACTTTTTTCCCGACCAATCCCTTCACATTTACTCCTTGATACACGCCCTCTTCAAAGGTTTGAACCCAAGCGCCAACGCCCTCTTCATCAAGAGGAAGATATTCTTGTCTGAAAATCAGAGTAAAACTTTGCCTGCGTTCCCGTACAGCGCCGTCTGCCATCATCTTTTCCCAATCATCCACCGATAAAGAATATCGGCGCACCGTTTCTTCGGGAAATTTATATTGAAGAAGCACACTCTCAGAAAACACACTCTCGGCTAAAGGAGAAGTATCAGGAACCACCGCGCCAAACGCACCTACTAAAGAAAAGATCATTCCCGCAACCACTATAAATATCATACGCTTCATTGTTGCCACCCCACATGTCCGTCAAGAAAAAGCACATTCATTCTTCCTGTATGAGGCGCGCCTTTCCAACCAGTTCCAGAAAAAGGAGGATCTTTTAAGAGCCATATTTCGCTTGCTCCATACTTTCCCTCCAAAGGATACTGTCCATCCAATCTTTTTCCTTTTACTGTTTTTTCAAAGGGAACCTCGCCTGATTCTGGCGCCACAGTATGAATAATATATGCAGAATGAGGAAGCGCACCAAAATCATTTGAAAATTTCTGTACCTGTCTTCTAAGTTCCGGACAAAAATAGATTGATCCAATCATAACAGGCCAATCCATAATATTATCAGGATCAAGCTCGGGTTCAAGCAATGGTTTAATGAAATTACTCCAATTCACGTAACAGAAAGGATAGTATTCCGCGATACCGATATCTGGTGGAGGGATTCTTCCATCGTATGTATCCGCATATAAGGCAAAACCAAGATACAACTGTTTTAAATTGCTGATACATACCGCTTGACGCGCTCTAGATCGTGCAGTACTCAAGGCTGGAAGAATCATTGCCGCAAGAATGGCGATGATTGCGATAACTACAAGAAGTTCTATAAGCGTAAATCCCGGGCTCTTTTCATACTCTGCAAAAAATCTCATACTATATTGATTAGAAAAAAAGTCTGCTCTCATATATACAGTGTAAAACATTTCAAGTAATTTCTCAATTATGAAATTACCTTCTCTTTTTATTTCAACTTATACCCATACCCAAGAGAAAAAGGTCTTTTTCAGCCTCTTCCCGTATCATGCAAAGAGGATCACCGCGCGGCTCTAACATTCAAAAATATTGCCAGATTCTACGCGACAATAAATACACTCTTCTCTTCCTTACTTCTCAGAGGCACACTCACTAAGAAGTTGCAAAAGGTTTTCTCTTAATGAAGAAACAGTTATATGGGTAATCTTCTTGGCATCCAACTCTTTTTTCAGTTCTTTCAGATAGGCGCGGCTCTTCTCTGCACTGCTTCCTTTTTTGCCTTCACAAAGTTTTTCAAGGGTATAAAGCATACGAAAATCATCGTATCCCTCGCGCAGACGCTCCCAATCAAGGGTACTCACCACACCATCGTATGTTTCGTTCGGGTAAACAAAACACCTTGGCTTCTTATCCTGAATAGCCGAAAAGGGCTTCCAATCATTATGGTTATAGGTCCAAGGACAGAGCACAGAAATCGCCGGGTTATAATAAAATCCATATCCTCCGGAAATTCTCTCCTGTCCGCTATAACTAAAAAGGAGCTTTTTTTCTTTCTGGCAATAGTCCTGTACCTCGGGATCAAACGCCAGAGAAGCAGGAAACCATACATCAAGATCTTTTCCCCACCTCTTCGCCGCCGGCACTCCCGCGACTGTATGAATAGTAAGCGCGGTCGACTTTGCCTCCTTAATTGTCCGAAGAATCGTTGCCATTGGCTCGTACGCTGCCTGTTCATCTAAAGGGTGCCATAAGAGACGAGGATATCCGTTCAACGTAGCGTACTTTTCTACATCTATCACCACATTTTGATAATACGCAAGACTTTTAGGACCCCAGTCTTTTTCTCTGGTAACTTTTCTAATGGCATTAATTATTCCTCCATGCAACCCGAAAATAATCGGTCCTTCCATTCCAGCTTCCTTTAATGCCGCCACAAAATGATCCATACGTGTAAAGTTTATAGTAAATGTATCCTTACCCGCATCGTACTGAAGGTCAAGCTGAGGAGAGGAGACAAGAACATCTCTGCCATGTTTTTTTATATCTTTAAACATTGCCGCACGCATACGTGGATCATGAAGTCCGTTACGTACAAAAACTCCAAACTTTCTTTCGGGATCAGAACGAAGAAGAGCTGGTACCACTTCAATAGTAAATGGTACCGCCACCTCTTTTCCTTCAAAGGTAAGACGGATCTTTCCCTCGTGCATTCCCGGTTTGGTTGATGCATCTGTTTCTGCCATAATCCAAAATCTTCTGCTCTTATTCTGAACAAGAGTCGCAGAAGAAGAGGGAGAAAGAAGCTCTGAAATAAGGTAAGGCGTAATACCAAGGTTATGAGAGCCCACAACCATCATTCTCTCGTCTTCACGAAAAACCTCACATCGGATACTCGGCATATCCACTGAAAGTTGTAAGGGGCCAGGACGCAATGCATGACAGATCAGTTCACACAGTTCCATCTCGTTTTTTGCCATCTTCACTTCTACCCGCTGAATGCGATCTTCTTCAAGAGGAAGTGTTTCAGAGGTAATATCTTTCATCACGCCCTTCTGAAAGAAAAGCAGCCCCTGTGCTCTCTCTTCGGCCGTGGGAATAGCATAGTTCTCCTTAACTTTTATGGCGCGAGTCCATCCCCGCACAGAACTACTCTTCACCACAGGAGTCCCTGAAAGCGGAGCAATCAATAGATCCTTATGCAAAGGAAGAGAAACCACGGATACTGGAATATCTTTGGAAGAAATTTTTTCAATCACCTTCAGTTTCTCTCCTCCTTTTATAAAGGGAGCAAGAGAAATCGTTGATCTTACTACCTCTCCGGACTTTCGTACTTCCAAATTTCTTATAGATTGATGCACAACTCTTCCTTGCTCATCTTCAAAGCGCGCCTCGCATCGGAAAAGGGAAGGACGATCTTCCAAAGTTACCAATGCAAGCGTATAACGCGAAGCGTCATCCAGCGTTGTTGCAATCGCATACTTCTCTGTCATCCAATCTATTTTCTCCAAACCATTCACCACACAAAGGGAAAAACGTGTGGTAATCTCTGTTCCCGCGGAAAAATTGACCGCAGGAGTCATCCATTCAATCGTGGGATAAAACTCACTTCGTGTCCAGTAATAAAAAGCATGCAAACTTTCTGGGTCTGTAACAAACCCAACCGCTTCTTTAGATTCGCTCTCTATAACCGCATGCCATGGCGCCGCAATATCCTTTCTATACGCCCATCCGCTTGACGGCATCTTCTTCGTACCAGATATTGAAGGGAAAAACCTAGAAAGCGTGGCAGGAACCTGTGCCTTTCCACCGGGCTTCGCAGTATTCCAAAACCATATATTCATTCCGGGAATATCGTTCTGTCCTACATTCTGTATAGTATGTTCCACATCAATACGAGGAATTCTTTCCTGAAACCGTATTTTTTTTATCACTAGAAACTCTGTAGGTTCAGTTCCCGTTACCTTGCTTCCTCTTCCAATATGAGGGTATGGATCACTTGTAAGAATCAGATCTATATAGCCGGATCCACGCACTTCTTGCGCTGAAAAAGGAATAGAAAGACTTCCATCATGAAGCCCCACAAGAAGACCTCCCGCCTTTCCATCGTACCAAGTAAGCTGATGTTGATTCTTCTTATTAATAAGAGAGGAGATACGTCCGCCCATCTGAAGGTCAATCTCTGCGCACAATACATCGGTCTCAATCCGAATGCCCACACCCTCCTTTATTCTTGTTACCTCAATCTTTGCAAAAGCTTCTCCTGAAAAGAAACTTCCTGCCGCCACAAGAAAAAAGAACAATCCGAAATGCCTTAGCATTCTCTCCCGCATTTTTCCTCCCTTGGGTTATTCTCTCTCTTTTTTTCCAGAACAGAACAGTCTCTAAAAAAGCGCCTGATAAGAACGATTATCCTCGCATATAATCATTACAACAATTTTTTTCTCTTCTTTTTTTTTCTGGTATACTGCCATTATACACCAAACAAGAGGAGAAAACATGAAATGGATTTCATTTCCCGATCCTGCACTAAGAGTATATGGACTTCCATGGTTTAACGAAACCTCTCCCCTTCTTCACCGTTTCCCCTCCAGAATGAAGAAGAAGGTCCGTCCCGTTCTATGGGAATGCAGTACCTATCCCGCAGGAGGAAGGATACGATTTTCAAGCGACTCTCTCAATCTTGGAATCATGGCAGAAAGCCCCTCACTCTCCATGCACCACATGCCCCGTACCGGCCACTCGGGTTTTGATCTCTACGTAAATAACTCTTTTATCTTCTGCGCATGGCCAGACACAACCGGAACCATTAAGACAGAAAAAAACATTGCCACGGAAAAAAAAATGCGAAGTATTGAGATCTATCTTCCCCTCTATAACCAGACCCGTCTCAACGCAATAGCCATTGATAACGATGCCTCCATTGCTCCTGCTCCTCCTTTTTGTATACAAGATCCTGTAGTGTTTTATGGATCCAGCATTACACAGGGCGGATGCGCCTCAAACCCCGGAACTTCCTGGCAGGGCTTTCTATCTAGAGAATTACATATAGATTTTGTGAACCTTGGCTTTTCAGGACAAGGTTGGGGAGACCCTGAAATTGCAGAAGCTATCGCCGAACTTAAAGCATCCTGTATTGTTCTTGATCATTGGGCAAATATACGACATAACCCTCTTGGATATTCCGGCACCATTCAACCCTTTGTCGCGATTCTTAGAAAATCAATGCCAACAATTCCCATTATCCTCACTGGCCCCTACTTCTACCCTTCGGATTCTTTCGATCCGTATCATGATCATCTTAGAAAGGAAATCAAGAGATCTGCACAGACTTTTAAAGATCATGGAGACAATAATATCCATTTTTTTGATAATAGAAAGGCGATAGGAAAAAATCAGGCATTTGCAACCGTAGATGGATGTCATTCCACCTCTCTGGGATTTTTTCTTATGGCAAAATCGTTTGCGCCTACATTGCGATCTATTCTATTTAAAAAATAGTCTCTCCAGTAATCCTTTTATAGATGAAGAAAGAGAAATTATTCATAGACTATTATCGTATTGTGCCGCAATGGAAAATATCGCGCTTGAGGAATAAATCGCAAAGAATAGGCATTCTTCTTATCCGACAAAAACCTTTATCGCAAGCCAGCATCCGAAGCCAATAAGAAAAAGACCGCAAAAACGGGAAAGGTATTGATACGCATTCGCAGAAAGAAATTTTCTTCCCTTCCCAACTGTCATAGAAATCGCTGTATACCAGGAAAAATCCGCAAAAATGTGGCCGATAAAAAAAACCGCCACTCCTTTCCATCCAAAAGGAACAGCCAACGCAATACAAGCCATTCCCACAGTTGCCCACCATATAAACCAGTAAGGACTTGAAAGACTACAAAGGATCCCATCTCTTACCGGACACGAGGAAGAGCGGGAAAAACCTTCTTTCTCCATAGGAATAAGAGAGCTTTTCATCATTGAAAAACCCATCCAAAACAGTACGATACCTCCTACAACTCCTATGATTCTCACCACGCTCTTCTCTTGCAGAACCGCACCAAACCCCGCAAGAATCCCAAGAATCAGCACTGCTTCAATAAAGGCATGACCCGCAATAATAAGGGGTCCTGCCAACCAACCTCTTTTCACAGAGGTTCCCACTGTCAACACTAACAATGGACCAGGACTCATCGCGCCAGAAAGAGCCATAAGAAAAGAGGCAACCGCAATAGACCAGAGAGTCATTCCCTATCCTTCAAGGGAGTAACCATACGAACACGGAGTAAACCGTTCCATATACTGATCAATAAGATAATCATCGGTCATACCAGCAATAAAATCTATCACAACCCTGCGCGGATCTGTCTTTCGCAATGAATCAATCTTTGCATAATGAGCAAAATAGCGCACCACCGGAGAGGACTTCTTTTCTTTCTGAATATCATCCACATATCCCTGAAAAAGCGCGCGAAAAATATGTTCAATCTTACCTGACTCGGTTTTAATGCGCGGATTAAAGTAGATATTACTATAATTAAACCTTCTTAACTCTTGCAATGCGCAAAAGACCGGACTACTCAATTCCAAATAAGGTTTTTCATAACTATGTTCAATAAGATCTGTCACAAGAGTATTGATAATGGCATCATTCGTCTTTCCAAGAACTTTTACCACATCTTTGGGAAGATCGTTCCGTTGGATAAGGTTCACGGTAATCGCATCTTCAATATCCCTGCCGATATAGGCGATAATATCCACAACCCTTGTTACACATCCTTCTAATGTCATAGGGAAAATTTTTTTTGACCACTCTGCAACTGTAAAACATTGACGGTACTCCCTATCAAAATCTTCCCACCCTTTTTTAGAGGATGGTTCATACCTCCTATCAAAAATTTCTCCATTATGACAAAGGATTCCATCAAGCACCTGAAGCGTAAGATTCAAAGGATTATCCATCTTTTCTATCTCACTTAAAAACCGTACACTCTGCGCATTATGAGCAAAAAATCCTATTTTCTCTTCCTGACAAATTCTATCAAGAACCCGCTCTCCATCATGTCCAAAGGGAGAATGCCCTAGATCATGTCCAAGTGCAATGGCTTCAATAAGATCCTCATTAAGCCGAAGCGCCCTTCCTACCACCCGGCCAATCTTTGCCACAAACTGCACATGAAGAAAACGATGGGTAATATGATCATTTCTGAAAAGAGAGAAGACCTGCGTTTTATCTGCATACCTTACATAAGCAGTAGAATGGATAATCCTATCAGTATCCCTAAAAAAAGCAGGACGCAACCCAACCTCTTCCGGTTTTCGCCTGATAGCATCACTGTTTGAACAGGCATATTCTGAAAGTATCGCGAGATCTCGAGCCCGCATATTTTCAACAATCGTTTCAAAAATAGTTTTTTTAGGAACCTGCGTCATTTCAACTCCTGTCAGAGTGGTAAAATTCCTATACACCATCGTATAATCAAAGCCATACAACGTCAATTAAAGAAATCTTTGCACAATGGGAAAAAAAGATTTTTTAGGGTAAAATAGAAAAATATGGACAGAAAAAAACTTTTTCTGTACGCCCATTCTTACCAAAGGAGCGGCACAATGCCCATACAACGAAGGTATGTAATCTTCATTCTCTCTCTTCTTCTTGCAGGACCCCATCTTTTTGCTTTAGAACGCTCTTCGCTTGTAGCCCGTTTTGAACGTGCTCGCCTGTATCTGAATGATATGACGAAAGCCCCGGATATTTCCATTCCCACTGAACTCTTGCAGGAATGTAAGGGTGTTATGATCCTTCGCCAGTACAAAGCCGGATTTATGCTTGGCGCCAAAGGCGGAGAAGGCATTGTCATGGTACGCGATGAAACCACTGGAAAATGGAGTCCGCCTGTCTTCATTGCAACCGCGGAAGGAAGTTTCGGATTTCAAATCGGAGGACAATCAATAGATGCCATTATCCTTATTATGAACAGAGATGGTCTTGATATGCTCCTAAAATCACGCTTTAAGATCGGATTAGATGCCTCGGCGGCCGCAGGACCTGTAGGACGAGACGTCTCCGCAAAACTCAGCGCAGGAACCGCGCTCCTTACCTATTCACGAGCAAAAGGTCTCTATGCCGGCGCCAGTTTTGAAGGAGGATTTCTTCTTATAGATGACAAAGCAAACCACACATTCTATGAAGACGATTCCCTTACTCCCCGAGATATCCTATTCAGAAATGCTGTTGAAATGCCTCAGGAAGCGCTCCCTCTTATCTCTATTCTTGAAGAATATTCCGCACCTCGTATTCCCCTTACAGGAGAAGAAGAATGAATCAGCATCCATTACCAAACACTCCCCCATTCCGAAACGGATATGGACATATGGTACATAACGAGCTGGTGGCGCGTCTCAAAGAAATCCGCCAGGAACGAAAAGCGCGTCTTGCCGCAATAAAAACGGTCCGTGCGGCAATCCAATATCAAGAAAAGGTTCTTGAAACCATTACCGCCACCTTTTCTCCTGTTCCTCCCAAAACTCCTCTTAACGCCCGTACTACAGGCATTATTGAACGAAAGGGCTATCTCATTGAAAAAGTCATTTTTGAAAGTCGGCCGCAATCTATGGTAACCGCCAACCTGTATCTTCCTGAAAAAATCAAAGGACAAATTCCAGGGGTTGTCGGTTCCTGCGGACACAGTGGAAATGGAAAAGCTGAATCCAGATACCAAGAGTTCTGTCAGCGTCTTGTCCACAATGGATTCGCGGTTCTTATCTTTGATCCGTTCAGTCAGGGAGAACGAGATCAATATGCCCTGCTTCCTCCAAAAACAGATGTCAGACTGAATTGTTGCCGCGCCCATAATATGGCGGGAAAACAGATGGCTCTTAATGGAGAATATTTTGGAATGTGGCGTGCGTGGGACGGTATACGCGGCCTTGACTACCTGCTTGAACGACCTGAAATAGATCCTTCTCGGGTAGGAATTACCGGCAATTCCGGAGGAGGAACCATGACTTCCTGGCTCTGGGGATGCGAACCTCGCTTTTCTTTTGCAGGCCCCAGTTGTTTCCTTACCACCTTTCTGGCAAACCTTGAAAACGAAATACCCGCGGATATGGAACAATATCCGCCCGAGGTTATTGGCAAAGGCCTTGAAATGGCAGACTTTATGATTTGCCGCGCACCCAAACCCCTTATTATGCTTGGTCAATGGTATGATGCTTTTGATAGAAGAGGGTTTTTAGAGGCTGTATCTGAAGTCCAGAATATCTACCGAATTTTCAATGCAGACGAGAAATATCACTACTTTATAGGAAAAAACCCCCATGGATACTTTCCAGACGCTCAAAGAGCCATGGTCTCCTTTTTCTGCAAAACAGCCAAAGTAAAAAAAAGACCTGCGCCCACCATCGTCAAAGAAGAAGAGAAAATACTCTTTGCCACTCCTAAAGGAGATGTAATTCGCGAAGGCTCAAAACCTATCTATCTCTTTACCCGCGAACAGGCGCAATCTCTTGCAAAAAAGAGAAAACCTCTTTCAGGAAAATCTCTTGCAAAAAGCCTCTCCAATGTTCTTACTATTCCATTGGTTTCTCTGCCGCATTACCGGATCTTACGGCCCGATACCGCTAAAGACAAGCTCTACCTTCGCTTCGCAATAGAAACTGAAAACAATATCCGCGCCATTGTGCGGAAAACTACCTCCACATCCAATCAAGAACTCCTCCATACCTTGGATCCTGAAAAAAAAGCAATTCTCCATGTTCCCCATATCTCCTCGGAACAAGATCTTTCCTCTGATTCCTTTGCAAAGAAAGTTTCGCAATCTCCCAATGCTTGGATAGTAGATGTACGAGGTATCGGCGAATCGCTTCCCGATGAACAGTCCGAATTTTTCCATCCCTATGGAATGGATTATATGCTTCACGGCTATTCCTTTATGCTCGGAGAAAGTTACTTAGGACGCCGTGTCTATGACCTTCTTACAGTAATCAAACTTTTAGAAGATCACGGAACAAAAGAAATTTCTCTTTCAGGAAGAGGACAAGGAGCATTAGTAGCGCTCTTTGCCGCCATTGTTCATGGCAGTATACGATGTATAGGACTAAAAAATGCACCGATTTCCTGTGAACAATGGACAACCGATCCAATACCCGCATGGCCCTCTACAGTCTTTGTCAGAAATCTTCTTCGCTTCTTTGATCTTCCTGACTGCTACAAAGAACTCGGAACCCGCCTTACTCTCATTGAACCATGGGGCCCTGATATGAAACCTATGCGGAAAGAAAGTCTTACGCGGGAAATGCGAAACGCCAAGATTCCTTCCCGCATAATAGGAACAGAATCCTTCTTTTTCAACAAACCCGCAATCAAATCTCTGTACAAAAAGAAGTAATCAATAGAAGAAAAGGGAAATTGAGAGACAGATTTATAGAGAAGTATGGCAATCCAATAGAGATATACTATATATGGAATAAATCACATAATACAACTCACTGCTATCCGCGGAAATAATAGCTCCGATACTACCGCTACAAAGTTTAAGAATATCAACAAAGAGTCTGTCTAATCCACTATACAAGAAGGCAGAGGTCTCTTCCTTTCAAAGAGCACGCCGCAATATTCATTCTTCTGAAGCGCACTGATTTCAACCTTGCCGTCATAGACCAAATCCTTCACAGGCCTCTTCTGAATCGTTCCTTTTGAAGAAACCCTCATAATCGTTGCCTTATACCCTCCGGTCATACCAAGCCGCTCTGTATCAAGCGCAAGAGATGCCTTTCGTGTAGATCCAGTATTGGCAATAACAGCAAATATCCTCTCCCTGCTTATCCTGTATACAGAGACAAGCAAGGCCCGAGATCCAATCTTTGCAACAGAAAGCGCCTGATTGTACGATGAATAAAAAATAGTTTCTTTCTCAATAAAAGAGTCCATCATTCTCCACAAGGGAGTAAAGAGAGCGGCAAATCGCGCTTTAGGTCCCAAATGAGGGCTAAAACCAAGTCCCGCATAAAATGCGACAGTTCTCTCTGAATTAATACGCAATGGATTGGTGCCCACCGCAGACGAAACCCCAAAATACGATGCCTCTTCCGGAGAAATTTCCAATCCTTTCTTCTGTACCTTCGCCTCTCCCGGAAGGTATGCATCAAACATTCCCCATGCCAACATAGTAGACCCGCTTCCAGTATGAGAAATAAGAAACCCCTCATCTCCCACTCTCTCTCGTAATGCGCGCGTAAAGAGAAAATAGGTATAGGCGCAAAAATGAAGTTCATTACATCCATGGTATCCATTAGATAAGGGAGAACCCCAATCCACATACAGGCCATCAAAATCGCGTTGCAGAAACTTTTCAAAATAGGGCTGAAAAAAGGCATGTTTTTCTGCTCCCCGCATATAAAGCCCCACCTTCATTCCCTGCGAATGACATCCATCTACAAAGCGTTTCAAATCTACAGAATTACGGGGAATATAATCTGCCGGCGGATCGCAATTACTCCCTCCTGAACGCATCCACGACTGATGGTACACTATGGTATCAGCGCCTTCCTTCTTCATACTTCGGATATCACTATTGGAAGACATTCCCCGATGAATACCTCTAATCATATTCACAGGAGGCGAATTAAAAGGCCAGCTCTCGCGCATCTTCTCAGGAACACCTTGAGAACTTCCTATATGAAATATTTTCGCGCCAAGAAGGTTGTTGGCAAGAGGACCCGCAATCTTTCTTGATGCCCGCGTACGAGCTCCGCCAAGACAAAGCCCCCAACGGGTAAGAAAAAATCCCATATCCCAGCAAGTAAAGTAAGCATTCTGCATCTCTTTTCCGGAAAAGTTCCATTCAAAATTCAGACCGCCTTTTCCATCTGCACCAAAATGGGTTGATGCTCCAGAAGGCGGAGAATCCTCAACAAATATTTCAAGATGATTGGTAAATCCGGGTTTTTTTTCAAGACGATAATCTGCCAACGCAAGAGGAAGCATCCGCTCTCTATCTTCTATCTTCTCTTCAACTCGCTTTCCCACTTCCGCTGATCCTGTTAAACGGGGGAAATATCCCCAACGCAGGTTCCCTGTAACCAACATCGGATCAAGAGACAAACCAAGAGATCCATGAAGCCGTGCCATAAGCCGCTTGTTTGCGGCAGAATCAACGCCTTGAGTTTTGTCATTCTTTATATCAGAATCAGGAATTCTCATCTCACAAAAAATCACGCCTTCCTGAAAGATTGTCCATCTCATCCGAATCTTACATATCCCAAGATCCACCCGTGTAAGAAAAACCACCTCGCCTTCTTTTCTTTTTTCAAACTCATATCCAGAGACAGAACACGATGCAAGAGGACGAATCTTTGTACGATCTATAGTAAAAGTAAGATTCGGGACCGTACCTTTCCGAACATCATTTACCGGAAACCACGCAACTCCATCATATTGCCTAATAAGAAAGATCTCTCCCCCTTGATTTAGGTCCCATGAAACCTCAAAATTAGCGCCGCGAACCACCAGAACAGATCCATCCACAAAAACCTCAAGACCTGCAGACCGCGATTGACATTTTTCTTGCGCAACCGCAATCGCAGAGTTTTTCTTACAAGCAACCACAGCATAATAATAAGATAAAGATGGAACAGAACTTCTATCTTCAAAAGAATTTCCTTTCACGCACCCGAGCAAATCCTTATCCAAAAAAGAGACGCCCTTTTTGTCCATACGGTAAATTCTATAAGAATCCGCGGAAGAAACCGTATCCCAAGAAAGATCATTTCTTCCTGCGGCAACAGGCTGAACCCTTATCTTAAAGACAGTACGGTTCTTCTTCATTACATGCCTCCTAAGAATATTGGGTTAAGGATTCAGGGTACATTCCCACAAATAACAGGTTCTCGTAGGATGATCGGTCTCTCCTATATAAAGCATATTTCCGATCTTCTCAATATCATGGGGCCTAAAACAGTGCGCTCCCTCTTCTTCCTGCACCGCTCCAAGATGAAAAAACTTTCTTTCGTTCCTATCGTATGCGGCGACAAAAACTCCGCGATCAGCGCCACCAACCATATACAGAAGCCCATCATCGCCCGCGATAAGCCCCGGCATCCTTATTCCCGGAAAGGGCTTTCCAAGAAATTCAAGCTCCCCGTTCGCAGGATTCAACCGATACAAAATCCCTAATTCTGTTCCAAAATATAAAAACCCATCTCCACCATTAATCGCAGAATCAATCGGTCCCGCATTAGGATACATCAAACTCTGACATCCTTCTGGAAAGCCATGGGCATAATAAGTAACGTTATTTGTTTCAGGATTATAACGGAACAACTTATGCATCCGCTGTCCCCAGGTGCCCCAATATCCGCCACGATCATCCACTGCAGAGATATGGGGAATACTTGCCATATAATTGCTGAATACCACATCCTTCTTTTCAAGAGAAAATGCAAAAAACTCAAAAACAGGATAAGTAAACCCATATACCATCTTCCGTTTCTCATCCAAAGAGATCGTTTGAATATAATCATATTTCTTTGGAATAGATAGAAGTTCATACTTTTTTGTGGAAGGATCAAATGTAAAAACTTTGCCTCCGGTCCCCTCAAGACGCTGATCAACATTATGCAGACAACTCGTTGCGCAATACAGTACTCCCTGAGAATCTATCTCTACCGAGCGATGAAGTTTAATATCAAACCTATCTCCAAACGAAGCATCTGCATATCCCATCCCTTCTAATGCCTTTGTTACAGGATCAAACCTATACAGAAGATCATTCCCAAAGTTTGTCATCCCACAATAGAGAAATCCATCAATAGGATTGTAAGCAAGAGAGGTAAAGGCAAAGAACTTCTTCTGAAACTCGTTATCGCGCAGAAACGAGGTTTCGCCACTATCAAAATCTTCTGAGGTCTTTCTGGAATAATCATACACCATATACTTTTTCACCTTGCCAATATTCATCTCGTCTCCTTCTTAAATGATATAGTTGCAGAGGGCAAAATAAGTAAAGAGTTTTGAATCATGCGGACGATTCATCAGTTGGTCGCGCCATCGCATAGTACCGCTGGTTTTTCTCCATCGCATCGCCTGACGTATCTGCACGCGATAATAAAGATCGTCGCACGCGCGTTTTGCCGCGGGATCAATCTGAATATCCCTTCCTGAAAGAAGTTTTCCCTTATCACCGCTTAAAAGAAGCCCATAGGTAGGATCAGTAAAAAACCATTTTCCCTCAAGAAATGTTTCTGCGGATGTATGTCCAAAGGGCTCGCTTTCATGGGAAAGAAAGATAACCCGCCCCATAAACCCACATACCTGCGCAAGCGCAATATACACACGGGCCTGCTCATTACACCAACCCCATCCGCTTTCCATAAGAACTTCTTCGCTGGCGGCTCTATCGGGCGGAGATGATTCTGCCCGTCCAATAGGATGAAGCACATTGGTATTTACCCAGGCAAGAAGCGCCTGTATCTTATCAATATCTCTTATACATCCATCAATCGCAGAAGTGGCGATTTCTTCAAGCACAGGTCGCGAGCCTCTCTTATAAGAGACCTTCTCCGGTGTATATTCTCCATAGAGATAGTCGGCGGTCTCATCACAACAAAGAATCATCTCATGAACCTGATCAATATCTATTCCCTTCACTGGACAGTTTTCAAGCCCCTTCTCACCACGAGGAAAACCCTTTCCTCCCACATACTTCAGATACTTTTCAGGAACATTGTCCAGCGTAGAAGCCATTTCTCTCTCCTTGAAAAGAGGTTATGGTACCCTGAAACTCTTCTTAAGCTTTTCCTGAATAACAAAGTATATCTACGCGCGCATAAATAGAAAAAAATATGGGGGAAATCATTATATAAAAGTATCGTACCATTGCTTATTTCAGAAAGCAACAATACTTTTTTTCACAAATAAAGCCGTCCATACCTTCCCTCAACCATCTTATCTGCTTGCTATCAACCTTTCAAAAAAAGAATGCCCGACTTCCCCTTTTTTCATACCTTTCAATCCCATACAAGATCAATTTATTCGCGCTTCTTCTCTATCCTCTCCTAGTGTTCCTCTGATACTGTCGCAATCCCCTATGAATCGGGGTCTATGTTCTTACTGAAAGTGGGAGACTCCATCCGAATAGAAAACGGATGTCGCAATCCCCTATGAATCGGGGTCTATGTTCTAACTGCCTTGCTATCCGCGGGCGTAATGCCAATCATTCCGTCGCAATCCCCTATGAATCGGGGTCTATGTTCTAACAAACAAAAACTGCGTACTCGCTTGATTGTCAAGGGATGTCGCAATCCCCTATGAATCGGGGTCTATGTTCTAACAAAACGGGCGAGCGTGGGAAGTAGAAAATAAGTATTGTCGCAATCCCCTATGAATCGGGGTCTATGTTCTAACAACGAAAAAATGGAGCTATGCTGGCCATCTTGGCGGTCGCAATCCCCTATGAATCGGGGTCTATGTTCTAACAGGACTTTGCAGAAGTAAAAACGGTATACTGCGAAGGTCGCAATCCCCTATGAATCGGGGTCTATGTTCTAACATACCAAAAAGTACCCCTGCGGATGTGTCATCACGTGTCGCAATCCCCTATGAATCGGGGTCTATGTTCTAACAAACTGAAAAATACGCATAACATCACTGCGAAAAATGTCGCAATCCCCTATGAATCGGGGTCTATGTTCTAACCTTCTACCAATTGTTCTACTAACACATCTTGAAGAGGGTCGCAATCCCCTATGAATCGGGGTCTATGTTCTAACCAAGAAATCCAATCAGTGGTAATGACAGAGGGGGTGTCGCAATCCCCTATGAATCGGGGTCTATGTTCTAACGGACTTCCGAGAAGTGAAAACGGTATACTGCGAAGGTCGCAATCCCCTATGAATCGGGGTCTATGTTCTAACAAATAATAAGCGGATGGAAAAAGTCCTCCAGAAAGAGTCGCAATCCCCTATGAATCGGGGTCTATGTTCTAACGAGATGCTGGCGTGGGAAGCGGCTGGATAGAGCGGTCGCAATCCCCTATGAATCGGGGTCTATGTTCTAACTTTGAAGAAGTAAAAACGGTATACTGCGAAGAAGAAAGTCGCAATCCCCTATGAATCGGGGTCTATGTTCTAACAAAAAAGTAAGAGAAAAAAAAGATAGATTTTTATGTCGCAATCCCCTATGAATCGGGGTCTATGTTCTAACAATCCACCGAAGCAAGCACACTGGTTAGGGGCGATAGTCGCAATCCCCTATGAATCGGGGTCTATGTTCTAACAATGCGTGAGGACTCAGGGGGGTACCCCATCCGCTTGTCGCAATCCCCTATGAATCGGGGTCTATGTTCTAACGCAGAGGTGGAAACGGTATACTGCGAAGAAGAAAAGTCGCAATCCCCTATGAATCGGGGTCTATGTTCTAACGTAGACTGTCGGAGATGTGTGAAGCGATAGATTTGGTCGCAATCCCCTATGAATCGGGGTCTATGTTCTAACCAGCAAAAGAATACAAGGGCAAAAAAACCGTAAGAGGTCGCAATCCCCTATGAATCGGGGTCTATGTTCTAACAAAAGAGGGATAAGGGTATATCCAGATGATTTTATCGTCGCAATCCCCTATGAATCGGGGTCTATGTTCTAACCCACAATTAGGGCAGGCCTGCTCTGCTTTGCGATAGTCGCAATCCCCTATGAATCGGGGTCTATGTTCTAACACAGAAAAAAAACCCTAACCAAAGGAGGAGCGAAAAGTCGCAATCCCCTATGAATCGGGGTCTATGTTCTAACCGCAGATTGTCAAAGATCCTGTCTTTCAATAGCTTACACCTTATGAATCGCAAGCCCTCATGATAAATAGTTTTTAACATCTTTGTTCGAAAATCTTGTTTTCTCTAAAACCTTCTATTTCACTAACTTACCATATAACGCAAACCTTCCCCTGCACTATATTATATAAAAATCTTCTTTTTTTGTTATGTTTCCACTTCCTGTAATTTCTATTTTTTCAACACAACTCTGACAAATTCGGTAATAGCGAACACTATCTTTTTCAACATCAATAATTTCCGCAACAGCTTCAATAATACTCTGCAATTGTTCTTTGGTAATCAAACATTCAAATACACTGTACTGAATCCGGGTCCCGTGATTTTCTAAAATCTTCGATACTTGTAAACGCCTCTTATCATCTTCAATATCATAACTGATAAGCACAAACATATCTATTTTAATAAAAATGGCGTATACTGCGCCTCATCATTTATCAGTTTTGCAAACAGAGAGATCTGCCCATGGATTAGATCCCTATAATTCATTGCTTTTTCTCCTATACTTGTCTTTGTTTGCATGCGCCGTTCGTATTGAGCAAGAAATTTTTTTCTACTCTCATCATTTAAATAAAGGCCCTCTTCTGTTTCCTGAAACTCATTAGGAAGTATAGATCCTTTGTTAATAAGTTCTAAAACCAAACGATCTGCAATAGGCTGTCGAAACTCTTCCATCAAATCAAGCGCTAATGCTGGCCTTCCATATACAAGAGAATGAAGATATCCCACATATACATCAAAACCTACCCCACACAAAGCAGAAAAAACTTCATTTGTTAAAAGTGCATACCCAAAACTTAGCATAGAATTTACCGGATCCTTTGAATGACGAGGAATACGATGAAAAAAGGTAAAGTTTTTTAAGATCATTGCGCTGAAACATTCAAAATAGATTGCTGCCGCCCTTCCTTCCACACCCATTACAGAAGAAACAAGGGTTTTTCTATCAAGTTCTATTGCAAGAAATTCTAACTGTTTTATATGGTTTGTGAAATCTATGTCAGGATGGTTTCGGGAATATTTCAAAAGAAGCGCTCGACTATTTTGTATTTTCCCTAGTAACAATATTTTTGCAATACGAAGGCGTTCTGTCTCTGATTTCCATTTTTCGTATTGATTAATTCGCAAAAAAACATTCTTGGATTCTACTGGCTGCACCCTTCCCATAAAACGACCATAATAGCTGAAAAGCGCTGTATCTATACCTGCTTCAAGAAGAAAACGTAATGCCTGTGTTGTTATTTGAATATTCCCAAACACGCACACGCGCTCCACGGTAAATGATGGCATTTCAAAAAGAATTTCATTGTTTTTTTCTACAACCAGTCGTTGAGACACCTTCTTAAGTTTTGAGCCTTGTTCTATAAGGTAAAGAGTCGCCATATCATAAATTCTCAGGAAAAGATATTTCTATAAAACACACAGAAATCTCATCACAACATTTTTGAATAAATTCAAGAAAAAAGGATTCCATTTCCTTCCATTTATCTTCTGTAACAGGAGTATCCCCGTGGGCAAGTTTAGAATTGTTCCGAACCTCTAAAAGATTTACAAACCTATCCTTCTCCTGCTGATAGATTGTTCCAACAGGATCTTTTAAATCAAGCAGTAATTCATAGGCATCTTTCAAACCAATACGTATTTTGCCTTCATCATTTTTTTTCGCTTCCCATCTATTTTTCTCTAAAAGGGAAAGGGAATTTAATATGTTCTGCACATTACTGGTATCTGTGCTATATTCTTTATACAAGCGTATTTGTGCAAAAAGCTCTATGCCCCGATACATACGCGCAGCCGCATTATCAAAATATCCCTGTTTTACCTGACGCACAGCATTTGAAAGAAGATCGAAAACTTTCTCATATCCGCTGAATTTTCCTTTTTCGCAGATCTGAAGCAACACCTCCAGCTGTTCGGGAATAGTTTCTCTATAATCTTTTAATAAGCTAAATGCTTCCTCATATTCAAACCTGTCCCATTTTGCGAATCCTTCGCAAAACCAGTATTTTTCTCTTACTGGCGCACAAAGTTCGTCGCTAATTTCTTCTCCCAAAAATTCTTTCAATAGCATGGCTGCAGAAGAAAAATGTTGCTTTTTAATAAAAAGAGCCACTTTTGAAAAAAGAATTTCTCTTTGTAAAAGCCTAACATCTATTTTTTCCGGATAACTTGATCCCTCCATGTGCGATGTGTTTCTTACAGTTGCATGTGAAAAAAGTGGTATTACCTCAGAACGGACCAGTCCAACAGCAAAAAGCGCTGATGACATTATTTTTGTACCACCGGTCAAATCAACAAGAATCTGATATTCCTCATTTAGAGAGTCTACTTCCTCTAGTATTCCCTTATAACATTCTTGAAAACTGTAAGGGTCGGAAAGTGCAACTTTCTTATATTCTCCTTTATATCTGCTTTGACAAAGAATGCTTTTTTCTCTCTCTCTAGTTGCAAACTTTTTTTTGCAATTAGGACACTGTTCTGTTATCTCTGGTATGACAAATCCTTCTCCATCCACATAGGGACAGGTAGAGGTTTTTTCTTGTAGCTTTGAACAAAAGAAATAGACCAATTCTACTGGAGAGTCGCCCGTTGTATATTTTTTCAAACTATCTACAACTGGTTTCGATGTACCACCTACAGTAAGAAAAAGGGCTTTTTTTGTCATTTGCAATCCTTTTATTGTAATGGTGCAACACTCATTGAAATCCATCCGAACGGCAGCGTTTTCTCTAAAGACAAAGGCTTGGATTCTTCAGAAGCAAGCCATATCGTTGTCGCGTTTTTCAGGATCTGATAATTTGTTCTCGTTCTGATTTTAATCTTTCTATACTGACGCATTGTTACTGCTTCAGCGCCTGAATGCCTTCCCATCCGTAATGTAATCCCTGTTCCTTGTCTATCAGAAATTTCTGAAATTCCAGTTTTTTTTAACACCTCGTTATCATCTTCCCAAATTGAAGAATAATGAATCTTGATTGCTTCTTTTATATTCTTCCACGTGAATGTATTTTCTTCCTGTATAGAGAGAGTTCCTGTAAATATTGAACCTTGCTGAATTGTCTCTAGCATCTGTGCAGGTCCTCTTCCTTTCTTCGAGCTTTTCTTTTTTCTATTAACAGCATAAACAATCTTCTGGGTATTCTGGGTACCGAAAGAAGGAGAAAGATCAGAAATTTTCAAATACTGAAAAGGATCTTTTTCTAAAGATTTTTTTTCTACACTTCTCGCAAGCAATTCTTTTTCTAGTTCTTTGCTATTAATATTTGGATATTTATCTGAAAGCCAAGAAAGATAAGCAGTACGTATAGCCCCTTTCAATGCACTACCGGGAATATAGGGAAGCATTGAATGGGAGTGAAACAAAGTCCGTGCAATAGAAAACCGATTAATATCGCCTGAAGAAGATGCTCTTGATAACATTTCCTGATATTTTCTCGCAATTTCTTTCGATATTGCTATCTCTTGCACAGATAAAGAATTATTATAATGGGTTTTCACAAATTTATAAATTTCAATAGGGTTCTTTGCATACATACAAAGATCTGTAAATTCTTTTTTTTTAGCAGGGGAAAGTGTTGCACAAAAATCTAAAGGCTGAAACCTCTTCATTACATTCTCTCTATCATCTATTATAAACTCTACAGGAGTATATTCTTCTCCACATCCTATATGTAAAGGAGACAGCACTTTTAATGTTACTGTATACTGCTTCATACGCCCTCCAAGTATACTGGAATATATAATGAATAACCCTGTGCAATAGTACAAGGTTCTGTTTTTGAAAGATTCTTTACTGCTTCTCCTATCCAGTTTTTATTAAAAACCTCTGTATTTTTAGGAACTGCTACTGCGCCCTCATCTGCCATAAGTACAGGATTCTTAAAAGGATTTAGGGATTTTGCAAAGGTATCCCCATGTTTTCCAAAACGCACAAAAGGAGAAGTATACACACCCCTATACCTCTTTTTTTCTGGAACTACTGGCGATAGGGTATAGCAGGCATTGGGAGATTGTGCTCCCAATGCAGATAAATTAATTTCTTCAATGCTACCGCATACTTCAAATCTTCCAAGGCCGGTTGACGCATCTCTTCCAAATCCTAATAACCCGATTCTTTCAAATGCCATTTGAACTTTTTCTGGAGAAATCTTCGTATCAATCGCAATAAAAATTACCAACATAGAAGAGGGATGATACATTGTATTGTTCACTGCAAAGGGCGCGAACCCTTCCTCTCCAGTTGCATTAGTCAAACGGTTAATACTATTGTGTAAATGAAGATACTGGGATTTCAAGAAAAAACTCCTGTTTCTACTTGCTTTGCTAAACAAAACATCTGCCGCTTTTTCGTCGTCATAGTACTCCCTTCCTTTAAAAGAATGGAGAGGCGCTTTTTCATCAACAGGCATCCAAATTTGTTTTTTAAATCTTTTTCTTTGCTGTATCTTTTCACAACCAGAGATTTTATCTTCTAAAAAACAGGAGATAGGAAGAGAAGGCTTCTTAAAAAAATAGGTAGTCCCTCCTTCTGTTTTCATAACAGGAAAAGCTGAAGAAACAATAAGATAAGGGTGTGATGCATACTCTTCTATCAAAGTATCCAAAGCGTATCCAATCAATTCTGGATCATTCTTTATTGTCCAGCAAAAAAGGCCAAAAAGCGTATCTCCCTTAATAGAAGTTCCAAAAGCAGATAATGGACGGATAAAAAGTTGAAAGGTTCTCACGAGGCACCTTCTAAAAAAAGCGAAATAGCATCCAATTTCACCTGAATATCTTTATCGTTTAATTTGAGCCCTTTCCATTTAATTCGTCCATACCCACGGCTTCCGCTTGCTCCCAATGCATCGAATTCTAAAAGTTTCATACCAATCAAAAGAATTTCAAGCATTTTTTCGCTATCATCTCTCTCAAAAACTTTCATGGTAAGAAAGGCACGAAACGACAGTCCTGAAGGCACCCGTTCTGCAACACGAGGATTTGATGCAGTGCCGCTAATCCTATTTATTGTATTTTCAGATTTGTTTTCCACAGTAGGATATTGAATGGTTGTTTCATCAAGAAACGCATCTGCAAAAGAAAGACGGGTGGGACCAAGTACAAACTCTTGTTCCTTCTCTCCTCCTGAACCAAAAAGTTTTAAAATGAGTTCACACTCTCTTTTCTTCATATCGTCAGAAATTTTAGAAAGGATACTATAAGAAAGAACCCCTCCCTTTGTCTGTTGCATTAATCCGCTTTTCATTTCAAGGAGAGATCGTATCTTTCCTTTTATTGAAGATCCTGGTATATATGGTTGCAAGGTATGGGGATGTTTAACTACTGTATTGTCTATTCCACCAATATGAATCTCAGTATCACCAGCTCCGATATGTAACCCTGTTTTCAATTCAATAAGTGCTTCTATTTTTTCTATTGAAATGAGTCTCATTCTTATCCCTCCTTTGGTCCACATTGTTTATAAAATGCCATAAACGATTCAAAAAAACTTATAAAAACCTCAAAGTCGTCTAAATCATTTACTTGACTAAGACACTGTTGTATTAATTTCTGATATGATTCCGTAACAAAGTTTCTTCCTAAGGCATACGTTACCTTTGCATTCAGCATTTTAATATAAGGAAGAATTTGCTCAAACCGCTCTTTCTGAGCAATAGGTGTTCTCTTTGTTTTAATGTCAGCGTATAAGCGAAGGGATTCATCATAATATTTTCGCAACTGAGAGCCTTTATTTTTTCCTTTATTGTTTTTCCCATCCTCTGCAATTTTCTTTGCTACATTCTCTGCAATTTGAGAAAAAAGTTCTTTCGGAACAAGTTTTTTTTCTTTTTCTTCCCAAAATTTTATTTTTATCTCATCCACCTTTATCCTCCACGTTGGTTATACAATATCTGATATAAAACTATTTTTAACGCGCTTTTATAGGATTCTATCCATCGCGTACAGGAAGTAATAATTTCTTTCCGGGCATCCTCGTCCTCTACCATTTTCTGAGAAATATTGCGCATAACAGAATAATGAAGAAGTGCCCGCCATTTTAGGTTTTGCATTTCTTGGATTGTAATGCCTTTCCCTTCCAACAACCTTTCTTCTTTATCTGCCATCTCTGAAAATTCAATCAAACGAAACAACATTGCGGTATTGATAATTTTTGAATCAACCCAATTACTAATTTTTTTATGAATAAAAACAAAATCATCAAAAACATCCCAAGAAACTGCTTCAGAAAAAACACTTATAGAATTCTTCTCTTTCTTTGCTTCTGTAAGCGCTGTTTCTGAAAGTGTAAAAAAACGAGAAACCGGTTCATTGGCTTTATGTAGTGAAATACCTGCAGATAGAGTAATATTTTCATTTTCACACACATACTGTTGAAATCTCTTTCGGATATCTCTGCTATACTCAATAATTTTGTTCCATGGTCCTATAAGAAACAGATCATCTCCTCCTGCAAAAAGAGTATATATATTGCTCCCTTCCAACGCAACAGGAATATGTATTGAAAAAAAAGCATTTAATTGTCGACTCAATGTAGCTGTTTTGGAAAGACTTTGATACTTCACAGGAAGCCCGCACGCAAAAAGCAATCCAAGATTATCTATATCTGCTTTAAGAACACCAAGAAATTCTTTTCCGTAAAACTTGCCAGGATTCTCTTTATCGGGAATGAGCGATGCATTGGCAATATGTCCAAATGTTCGGGGTGCTCCTTCTTGAATAATATCAAACAATTCTTCCTTTTTTTTAGAGGATTTTGTTCCATATAAGAATCTATTTAAACTTTCCTCGGATTCATCCTCCTCACTGTATCTTGGGATATATCCCATTAAAAATTTACATACCATATCTGTAGGAAGCGGGTTATTCGATTTCGGAAGACAAAACTTCCAATAGCGGCTCTCTTTTTCAACAGATTCTATGGAAGAAAAATCATCTTCTGGATAGAACTGTAATTGATATACACCAAAAACAGGAACCTTCAAATCTCCCTTTTCAGAAAGGGAAATATGAACAATAGAAGATTTCGTAAGCTTGCTTCCAAACATAATGTGATCTCTACAAAGAGCACATAAAGAAAAACCTTTCATTGTTTTTTCATCTTCAATAGAACTGGGACGCTTTCCACAAAGAGGACAAAGAGGATGGGAAAGATCATTCCTAAAAGAATCAAGATATCCACTGATCACTCCCCCAAAGGCATCAAAATCAACTCTGATCGTTTTATACAGTTCTGACTGAGAAGCAAGCCTATCCCACAATGCAGGAAGATTTTTACTAAGGAGATCATTAGGAGTCACAGGAATATGGGAAATTCCAATGTAGACTTCTCCGTAAAACTGCTCATGCATCCAATGTCGCACTTTTTCTTCTACCTCAACAATTGCCTTACGAGATTCTTCAGTATTCGGAGCAAAAATTGTACTCTTTCCTGCAGCATTGAGAATAATAGAAACAGACGGAATGCCAATCTTTCTACACAACATATCTGCGACAAGTTCAGTCATCAAAGAAACTGCAAAAGATCTTCCCCGTAACAATTTTGCAAGATTTCTATGTGTAGCACCTCCTTCTGAAAAAATAAACTGTTGAATACCATAAAAGTCAGTATGAATTAAAAGAAATTTTTTTTCATCTTCAACCTCTATCGCATCAAAATCATGTAAAGAACCTTTTTCTAAATGATACAAATATAATGCCGCGGAAAGTGCAGCAGTCATTTTGGAATGGTCAAACAGAGAAACGTCGGCAATAATCTTTCCAACGGTTGCAGAAGGAATATGGGATGCAAAAACCATAAGAATATATTCAAAATCTTCTAACCAGCATATACTGTTTAATTCTCTCTGTCGGAGAGATTTCAATGCTTTAATAAAAGATTCTAAGAGAATTTCATAATCCTGTTTTGAATACGATGCGTCTTTTGTTGGGAAAATACTTTTAGGCGACAAAGCTTGTAACTGATATTTATAGTTATAGGCATCAGGACTACCATCCTCTGTTCTATCCGGGTTTTCAAAATTCAACTTTTCAAAAAGTGAAATCATTCTGGTTTTTTTGTAATCTCTATAGGGAATTCCTTTATGAGGACTTTCAAATTCGTTCCGATCAAACCCGCTAGAAAGACGATCTGCAACAGTAATAATCTTTTGTAAGGGTGTTTCTGGTTTATGATGCGAAGCAGCAAGATTAATTAGAGGCTCCTGTATTTCTTGAGATTGTAAAAAATCTTTTGGGAAACAGGATTCTAATTCCTCAATAAAGGCAGCAGTATAAAGTGCGTGTTTATGAGTAAAATTGCCTTTTTTCGTTGGCTGATACAGACCTTGATGTCTTCTTTTAAATTCAGGCGAAACAAAAAAATCTCCCCTGTCGGCAAATTTTCCAATATCGTGTAATAATCCGGCGAGAGCCATTATACAAACATTTTTACTGATCATTCTGTCTCCTTGATAGAATATTTTCCTAGTCCAAACGTTGTGTTTTTTCCAATATGGAGATAACTTCCTATCTCAATAAGAGGAAAAAATGGAGCAAGATCGCCTTCATAAAGAATTGTTCCGACAAATCCTCCAAAAAACATACTTTGTTTTTGTCGAGATGAGTATCGTTTTAAATCTACCCATTCTAAATCTCGTGAACATATCTTTATTTTTTCTGCAGCTTGAATATAAAATTTCCAGTCAATATCAAGAGATTGTTCTCCCCAATAATAAGCAAGCATAGAAGTTCGATGAGCAATCGAGCGTACTATATGATGAAATTCAGGAAACGATATGATTTTATTTTGAAATTTTAATCGGATTGGAGAAAGAAATTCTAATCGTAGCTTCTTTATATCTGCGTTATGGGAATGGGAAGAAACAAATGGTTGGGCAGGAGAACAAGAAAGAAGTTCTTCCTTCCCCTTTGAAAATAGAATCGCTTGCTGTGGATATTCTTCAATGACCTGTTCAACCGTAAATTTTGCACGTGTTTTTCCAATTCCAGTTTCAGATAACTGCTGAAATGAAAGAAAAAAGTATGGAAACTCCTGAACTGCTTTACCAAACAAAAGCAAACGAATAGTAAATAGGTCTTGCTGAGTATATTCTATTGCTTTATTTGAAAAAGGAAGGATAAAAGAAAAGGGTCGGGGAATTTCTTTGATATCAAAATAATTACCTTGCCCCTTTAAAGAGCTTTCAAAAATTCGAAAGTAAGGACAACTTGTCGCAAGAAAACATCCTTTACAAGTTCGGTGGTTCTTTAATACACAGACTATTCTTCGAAACGCATACCCAAACCCACCACGCAAGGTTGTTCCTTGAAATCTTGGAAGAAAAAGATTATTTTGGGGCCGAAGTGAAAAAGAGAAAATATGAAATTTAACAGGTGTAAGACATTCATTTAAAGAAAGATTAAAGGACATAGTTGAATGATAAAATGGATCTTTTATTGTGTCAAATCAAATTAAAAAAAACAAAAATGTTTACAAATATCTGCCAGTACTATTTCTTCAGGGAAATACTCTTCTTTATCTAAATAGAAGGGAAATGAAGGTTTTTATCAAATAATTTTCTTTCCTAATTTACAGAAATAAGCGTGTTCTATAGAAAAAGAGATTTTTAACTGTGGTGTTGAATAAATGCTTCAAGCTCTTTTTTTGAGGGAATAGAAGGCTGAGCACCGATTTTGGTAACTGTAAACGCACCCGCATAATTGGCATATTTTACTGCCTGAGAAAGATTTCCTGTCCGCAAATAAGCTACTGCCATTGCTCCAATAAACACATCTCCCGCGGCTGTAGAATCTATTGCCTTGACTTTGATACCTTTGATATGTTCACAATGCGGTATTCCCTGTGAACTTATCAATGCACCATGTTGCCCGAGTTTCATTACTAAGTTTTTTACGCCTTTCTCTATAAATATTTTTGCGGCTTTCCGCGCAGTTTCCAAAGAAGAAACCTTAATACCTATAAGAGATTGGGTTTCAGTCTCATTGGGAGATAAGATATATACCCTGTTTAGCATATTAAGCGGAAACTTATGTGCGGGCGCGGGATCTAAAATAACTGGTACCTGATATTTCTCAGCTAACAACAATATATGAAGGATTGTTTTAAGAGGAATTTCAAATTGAAGCAATACCATATCTACTTTCTGAAACAAATATTCAATGTTATTTATATCTTCAATAGAGCATTTCATATTTGCTCCAGCAGATACAACTATTGTATTGTTTCCTTTTTCATCAACTGTGATAAAGGCAGTACCTGTGGGATATTCTTCGTCCTTGAGGACATGATGTACATTTACTTTTTCTTTCTTTAATTTTTGTAACAATCTTTTTCCCAAGGCATCATCGCCTACCCGCCCTGCAAGCAATGATTCTGCGCCTAATTTGGATACTGCAACTGCCTGGTTCGCGCCTTTGCCGCCAGGATTCATACTGTACGATCTGCTTAACACGGTTTCACCGATTTTAGGCAACCGTTCTGTTATAAACAGAGTATCCATATTAAGACTACCGATCGTTAATATTTTCATCTCTGCAATGGTTGCGCTTCCTATAGTTTAATCCTCTTTTATGAACTGAAGAGCTATTTTCATAAATCGTTTTACCAACTTATCAGAATAGAAAAGTTGCTTGCCATTTAAGTAAGTTTCCACTTTATTACCAAGAGGATTTTTCCATTTGGCAGGTATTTTCTTTATACCAAGAATTGCTCCTGATATAGAGCCCGCGGTTGCGGCGGTACAGTCGGTATCAAAACCGCTCATAACAGTTAAGGTGATTGTTCGCTCAAAATTATTCTCTCCGTATACTAATCCTGCAATGGTTAAGGCCGCATTATTCAGGGTATGAACAGGATGCATACCTTGAAAGTGGGAAAGAATTCTATCAACGGTTCTCTCCCAATCTTTATCTTGTTCACACCATTGTAAGGTTTGTTTCACAGTTTTTGAGAGAGCGCAATCGCGCGGGATCTCAGTCAGCCCGATTTCAATTGCTTCCATTACTTCTTTTACAACAAATGCCGCTGAGATAAGAGCGCTAAAAAACATTTCTCCATGGATACCTGTGCCTCTATGACTTAAAAAAGCATCACGGTATGCGAATTCCGCTGCTTTTTCAGGCCAGCCCGCGGCCGCATATCCCCATGGATCGCTTCTAATATCAGCACCTATCCAATCTTGATATGGGTTATCAATACTTCCCGCAGACATTGCAGGAATTCCCTTTTTCAGATTCTCCAATGTGATCTTTTCGGCAGTACAGGCAAAAGGAAGATATTCCAACCACATCTTTCCCACATCTTCGGTTGTAAAATTCTCCCCATATTTTTCCAGTATCAAAAGACCCAATATGGTATATGCAAGATCATCGTCAGCTCCTACATATTTGAGATTTTTCTTCAGAAAATTTTTTCTTGGTGTCTTGTCATACTGCATATATGTAGCAGAAAAATATTTAGGATCAGTTACCCAATAATCTGAAATCGGATATTTAACTCCTGAATTTTCACAAAAAACCTTTATTGCCTCTTTACGCATCCCTTCAACAGGTATTCCGAGAATACAGCCTGCGCATCTTCCGAGCCACGCTCCATACAATTTATCCTGTAAAGATGCAATATCTATCTTATCTGTCAACCGTCGCGGTCCTTTAGGACGATTTTTCTTAATTTGTTCAAGATTACTAAATGCGCGCTTGGCAAAAGCCTCACTATCAATCTTTTCTTTTATTCCCTTTATTCCTTCTTCAAGATTTGAAGAGAGTTTTTTGGCATACATATCAGGCTTGCCACCACGTTCTTTCAATAAATCCAACCATCGCCGATATTTTTCCCACACCTTATCCAAATCATAAAAGTAACTCATATCTAATACCTCCTTGAGGTCTCCCCCCTTTATTTAAAGAGAAATCAATACTTTATGAGATATAATAGGTGTAAAAAATGTTGGGTCATTGATCTTTTTTTCAGCGATAGTAATGATATTAAAGCCTTTCTTTATTCTTCTGGCAAATCTTCTCCAGCAACATCAATTTCCGCAGAACTTTTTTTGTTCAATACACTGTAAAACCATTCCTTGTTGTAGATGTAAAAAAAATAAGTCTTTACTATCTCGCACCCATGCGTATAACAGGCTTCCTTGCCTCAAAAAATCTCTTTTGTTCTATATTCACCCTCTCCTTCCTTCTATAAAAGAAAGACAACTTCAAAACAATTTCAAAGGTTGAAAAAGAAAGATGCAAAGGGTATACTACTGTAGCGGTAGAAGAGCTTTTTTTACCTAGAATTTTTTGTTATATTGCCCATGTAGCTCAGGGGTAGAGCAGCGCATTCGTAATGCGCGGGTCGGGGGTTCGAATCCTCTCGTGGGCTCTTTCTTTTAAGGGTTCAAAAGAAAAAAATCATGCCATCCGCAGAAAAATCCCTATAAAGATTCTACTCCTATTGTCATAAAAGAAACAAAACTAAAAATCTTTACCAATAGATATATAAAAAAAATAGATAAAAAGAGCGCTGCTTCAAAAATTTAGGGCAATAAAATGCATATAACTGCAAGATAACAAGGAAATAAATACCAAACAACAAACTCTTCTAATCTGTTTTATTCTGAAATAACAACGCTAGCGCACTCCACAAACAGGTCCTATATTACTTTTGCTTGACAGGAAAAAAAATCAGCGATACAATAACTTCCATAATATTTGATATAGCAACTATTGCGGTAACAACTGTTATTTTTATTCTTATAGTACAACCAGTGTTAGTAAGAGTATATGCTTGACATCTGAAAGCAGGGAGGATATAGTTTTTCTCTATAATCTTTTTCTTTACAAAGATAAAAACCAATGAAAACTTGCACTACAAATACTACAAAAAAAATGAAATCTCAGGAATCCATTCAACATACGCTACTGCATAAAATCTGTCAGACCGCGAACGAAATCAAAAAAATCGGGTCTCTTGCACTTCGTGCTGCGCAATGCAATGTTCCTCCTGAACAATATTATCTTCTCTGTATACTTCAGAAAAAAAAGGGTATTAACCAGCAAAAACTTTCCCAAAAAGTCAGTAAGGACGTATCAAATATTGCCCGTCTTCTTAATTCCCTTGAAAAACGAGAATTAATCAAGCGGCTTCGCAATAAAGCCGACCGACGAAGTTATCAGATATTTCTTACTCCAAAAGGAGTTGAACTTATTAAAAAGTTTCACTCCCGCTATCAGCAAAGCAGCAAACTTCTTGAACAATATCTTACAGAAAAAGAGCAAGAGTTTCTCTCTCAGGTTCTTCAAAAAACAAATAATGTACTTGACGAATTTAAAAAAACACTCTAGACAAGATCCAAAAATAGTCCCAGACCATGGAGGATTGCATGCATACCAAGTTGTATTCAAAGATATTTCTTCTCTCCTGTGCGACTCTTGCAGGACTGACAATGACCGGATGCGGAAAGAAAGGCCAGGGAATGCCGCAGATGGGACCCGCAGAAGTTGCGGTTATTACCGCACAGCCACAAAGAGTAACAGTTACCACGGAACTACCGGGAAGAACCTCTGCCTTTCTTATTGCGGAAGTACGGCCACAGGTCAACGGTATTGTACAAAAAACTCTCTTTACCGAGGGAGGAAAGGTAAAAGAGGGAGATCTTCTCTACCAAATAGAATCCTCTTCTTATAAAGCGGCGTATGACAATGCCATCGCCGCACTTGAACGGTCCGAAGCAAGCCTTCCTCCTATTAAACTGCGGACAGAACGGTATCAAGCCCTTCTTGCGGAAAAAGCCGTAGGTCAACAGGAATATGACGAAACCTTTGCCGCAATGAAACAGGTGGAAGCAGATATTAAATATTGGAAAACGGTCGTAGAATCTGCACGTATCAACCTTGAACATACCAAAGTTACCGCTCCGATTTCAGGACGCACCGGAAAATCAAATATTACCACAGGAGCGCTTGCTACTGCCCATCAGGGAATTCCTTTTACTACGATTCAACAGATTGATCCCATTTATGTAGATGTATTGCAATCAAATGCAGAGTTGCTTCAACTGCAAAACAATCTTGCTTCAGGTAAAATGAAAAACTCTCAACGCACCCGGGTAAAACTACTTCTTGAAGACGGCACCACTTACGCTTCCAAAGGAACTGTGCAGTTTTCAGATATCTCTGTAAATCCAGATACTGGCTCTGTGGTGCTTCGCATACTCTTTCCCAATCCAAAACATCAACTTTTGCCCGGTATGTTTGTTAGGGCTGTGCTTGAAGAAGGCACCTTTGAAAAGGCATTTCTTATTCCTCAGCAAGCTGTTCAACGCGATCCAAAGGGTACCCCCTCTGTTCTTACAGTCAACCAATCTTCACTGGTAGAACCAAAGGTGGTAACCATAGAAAAAGCAATAGGCAACAAATGGCTGGTAAGTGCGGGAATAAAAGCTGGCGACGCAATTATTATGGAAGGTGTTCAACGCGCACAACCCGGTTCTCCGGTCAAAGCCGTACCCTTTACCGCCACACCGTCTGTTTCAATGCCAACTGCACGGTAAAAGGAGAATGTTATGATTCGGTACTTCATTGACCGTCCTATCTTTGCATGGGTTATCGCTATTTCCATTATGTTGGCAGGACTTCTTGCGGTAACAACCCTGCCGGTTTCCCAATATCCTTCTATTGCGCCGCCCGCTATTTCCATCAATGCGCCCTATCCCGGAGCTTCTGCAAAAACTATTGAAAATACAGTTACCCAGATCCTTGAACAGAAAATGACCGGGCTTGACAACCTCCTCTATTTCTCTTCATCCAGTGATTCCGGCGGATATGGTTCTCTTACCTTAAATTTTGAACCAGGCACTGATCCTGATATTTCATGGGCAAAAGTTCAGAACCAGTTAGAACTTGCAAAACCCCTTCTTCCTCAGCCAGTACAGCAATTGGGGCTCAGCGCCTATAAGGCAACGAGAAATATCTTTATGATTGTAGGCATTATCTCTGAAGATGGAAGTATGGACGGTACAGATCTTATGGATTATCTCTCCTCCAATATAGAAAATATTCTCAGCCGTGTAGAAGGTGTGGGAGAAATTATGTCGTTCGGCGGTCAGTATGCAATGAGAATATGGCTTAACCCGGATAAAATGGTTGCCTACAACCTAACCCCTAGCGATATCAAACTCGCTTTGAAGAGCTATAATGTTCAGGTTTCGGCAGGACAGATTGGAAGCCTTCCCGCTGTAAAAGATCAGCAGTTAAATGTAACCGTTAATGTTCAAGATATGCTTCAAACACCGGAAGAATTTGGAAATATTCCCCTTCGTATCAATACAGACGGTTCTCTGATCCATCTTAAGGATATTGCAAGAATTGAAATTGACGCAGAGTCCTATGAAGCAGAAGCATTCTACAATGGAAAACCTATGGGTGCGATGATTATCCGCCTTGCTTCTGGCGCCAATGCACTGGATACTTCAAGAGCTGTAAAAGCCAAAATGGCGGAATTAGAGCTCTATTTCCCCTCTGGAATGAAGGTTATTTACCCGTATGAGACCACTCCTTTTGTCTCGGTGGCAATTAAAGAAGTGGTTAAAACACTTTTTGCCGCTATTGTTTTAGTATTTCTCGTTATCTTTCTTTTTCTTGGAAACTTTCGCGCAACCTTAATCCCTACTATCGCGGTGCCTGTAGTCCTTCTTGGTACCTTTGCAGTTCTGCAATATACAGGGATGTCTATCAATATGCTTACAATGTTTGCAATGGTGCTGGCGATAGGGCTTCTGGTAGACGATGCCATTGTGGTCGTTGAAAATGTGGAACGGGTTATGCGTGAAGAAGGACTTTCTCCCAAAGAAGCTACCAAGAAATCAATGGATCAGATCACTGGTGCGTTAATCGGAATAGGTCTGGTGCTGGCGGCGGTCTTTGGTCCCATGGCCTTTTTTGGAGGATCAACCGGCGTCATCTATCGCCAATTCTCTGTAACCATTATTTCAGCTATGCTTCTTTCTGTGGTAGTAGCTCTTCTTCTTACTCCCGCGCTCTGTTCTACAATGTTAAAACCAGTACAAAAAGGAGAAGAATCTGCCGCGACCGGCTTCTTCCTTACCAGACCCTTTTTTCTCTGGTTCAATAGAGTCTTTGGAAAACTTCGGGAATGGTACCAGAAAACCGTAGGATACATCCTTGCAAAAAAGTTCTTCTTTATTCTTGCATATCTTATCATTGTTGCTACCACAGCATACCTTTTCCTCCGTCTTCCTACCTCTTACCTTCCGGATGAAGATCAGGGTATATTGATGACACAAATATCCCTTCCGCCGGGAGCGCCCCTTGACCGAACTCTTGTTACTATTGACGAGGTGCGTCAATATTTCCTTACCACCCATCCTGATGCCGTAGAATCAGTGATGACCGTGGCTGGATTCAGTATGGCGGGAAGAGGGCAAAACAGCGGAATGGCCTTCATTAAACTGAAAGATTGGGATCTAAGAAACCGTCCTAACCTTAAAGTAGATGCTATTTCCCAAAGAGCTATGATGGAACTTATGCAAAGACGTGATGCGATGATCTTTACCTTTGCGCCTCCGGCAATTGTAGAACTTGGTTCTTCCTCTGGATTTGATTTTCAACTGCAAGACCGCGGCGGTCTTGGACATGACAAATTAATAGAAGCACGCAATATCTTACTTGGAATGGCAGCGCAACATCCTTCTCTGGCAGGAGTCAGACCAAACGGACTGGAGGATTTGTCGGAATATAATATCAACATTGATTGGGAACGCGCAGGAATGTTAGGGGTTCCAATATCAGAGATCAACGATACACTTACCACTGCATGGGGCGGAAGTTATATCAATGATTTTATCAACAATGGCAGAGTAAAGCGGGTATACCTAAAGGCAGATGCCGATTTTCGTATGTCTCCGGAACATTTGAAAAAATGGTACGTCAGAAACCAAACAGGAGCAATGGTTCCCTTCTCTGCCTTTTCTTCAGGAGAATGGACCTATGGATCCCCTCTTCTCCAGCGCTACAATACCTTTCCCTCTATCAATATTCAGGGACAGGCGGCGCCGGGAAAGAGCACGGGAGAAGCCATGAAAGCCATGGAAGATATTGTTGCAAAACTTCCTTCAGGTATTGGCTTTGAATGGACCGGTCTCTCTATTCAGGAACGGATGGCAAACAAGCAGGCACCGGCGCTCTATGCTATTTCAGTGCTGGTCATCTTTCTCTGTCTTGCGGCATTATATGAAAGTTGGACTATTCCTTTTGCGATTCTTTTCATCCTTCCCCTGGGTATTTTCGGTGCGGTTGTTACCACCAAATTGCGGGGTCTGGAAAATGACGTCTATTTTCAAATCGGACTTCTTACCACTATCGGACTTACCGCAAAAAATGCCATTTTAATTGTGCAATTTGCAAAAGAACGGATAGAACATGGCATAGATCTAATAACCGCAACCCTGGAAGCCGCGCGCCTTAGACTACGGCCTATTGTTATGACCTCTCTTGCCTTTATCTTTGGAGTATTCCCTCTTGCGATCAACACCGGCGCGGGCGCCGCGGCACAAAATGCCATCGGTACCGGAGTTATCGGAGGAATGCTTTCCGCGACACTTATTGCGGTCTTTTATATTCCGCTTTTCTTTGTACTGATTACAAGACTCTTTAATGGAAAAGTACGACAAAAACCTGACCCACAATCTTCAGACACTCTTTCCAAAGGAAACAAATCATGAGAAATATAACTCTGGCTATTATTCTCTCTACCATTCTTCTTGCGGGATGCAGAACCGCTCAGATACCGCACAAATCCCCAGACTTATCGCTTCCTTCGCAATGGAAAGAATATTCTCTCTCTGAAAACGAAGATACTGCTCCCCATATTACATGGCGTGAATTTTATCTTGATGAAAATCTTAGGGAAATCATAAGCCTTGCGCTTAAAAACAATCGGGATTTACGCACCACCGCATCTACCATAGAAAAAACCCGCGCACTCTATCAAATACAACGAGCAGAACGACTTCCTACTGTAGGCGCTTCCGGAGACGCTTCGTATCAACATCTTCCCGCAAGCCTTTCAGGCCAAGGACGAGCTGTTACCCTTGACCAATACTCTGTTTCAGTGGGAGTAAGCGCCTGGGAACTTGATTTTTTTAATAGAATTTCGCATCTAAAGGAATCTGCCCTGGAACACTTTTTTGCCACAGAACAAGCCCGACAGAGCGCACAAATCGCACTCGCTTCAGAAATTGCCAATGTATACCTTCTTCTCTCCGGAGACCAACAACGGCTCGCACTTGCAGAAAAAACACGAACCAACCAAAACCAATCATACCAACTTATTCTAAAACGATTTCAAAATGGAATCTCCTCAGAGCTTGATGTGAAACAGGCACAAACAAGGATAGAGGCCGCAAACATTGATATTGCCCGATACCGGGGAATGATAGCCACTGATATCAGTACCTTACAACTCCTTGCAGGAACCACGATTCCCCCATCCCTTTTGCCGGAATCTCTTTCTCCTATTATCATCCGAGAAACCATTGCACCGGGAATTCCTTCTGAAATACTCTTGCGAAGACCCGATATTCTTATGGCAGAACATCTTCTTAAAGCAGCGAATGCAAATATAGAGGTAGCGCGCGCCGCCTTCTTTCCTCGCATTACTCTTACAGGAAACCTCGGAACTGCCAGCAATGACCTAGGCTCTCTCTTTACAGCAGGCTCAGATATCTGGGCATTTGCTCCCAAAATTTCTCTTCCTATTTTTGACTCTGGAAGGAGAAAATCAGCGCTTAAGGTAGCACAAGCAGAGAGGGAAAGTACCCTTGCTCTCTATGAACAAGCCATTCAAAAAGCATTCAAGGAAGTCTCCGATACGCTGGTTATGCAACAATCTATAGAAGAACAGTTGCGTGCGCAAACCGCTCTGGTAGAATCTACTTCAGAAGTCTTTCGTCTTGCGGAACTAAGGTACAACCATGGAATTGGCAATTATCTTATTGTTCTTGATGCACAACGCTCTCTCTATGCGGCACAAATAGGACTTCTCTCCCTTCAACAGGCAAAATATGCCAATCTTGTTATGCTTTACAAGGTTCTGGGAGGAGGAGCTGTTCAGGGTTATGAAAACAGTATAGAAAGTTCTCTTTAACCAAACCTTTCTTTCTATCGGATTCTTTCTCTCAAGAAACCATTAGGGTATTATGGTACAAACCCATCATTATTTCCCCTGTTAATTTTGACGCAATAAAAAAAGAGATTACAATCAAAGAAAAAGAAGCTCTCTTACCACTCCCTTTTCAACAGGACAATATTATATATGCATTCTCCTGCCATAGAATATAACCAAGAGTTCAAAAACGCACTTTCATTATTTGAAGATTCCCGGAAAAATATTTTTATTACGGGAAAAGCCGGTACTGGAAAGTCTACTCTTATTACCCTATTCAGGAAACATACAGGAAAAAGGATTGTTGTTCTTGCGCCCACAGGGGTTTCCGCACTTAATGTACAGGGAGAAACCATCCATTCCTTCTTTGGATTCAAACCCGATATCACCCTTCATAAAGCGGAAACAATTGCAAAACGTCGGAAAAAAGCTATCTATAAAGAATTGGATACTATCATCATAGACGAAATCTCTATGGTACGTGCCGACCTTCTTGATTGTATAGAACGCTCTCTTTCTATCAATGGTCCTTACCCTGGCCTTCTCTTTGGAGGTGTTCAGATGATTTTTGTCGGAGACCTCTATCAATTACCGCCGGTAACTTCAAAAAGTGAAGCAGTCCTTTTCCCTGACATCGTTAACAATTCCTTTTTCTTTGAATCATCTGCATTTGCCACAGGTAACTTTGCTTTTATAGAACTTCTTACTATATACAGACAGAAAGATCCTCTCTTTATAGAAATACTAAACCGAATCCGAAACAATACCATTACAAAGAAAGATCTTGATCTCTTAAATTCCAGAACAGGTGCAGATTTCGGCGTTCATACAGAAGGATATGAAATTTCTCTCACCACCACCAATGCCATGGCGCTTCGTATTAATGAAAAACATCTTGCGTCTCTGAAAGGAAAAAGCTTTTCTTTTCATGCAGATATTCAAGGAGATTGCAAACAGCAACGCTACCCAACCGAAGAAAGACTCCGTCTTAAAATCGGAGCGCAGATTATGATGCTAACCAATGATCCGGAAGGAAGATGGGTAAATGGAACCCTCGGCACTTTATATGGAATAAATGAGTCCGATGATCCTTCTCAAACCTCGCTCTTAATACGATTTGAAGATGGAACCCTTGAAGAAATTATTCGGCATTCATGGGAAATTTTTCATTTTTTCTTCAATCCAGCAACCCATCAAATTGAAACCGAAACCATTGCCACATTCACACAGTTTCCCCTGCGGCTTGCATGGGCAGTAACAATCCATAAAGGTCAGGGAAAAACCTTTGATAGAGTCGTCATTGATATAGGAAGCGGTACATTCGCGCACGGCCAGTTATACGTGGCATTAAGCAGATGCAGATCTCTTGAAGGAATCGTTCTTGCGAAACCACTCAAGAAAAAACATCTGATTATGAATCCAAGAGTTATAGAGTTTCTTGAACAATACCAACAATAATGGGGATCTTATAATTTCTCTCTCAAAAGAAAAAGAGTGTAAGGATCCGAAATTATAGAAAAAAGAAGAAGTTTCGTCTCTACCGATATACTCAACTCCTATACCTCTTGGCATAATTCTACAAAGGAAGGTATCATATTTATATGATGAAAAGGCAAAAAGAATTTTCATCCTATTATTATTTTTTTCTACCGCCTGCCTACACCCACAGATGCAATCCACATACTCCATACAGTAGCGTCTCCGGTGAAACTTGATATACGTGTCAAAATTAAAGATTTATGATCTGGAGAGGAAAAATGAAAGCAAGCGCATCTCTTCCCATTGTTATCATAATAGGAATAGTGTTTTTCAACTCTATGCTTTTTTCCGAAGATTATAAATCAAATAGGGAACATATCTTACAAGGATACCTACATCACCTTTCTTTGATTCAAAGCGCTCAATGTAACTTTACAACAAAAGAAGAAAGGCTCACATTCCACCACGACTGGAAATTCAAGAACATTCCTAATGAAACAAAAGAATATTTAAAAAGAGAAATCCTCACAGAAGAAACAACCGGAGAAAGAAGAATTGTACAAGGTGCTCTTAATTATTCAGCAGAAGAAGGCAAAATACTTACTGCAATTTATTCTGCAGAAAAAAAAGAACCTTCTCTTCAAGGAGAAATATTAAGTAAAAATGAACTTTTGACATATACTCATCGTGGTATTCCTTCAAGGATACCACCTTCTTCTTTTTTCTATCATATCTGGCCCGGAGTAACATTGAAGGAAATTTTAACAAACCCTAAAACGAAAATTCTTCCCCAACAAGAAAAGGTAGATAATGATTCTTGTTTTGTACTGTTAGTATCAGAAGAAGATTTGGAAAGAATATTGATGAGACCAAGGGTTGGTTATAAGATATGGATTGCTCCAGAAAAAGGCTTTCTCCCCAAAAAAATCATAGTAAAAAATAGCGGAAAGGACTCAATTGTTTTTGAAATCAAACTGGAAAAATTTGATAAAAATATCTGGTTCCCTCAAGAAATCAATATATCTTGGCCCTGTTTCGCGCATACACCCAGTACAACAATACAATATTCTAGTATTCAAATAAATCAAGGAATAAGTGATACAACTTTTGATATTTCTTTTCCGCCCGGAACCAAAGTTACAGATTATTGTTCAGGTATTTGATTTACTCTTCCATTACAGTAATATTCAAATGATCTCTCTTTCTAAAAAGAAGATATGTATATATGCCTGTAAATCCGGGAGATAAATGATGAAACCATGAACAAGGTATAGAACATTACAACATATAAGCGTTTTTTTGTTCTCGCTTTTTTTCTTAACTCCTGTTTATAGAAAGTATGGATTCACACAGTAAAAGTGTAACGCAATATTATCCGATCGGTGAAAAAAAAGCACAAGAAAAAGAAAGAAATGGGAAAAGCGGGGGAAAAAACAAAGCATAAAAAGAATATTTTTGTATAGATTCCTATTTGACGCAACGATTCCTTTTCGTATAGATTTATTATGACGCAATGCGATATACCTATTATGTCAAATAGAAATCTATATGAAAGCATAATCGTTATGTCATTTTAAAATCTATTTTAACGCAAGTTGATTTTTCTTTTTCAACTCCACTCTTTCTTTATAAAAAGGATTAGTTTTTACA
>JBBADJ010000016.1:0-45615 GCA_041656495.1 Candidatus Ratteibacteria bacterium
TGTCTAATTTCCCGCACTAGTTTGTCTATTTTTCCCGTCTCACTCATTAATGTAAAGTCAAGAAGATAGTGCGCGGATTTTCCTGTATTATTCGTCACAGGAACCTTAATTCCCACATGTAATTTTGAATCCTGTACTACGGTTGATATCGCGGGCTCTTCTATACGAAAAGAAAAACGGGTCAAATCAACGGGAATCTCTATTTTCCGAAAATCACCTATACTATTAAATGCACCATTTTTTCCTATAGAAGAATTTTCCTCAGGATTTCTTTTCTCTCTGCAGAGATTTATTCCCCAAGAAAAAGAGGAAGAAAATTCAGAGGATTGAACAAAGTTATAAAAGGGAATAGCTATCTCCGCAGACCAGAAATCTTTTCCTTGATATACAGCGGATTTCCACTCGCCATTCCAGGTAAGATCCGACACAAACCCGCCCTGTTCAAGAAATCTATCTAATCGGGAACCTACGGCATTCACTATAAAATGGAAATATTCAGTGCCTGATCCAGGGGCAAGCATAATCTCTACGCAATCATCTGAAAAAACCGCTTGATCATGAGGACGCTTCTCTGCTTGAATGGTTTTTATGTCAGGTTCAATACAGTGAAAGCCAATATAAAAGGAGTTATCGTCGTAGAGTACATAAGCCCGTGTAGGATAACGCGCGGGCTGATCCGTATCCTTAATAGTAAAATCAGTAATCGCAGATGCCTGCTTCCAAGGGGCCTCATCCAATTTTCCATCAATAATCAATGGTTTGGAAATTTTTAAAGGGGTTATCTTCACATCAGCAGAAGAAACTCCCGCGCCGCAAAAAAGAAAGATTCCACACAACAAAAATCCTATACTTTTTCTCATACCTCTTCCCCCTTGTTGAGTTTCTTTCCAGAAAAACCAGAAAATTGCTTTTTACTCTATTGCCAGCCCTGTTTTAAACAAGAGGCTGCAAGACCGTCTGGTAAGAGCTGGTCATAGGTTTTTGCTTCTACATGGCCATCTGCATAAAGAACATTGCCAATGCCATTATGCCGAAAACTAAAATAATCTCCCCAATACACATAAAAATATCCGTTCATAGATGCCTCGGCCACAAGAACTGTAATACTCGGATTATATATTCTTGTGGTTTTCGTAGAAGGATAGACAGAAGGGTTTTGTCCATTTCCTACCAAACGTAAATTAATACCATACGTCCCTGTTGACATGCTACGCCGTTCACTCGGACATCCACCTCCTATAGACTTCACCCCCATAGTTTTTTTGAGATCAAGTCCATAATTCAGCCCTTTAATACATCTTGACGAGATAGCATGAAACCAATAAAAACTACCTATTCCAGAGGTATAAGCAGGATCTCCTTCTGCATAAAAAGCCGCACAGGGAAACCAGTCATCCCAATCCTGCGCATACATCATCAGCGCAAGTCCTATTTGCTTAAGATTATTCACACAGGTTGCCTGTCTGGCTTTTTCTCTTGCCTTGGAAAGCGCGGGAAGAAGCATTGCCGCTAAAATAGCAATAATTGCAATAACTACAAGGAGTTCTATTAAAGTAAACCCACCATGTTTTCCCTTCTTCATTCATTCCTCCTCCAGTAAAGTATTCCTTGCGCATTTTTTATTTTTTCAATAGGCCGAAAATTCTCAATCTTTCCTTTTATCCTTACAGTTACGAAAAGTAAGCATCCCTTTATTATGTAAGCATAGTTTTGGATTTTATTTCCCTTTTCATCTCAAAAATTGTCGCCAGAAAAGTTTTTTTTGTGAAACGGTGGGAAAAAGAGGAGAATAATTGGTCTTAGCAGAAGATATGCCAAATAGCGGAAAGAATGCTAATAAAGGGAATACTGTCTCTTTCTGTCCGCACATTGACTCCGCCCTGTTTACTCTTATCAGACCTTCTCATAATTGCTTCCTTGATAAAAAGACCTTACCATTTCAAAGGATTTTGTCAAATTACAATTAGCTTCATATAAAGGTCTATAAAATTGATCAGTTTGTAAACTCTTAAAAAAAGAGCGAGGCATCTTGCCTCGCTCTGAAGTAAAACGGAGACTAGTGAACCCCTAATTAACTTGATAAACTCCTTAGAAAGGAGGTGATCCAGCCGCACCTTCCGGTACGGCTGCCTTGTTACGACTTCGCCCTCCTTGCCGATTTCGCCTTGGATACCCTCCTCCCTTACGGGTTGGATAAGATAGCTTCAGGCGCCCCCGACTCAGCTGGCGTGACGGGCGGTGTGTACAAGGCCCGAGAACGTATTCACCGCAGCGTAGCTGATCTGCGATTACTACCAATTCCAGCTTCATGCAGGCGAATTGCAGCCTGCAATCCGAACTGAGGCCGGCTTTTTTGGATTTGCTTCACCTCGCGGCTTCGCTTCCATCTGTACCGACCATTGTAGCACGTGTGTAGCCCTAAGCATAAGGGGCGTGATGACTTGACATCATCCCCACCTTCCTCCGTGTTAACCACGGCAGTCCCTGCAGTGTTCTGCCTTTACAGGCGAGTAACTGCAAGCAAGGGTTGCGCTCGTTCCAGGACTTAACCCAACACCTCACGGCACGAGCTGACGACAGCCATGCACCACCTGTACCGACTTCCGTATTGCTACGGATCCCTTCCCTTTCGGGTCAGTACTATCGGTATGTCAAGCCTAGGTAAGGTTCCTCGCGTATCATCGAATTAAACCACATGCTCCACTGGTTGTGCGGGCCCCCGTCAATTCCTTTGGGTTTCAGCCTTGCGACCGTAGTCCCCAGGTGGGGTGCTTAACGCGTTAGCTTCGGCGCCAATCCGGAAACCGGACCAACACCCAGCACCCATCGTTTACAGCGTGGACTACCGGGGTATCTAAACCCGATTGCTCCCCACGCTTTCGTCCCTCAGTGTCAGAACCAGGATAGAAAGCCGCCTTCGCCAATGGTGTTCCCGCCGATATCTACGCATTCCACCGCTACACCGGCAGTTCCGCTTTCCTCGCCTGGCCTCAAGTCAGGCAGTTTCCACTCCACCTCTCTGGTTGAGCCAGAGGCTTTCAAAATGGACATACCTGACCACCTACGGACCCTTTACACCCAATAAATCCGGGTAACGCTTGCCCCTCCCGTCTTACCGCGGCTGCTGGCACGGGATTAGCCGGAGCTTCCTTCAGTGGTACCGTCAATCCGCAAAGCGGACTTCTTCCCACTTGACAGAGTTTTAAGACCCGAAGGCCTTCATCACTCACGCGGTGTCGCTGGATCACCCTTTCGGGCATTGTCCAAGATTCCTCACTGCTGCCTCCCGTAGGAGTCGGGGCCGTGTCTCAATCCCCATGTGGCTGGCCATCCTCTCAGACCAGCTATCCGTCATGGCCTTGGTAGGCTTTTACCCCACCAACAAGCTGATGGAACCCAGGCCCATCTCTCTGCGTTCAACCCGAAAGTTGAGCTTTCTCCAAAAAGACATGAATCTTTTAGGACGTATCCCGTATTAGCCCCGATTTCTCGGAGTTGTCCGGAACAAAAAGGGAGGTTACCTAGGCGCTACTCACCCGTTCGCCGCTTTCCCCCAGAAAGTTTCACTTGCGCAAAATTTCCCGAGTTCGTCGCACGACTTGCATGTGTTAGGCACACCGCGAGCGTTCACCCTGAGCTAGGATCAAACCCTCAATTGAATTGTTGAGGCTCACTAGTCTCCAAAATTTTCAATGATCTCTTTTGCGAACTAAATTATACCGTTGAATCTAAAATGTGTCAAGAGTTTCTTTTTAATCAACTTCCGGTGCTTCTGGCTCCGGCAGTGGTTCACCATCTGGAGGAGGAGGTATCGGCATCTCTTCACCCGGAGGCGGAGGCGGAACCTCGGCTTTCTTCGGCATCGCCTGCTTGATGATGAAGAAAAGCGCCACCACGATGATGATAATCAAAATAGCTACTGCTGCTGGATTCCCTTTCTTCTCGGCCATGCTGTCACCCCCTTTTCAGTTAATGGCTCAAATAATCTTTTGTAGTGTACCTACTCTTTTTTTTTTTGTCAAATTTTTTTCTTTCTCTTCTCGTCAAAACTATTCTGGATTGTTAAGGTTTCCACATTGCGTTTCGGAACCCTCTGAACCCCTTCTTTGTCTCTCCAATAGCGAATTGTTTCTCTTACAGGTTCTATACAGGCATCTTCTGCCGGATACCCAAGCGCCACCACAAAAACAATATGCAACGATTCTGGAAGATTAAGAATTTTCGCAAGATTTTCTTTCTCAATTGAGCCGATCCAGCACCCTCCAATTCCCATAGAAACTGCTGCAAGCAATAGGTTTTCTACTGCCGCGGCATGGTCTGCTACCGCAATTTCACCGCGAATTTCCGTATCGTGCAAAAAGACCGTATACGCAACAGGACGCTCTCCCTCTTTCGGTCTTCCCGCAGGCCCAAGATAAGCGGCCCAAGCAAGAGTTGAAAAGACCTTTTCACACTGTACAGGATTATCAACAAGAAGAAAACGCCATGGTTGCAAGTTCCCTCCGCTTGGCGCAAGGGAGGCGGCATATACAAGTTTTTGCAGATCTGAAAAAGGGATTTTCTTTTCTGTAAAACGCCGAATAGAACGTCGGGTTTCAATAGCTTGCCATATATCCATATATGCCTCCTTCTATGATAAAAAAAAGTATTCTCGGTAATGAATGATGCCTTTCCAACACTAAAGATATAAGGAATGAATCAAAGAGGTTTAGAAAGTTTCATTGCAATAGTCGCGATATGGGAACCTAAAAACATAGCTCCGTCAAGATCCGCCTTGCTCGGAACACGTTCATTATGAAGACCCGCAATAGTAGAAGGACCGTACGGCGATCCTCCCGAGATTTCACTCAAATCTTTCTGTCCGTGAAAGGTATAAGGAAGTCCTACCACAATCATCCCATGATGCAAAAGCGTAGTGTGAAAGGAAAGAATCGTAGATTCCTGGCCGCCATGCTGGGTAGTGCTTGAAGTAAATACAGCACCAGCTTTCCCCACAAGGGCTCCCTGTGCCCATAACGAACCTGTGCCATCAAGAAATTGACTCATCTGCCCGCACATATTCCCAAAACGGGTCGGAGTTCCGAACACAATCGCATCCGCAGAGGCAAGTTCTTCATAAGAAGATTCAGGAATATGCGCAAAATGTTTCTGTATTTCGCATGCTCCGAGCTTTTCCAACACAGACGAAGAAAGGGTCTCTGGAACCCTACGAAGGAGAGGAATAGCGCCGGGAACCTCTTGTACGCCATCGGCAACCTTTTCAGCCAAACGATAAATATGACCATACAATGAATAAAAAAGAATAAGAACTGTCACAGTCTCTCCTTGAGAAAGAAAGTTGGCAATCTCTTTTATTATAGATATTGTACCGTATGTATCATATTTCAGACAACCTTTCTTCGCATTGACACCTCAATACTCTCGTGATAGCCTATTCTTTCAAAGAACTTGGCCATTCATATAAAAAAATAACATATTCTGCAATCTTCTCTATTTCAGGAGGTCATCGCATGGAAAAACCCCAAGAAATTACCATAAAATCATCTATAGACGGATCGCGAGAACCATGCCTCTTTGCAAACGCAGGGCGATCGGGAGCCACTCCGCTTGTGGTGGCACTGCACACATGGAGCACCGACCGATATAATCAGGTAGAACATATTCTTCCCTTTATTAAAGAACGAAGATGGAACGCCCTCTTTCCAGAGTTCCGCGGTTCCAATCTTATGGAAAACCCGCGAGCGCACGAAGCCTGCGGATCGCAACTTGCCATGCAAGATGTTGTGGATGCCATAGATCAAATCTGCGCGCAATCTTGCTTTACCGATTCACCTCTATTTTTAGTTGGCGGCAGTGGAGGCGGACATATGGCGCTTATGATGGCCGCATACTCTCCAGATCTCTGGGATCTTGTTTTCGCCTCATGTTCTATTACCAATCTGGCACAATGGCATCAAGAAAATACCGCCTATACTCCTCATATTGAAGCCTGTTGCGGAGGCGCTCCAGATAGTCCCGAACAGTTACAGAAATATAAAAAGAGATCTCCCGCGGAATATGCGGAAAAAATTGCACAGGCTCATGTTTATATAGCGCATGGAAAAGAGGATGCTTCTGTTCCCTTCTCTCATAGCCTTGACCTCTATAATCAAATCTACAACATCAATAAAGAAAGCCAGGTATACCTTGAGATATTTCAAGGAGGACATGAGCTTCGGCTTGATGATGCCTTTGCCCTTTTTGATAGGCAGATAGAGAAAAAACTTTCCGGGGAAAGCTTAAGCGGATAGTATAATAATAAGAAACTCTTTAACCTTTACAGAACAAAATCACAACAGATGAAGAGGTGTTCTTACTGGCACATGGTTTACACTTTATTCTTAGGACATAGTTTACACTTTTATTCATAGTTTAATCAAGAATTTTAAAGCCAAACGGATCTTCGCATGGCGTAAATCTGTCACTTTCTTCATCAAAAAAGCCCAGAGTGTAACTCATAAAATCAATCTGCCATATCCCACTGTCAACTTCTTTTAATCCTATAGGTTGATTTGCTAATGCTTGGCTTATGTGTATCTTTTGGTTGTTTAGGCATACCCTGCCGCAATTGGTTAGCATCAATGATTTATCATACCCGGGATAGGTAATATCCGGTAACCCTGTGTATTTCCTTTCAGACTGTCTATATATATCAGCCGGCCGTTTCATAGCAATAGCCTGATGAGGACGCTGACAGTTAAATTCTTTTCTAAAATAGTCAAACTTTTCCTGTTGTTGAAGCAAATTACCTATGACTTGATTGGTGGCTTCAAGTTTAAGGGTGCGGTGCATCCTTTCATGGCGACCGTTCTCCTGTGGATTGCCAGGTCTGATCCGTTCAATCTTAATCCCCAACCGTATCCACCATACCGAAAGCCTGGTTAAGTTCCATGTGGAATTCCCGATGGCAAACGGTGCGCCATTGTCGCTTCTTATCGCTACAGGTAGTCCGTATTCCTGAAATGCCTCTTCAAAAACTGCAAAACACGGATTGATTTCTGTACTGCTTAATGCTTCACAACTTATGATATACCGACTGACAAAATCTGATATTGTCAGAGGAAAACAATATGTGCCGTTCCTTATCCTAAACTGCCCCTTGAAATCTGTACACCACAAGTCATTTGACGCTTGGGGAACTGAAAGGTAGGTTGCGATAGCGCGGTATTTTTTTCTTCTTCTATGTTTATCTACAAGTCCATGCCTGTCTAACACACAATGAACCGTGCTTATTGCAGGTACTTTTATATCAGAATATTTATTCCTTACCAATTCCCGGATCTTCGGCGCTCCCCAGTTCGGCTTCTCTTTCTTTAGCCGAACGATAAGCTGTTCTATTGCAAAAGGAAGCTGGTTGGGATGTTTGTGGGGCGCTCTACTACGATTATATAAACCCCTTGCTCCATCTTGTTTGTACCTGTTCCAGATCTTATGACCGGTGACTCGCGATATCCCAAATTCCCTGCATAACCCAACCATCTTTTCTCCGGATAAAAGACGGCCTACAAACTTTGTCCGTTCATCCATAACACTTACCTCCTTCCATGGCATATTCCCCTCCTTTTCAAGAGGGAGTATACCAGGAAGTGTAAACCATGTGCTCGGAATATTGTGTTAAGGATGTGCTCGGAATATACCAGGAAAGTCGGGGCGCTCGGATTCGAACCGAGGACCCCCAGAACCCCATTCTGGTGCGCTAAACCGGACTGCGCTACGCCCCGTTTTTTTTCTCCTTCATCGCACGATAATACTTGATATAATCAAGACAATAATCGTCTAATCCAAGAAGCGCCCGCACAGTAAAACGTGCTTCCGCAATACCGGGATCACGAGAATCAATAATGACTCCGTCAAGTCCCGCGTAAAGAGCAAGTGCAAGCGCGTATTTATTCACAATTTTTCTCTCTGGAATTCCGAAAGAAACATTGGAAAGACCGCAAATAGTCCTAACACCAGGACAGCGGGCTTTTATTCCGGTTAAAGTTTCCAGATAAGTAAGAAAGGCTTTTGAATCAGTACCAACAGGTTGCACAAGACCGTCAAAAAAGATATTCTCAGGCTGTACGCCAGTATTAACAATGGTCTTTTTCAATCTTTCCGCAATTGCAATTCTTCCTTCTGAAGAATCCGGAATACCCGCATCATCCATGGTAAGCGCCACAACCCAAACCTCGGGATGATTACGAAGCAAAGGAAGCATTGCCTTCAGTTTCTTTGATTCCGCGCTTATGGAATTAATCATCACTGGAAATCTTTTTACATAAGCGAGAGATTCTTCTATAACGTCGGGGCTTGCGCTGTCAAGAGAGAATTTCACTTCAGGAAACGCACGGGAAATAATCTCAATAAGCCACACAAGATCTTCTGTTTCACGGCTTGTTCCGGATCCGGCATTCACATCAATAAAATCGCTTCCGGTCTTTATCTGATTACGAACCTCTTTTAGAAAGAATGATTCATCCTTTCTTTTAAGGGCCTCTTGTATCGGCGTTCTAGTGGCGTTAATCCTTTCGCCTACAATAACCATTTTTTTTCTCCCTGCTTACGAATATGCTACACTTTACACCATGCAGATATCTCAAAAAGAACTGGAAGAATTAGTATACCAGAAATTACGAAAACTTCCAGAAGCATTCAAAAAAAAGATTGAAAATGTGGAATTTTTCGTTGAGGATGGCACGAACCCCAACCTGTTGGGACTCTATACGGGAATCCCCTTCGGAAAACGAAAAAACATCTCCTATTCCATGGTAATGCCTGACAAGATTATTCTCTACCGAAAACCATTAGAAGCGATCTGCCACACGCAAAAAGAGCTTGAGACCATGGTAGAGAAGATTCTTTACCATGAAATAGCACATTACTTTGGATTTACAGAAGAAGAACTTCACAACCTTAATTATTAAAAATTGTTCTTTGCCTCATCCTGGCGGCTTCCTGGTTTTACCGCCTTGGTTCCTCCCGCGCAAAGCGGGCAAGCTTCTGCACTGAATATTTGCGCTTCCACCCTTGTTAAAGGAAAAAACTTTCTTCCAAAATCAGGGATTACAGCACTTCTATCCACAAGAGAAACAACTCCCACAACCTCTGCGGAAAGTGAGGCAAGAGCAACTACCTCAAGAACAGATGCTCCAGTAGTAACCACATCTTCACACACTAATACCCGATCCTTCTTACAAAGGGTAAAACCTCTCCGAAGAAGCATTTGTTCCTTCTCTCGTTCCGCAAAAAGCGCCCGAGCTCCAAGAACAGCCGCCAGTTGATAAGCCAACACAATCCCTCCGATCGCCGGACCTATCACCGCGGTAATTCCTTCTTTAAGAAAAGGGTTCGCCAATAATTTCGCAAGAAGTTTTGCTTTTTCCGGATATTGCAACACACGCGCCATCTGAAAATATCGGTCACTATGCAATCCTGAAGAAAGAAGAAAATGGCCTTCTAACAATGCATCGGTTTCGCGGAACATCTGAAGAATATCATCCTTTTTCATCTTCAAACTCCCTTATCTTTTTTATCCTTCCAGAATGTCTTCCTCCGGAAAATGGGGTTTCAAGAAAAACTGTTACAATCTCCCAGGCAAACTCTTCTGCGATCACTCTCCCTCCAAGAGCGATAATATTGGCGTCGTTGTGAAGCCGAGAAAGCTTCGCATAGTAAGTGTCGTGCACAAGAGCGCACCGAACACCGGAAAATTTGTTGGCGGCGATACTCATCCCCACGCCTGACCCGCATACCAACACTCCCTTTTCTACTCGGCCGGATCCAACCTGTTCCGCCACCATTTTCGCATACTCGGGATAATCCACACTCTTATCTTGATGAGGACCGAGATCCAAGACCTCATACCCTTCGTCCCGTAATTTCCGTACAAGAAACTTTTTTAAATTAAATCCAGCATGATCGCTTGCAAGTGCAATAGTCATTGGACAATCCTTGTAAGAACTGATCTATATATTGCGTCTGTAATATTCTCAAGAGTACGGCGATAATATCCGATATCACAACCTAAAGGATCTGAAATATGAAGAGAAACAACCGCTCCCTCCAAGCATGGAGCGCGCGAAAGTAGAGATCTTTTCTGGAACGAATCCATTGTAAAAACCAGATCGCTTTCTTCAAGGATCTCCCGAGTAAGACGGCGTGAAGAAAAATTCGGCAGGGAGAGCCCGGCTTCTCTTAAAACCTGTAACGCGGCTATAGAGGGCTTTGTTCCATTAACCGCATTCATCCCCGCAGAAGATACAGTAATCTCCGACCTGCTGAGAATATGATTCAAACAGGCCTCGGCCATAGGGCTCCTGCATGAATTTCCCGAACAAACAAAGAGAAGATTGCCCCGTTGCAAACGCGCTTCTTTTTCAATAAGATCCCATATCGCGGAGACCTTTCCGCCTCTTTTTTCTCCATCTACCGCTAAAGAAACCTGTGAAAGAAGTTTCGCGGGAAGCTCGGAAAAAGAGGTAGCACTTTTCCCGCCGGACATATTTGCGCTTGTGGAAGCAAGAATATCAAATCTATTGTTTAGTTCACGTAAAAGAAGAAAATCAGGAACTCGCAATGCAATCGTATCTGTTTCAGTAACAAGATATTTCAGAGAAGTTTTTGCAGGAAGCACAAAAGTACTCCTTCCAGGCCATCGTTTCCGTACAAAGGAAAAAAAACGGTCTGCGATCATACCAAAATTCTTCGCGGAATCAATATCGCGTACAAACCCAATCAATGTTTTTGAAAAAGATCTACCTTTAAGATGAAAAATTTTCTCTTTTGCGGCATCCGACCTTCCGTCGCACACCAACCCATATACTGTATCAGTCGGCACTACTACCACTTCTCCCTTTCGCAACGTATCTGAAAGAAGATCTATCATATCCGCGACTTTTCCGCGCGCAGAGAAGGAAAATCCCATCTCATATCACCTGGTTTGCCAGTATTCCAATACCGCGGATCTCACATTCCACAAAGTCGCCGGAAACAATGGGAGAAATTCCTTCAGGAGTTCCAAGAGAGACGATATCGCCGGGCTCAAGAGTAAGGGTTTTTGATATATACGCAATAACCTCGGAACCGGAAAAGATCATTTCCGACGTGGTGGAAGATTGACACACTCTCCCATTTATTCGGGATTCAATAGCAAGGTCTCTGACTGAAGGTAACTCATCAATGGTTACCAACCATGGTCCAAACGGACAGAATGTATCCATACTCTTTGAACGGAACCATGGATATTTTTTTGCCTGATCCCGACGTTGCAGACCGCGCGCGGTTACATCATTCAAGATTGTCCAGCCAAGAATAACATTTTCTGCCTCAATAGAATCAAGGTTATACGCCCTTGATCCAATAACCGCGGCAAGTTCCACCTCTGGATCTACCCTTCCTATATCAGGAGGAAGTAGAATAGAGGCATGATGAGGAATCGCGCAACTTGACGATTTTTCGAAATAGACCGGCTCATCAGGAGGCACCCAATCTCCTTCTTTGATATGTCCCCGATAATTAAGCCCTAAACAAAGAATCTTTCGAGGATGCCATAAAGGAAGAAAGCGAAGATCCTTGATTTGATATTGGTCGCCTTCTTCTATATGCGGCATTGAATCTTTAAAAAAAAGAGAGCCATCATACACCGCGGAAGAAAGAGAAACATCCGGAAGTTCCACCACAATGGACCCTTCTTTTACCATTCCGGTAAATTCTTTCTCTCCAAAAGCAAATCTTCCTATTTTCATGCGGAGATTATAAGCCGGGTCTCCTATTTTGACAAGAGAAAGCAAAGATTACTTCCAAATCTCGTCAATTACATTCCGTACTAATACAACCCATTTTTTTATCCGTTCCGGATCGCCCTCCACTGTTTCTACATCTTTCAGCGTAATATCCACATAAGATTCCGCACAGGAGGAAAGATCCTTTCTTAGGATAGCGCATACCCGATCTTCATCAAAACCATATCCCACCATATCCGTGGGACTGGGACGATAACTCAATACATAATCTTTACCGATCTGTTCCGCACATTTCGCCACATCTGAAAAAGGGCTTACCGCAATTCTACGCAAATGAGGAATAGAACGGAGCATACTGATTTTATGGGTAAGATCCTCGCAACATCCATACGCAACCAAACCAAAATGTGTAAGAATCGGTATTTGATACCGTAAAAGAAATTCCTCGTGCATTGCAGGAGAAATTGCCGTAAATTCCTGCGCCGCCATAAATACCCATAAATCCTTTCTAGAAACACCATGAATGTTCGGCGCCGGGTCTCGCAACTCCTCTGCATACGGCATTGCCTGATTCTGATGAGCGCTTAAACCCCAATCTCCCTTTATCTCCGCTTCAGTATGAGTTTTACAGACGCCTTCGCTCATAAATCCCACAAGCCGATGTAACCATTCTGGATTATCCACCATATCTAACATAAGATGTTCAATACCTCGCAAAGCTCCAAGATCTGTTGCAAGATCTCCGCTCCACATTCTATAAGCGGGAGCTCTGTCTAAATCAATAGTAATAATATCTCCTATACAATCTGTAAGACGATTGAGATTTGCAATGGTCTTGGCTTCGTCAATCTCATGGAAAGGAAGTTTAAGTTTCTCAATATCCTCAAGGGTTTTCAGGGGATAATCCATTTTGTAGGAACCACGGGATTCTTCGCTGAAACAACGCTCTCCCATTGTGCCCCACCCGGTGTGGGTCCATACCGCGGGCATAGTTACCCATGGCTCAAAGATAGAATCATCATTTAATGTATGCCAAAAAAGATGCCTTCGGAAAAAATTTTCATACGATTTCAGAAAAGGATCTTCGCATATACAACGACTCTGCGGCATCTCGTTCCACGCAAAAGCACGGATATAAATAAGGGGGCGAGTTTGACGAAGACTATTATGCGCCCGCCATAAATCTCGCCTTCTTGGCATAATAGGAGAAGCGCAAATGTCAAGGTATTCTTTGGCAAGATCCCTCAAAATATGACGATCCTTACAAGGCATCATCCCTCCTTTTTCAACCGGGTAATTCTATCTCTATAGTGAATCGCTTTTTCAAAATCAAGTTGTTTCGCAGAGGCCATCATCTTTTTTTCAAGGCGTTTCAAAGTAGACGCCACATTTTTTCCATACAGCGCTTCTTCCTCAAGAATGATTTCTTTTTCTTTTCCTTTTTTCTTTGCTCCGATAATTTCTGCAAGAGTTTTGCCAATAGGTCTACTTACTGGACGGGGAGTAATATGATGTGCGCGATTATAAGCATCTTGCACTTTTCGTCTTCGTTCTGTCTCTTCAATAGCTCCTTTCATAGAAGGAGTAATCGTATCCGCATACATTACCACTAATCCATTGATACTTCGCGACGCGCGCCCCATAATCTGAATTAACGACCTTTCAGATCTTAAAAAACCCTCTTTGTCCGCATCAAGAATCGCCACAAAACTTACTTCAGGAAGGTCCAACCCTTCCCGTAAAAGATTAATCCCCACCAATACATCAAATTTCGCTTCTCGGAGATTCTTTAGGATTTCCATCCGTTCCAGTGTCTCAATTTCATAATGCAGGTACATACACCGTATCTTGTATTCTTTAAGAAAATCGGTTAGTTCTTCAGCAAGGTTTGTGGTAATTGTTAAGACAAGAGAACGTTCTTTGATTTTAATACGTTCTCTAATCCGGTCTATAAGGTCTTCCAGCTGTCCTGTTACCGGCCTTACCTCTATCATAGGATCAAGAAGACCCGTGGGCCTGATAATCTGTTCCGCAACAAAGGGAGAAGATTCACCAAAACGCCTTACTCCGCATTTTTCAAGTTCATACGAACCCGGAGTTGCGGAAACACAGACCACCTGCGGAAGAATAGATTCAAACTCTTCAAACATAAGAGGTCTGTTGTCAAGTGCGGAAGAAAGACGAAATCCAAATTCAACCAATGTCTCTTTGCGCGACCTGTCGCCATGATACATCCCGCGTATCTGCGGAAGCGTCATATGCGATTCATCCACAAACAGAAGGTAATCACTCGGAAAATAATCAAGAAGACATTCAGGCCGTTCTCCCCTCTCTCGTCCTGCTAAATGACGCGAATAATTTTCAATACCATGACAATATCCGAGTTCTAACAACATCTCCATATCGTTCTTTGTCCGGGTCTCAATCCGTTCCGCTTCAAGAGGTTTTCCCGCGGATTGGAATCGTCGCACTGTTTCCTCCATCTCCGCAGTAATAGATTCCGCGGCTTTGACAAGTTTTTCCCGAGGAGTAACAAAATGTTTTGCCGGATAAATCGCCACCTCGCGATGATCCGCTATTTTATTTCCAGTAAGGAGATCAAAGCTCTCAATAAGACCGATACTTCCGCCAAGAATCGCTATACGAAGGCCATGTTCTTCGTAGGAAGGAACAATTTCAATGTAATTTCCTCTTACACGGAAGGAAGAACGGGTTAATTCAAATTGATTTCTCTCGTATTGAATCCCTACAAGTTTTCTAAGAAGATCGTTGCGCGCTATTCTGTCGCCGCGCGTCAATTGAAGCATCATTTCCCTATGATCCACGGGACTTCCTAAAGGATATATCGCAGAAACGCTCGCTACCACCACCACATCCCGACTTGATAAAATAGCGCTTGTCGCGGCAAGACGAAGACGGTCTATATCTTCATTAATCGCCGCATCTTTTTCAATGTAGGTATCGGTTGCGGGAAGATATGCCTCGGGCTGATAATAATCATAATAACTTACAAAATACCGTACACGGTTTTTAGGAAAAAATTCCCGAAACTCTCCATACAGTTGAGCCGCAAGGGTTTTATTGTGGGAGATTACCAGCGCTGGACGACCAAGACGGGCAATAATATTTGCCATTGTAAAGGTTTTTCCACTACCGGTAACTCCAAGAAGAACCTGCCATTTCGCATTTTTTTCAAGAGTGGCGCAAAGCTTTTCAATCGCGGGTTCTTGATCGCCAGAAGGAACAAATGGCGCCCGAAGTTCAAATCGTACGGATTCTGACATTAGGAATGTTTATCTCGAAACTTCTTTACATTTGGATAATTCTTAAGATTTTCTAATGATCTAATACGTTCCCATGCTATTCGTTCTTCTTTTCCCAAAGAACGAGGGAGTTCCACCTTTAATGAAACAAAGAGATTTCCCTTGCCATAAGCATTAAGCTTTTGCAAACCAAGGTTTCGTAACCGAAGAACATCTCCGGTCTGTGCGCCTGCAGGCACACTAACCTTTACTTTTCCAGTAAGAGTAGGCATTTCAACATCTCTTCCTAACGCGGCATCTGAAGCTGTTACAATAATCTCACAAAAGAGATCCGCTCCCCTGCGATGAAAGAAAGAGTCAGGATCAACCATTACCGTAATATAAAGATCTCCTCGCGGAGTTTTACCTCTTCCGGCATTTCCCTGACCACGAATCCTCAAGGTATTTCCATTTTCTATTCCCGCGGGAATTTTTGCCACAATTTTATGCAATGCCCGCGTAAGACCTGTTCCCCGACAGTCAGGACAGGGGTCTGGTACCACTGACCCTTCTCCCCTGCACCGAGGACAAGGTTGAGAAAATGCAATAAATCCTTGGCTGTATTGTACTTGTCCGGATCCCTGGCATTGTAAACAGGTAACAGGTCCTTTTTTTCCGCGGCTTCCTGTACCATTACATTCACTGCAATCGTCAAGCCGAGAGATATTAATCGTCTTTTCTGCGCCAAGCGCGGCATCGCGAAAAGAGATAGAAAGAGAAATCTCTACATCGCTTCCGCGAACAGGCGTTTGTTGCCGAGAGCCTGTGGCACCTCCAAAAATATCTGAAAAGAAATCACCAAACGAATCTCCAAAAATATCTGAAAAATCCATCCGTACCCGTCCAAAACCTTCCCGCCAATCCACGCCTTGCGGACCAAAACCTGCGTGACCGTATTGATCATAAATTCTTTTTTTCTCAGGATCGCTCAATACCTCATAGGCCTCGGTAAGTTCTTTAAACTTTTCTTCCGCGCTCTTATCTCCCATATTTCTATCAGGATGATATTTCAACGCAAGGGTTCTATAGGCCTTCTTTAAATCATCTGTGGTTGCGTTTTTCTGAATCCCGAGTATCTCGTAATAATCACGTTTTTCTGTAGACATGCGAGGTCAAATTCCTTTTTGTTCAATAAAAGTATGCGTACGGGTCTCTTCAAACGGACGAAACGCCCGACCGCCACCTTCAAAAAATTTTGTAAAAAATTCAAGATATTGAAGCCGACTTGAATGAATATAACTTCCAAACATATTTAAAAGCATATTTATCGTATGTCCCACAATAAATAGAATCGCTCCGGCAAGTAAACCCACTATCGGAAAAGAGGTGGTTAAAAAAACCATCTCCGCAATAAGCATTGCAAGTACATTGGTGGTAAGGCCAAGACCAAACAATCTACTGTAACTAAGCGTATCACCAATCAGATTCCCCGCGATAACCTCATAGGCGCCATTTACCGCCCAAAATATTTTAAGCATCACACCCTGCTGAAGACGAGCCCTGCAAAACATTAACCATACCATCGCAACTGCGGTAACCGAAGCCATTGTATATACTGTTATTGATGCACATATCCCTTTTTGAGATGCTACCGCACAGAAAACCGTTGCAGGAATCGCAATCTGAAGAAAACAGGCAAGAACAGCAATAACTGCATTATTACGGTTTTTTACCGCATGTACCGCGCGAAGAAAAAGTCCGAACAATAACTGTAGGTATCCGAACACAAGAGTAGTAAGAAGAAAAAGAAGGGTTCCATTTCCGCCTGCCATAGGTCTGAAAATTACTGCCCGAGAAAGAATCCGCGAGAGAGGATGCGAAGGAAACTGCACAATCAGATCGCCAAACCACCCTCCGGTCATTGCGCCTATTCCAATGGTTGCAATTCCCGCATACATAAGAAGTGAAAAAAACTTATAGAGCGCCTGACGAGAATAGAACTTTTTTCTGATAAAAAAGGAAAGAAGCGCAAGGATAATTCCATACCCCGCATCAGTAAGACAAAAACCGAAAGAAATCGCAAAAAAGGGAGCTAAATATCCTGAAGGGTCAATGCCAGTATAGGAAGGACGTCCGTAAAGATCCACCACCACCTCAAAGGGTTTTACAACAGGATTATTAACAAGTGCAACAGGAACCTTATCTTCTTCCGAGGGATCTTCGCTCATAAAAAAGAGATCAGGAAAGGTACGAACACACCAATCTTCAAATTGAGAGAGCATATCTGCAGGAATCCATCCTCCAAAAAAACAGAAGTAGCGGGAAAAGGAAGCCTCTCCCTTTGCCCGAATCAATGCATTCCAGGTAGAAATCCTGTCATGGGCGACAAGAATGCCGGAAGAATGTTTTTTAATCCTGCTCATTTTCGCAAGAACGGCAGTATGTTCTTTCTCAAGGTCTCGCATTCGCGATTCAAGCCGTTCTATCACCTCTGAAGGAGTTCGGCGGTATAAAGGAACCTTCTCTATTTTTCCGGCGCATCCCTCTATTTCTGCCGAAAGAGTGCGTTTTGGGTTCCGAACCGCAACCAATAAGAACCATGCGCGCGTCCGATCAGCTCTTTTTGAAGGAAAAAGAAGATCCTGAGAAAATTTTTTCCGTACCTGCGATTCTTCTGAAAAAGGAACTGAAAAAAGAATCACTTCGCATGATGCGGTCTCTTTCAAAAGAGTAAGCGGAGATTCAAACCATGCAAAAGCACGAACTTTCTCTAGTGTCTTCTTTATTCGCACAAGACGGGCTTCAATCAATTGTATACGATCCGCAATAGTATGAAAGGTTTTCCAAAGTTCTTCAAGGGAAAAGTCTGCAAGAAGATTCTTCTCCTCTTCCCGCGTTAAGGAAAGACGAGATACTCGCATTGTTTTTCGTAGCTCCGCATAAAGAAAATCTATCTGTTCCTCTTCTTTCTGCAGTACGCGAGGAGATAGGGAAGTACGACTAAAACCTTCCTTAAGGGAAAGCTGATGTAATTCAATCATCTGTAACTTCTGTACCGCATCTAAAAAGCGTTCTTCTTTTCCCTTAGGAACAGCGATCACTAACTTCTTCATTGGACGGATCATAGCATCATTCCTTCTCCATATTCAGCGTAACATAGTCTGGAGTTAGATCGCATCCCCATGCAACCGCGGAGGCCGATCCCTTCGCAAGGTCCAATTCTACCACTATCTTCTTATCCTTCAATCTTTTCCGCAATCCCTGTTCATCATACGGAAGAGGACCTCCTGAATAAACAGGCATACCGCATACTGCAATGGAGAGTGTATTCATATTGATACGGCTACATACCATTCCCGCGGAAGCGGCAATTCTTCCCCAATTAGGCCATTCTCCCGCAAACGCAGCCTTATTAAGCGTGGAACCAGCAATGCGACGCGCTACCCTACGGGCATCTTTTTCATTCCAAGCGCCGGACACTCTTACCTCTATCTCTTTTTTCGCTCCTTCGCCGTCTCTAACAATCATTGATGCCAATTCAACACAAAGCTCAGTAAGCGCAGAAGAAAAGGTATCATACGCAGGAGTTTCCGGGTGAATATGAGCATTTTTAGCGAGTCCGTTTGCAAGACATATCACGGTATCGTTCGTACTTTGATCTCCATCCACTGTAATCATATTGAAACTTTTTGAAACCGCGGCTTTCAATGCCTTGGAAAGCGCTTCCCTGTCTATCACAGCATCTGTTGTTAAAAATGCAAGCATTGTAGCCATATTCGGATGAATCATTCCTGCTCCCTTGCAGATTCCTCCTATCTTCACTTTTCCTTTTTTACCGGGAATAGAGGTCGTAAGAGAAATTTTTTTGGGAAAACGATCCGTTGTCATAATCGCTTCCGCGGCATCGCTTCCTCCCTCTGAAGAAAGCATCTTTTTCATTCCAGAAAAAGCTCCTGCTATCGTCTCTTCCGGAAGGATTGTTCCAATAAGTCCTGTAGAAGCAAAGAGAAGATTGGTCTCTGAAATATCAAGTTCTTGTGAAAGACGGGTCATCAAAGAGGTCGTAATTTCCCATCCTTCCGGTCCTCCAAGCGCATTTGCATTACCGCTATTTGCAAGAATCGCGCGGATAGGATTTGTAATATGTTTCAACGACCAGAGCACAGAAAAAGCCTTTGCTTTATTGGTAGTAAAGGTTCCTGCGGCATGACACGGACAGGTTGAAAAAATTAATGCTAAATCTTTTTTTCCATTTTTTTTAATTCCGCAATGAAGGCCTGTCGCAAGAAAACCTTCAGGAAAGGTAACTCCTTCTCTCATCGCTTTATCTCCCTCTCCAGTAAAGAATATCTCTTCTTCCGAGCCCTGCATACTGTTATTCTAATCCTTCCTCGGAAGAAAAATCGCTCTGTAATGCCCTGCAAAGATCCATATCGGCTTTTGTGGTTACTTTTATATTTGAAGACTCTCCTTTCACCGTACGAACAGATATGCCCGCACGGAGAAATATTCCGCTTTCATCGGTAAAATCTTCAAGATTTTTTTCATACTTTTCCATCTTCTCCTTCAGCAGGGAAAGATGAAAACCCTGAGGAGTCTGTACAGTACAAACTCCTTGACGAGGCAGTTCGGCGCACAAAAACTGTCCACGCATCTTGCGTAAAGATTCATTAACAGGAAGCACAGGCACACCAGAACCGTATTTCATCGCGGCACGCGCTACCCGCGCAATGAGTCTCTGCGAAACAAGAGGTCTTGCACCATCATGAATCAATACCCAGTGTGCGCAGTCTGAACAGGCGCGCAATCCACGCAACACCGATTCTTCACGACAACTTCCTCCAGCAACAATGGAAGAAATTCGCGGAAAAAGCTCTTTCAAATGCCGAACAAGCCGATCATTTATCCGATCATCTGAAACAACAAGAATAATCTCTTTAATTAAAGGCGCTCGCTGAAAGGCCTCAAGAGAATATGAAATCAAAGGTTTATCGCAAAGACGAGAAAACACTTTCGGGACAGTTCCACCGAAACGCTCGCTTTTGCCAGCTGCCACAAGAACAGAAGAAATCATTTTATCTTCGCAAAAATAATTCGGCCGCTCGCAGTTTGAATCGTACTATCAATAATCATTTCTACGGTCTTTCCAATATGGCTCGCTCCTTCTTCAATCACCACCATTGTTCCATCTTCAAGGTAACCGATTCCTTGACCGTATTCTTTTCCTTCTTTCACAACCTTAAGGTTGATCATCTCTCCTGCCATAAGTCTTGGACGAAGAAGATTTGCAAGCGTATTTAAGTTAAGTACCTTGATATCCTGAACTTCCGCCACTTTTGTAAGGTTAAAATCATTGGTAAGTATCTTTGCGCCCACAGTTGACGCAAGTTTTACAAGTTTTGCATCAACTCCTTCTATTTCAGGAAAATCCATATCGTAAAATTTGACATCTATTGTAGAATCATTTCTCATTTTATTCAGTGACTCAAGACCCCGACGGCCGCGCTGACGTTTCATTTCACCGGCAGAATCGGCAAGTTCCTGAAGTTCCTGGGTCACAAAGGAAGGAATAAGCAACGTACCTTCCACAAACCCGCTTACCATCAGATCATGAATACGTCCATCAATCGCCACGCTACTGTCAATAATAATCATTTTCTGATAATCGCCCTTCACCTGGTGAAGATAAGGAAAAATAAAGCCAAGCTCTCCTACGGATTTAATACCAATCATTACTCCGAGGTAACTAAACATTACATAAAGAATGAATCTAACCCCATTCTCTTCGCGAACTGTCTCAAATGGAACAAGAAGAATAAAGTTTGCCACTAAAATTGCGGTAAGAAGACCAAGAAGAAGACCGCTAATCGCCAACACAAGCTTTTTAAAAGGAACCCGGCCAAGAAGCCACTCAATCCCCACAATAACAATACTTCCAATAAGACCGCCCAGTACACCAACAATCCGTTTATCCGACCAATACAGATAGCCGGCAAATGTAGTTAAAAGAATAAAAAAAGCCCGTATAATATAAACACCCATCCATACCCTCCTTTCATTACCTCAATAATAGTGAAGGTTCCATTCATCTATGAATTGTTTTCTCTCGCAGGAAAAATCATCCTCTGCAAGTCGAAATAATGAAACAACTAAGGTATTGTACTCCTCACCGAAAAAAAGTTCAATCTTTCGCAAAGAGTTGAGCCGATAAATCTTGAATCCAGGAAACCTCCACAGTCTCAATACCAGAAGGCAAACCCTCGCGTCCATGCGGAGGAATTATCGCGCGTGTAAATCCAAGACGAAGGGCTTCTTTTACCCTTCCCAATACCTGCGGAACCTGCCGTACCTTGCCTGTAAGTCCTATCTCTCCCAAAAAAACTGTGCGCGGAGGAGGAGCAATTTCCTTAAAAGACGATAAAACAGCGGCGGCAACCGCAAGATCCGTCGCAGGTTCCGAGAGTTTTAACCCTCCTGAAACACTGCAATAAATATCATACGAAGCAAGATGAATATTCAGCTTCTTTTCAAGAACAGCAAGCACTAAATTTACCCGGTGATAATCCAGTCCCGTAAAGGTTCTTCTGGGCATGGCAAGATAGGTCGGAGCAACAAGGCTTTGTACCTCCACCATAAGAACTCTTCTTCCTTCCAAAGCTGGAAAAACCACTGAACCGGGAAGAACTTCATCCCTATCAGACAGAAAAATCGTGCTTGCCTCAGGAACCTCCACAAGCCCATCTTCTTCCATGGTAAATACACCAATTTCGTCCGTGGCGCCAAAACGGTTCTTCAATCCACGAAGAATCCGAAGGTTTGATGATTGTTCTCCCTCAAAAGAAAGAACAACATCCACCATGTGTTCAAGAAGTTTTGGTCCTGCAATAGATCCTTCTTTGGTAATATGACCTATAAGAAAGATCGGAACATTCTTCTGTTTCGCCCACTCTATAAAAAACCACGAGTTTTCTCTTACTTGAAATGGCGATCCTGCCGCATATTCAAGAGAACTGTCCGCAATAAGTTGAATAGAATCTACTGCTACCATCTGGGGTTGAAAAGATTCCAAAGATTCCTTGATTCCGCCAAGATCAGATTCTGGAAGGAAAAAAAGGGGTACCGAAGGCTCTATGCCAAGCCGTAACGCTCTTAACTTAACCTGTGAAAGAGATTCTTCCGCGGAAATGTAGAGTACCCGAATCCCCTGTTTTGCCATTGATGCCGCGATAAGAAGCATCAGGGTGGATTTTCCTATACCGGGTTCGCCCGCAAGAAGAAGAACACTTCCCGGCACCACTCCTCCTCCAAGAACCCTATCAAGCTCTCCGATTCCGCATTCAATACGGGGACCAGAAGATGTTTCTTCTATCTCTTCAAGGGTACGGGGTTCCTTCTGTTCCGAAGAGAAAGAAATACGGACCGTACTCTTCCCGGCTTTAGGTTGAGGTTCTGCGACAAATGTATTCCATCCGCCGCATCCCGGACATTTGCCAATCCATCGGACAGATTCATGACCGCACTCTTTGCAAAAAAAGATTTTTTTTTCTTTCATCGTCTTCTAAAAAGAAGTTTCCAGGGATTATCCCGAATATCATTCACCAATCCAAGCGCCGCATCGTAAAGGTTGTCGTCATAGAGAAGTTTTCCCACAGTTCCCTTGCCTGAACGGACCTGAGAAAGAATCAGTTCCGCTTGAACCGCAGAAACATTGAGCCGATCGCTCAGCGCATTCAGTTTTGCGATGGCATCAGTCATTACAACCTGGGTTTCCTTCAACCCCGACATCGCATGCCGAATATCAGGAACAATGGATGTATCGTCCATCAACTGAGAAAGAACTCCTTCGCTTCCAAGTCGCACAAAAAACTTATCAATATTACCTGCCGCTGTCAGCAATCCTTCCCGCGTTTCTGTAATGTTCTTCGTTGCCGAAACCATAAAAGTACTCACATTCTTTACACTCTCGTCAGTATCTGCAATAAGAAGCCCGATCTTTTCTCGGTTTTCTTCCATAATCTTCTGCGCGCTCTCTATTGTGAGTGTCGCAGAGGCAGAAAGATTTCGTACTTCCTGAAGAACTCCGGAAGTCTGCGTAAGCATTTCCTTTGCTCCTTCCATCGTATCCACAATATTTCTCTTCAAAGCAGGATCCTGCACAAAACTATTGGTTGCCTTTAAAAGAGCATCAAGATTTTTTAAAATATCCTCGCCAGCACTCATAAAACGTTCCAATGGAAGGGGATCTACAGCCTCAACAAGATCTCCCTGCGCAAGAAGTCTGTCTCCAGAAAGAGGCGCGGGAACAATCTCAACATACTTTTCTCCGATAATTCCTGTTGATCGGATTGTTACCATACTCTTTGAAGCAACTTTTACCGAAGAATGTAACCGTACCGTCACAAGAAGTTTTGGAGTTTCTTGATAAATAATGGAAATATCCTTTACATCTCCTACCCGAAATCCGCTCACTCTAACCGCGGAGCCGGGCTCAAGACCCGCCACATTATTAAAGACAAACCGTACCTCATACCCACGTCCGCGGGTCTGTCCGCTTGAAAAAATAAAGACAAAAAATGCGATTATTCCCAGCAGAACAAAGATCCCCACCTTAAATTCAGGATTGCCCGCAAATCTCTTCATACAACCCTCCCGCACGGATAAATTTCTGTACAAACGGATGCTCGCTCTCCACAAGAGATTTCCAAGTGCCAAGCGCCTGTATCTCGCCCCTGTTCAAGACCGCGATTCTATCTGCCACTTTTTTAGCAATTTCCAAATCATGTGTAACAAGCAATTCAGTAGTGTGATGTTTCTTATGTAGTTCTGCAATAAGCCGGATAATACTTTGTGAAGTTAATGGATCCAAACCCGCGGTCGGTTCATCATAAAAAAGAACTTTTGGTTCGCCGATCAAAGCTCGCGCAATACCTACCCGTTTTTTCATTCCTCCGCTCAATTCCTCGGGTTTCAAATCTAAGACATCTTCAAGTCCGACTTCACGCAACACTTCATCCGCTCGTCTTCGTATTTCAGAGAAAGAAAGATCCGAATGTTCAATAAGATAAAAACCTACATTTTCCCAGACTGTCATTGAATCAAAAAGAGCGGAAGATTGGAATACCATTGCTGTCCTCTCCCGAAATGCTCGTTTCTCGTCCCGCGTCATCCGCGCGATATTGTTTCCGAAAATCTCTATGGTGCCGGTATATGGGCGAATCAAACCGGCAAGCGTACGCAACAATACTGTCTTTCCAGATCCTGAAGAACCAAGAATAACAAAACTTTCTCCTTCTTCAAGCGTAAAAGAAAGGTTTTTCAGGATTTCTTTCCCACCAAGCGAAACAGAAAGATCTTGAATGGTAATCATAGAAAATAAAAAATTGCCGTAAGAATAAGATTCATAAGAATAATCAGAAAAAAGGAGTTTACCACCGCGCGTGTGGTAGCTTTTCCCACTCCCTCGGCTCCTCCCGACGCGCGAAGGCCTTCGTTGCTGGAGGCATTAACAATCAGAAATGCAAAGACCACGGTCTTCACAATACCTGCTATAAGATCCCGCACCTGAATATACTTAAAACTCTGATACCAAAACTCTGCGGAAGAAATATGAACCATATATACTCCGACAAGGTATCCTCCCACTATACTTAAAATATCTGCAATAAGATTAAGAACCGGCAAGACAATCAATCCTGCAAGAAGTCGGGGACTTACAAGATAACCCACAGGGTCCACGCCAAGACTTTCAAGAGCATCAACCTGTTCGGTGATTCTCATCGTGCCAAGCTCCGCGGCAATAGAGGCTCCCACTCGGCCAGCAACCACCAGCGCCACCATTACCGGCCCGAGTTCCCGAACCATAGAAAGACTTACAATCCCTCCCACATAACTTTCCGCACCGAATTTTCTTAATGTCAACGCGGTTTCCATCACCATCACCATACCAATAAAGGTTCCTACAATCGCCACCAAAGGCAAGGAATCTATTCCCATCTCTATCATATGTTTCACTACAAGACGACGCCGAAACTTCTCAGTGAAAATTTTTTTGAAGGCGCGAGCAGATTCGTAGGAAAGCTCGCCAAGGTAGGAAATAATTCTAAGAATATCTCCGCCGAGAATCTCGACGAAATTCACGGATCTGATCTCCTCGTATACTCACGAAACTGACAAAATTCGCGCAAAAAGAGAACAGGAAACTGATCCGTGGGACCATTGCGCTGTTTTGCGATATGTACTATTGTTTTGCCAGAATCCTCGCCCGACTGCTGTTCTTCACGAGAAAGGAAAATCACAAGATCCGCATCCTGTTCTATGGCGCCGCTTTCACGGAGATCCGCAAGTTGAGGGGTTTTATCTTCCCGCCGAACCACTTGTCGGCTTAATTGAGAAAGCGCCACCACAGGGATAGAAAGCTCCTTGGCGAGCGCTTTCATAGAAGAAGAAATTTCAGCAATTTCCTGTTGACGATTCTCTAGCCGGCTACTGGTGCGCATTAACTGAAGATAATCAAGAACCACTAGTTGAATATCTTCTTTCGCTTTCAGACGCCTTGCTCTCGCACGCACTTCAAGCGGAGTAAGCGCGGGAGTATCGTCAATAAAGACCGGCGCGTTGGAAAGAGTTCCCGCACCTTGAATAAGCCTTCCCATTTCCGCATCATTTAAAAATCCCTGACGTACCGACTGAAAATTAATTTTTGCCTGAGAACAGAGCATCCGCTGTACAATCTGTTCCTTTGACATTTCAAGACTGAAAATAAGAACAGGAACCTTCTGCTCAATCGCAATCCGTTGCGCAATATTACAGGCAAAGGTTGTCTTTCCAACAGAAGGCCGGGAAGCGATGATAATAAGATCAGATGGCTGAAGTCCGCAGGTACGACTGTCAAGATCAATAATGCCCGTAGGAAGACCGCTTACAGATTGCGCACCACTATGAATCCTCTCTATCATCTCAATGCTTTCCTTTACCAAAACCTTCAAAGGATATGCATCGCGTTTCACAAGATAGCGAGAAACTGCAAAAATAGAGGATTCCGCACTATCTAAAAAAAGTTCTATATCTTCACCGCCCCGGTATGCACCGGCAATAATTTCGGTAGCACTGGAGATAAGAGAACGTAAGATAAATTTGTCGCGGACAATCTTAATATATTCTTCGCAAAAAGCAGAGGTAGGAACAAGATCAAAAATGCTGGTTACATATTCAATGCCACCAGCCCGATCCATCTCTTTTTTTTCTTGAAAAAGTTCCGCAAGAGTAACAAGATCACATTTTCTGCTCTTTTCAAAAAGCTCTTGCATCCCTTCAAATATGACCTGATGCCTTCTATCTGAAAAAAAATCCGCGCGAATATTTTCAAATGCCATGACAGCCGCTTCTTCATCAAGAAGCATAGAAGCGAGCAACGCGCGTTCTGCTTCCGGATTATGGGGCGGCACATGCTGTTTCAATTCTTCAAGCCCAACCCCCACAGCCTTTTTTCTTGCCCGAGTGGACATAATCAGCCCTGCACGACCCAAACCTTAAGCTCTGCCTTGATTTCCTCCAAAAGATGCACCGCTACCTTGTAAAATCCCAACTTTTTAATAGGCTCTTCAAGAACGATCTGATGACGGTCTATTTCAATCTCATGCTGATTTTTTAAGGCCTCGGCAATGCCATCGGTAGTTACAGAACCAAAGAGCTTCTCTTCTTCACCGGCTTTTGCCTCAATAGTAACAGAAATCTTTTCTAATTTCTTCTGCAGATAGGATGCTTCATGCCGAAACTTCTCTCGTTTCGCCTCCTGCGCCTTCTTTTTCTCTTCAAAGTTGCGGATACGAACCTCGTCCGCTATATCCGCCATCTGTCGAGGAAAAAGAAAATTACGCGCATACCCCACCTTTACCTCATGGACCTCTCCTGCCTTGCCAAGGTTCGGCACATCCTGCGTAAGAATTACTTTCATAGTTTCCTCTCTTTACAATAACTTCGCCCTTAGGCTCATCTTTTCTGTTATACCTGTACAAACGGCAAAAATCCCATAAACCGAGCCCGCTTGATTGCTCTGGTAAGATACCTCTGATGTTTCATACATACGCCGGTAAGTTTTGAAGGAAGAATCTTTCCCCGCACACTTACGTACCGACGCACCAACCCACTGTCTTTATAATCAAATTCCTCTGTTTTATCTGCACAAAACTTACAGACCTTCGCCTTCACCCACCTCTTCTTTCGAAGAGAACTCCTCCCCTTCAAGCTTTTCCGTTGCTGCATCTCTTCTTCCTCCATAGCTCTCTGACTGACCGGGAGCCTTATCAAGAAATTGAAAATTGTCTACTGAAACTTCCAATACTGAACGTTTTTCTCCCTCGGGAGTTTCCCAAGACCGAGAACTTAATCTTCCTTCAACAAAGATGAGACTTCCTTTCCGCAAATATTCCGCCGCAACCTCAGCGCGTTTTCCCCAGATCACCAAATTCAGAAAGGTAGTCTCTTCCCTCTTTTCGCCATCGCGGGAAAGAAATTCCCGATTCACCGCAAGACGTACATTTGCCACCGCATTGCCGGTTCCCGTATACCGCAATTCTGGATCTCGGGTAAGACGCCCAATAAGAAAAACCTTATTAAGAGTCGGACCTGCCATCGCTTACCTCCGCCACAGACGCCTCCGGTTCCGAAGAAACAGGAGACGGTTTAGGAAACTTTTTCTTTGAAATAATAAGAAACCTCAAGAGATTGTTCCGCATACGCAAAGTATCGGTTATTTTTTTCACCGCGGTTTTTTCAGCTTCCACATAGAATATAGCGTATACTCCTTCAGTTTTCTTTTTAATCGGATATGCCAACTGACGTTTTGTCCACACATCTTTCTGTGCAACCGACGCGCCAGCGTCAACCATAACCTTCTCTACTTCCGCAAGCTCAAGTTCCAATGCTTCCGGCGCGAGATCAGGAACAATTAATACGCACGCCTCATACTTTTTGCTCATACGTTCCTCCGGAGTTTCCTCACTAGGTAGATCTTCTAAAAAGAATTTCTGGTATAGTATAGACGGTTTATTATAACAGAAAAAAAATCCATCGGCAAAAGAAGCACAGAAAGCCTTCCTACTCCAAAATCTCCGCAGGGAAAAGATTACGCTATTCACCCCTCCTTCATCCCTCTTCTCTCTTAAAAATTCCTGTATAAGAGCATTCATTGACGATTATCACGAAGAATATTACACTATTGTATTGTACTTTTGTATTTATTACATTATATTCCTTATGCCTTTTTCATTCGTGGCGTATATACCGAACCAAAGCTCAATAAAAGTGTATAGATTGAAAGAGAAGCATATAGAACTGCTCCCTGCGAAACAAAAGCACCAAAATACAGGAGGAACCCTGTGATCCGAGTACGTTTTGCGCCAAGCCCCACCGGTCCCCTTCATGTGGGCAATGTAAGGACCGCACTTTTCAACTATCTTTATGCAAAAGGCTGCGGTGGAAAGTTTATTATTAGAATTGAAGATACCGATCGGGAACGATCCACCTCTGAATATGAAGAAGCCATCTTTCGTGATCTACAATGGCTTGGACTTGAATGGGACGAAGGACCCGATATCGGAGGACCTTTTTCTCCCTATCGTCAGACAGAACGGATTCCTATCTACCGTGAATATGCTGAAAAACTTCTCCAACAAGAGAAAGCCTACCTCTGTTGGTGTACAAAAGAAGAGTTGGAAGAACGGAAAATTGCCACAGAAAAGTCAGGCGGAGACGCAGGATACGATAATAGATGCCGAGAAATCTCTCCCTCGGAAAAAGAACGTTTTATAAAAGAAGGAAGAGTACCTTCCATACGTTTTCGGGTACCGGAAAAACATCTTAACATACATGACAAAATCAGAGGCGATGTTGCGTTTGACACCTCGCTGATGAAAGATTTTATCATTATGAAATCAGACGGGATTCCTACCTTTCACTTTGCGGTCGTTATTGATGATATCACTATGAAAATAAGTCATGTTATACGGGGAGAAGACCACCTTACCAATACTGCCAAACATATTCTTCTTTTTGAAGCATTGGAGGAAAAGATTCCTTTCTTTGCTCATATGTCTATGACGCTTGGTCCCGATAGAAGCAAACTCAGTAAACGCCATGGCGCCACCTCGGTTCGCGCCTTTCAAGAAGCAGGGTATCTTCCGGAAGCCTTTTTCAATTATATTGCGCTTCTCGGATGGGGATCCTCGGAAAACCAGGAAATTTTCTCAAAAGAAGAGTTGATTTCACATTTTTCAATTGAACGGTGCAATAAGTCCAGCGCTATCTTTGATCCAACAAAACTTCTCTGGATGAACGGGCTCTATGTAAGGAAAAAAAGTCCCGCTCAACTTCGCGATCTTCTGATGCCTTACCTTGAAAAGGCCTTTCCTGACATTATTGGCAAGTACAGTCCAACATTCCTTGAAACCATTGTCCGTCTTGAACAGGAACGATTCAAAACCCTTGCAGACGCTCCGGACCTTCTCGGATTTTATCTTATGGATCGGGTTGTGTACGATGCTAAAGGTCTTGTGAAATTTGCAACGCCGGAACATACAAAAACCATTACACGGCTCTCCTCTCTTCTTTCCCAAACAGAGCCTTTTGAACCTGAAACCATTGAAGAAAAAGTACGCGGTCTTGCCAATGCAGAACAGTTATCGCCAGGCGCTCTCTTTCATCCGCTTAGGTTCGCTGTTTCCGGACGTTCAAAAGGAGCGGGACTTTTTGATCTTCTCGGCGCGGTTGGAAAAAAAAGGGTACTGGACAGAATGACCGCCTTTCTTGAAACTGCGGCTCCCCTTATCGCCAATAAGAAGGAACAGATCCAATGAATGCAGAACACTCTTCTTCCATCATTCCCATTCAGTTTTATAATACGCTTACCAGAACCAAGGAGACTTTTCAGCCCCTTACTCCTAAAACAGTCCGTCTTTATACCTGCGGACCCACTGTCTATGATTTTGCGCATATCGGCAATTTCAGAGCATATATTTTTGAAGATCTTCTGCACCGATTCCTTGCCTTTGCGGGATATCGCGTCCTTCGTGTAATGAACATTACCGATATTGACGATAAAACCATTGCAGGCGCCATAAAAGAAGGAATCTCTCTTAGGGAATATACCGACCGATATATAGCCGCCTTTATGAAAGATTGCGAAACATTACGGTTAGCAAAACCCGATCATCTTCCTCGCGCAACCGACCATATCCCTGAAATGGTACAACTGGTAAAAACTCTTCTTGAGAAAGGAATTGCTTACGAAAAAGAGGGTTCTATCTATTTCAGAATCTCCTCGTTTCCCGGATATGGTCAGCTTTGTAGATATGATTTCAACGAAATAAAGACTGCCGCGCGTACAGATGCCGATGAATATGAGAAAGAAGAAGCGCGAGATTTTGTTCTTTGGAAAGAATCAAAAAAAGAGGAGCCCTCTTGGGAAACAGAGATTGGGTCAGGACGTCCCGGGTGGCATATTGAATGTTCTGCAATGAGCATGAAATATCTCGGTGAAACCTTTGATATTCATACTGGAGGCGTTGATAATATCTTTCCGCATCATGACAATGAAATTGCCCAAAGCGAAGCCGCAACAGGAAAATTGTTTGTTAAATACTGGCTTCATTGTGCACATCTGCTTGTTAATGGCGAAAAGATGTCAAAATCAAAGGGAAACTTTTATACCCTCCGTACCCTTCTTGAAAAAGGAGCAGATCCAATCGCTATCCGCTATCTATTGCTTACTACCCACTATAGAGATCCCCTTAACTTCAGTGAACAATCTCTGCAACAGGCATTTAATACAATCCGCCATTGGCAAGCCTATTATCAACGGCTTGATTTTCCAGTTCCTGAAAAACCCGCAAATCCAGTTGTACAAAGCGCTATTGAAAGAGCAAGAGAAAAATTTTCCTCTTCTCTCGCTGACGATCTGAATATCTCTTCTGCGGTAGCAGGAATCTTTGAAATGATGAAAACCACAAATATCGCCTTTTCTACAGGAGATATATCTCCTCAAGATACTGTTGCGCTGAAAAAGTTTCTTCTTGAAATAGACAGTGTGATGGCAATTCTTGATCCTCAAAAAGAAGCTCTACCGCAGGATCTAATGGAACAAATTATGCTTCGTAACACTGCCCGCGAAAAGAAAGATTTTTCCACCGCTGACATCATACGAAACGAACTGGCAAAGCAAGGAATTCTTCTTGAAGATACCCCATTCGGAACCCGATGGATAAAACAGATATAATCCATATTAAAGAAGCAGAGAAAAAGATGAGGCCTATTTCCTCGGTAGAAACTCTTGCAGAAGGAGCAAAAGCAGGCTTTATTATTGTAAGGGGCGCCAAGGAACATAATCTGAAAAATGTCAACATTGACATACCCAGAAATAGTTTCATTGTGGTTACAGGAATTTCCGGTTCTGGAAAATCTTCTCTTGCCTTTGATACCCTTTATGCAGAAGGACAACGAAGATATATTGAGAGCCTTTCAGCCTATGCGCGCCAATTTTTGGAACAGATGAAAAAACCCGATGCAGAATATATCGGAGGACTTCCGCCCGCTATAGCCATTGAACAGAGAAAAGCTGCTTCCAATCCGCGATCTACTGTTGCGACCACTACAGAAATTTATGACTATCTCCGTCTTCTCTTTGCCCGTATCGGCATTCCTCATTGTCCAAAATGTAAAAGAACCATTTCACGCCTTTCTTCAACTGAAATCACAGATATTATTTCTGGTATGAAGAGCAAACAGCCCATTACCCTCTTTGCGCCTCTTGTCCGCGGAAGAAAGGGAGAATATAAATCTATATTTGAAGATATTCAAAAAGCAGGATTTTTGAAGGTCCGTGTAGATGGGCAGATATACGATATTGAAGATACCATTGAAATAAAACGATACAAAACCCATACTATTGAAGTGCTTATTGACCAGTTTCATCCTGACGAAGAACGCGGCCGCATCGCTGAAAGCGTTGAACTCGGCCTCAAAATTGGGAAAGGTACGCTTATTGTACATACCAAAAAGAATGAATCTCTCTACAGCGAAAAGTTCGGATGTCCAAACTGCGGTATCGGATACGATGAACTCTCGCCCCGAAACTTCTCCTTTAACAGCCCGTACGGCGCATGTTCTGAATGCAAAGGTCTTGGATTCCTTCTTAAGATAGATCCGGAATTAGTCATCCCGGATAAAGAAAAAACATTTAGAAAAGGAGCGATCAAACCATGGCAAGAAAGCGGTGGTCACGGACTTTTTCTTCATTACCGAAAGCTTCTTCGCCACTACCTCAACATAATAGAAAAAAATCTTGACCACACTCCCCAAGATCTCTCGTCTCATGAGTTAACTTCATTGCTTTACGGAGCGCCGGAATGGAGTTTTGAAGGCGTTATTCCTAATCTTGAACGGCTCTTTCATCAAACAGAAAGCGCCTATCGCCGAGAAGAAATTACAAAATATATGAGAGAACTTCCTTGTCCTGCCTGTAAGGGAGGAAGGTTAAAACCAGAGATTCTTGCAGTTACTGTAGGGAAAAAATCCATTATGGATATTACTGGAATGAGTGTTTTAGAAGTAAAAAAATTCTTCTCAACACTTTCTCTGACAAAACGAGAAACTCTTATCGGCGCCCGTATTCTGAAAGAAATTACCAGTCGCATCAATTTTCTTGAAGAGGTCGGACTAGACTATCTCTCCCTTGATAGAATGACCCATAGCCTTTCCGGAGGCGAAGCAGAACGTATTCGCCTTGCCACGCAGATCGGCTCGGGACTTGTGGGAGTTCTATACATTCTTGATGAACCCAGTATCGGTCTTCATCCGCGAGACAACCTTCGCCTTATCGCCACGCTTCGGCATCTTCAAAACCTTGGAAATACAGTTATCGTTATTGAACACGATGAAGAAATGATGCGCAATGCCGACTTTATCATAGACCTCGGACCAGGCGCCGGCACCCATGGCGGAGAAATAGTCGGAGCCGGCACAATTGACGATATCAAAACCACACCAAACTCTCTTACCGGACAGTACCTTTCCCGAAAACTTGCTATTTCGGTTCCTTCTTCTCGAAGAGAACCAGGAGAAAGATCCATTCAGATTCTTGGAGCAAGCCACAATAACCTGAAAAAAATAGATGTAGAAATACCTTTAGGACTCTTTGTATGCGTAACAGGAGTAAGTGGTTCGGGAAAAAGCAGTCTTGTAGATGATATCCTCACCAAAGCAGTACGCCGCCTTTTACACGGCAGTAAAGATATTCCGGGAAAACATAAAGCAATTCTCGGCGTTGAAAATCTTGATAAAATCGTGGTCATTGACCAATCACCCATTGGAAGAACGCCCCGATCCAATCCTGCAACCTATACAGGCGCATTTGATTATATCAGACAACTTTTCAGTTATACACAGGAAGCACGACTGCGTGGATATAAACCGGGAAGATTTAGTTTCAATGTAAAGGACGGAAGATGCGAAGCCTGCAAAGGAGAGGGAATCACCAGGATTGAGATGCACTTTCTTCCTGATGTGATTATTCCTTGCGAACTCTGCAAAGGACGGCGATATAATAGAGAAACCCTTGAAATACAGTACCGAGGAAAAAATATCGCAGACATTCTTTCAATGAAAATAGAGGATGCGCTGTCATTCTTTGAAAATACTCCCCGAATAAAAAATAAATTAGAGACCCTTAATAATGTTGGTCTTGGATACCTTGAAATAGGACAACCCGCCACCACGCTTTCCGGCGGTGAAGCGCAACGAGTAAAACTTGCGACAGAACTTGCCCGTTCCGGAAATGAACGAACCCTCTATGTGCTTGATGAACCCACAACCGGACTTCATCTCTATGATATTCAAAAACTTCTTAATGTTCTCAACAGTCTTGTCAACAAGGGAAGCTCTGTCTTAATCATAGAACATAATATTGAAGTGATTAAATCTGCGGATTATCTAATAGACCTCGGTCCCGAAGGAGGAGATAAAGGCGGAAAACTCATCTGTTGCGGAACGCCGGAAGAGGTCGTCAAGATCAAAGGATCGTTTACAGGCCGTTTTCTTGCGGATTGCCTTGCCCGCTGAATAGAATAGCTCCTTTATATAAATAGTGCAATAACCAAGGATATACTAAGAATGGATAGAAAACCTTTTCTCTCTGCGCAAGGAATTTCAAAATCCTTTGGAAATACGAAAGTATTAACAAAGGTAGATTTCTCTATTCCGCAAGGCAACCTTTTCGCGCTTCTAGGCGGATCAGGAAGTGGAAAAACCACTATTCTCCGTATTCTTGCCGGATTCACTTCTCCAAATACAGGAACCATCCACCTTGAAGATCGCGATATTACCCTGCTTCCTCCCCATGCGCGCTCAATGGCAATGGTCTTTCAAAATTTTGCGCTTTGGCCTCATATGACTGTTTTTGAGAATATTGCCTATGGACTTCACCTAAAAAAACACTCTTCTGCTGATATCAAGAAAAAAGTAATGGAAACCCTTGCGCTTGTTCGGCTTACAGAAACAGCCTCTCATTATCCACAAACACTTTCCGGCGGACAACAACAACGGGTCGCACTCGCAAGAGCGCTTGCTGTAGAACCCCGCGTTCTCCTTATGGACGAACCTCTCAGTAACCTTGACCCCGGCCTTCGGGAAGGAATCCGTCGGGAAATTCGCGAACTCCAACAAACCCTCGGTATTACCACAATCTATGTAACCCACGACCGAAAAGAAGCTATCTCTTTAGCAGATACCGTTGCTCTTCTTGATACTGGCGCCATCGTGGAAACAGGCACGCCCTTTTCTCTCTATCAAACTCCAAAAACCATTACAGCCGCCAGATTTTTCGGAGAACTCAATGAAATCTCTGGAACTGTCTCTGCACAAAACAAGCCATACACTGAAATAAACAGCTCTTTAGGAAACTTTTCTGTAACAACTTACAAAGATCTTTCAAAAGGAGAAAAGGTCATTATCGGATTCCGCCCAGACAGCCTTGAACCCACTGGAACCAAGAACATCATTACCGGTACAATTAAAGCCATTGAATATCAGGGCGAAAGTCTGAGGCTTTCTCTTTCCTGCGGAGACCTCTCTCTTATTGCGTCACTTCCCGGGAACGTACTCTCTTCATATAAACAGGGAGAGAGAATCCAGATGGGCATCAAAACAGAAAATATCCTTCTCTTTCAGGAAACTCTATGATTCTTTTTGCCATTGCGCTTACCATCTTTCTAACGGGATTTATCCTTGGACCTCTTGCTTTTCTCTTCTGGAAATCTGCGGGGGTCTCTATTCACCTTGCGGGAAGCGTTATTACCAATATCCTTGTAAAACAAGCAATCTTTCGTAGTTTTGGTCTTGCGGCCGCAACAACACTGTCGGCAAGTCTTATTGCTTTTCCTCTCGCCTATCTCGCAAGTTTTCGGGAATTTCCAGGAAGAAAAGCATGGGACAGACTTCTCCTCCTTCCTTTAGTAGCCCCTCCTTTTGTTGCCGCTATAGGCATGCGCCACATCCTTGCAAGATTCGGCACCATAAACCTTCTTCTGATGAAACTTCCCTTTATTACTCATCCCATTGACTTTCTCGGAAGCGGGTTAACAGGAATCTTCATTCTTCAAGTGCTTCATCTCTACCCTATTATTTACCTTAACCTTCGGTCTTCCTTTGAAAATCTTGATTTTTCCTGTATAGAAGCCTCTTCTTCCCTCGGAGCCGGACCTTGGAGGACCTTCCGGAAGATTCTTCTTCCTTTAACACTTCCCGGATATTTCAGCGGCGCCTATTTAGTGTTTATCTGGTCTCTTACCGATCTTGGAACTCCTCTTGTATTTGATTATCCCACTCTGATTCCGATTATGATCTTTCAGTCTATCACCGATATCTATACCAACCCCGCGGGATATATTCTTATTATTATTGTATCCATCCTCTCGCTTGGACTTTTTGCCGCCATGAAACGCACTCTCGCACATAGATCTTTTATTGGAGTTAGTAGGTTTACCAGTTCTTTTGAACGAAAAACGCTCCCCCGCGGAAGCGCCGCGCTTGCAACTGCGGGAATTGCGATACTACTTATTATTTCACTTCTTCCCCATGCAGGCGTACTTCTTTCATCCCTTTCTGAACGCTGGTTCTTTACGCCATTTCCAGAAAAAATAAGTTTACATTACTACCGGTCCATCGCAATACATGCCTCTGCAAGAAAAAGTCTTATAAACAGCCTTGGATACAGCACCGCAACCGCAATACTCGCAGGGATACTGGCGCTTTCCATTGGATATATCCTTTCCCGTACCCGATTTAAACTTCGCGGTCTCATAGATACTATCACCATTCTTCCCATGGCTATCCCCGGCATTGTCTTTGCATTCGCATTCCTTACCACCTTTACCGGAACCATTTTAGATCCCCGAACCTCTCCTATTCTTCTTCTTGTTCTCAGTTATGCTCTAAAACGCCTTCCGTTTGCAGTACGGGCGGTGCATGCCAACTTCCAACAACTTCCTCTCTCGCTTGAAGAAGCATCTGCAAACCTCGGCGCCACCCGTTTTCTTACCTTTAGGCGTATTACCTTTCCCATGCTAAGATCAGGACTTCTCGCAGGCATTATCCTCACCTTTGCTTTTTCAATGATGGAAGTTTCAAGCAGTTTAATCTTAGTCTCGCAAGAAAGCAGATTTCCTGTGGCAAAAGCAATCTATATGCTGGCAGGAAGAATTACCGATGGCCCTGCAATAGCTTCCGCGCTTGGAGTTATCGGAATGATTATTACTTTACTAGCGCTTTATGTCGTATCGCGACTCTCTGGGAAAAGAAGTTCTATCAGCATCTCTCTTTAACAACAAAAACAACTCGTTGTATCTTTCTATATCGGATTCCTATTGACTGACACGCAAAAAACCGTTTATTGCGGGAAGTTCCTCTCGGTACGAAACCAAGTTCTCTTCTTTTTCTTCCCAAATCGTTAAAGGAGAAGGCCCATCGGAAACTCCGGTAATCATACAAACTAATCTATCCTTCTCTGCATTTGCAAATGAAAGACGAGTATCAAACAACCGCTTTCCCACAATACTCACATATTCTCTAGAAGCAGGCAAAAAGTCATATCCGGTAATGCCTGTTACAATCCGTTCTATGATATCTTCCCATTCTTTCAACGTAATCACATCTATCCGTTCCTCATGGGTCATAATTAATCCAAACGTAAGACTGTCAAAGGCTATCTGAAGAGACTTTATCGTCTGCGACACCACACGATCGCTTTGAAGTATCGGAGATTCCTCAAGAAAAGGAAGATATCCCCGCAAAATATCCGAACCCTTTATCCTATTCTCTCCAAAGAATTCTCCGCCCGCGGAAATCATAGTAAAAGAAGGATGATGCGGAATCCTATCCATTACAAATGCATACCTACCCGCAATACTTCTTTGATGATACGGTTTCGGTCTCCATACAGGTTGATTCCCATGCAGTTGTCCCGGCATACTTTTTGTACAAAACAAATCCACATTCCGGTCGGTAAAGTATGGCAACGAACTCAACCCCACTTCTCCATAATGCGCATTAAGAATACGGCTAAGTGTGATACCTGCGCGTGCAAACATACTATCTATCCTCTGAAAATTCTTTTTTACTCTTTCATCATCAAGATCGCGTCCAGTTAAATGATCAATCCCTATCCCCTCAAAGAATGTCTCCTTTCCTCCTTTTGAAAGATCCGGCTTATCATGAAGAAAACCCGCGGGTTTCCAGCTTGTATATTTCTTATAAAAATCATCTCTAAACGCATGCGCAGAAAAATCCGCTCCTCCCCGATGAAAAAGACGCGATGCTTCTTTCCAATCAGTTGGTCCTAATTCATCAAGAAAAAGACCTAAATTAGGAGAAATTCCAAACCTGTTCATACAATTCACATACTGAAATGCAGTATGAGTTCCATTGCAATCATCCACACGTGCGGTCAAATAGGGAGGAAACGATCTCATAGGAAATGGCTTTCTTGCCACCTGTAGTAACCCCCGCCAAAACAGTCCATCCAGTCCGCGAAGATGTCCATACACCTCTTCCGCATATAACCAGTTGCCTGTTCCAAAAAAAAGCGCCCTAACAGATCCCTTGTGCCGAAAAAGAATAACCGGATCCCCATTCTTATCTATGGCAACAGAATGATCGTTCCTGTTCAATACAAATCTACGCGTCTCAATTTTTTCAAGAAAACAGACCTCCTCTCCAGAAGAATGGCCTGTGGCAATCCAATGGCAAGGTTCAGGAAAATAGAGCCTGTCTAACCCACGATATTCCAATGTTTCAGGAAGAATCTCCTTTAATACATCGGGCCAAGAGGGTATATCTCTATCAAATGAAATAAGCCCCACTCCCTCCAAAACCGCATCGCGTATTCCAAGCGCATCTTCCTGCGCAATATCAGAAACAGCGCCATCATGCCCCACAATAATCGCGGCCCGATCAAAATACCCTTCCGGCACCTCCCAGGTATTAGCTCTGTCAAAAATCTGCCATGCAACGCCACAGTGATCCAGAAATGCAAAGACTGTAATATCCGAAGTACGACGGAACCGCACCTTTCTACTATCAATCACTACCAGTACGCTTCGGTTTCCCGCAGACATATCCACTCTCCTGTCAAACACTCCACAATCCCTTATCTATCCATACTCTATCATAGTTCCCGCGAAAAAAAGAGCCAAAAACGAAACCTGCTTGTAAGTAGAGATATGAATAAAACAATGAAGGGGGCTTTATATAGAGATATGAATAAAACAACAGGAGAATATTCTCTCCAAATCACTATCGCGTTCTTATCTGTTTCTCATAAGAGAAGAAAGAGATGCCACTGCCGCGATAATGGCTCCAGCCAAATACGCGTGTCGTAATCCAGAGAGAAAGAGAACCTTTTCCATACCGCCAAACGTAGCGCCCTGAAGTGTATGAAAAGGTACAAACGCATAAAGAATCGCTCCACCCGCGGCCACTCCCATCACCATACCAACATTTCGCATGGTCGCCAACACTCCGGATGCAATGCCAAGATAAGGGCGCGGCACACTTCCCATTACCGCGCTATTGTTCGGAGATTGAAAAATCCCATTTCCCACACCAAAGAGCATCAATCGCCATACCACCTCTGAAGGCTGAGAAGTTACTGATAATTGGTGCATAAAAAATAAGGAAAGCGCACAGATCCCTGCTCCTAAAAAAGCAAGGATTCTTGTACCTATCCGATCGGAAAGAGATCCACTTATCGGCGCAACAGCCATCACCGTAAACGGAAAAGCCGTCATCACAAGACCTACCTGATTAGGCGCATACAATAAAACCCTCTGTAAATAAAAAGGAGTAAGAAAAACCATCACATACTGTGCCATATAATTCAACAAAGCGCTGATATTCGCGAATGAAAAGGTCCTATTCTGAAACAAAGTCAGGTTTAACATAGGATTCACTGCTTTTTGTTCAATCAAAATAAATAGTACAGAACTTATTGCCGCAAGAAGAAAGATGACGATCGCCAGAAAATCAAATCCCGTGGATTGCAACCGATTCAGCAAAAGAAGTATGGCGGTCAGCGCGGTACTGCCTGTTACAACGCCGGGAATATCCATTTTTCCGGGATGTCCCTTAAGTTCGGGAATTATACGATATCCCCAAAAAAGCGCCATACAACCAATGGGAATATTCAGAAAAAAGACAGAACGCCATCCTAAATAGGAGGTAAGAAAACCGCCCAAAGAAGGGCCAATCGCCAATCCCGCAGAAATACTGATAGCATTGATTCCTAAAACTTTTCCCCGTTCCGACGCAGGAAATATCGCCATAATAATTGCAAACGGAACCGCCATCATCATTCCTGCCACAAGCCCCTGAATCGCCCGAAAGAAAATAAGAGAATGCGCGGTGGGAGCAAATCCGCAAAAGATTGAAGCAATCACAAACCCTGCAAGCCCAGATAGATATACCTTCTTATATCCAACAATATCTCCCAACCTACCATAAAAAAGAAGCAAACTGCTGATAGAAAGAAGATAGATCATTGAAACCCACTGCGCAGTAGCAATACCTACGCCAAACGATTGGGTAATAGTAGGAAGCGCCACATTGATAATACTCGCATCAATAGGCCCCATAATACTGCCCAGCATAATTGACGCCAATACAGAATAACGTTTTTTTCGTTCGTCCATAAGTGATCAAAAAAGATAAATGTTACAGGAAGGAATACAGTGCGATAGCGCTGTTTTACAGATGACCCAACTTCTTTCTTTTCACCATCCCTCCACTACCCACTGCAAAACGTATTGTACACCTTTTCGTGCGTTTCAGGCAAAGAAAAAGAAATTGCGCTTCATTTAATATCTTTTTTAACCATCTTCCGGATTGCGCGTGTTGCGCAAACCACTTCTATCTAAACCAATTCACTCTTTCTCATCCATACAGTACAAGATCTAACCCACACTCTTCCGCATCCTCACCCATAAAATTCTCAACTTTAGATAGAAGTTCCACTAAAATAAGGATTGAAACAATGGGAAGGGAAAAAAGAGAAAAGTAGAATAGCAAATGTAGCCTCTCCCCTAAAAAGAAGGAATCTTAGTGCACTTTTAATTTTTAAATAACACTACTAATACCAAATCTTGAATTGAAACAAAATACCCGAGTATGGTAGAATAGACCTTCTCCGTACAAACACTTTTCTCTGGGCGGTTGGCTCAGCGGCCGAGAGCGCTTCCCTCACACGGAAGAGGCCACAGGTTCAAATCCTGTACCGCCCACTTATCATTCTAACAGGATTTTCTTTTTTTTCTCTTACTCCAGAAATCTTTCAATCAGAGATTCAAAAGCTTCTAAAAATAGGGTCAATATTTCAAAGGTTCCCTACTAAACCAACCATTCTATAATTCTGCTGATAATCCATTTGACAAAATTAACAATAAATACTATATATAGTTATTGGAAAGGTTCTTTGATAATTTGGGAAAGAACAACTTATTTTTCAGAGAAAATAATTTGTGACGTCTTAACTTATGAAGGAACTGTCGGACCTCTACCCAGTACGTCAGACAGTTCCTTTGAATGCTTCTAAAAATATTGTTTTGACGTCAACATAAAGTCATTTTTATCGCAATTTTTTCTCGTTTCAATCCACGCCCCGTTTTGACGTCACTACAAAATCAGTCTGATCGCAATTCAAGAAATCCAATCAGTGGTAATGACTGAGTTTTGACGTCACTACAAAATCAGTCTGATCGCAATGGCGGGTTGGTTCAAACGCAGATGACAACGGTTTTGACGTCACTACAAAATCAGTCTGATCGCAATGCAAAATTTCAGTATTGGTACATCCGACTTGTTTTGACGTCACTACAAAATCAGTCTGATCGCAATTAGCGGCGGAACAATAACAAAACTCATAGCGTTTTGACGTCACTACAAAATCAGTCTGATCGCAATCGACATCTTCTGCGCACAGGCGGAGGCGGAGTTTTGACGTCACTACAAAATCAGTCTGATCGCAATATAATAGAAAACTAATGACAGCTGGCACCCGTTTTGACGTCACTACAAAATCAGTCTGATCGCAATAGGATTTATCACTGCAATTCTGTTCGTAAACTATTGTGACGTCTTAACTTACGAAGAAACTGTCGGACCTCTACTCTGTACGTCAGATAGTTTTTTCTCATTACCAAAATTGAAGTTGTTCTTTTCCCAATTCTTCGGAAATTCGAAAAGGACTTTTTCTTACTTTCCTATGCAATGTTATACACTTTCCCCATTGAGCATCTGTAATAAAAAAACATCGTATGTGACCAGTATTTGGGTTAATAGATTCAAGTTCTGAAAGAATGCTTTCCTTTCTATCATAGGTTACCGCACACCTAATATAAACCGAATATTGCAGCATTAAATATCCACGATCCAAAAGGTCTTTGCGAAACTTTGTTGCGCTTCGCCGTTCCTTCTTTGTCATAACCGGAAGATCAAACATTACCAAAAACCAGCCCATTCTATATGCGCTTTTATTCTTTCTCACCCTGAAGAAGTGTTGGCATTTTTGGAAAAAAAAGGTTTCCTGGAAATTGTTTAGAAAGACTTGCAGCAATACTTGAAACATATAGATCTATTGCATAAAGCAGTTTTACATCCTTACCTTTGCATTCTACCTTTAATTCAAGAAGCCCTCGCACCACTGCCTTTGCCCAAGCAGACATTTCTCTTAATCCCTTATGTTGATAAAATTCTATCAGAAAAAAATCACAAAAGGGTCTTAAGGGTTCCATTAAATCATATACAAGCGGAAGACTCTTAAATCTATGCATATGGTGAATTCCAAACTGAGGGAAAAGTCCATGAGCCACAATAGACCGATGCAAAACCGCTCCAATTACAGCATATCCATAATTAAGGTATTGATTAACCGGATAACGAGCATACCGATGCTCTCGTATTTTAGGAGCATTTTTTCCAAACGAGGCAAAAAAATATTTCCAATAGGCACGCGCAGCATTTCCTTCATCTTTTACATTACTAAGAAAATATTTTCTCAAAGGATGATCTGGAGCAATCGCATCAAGAAGTATTATTTGATTATAAAGTTTTGTTTTAATAACTTCAGTCCAAATTGATTCGCACAATGCCTTTTCCTTCAAGACCTGCTGTTCTAACAGGGGGCCATGTATAACACCAGAAATTTTCGCAGTTTTTGCCAATGGTTGGTACGAATCATCGCAATGAAGAATAATTGCTCCACTTTCTGTAAGCCGAGAAAAAGCTTCGCAAGAAAAAAAAACACCCCTGGCAGCCACAATCACCGCAAGCACATCAGAAACAGGAATTTTTCGCTCCTCTGATTCAGGAGCTGAACACACAAGGCACCCTCTCCTTACTAAAATCTTACTCTGATGTTGCAAAATGTGAATAATATGAAAACTCATTGTTCTGGCTGAAAAAGACGCATCTCTCCTTCTTCCATCAATCTGTGCAAACTTTCTCTAATAGCTTTACTCTCATCTGGCAAAGCTAATTGAACCTGACCATTAGTTTTAATGGATTTCAGTATATATACGCCTGCAGAACAGTTAACAGTATTATGCTTCAATACAATGCGCTGTTGCGACTTAAAAAAATAGACAGTTCCATATTCTCTTTTATACTGCATCTTTTTTTGAAAAACTGACTCAAACACATATACAGGAGCAACACGCCACTTTCCTTTTTGATCTTTATAGACAATTTGTCCCTTATATTCTTTAAGATTCTTATAGTATTGTCCTTTTACTTTTCCAATTTCTGCATATTCAGAGGCAGATCCTTCTTTTATATCTGTGGAAGCAACCAATGAAATTTTTTTCAGTTTGCTTCCATTCACAGAATAGGATTGAATAAAACTCTTCCATTCTTCTTCAGTTGGCGGAGGGTCTGACTCAAGTTTCTTCTTAAAATCATTCTGTATCTTCTGGTCAAAAATTTTGTCAACATACTTCTTTGCGCCCTCCAATGTATAATATTCTGTTATAGAAGTACCCTTGTTTTGACGAGCAACAAAACAGTATGTTCCATTTTTTCTCTTTCGTTTTCCAAAAATAGTTTTAGCAAGTTCTGGTTTTTGATACGCAACTGGCAGTGCTATAACCTTATCCAATGCTTCTTTGCAAAAGCAAGGTGAGAACCATGAAGGCATAGTAGAAAGATCACTCTCAGAGAAATAAGGCCACATTGAGATAACAAGAGCATCTAAGGAGTGGTGTAAAGGGTTATCTCTATTCTTCTCTTCTATCTTTCCCTCGCGTGCAAGGGCTGCTATTTCTTCAGGAGAAAGGTCAGGGTGTAATAATTGGTCCAAACGATAACGTCTCCGTATCTTTGCAGTATATCCTCCATTTGAGACCAAAATTTTTCTCTCACTCCCTGGTACAAGATGAGGCCATCCTAAGTATAAAGAAACAATACGCTGGCAAAGTTTTGCTACATATGCAGTTGCCGCCAGATCCGCATATTTTTCATTCAATTCATCTGCATTTTCACTGGTTAGTAAATTCTTTTTTTTCTTATGCAGATTGTTTTCCTTTACTAATGAAAGAAAAGCTTCCCAAAAATCTGAATTATGAAGCCATTCATAGGGTGTTTTATCATCTTTTTCTTGATTTTTTGTCCGCGTGGTAAGGATTTTATTAAAGAAAACATCACTTCCGCCACGCGCTTTAGGATAGATATGATCTATTTCATAATTTTCTATCTCTGTCTCCTGTAACATCTGTCCAGTATAAAAATCTATTCCATTTTGTTCTTTGAAAAGAAGCATTTTTACTATTGCATTCTGACCACTAAGGTTTAAGCGGGAAACCTCATCCAAGGCATCTTTCCGTTTTTTTAAATTCTCATTCTGTATTTTCTGATAATTTTCTCTATTTTTCTTTCCCATAAACCCGGTTTTTGTATCCCGAACCAATTCAATAATAACTTTATCTGGCTGACCATAGCGATCAACCAACCATTCTAACCTGTTAAGGAAAAAAGACAATCTATGCCGTACCACAGGATTATTGATTTCATTAATAATCTCTGCAATTCTTTTATTACGCAGGCGGGCATCCTTTAAAATATGTAGGTCATCCATCCTTTGATCCGGAATATGAAAATTCTCCCATTCAGAAGGCATTTTTTTTAAAAACTCATAATCCTCTTTTATCAAACCCTTACGAATATCAAGACAGGTACACTGTTGAACCATTTCTTCATAGATTACATGGGGGCTTTTCCCTGAAAGCAAAAGATCTTTTAGTATCCTTAATGCTGGGCGAGAAAAACGAGATCGTCCGCCTGCTTTAGAGCCTGAAACCTCTTTTTGATTCGGATGGACTGTCCCAGATAAGTTTTCCTGAATATATTTCCCCCATTTACTTTGTGTGATTTTTTTTGTTTTAGAAAAACTTTCAAACAATTCTTTCATCTCTTCCGAGGAAAGACTTTTTTCTCTTCTATCCCCATCAAAATAACGCATATTCTTCAAACTCATCAAAAAGGTAACTTCCTGATTAAGAATATCGCTTGCCTTGCAAACGTTTAAACGTGGAATAAGAACACATTTCGCAATAATACGGTTATCAAAACGCGGAACTTTTTGCCCCAGCAACCCCTGCCATTCCCATACTCGTCCCCTATATCTGCTATACTCTTTTGGATCACAAAAAGAAGCATATTGTTTTTCTGAAGGACCATATAGCACATATTTTTCCTTTCCCTTCATCTTTGGAAAAAGGCAAGCGGCTTTCTCCAAAAGGTGAAGCAATTCCTTTTCAACCAATTTGCGGGGAGCAAGAGCCATCTCTCCCCCTCCCCGATTTCGTGCAGGATTAGGGTTTGTTCCAAGTGTTCGGGACAGATCCTTCCTAATTTCCCGTCGTTTTTATAACCATGAAGCTTGAAATCTTTTTATAATCAATATTTTTATGTAATTAAAGTCTTGACATTTCCCATAAAGCAAGTTATAATTATAACTATAACAAAGGAGGGAAAATGGCATATAAGGTATATCAGACAAACAAGAGCACAGGAGTAACTTA
>JBBADJ010000017.1:0-44178 GCA_041656495.1 Candidatus Ratteibacteria bacterium
TGTGTTATGATATTTCATGCCGACCTCTTTGTTAGGGGTAATTGTTTCACTAAAACTATTCTACCCTTGCGAGGGGTCGGCTTCAAAATCCCTAAATTGGTAAAAAACTTTTATTGGACAGTACTGAAAATGGTTATAAATTAACAAATGAGTTGCCTATTACTTTAATAATAGTAATATATTACAATGCTATTAACGAAGAAATCAATACTCGCCAAGAATATAAAGAAATACCGAAACAAAATGGCTCTTTCTCAAGATCGCCTCTCAAAACTGGCAGATGTTTCCTATAACACGATAATAAAAATTGAGGCAGGCACAAATACTAACCCAACAATTGAAACTTTATCCAAGATCGCTAAAGCATTAAATATACCCATTGAGGAGTTAATAAAATAAGCTATGGATAACAGCTTCGCTAAAAATTTAACGGCTGACAATAATGAAGCAGTGCTAGACATTGAAAGCACAGCCACATTTTTAGATATTTCAACCGCTACGGTTAGAAATTGGGTTAAATGCGGTTATTTACAAACGTTAGGAGAGAACACAAAATATTTTTTTCATAAAAAAGATGTTGAAAATATTAAGTCAAAAATTTTAAATGGTGATTTGAAAAAGTTGAATAAAAGAGCCAACAAAGCAAAAGCTGATAGAACTTTTATACCCGATGAATATATAGAAAATGGAGCTGGAATTGAAAAATTAAATGCCATTGTTAAGTTTGTGAAAACCAATGATATTGATGTATTTTCTGCTCTTTTGCTAGTTAGCTTAAATTTATTACAGAAAGAAAAAATTGTTTCTTCAATTAGTGTGAACGATATTATACAAAAAAAAGATTTACCAATTGCAAATAAACAAATAAAGGAAGAAATAAAAGCGTGGATTTTAGAAATAAATACTAATTCAATAAAAGAAAATTTTTCTTTTTTGCTTAATTGCGATATTCCAAAACAACGAGATGTTTTGGGATTTTTATACCAATCCCTTTTAATTGAGGGGCAAAAATCTCAAAGAGGTTCGTATTATACGCCGTCAGGCATAGTAGATAAAATTATTCTCGAACATGTAAAGAAAGATTCAAAAGTTCTTGATCCTTGTTGTGGAACTGGGCAGTTTCTATTGACTTTTGCTGATGTTGTTGAAAATCCTTCAAATATTTATGGAGTAGATTTTGATCAAATTGCAGTTAGGATTGCTCGTCTTAATATTTTAATAAAATTTAAAAACAAGGATTTTGCCCCGCATATCGTTTGCAAAAACACGCTTTTTGATATAGGAAATTATGATTTGTTTAGCCTGAATCATGAAAACATCAGAGATTTTGACGTTATTGGGACCAATCCGCCTTGGGGTGTCCATTTTTCAAAAACGGATTCTGAAAAACTAAAAAAACTATATCCAACAATTTCATCCTTTGAATCATTTTCCTATTTCTTAAAAAAGAGTATAGACCTGCTTCATGAAGACGGTGTGCTCTCATTTATTTTGCCCGAGTCAGTTTTGAATGTAAAAATACATAAAGATATTAGAGAAATTATTCTAAAAAATACTCAAATTAGAAAAATTGTTTATCTTAATCGTGTTTTTAGAAATGTTTTTACTCCGGTTATAAGATTAGATTTACAGAAGAACAATCGAAATCAAAACAACAAGGTTAAAATAGAAAAGAAAAATGAAAGCTATGAAGTTGAGCAAATTCGTTGGTTAAATAATCAAGATTTTATTTTTGATATTCATGCGAGTGGTTTTGATGCAGAAATTCTTGATAAGGTTTACAAGATAAAAAATACGACGCTGGAGAATCAAGCAGATTGGGCATTAGGAATAGTAACGGGAAACAACAAACAATTCATTACAGATGAACAGAGAAATGGTTTTGAGCCAGTTTATAAGGGTAAGGAAGTAGAAAAATTTATTTTATCTAATCCGTCAAGTTTCATACAATTTACGCCCGATAAATTTCAGCAAGTGGCACCAACAGAAAAATATAGAGCAAAAGAAAAACTAATTTATCGTTTCATTTCAAAATATTTAGTTTTTGCTTACGATGACAAACAGCAATTAACTTTAAATAGCGCGAACATTGTAATCCCTAAAGTTTCCGATTATCCAATAAAAGTTATTGCGGCTTTATTTAATTCTGCTCTGTATCAATTTGTTTTTCAGAAAAAGTTTTCAAGTATAAAAGTTTTACGAAGCCATATTGAGAAAATGCCCTTGCCTCTTTGGGATAAAAAAACTTTTTCCGAAATTGTTACAATGGTTGATAAGATTATTGAAAATAAAGACAATTTTGAAAAATTAGATAATTATATTATGGCAAAATTTAATCTCTCGTTGAAAGAGAAAAATTATATCAAGGAGTTTAACAAATAATTGTATGGAAACATTAAAGAAAAATTTGGGGAAAATGATCGATTCTTTATCAGTTGAAGACAGGGAACAATTGAAAAATCGGCTTGAAGATTTGATCTCGGTCTATCCTTTCAATGAATACGAATATATTATTTCAAGCCTTTTAGGGATAGGAAAAATTACGCTTGATGATTATTTAGAAATTCGGGATGAATATATAGCTCGGAACATGTATCTCTATATTTTTGAAATTTCTGCGACAAGAGGATTTGGCGAACAATGGGCACAAGGCCATCTGAAAGAGCTTGTCCCTGAATTGATAAAACCGACAAGGAGGTTAGAGGAAAATTATTCTGGCGAATACGATTTTTTGTATCAAATGCCAAAAAAGCAAATGGTAAAAATTGAGGTTAAAGCCTCGCGTGCCATTGACTTTAGGAATAATGAGCCTCTTTATGTGAAAGCTCTTGCCTGGGAATCAAAAAAGCCGTTTGATATGAATTTTCAACAGGTCAAGCCAAAGTGTTGTGATGTTTTTGTTTGGGTTGGTGTTTGGAGGGATGTGATTAAGTATTGGGTGCTTTCTTCAAAGGAGGTTGAGAATAATAAATATTATTCAAAAGGCCAACACAGAGGAAATATTGGCGAAGGGCAGCTACACTTGAAGCACGACAATATCAAAGAGTTTAAGAAATACGAGGTTCAGCCAAAGGATTTGCTGAATAAAATTATCAAGGCTTATAAAAGGCAAAATTCAAAATAATATGGCGAATAAATTTACAAAAAACAATATCTTAATAAAAAATCTTTCTTTGGGATGAAAATGCTCGTTTTCCTGATAAATATTTTAATAAAACTGAAAAAGAGTTAATTGAATATTTTGTTTTCAAGAAAGATTTTAAATTAGCCGAATTGGCCGAAGAAATGGTAAGCGAGTTTGATTTGCCTCAGCTTGAAAAACTGGTTGTCTACGAATTAAACGGTAAAAATATAGTTTTGGAAGGAAACCGCCGTTGCGGTTTATAAACTTTTGCATAATCCAGAGCTAGTAGATAATGCAAAACTCAAAAACAAACTCCTGAGATTAAAATATAGAGTCAAAACAAACAATAATTTTAAACTTGACGACCTAATTAAATAGTTTATATGCAGACCAATCATAAAATTATCATTGGTGATTCTAAGAATATGGGGGAACTTCAAGATAAATCTGTTCACCTTGTTATTACTTCACCTCCATATTGGCAGTTAAAGGATTACGGCACTTCAGACCAAATTGGTTTTAATGATAATTATGAGGATTATATCAACAATCTTAATTTAGTTTGGAAAGAATGTTTTAGAGTATTACATGATGGTTGTCGTTTATGTATAAATATCGGTGATCAATTTGCCCGCTCTGTTTATTATGGTCGCTATAAAATCATTCCTATCAGAACGGAAATAATAAAATTCTGCGAAACTATAGGATTTGATTATATGGGTTCAATTATTTGGCAAAAAGCTACAACAATGAATACTACCGGTGGGGCAACTATCATGGGCAGTTTCCCTTATCCAAGGAATGGAATAATCAAGCTTGATTATGAGTTTATTTTGATTTTTAAAAAATCAGGAGAGCCACCTCTTGTATCAAAAGAAATAAAAGAGAAATCTAAAATGTCCAAAGAAGAATGGAATCAGTATTTTATCGGACATTGGAATTTTAGTGGCGTAAAACAAGATAAACATTTGGCGATGTTTCCAGAAGAATTACCGAAACGGCTTATAAAAATGTTTAGTTTTGTTGGCGATACTGTTTTAGATCCATTTTTGGGCAGTGGCACAACGACTCTTACATCTAAAAATTTAGACCGTAATTCTGTCGGGTATGAAATAAACAAAAAATTCCTTCCGATAATAAAAGAAAAAATAGGTGCAAATAAAGAGAAACTATTGAAAGGAAGAGCGATATTTGACATTATTGAACAGAAAGGCGGAAGAGTTGATGATAAAAGCGAAATTTCCAAATTACCCTATATTTTCAAGGATCCAATAAAATTCAGCAGAAAGGTTAATCCTAAAAAACTAAAATTTGGTTCAAAGATTGATTCTACAAAGAATAAAAGAATGGATTTGTATTCTGTAAAGCAGATTATAAATCCTGAAAAGATCTTATTAAATAACGATATAACTGTGAGGTTGATCGGCATTAAAACAAGAAACGAAGTGATGAATAAGGCGATAGAGTTTTTACAGAGAAAATTAAAAAATCAGAGAGTTTTTATTACATTTGATCATTTGAAATACGACAACGAAAATAATTTACTTTGCTATTTATACTTACAAAATAAAACCTTTATCAATGCTCATTTAATAAAAAATAAATTGGTTGATGTTGATAAGAGTTTTGATTATAAATACAAACCCAAATTTTTAAATTTAATAGAACGACAATAATATGGCAAAAGAATGGATTTTAAATTCGGCGACAAATAGATTTCAACTGAATTTCAAAAGGAATGTCGGCGCTGTTTCCAATGAAATTAGAAAATGTGCGCCCAAAACACTTAAAGATTGGGAAGGTTATTACTTTAACAATGTTAAACCGAAAGAACATATTCTTGAGTTGGGTAAAAGACTTTATGTAAAAATAACAGAGGTTATTTCTTCTGAAGTGGAAGCCATTACAGAAGAAGATTGTATTGATTATATTTTTGATTTGGTTATAAAGAGGACCTTTGATGGATATATGACAGAAAGAAGCACTATTTATGGGCAGTTACAGGAAATCCTAGGGAAAAGAATTGAACCAGCTCCCGATGAATGGGATAGGTTATTTAATGTTGATTTCTTTATAGAAGTAAACGGAAAATATATTGGGCTTCAAATTAAACCAGCGGGTGGAGTTTCTCATATTTCAGAAATTTTTAAAGAAAGACAAGTTCAAGAAAAAACACATAGAAAATTTACGGAAAAATTCGGCGGTAAAGTTTTTTATGTTATTTCAATGAAAGAAGGAGACAAAAAGAAAATTCATAATATTGAAGTGATAGATGACATTAAGACAGAAATAAGAAGATTGCAATAAAAAATAGAGAATGAAGAAAAAACGTATAGTTTTCTGATACTGACTAAATAAAAATTACGATATATTGGAAAGCGTTTTGGATGAGTTTTATCTGATTGTATAGATACGAAAGATCCATTATGTTCTTGGTCCGAAAAGTGCGGTACCGATACGTACCATAGTGGCGCCGCACTCAACAGCAATCTCCCACGAATTGCTCATTCCCATAGAAAGAATCTCCATAGAGATTCCGGGAATTTCTTCTTTCTTATATTTTTCAAAGAGTTTTTGGGTAAGTAAGAAGGCCTCTTTGATACTGTGCAGATCTTCAGTGAATGGTCCCATTGTCATAAGTCCTTGTACTGAAAGATTAGGAAGTTCGCATATCGCAGAGAGAAGAGAGCCAAGGTTTTCTGAAAGTACGCCATTTTTTTGCGGTTCTCGTCCGCTATTTATCTCTATCAGAACAGGCATTATTTTATCTGCGTTTACTGCATGACGAGAAAGTTCCTTTGCGAGAGGAAAGGAATCAAGGGTTTCAATCAGATCAAAAAGTTCAATGGCTTTCTTTGCTTTATTTCGTTGAAGATGTCCGATACAGTGTCGGATAACAGGTTGTGTGAGATGTGCAAACTTTAATTCTGCTTCTTGAACATAATTTTCTCCAATAATGGCAATTCCTGCCTCAATGGCTTCTTCTATCTCTTCTACACTTCGGCTTTTGGTGGCCGCCACAAGGGTAACAGTTTTAGGAAGAGCTTCAAGAATTTTCTTTACATTATGCTGAATCATTTAATATTTTCCTTTCCTCTTCGTAAAAAGGTTGCGCTGGAAGAGAAGGGAACCACTTTTTTCTTCTGTCCATGGTATACGGTCTGTACAGGAAGTCCTTGAAAGATCTCTTCTATAGAATCCATTTGTTCCGGAGAAAGAGGGGGCACCGGAGAATTTCGTATCGGAGTTGAAATTTGTATCAAGGTTGGTTCCAATGAAACACATATTTCTCTAATCTCTTTCATTTCTGATATGTTTTCTGTGGTTGCCATGACCTGAATAACGAACATTCCAGAAAAGGAAGGACGAAATTCTTTCAGAGAAGAGAGTATCTTTGCAAGCTCTATTCCCGGCATAGGTCTGTTGATGCGATGGAATGTTTCTTCGCGGGCCGCATCTATTTTGAAGGCGGCAAAATCAATATGGAGCAGATCGTTCTGTACCTCTTTTTGAATAATTAGGGTGCTATTGGTAAGGATAGCGGTTTTGCCTTTTTTACTATCTTTGATATAGTCGGCTATTTCAGGAAAATTGCATGCAAGGGTAGGTTCTCCTTTTCCCGCAAAGGTATAAAAATCAATAGATGTTTCTGGAGGAATCTGTTGAAGTTCTTTGATGATTTTTTCCGAGGGAACAAAAATTTTTCGTTCAGAAGAGAATTGTTGCGTGGCTCCTAGTTGGCAGTAAGCACAGTCAAATGTGCAAAGTTTCTCTTTTTGCGAGAGAAGGTCAATACCAAGTGAAGCGCCCAGTCTCCAGGAACTTACCGGCCCATATAGATAATTGAACATTCTGTATCCTTATTGTAGAGTACTGTAAAACTTTTTATATGATAGGATACTCCCTGGCAAGATTTTTTACCACTTTTGAAGAAGATTTTTTCTATAACAATGCCAGGATACCGAGTATGGTAGCCCTATTTTTTTACATCATACCCTGTGAGGTATGGTGTTATGCACTGAGTTCTTCACAGGGTTCGTGGGCATAAATCTCCCATCCTTTATAATTGGTTAAGGCTTCATAAATTGCACGACTGCTTTGTGAAAGGTTAATTGTTACATGGTGTTCAAATCCATTGTGACAGATGAAGTTCAGCAACCTTTCAAGCCCGGGAATTTCCGCAACTCCCACACCTCCAAAGGTGTTGAGGGTATCTTTGGTAATGGTTCCTTCTCCAAGATACCCGATAATGTCGCCTGCAGGGTCATCGGTAGTAAATCCGATATAGGTAAAGGGTCCTGGTTTCAGGTGTCCTGATATACAGCCAAACGCAGCTTTGTCCGCAGTAATAATGGTCTGATAATTCATGGATGCATGTTTTAGCATTGAGGCAGGAAAGTTACTGCAATGAAAGAGCACTGCCTTGTTCGGTTCATCCTTATAATTGTTATTCCAGTCAGCTACTGCGCTGGGAGTATGCGATGTTTGCTGAAGGAGATACATTCCAATTAGGTTGGTTACATCTGTTTCGCATGCGCCCGGAATATAGTTGTTGCTGAAGATGCTGAGGACCGAGCATGGCATGACTCCGAGCGTGTATTGAATGGATGACCAGCATTGAAACGCAAAACCCTTTAAATCATTTTCTTCCAACCATTCTTCAATGACTATTGCAAGTTTTGCCATGGTGAGAAATTCTTTCTTGAGATTTTTTTGAGATATTGGAATATACTCTTGCAGAATGCGGACTTTTTCTTTTACCTTTTTTGAGGAGTTGGAGATTTTTTCAATACCGAGAAAGAGATCGCTCATATCCATTACTTCAATGGAGATCCCTTCTTGTTCAAGAATCTTTTCGCTGTATCGTACTGTTTTGAAAGGGTTTGGACGGGTTCCAATGGCGCCTAAGCGAAGGTTTTTAAGCGCTGAGACTGCCCGACAGGTTTTAATAAATGTTTCAAGGTCATTCTGAAATAGTTCAGAGGTAGGATCCATCGTATGGCGCGAGGTAAGGGTAAAGGGTATTCTATATTGACGAAGGATATCGCATGCGGATATTTTTCCGCAAAAACTATCCCGGCGATTGGCGCTTCCCATTTTTTTTAGATCATCGGGCCAGGCATGTATCAATACCGGAACATGAAGGTTTGCTAACCGTAGGGTATCGGCAATACCTTTTTCATCGCCAAAATTGGGAAGGGTAACAAGAATTCCGCTGATTGATTCAGATTCTTTCTTAAAAAGTGCCGCACATTTTTTTGCATCTTCCCATGTTTCCACTGATCCGTATTTGGTATCTTTTTCTGAAAGGCAGATTGTCCGAATACCCTTTTTTTTAAGTATGCGAAGAATCTGTTCTCTGCCGGAATTACAGAGGTGCCCGGGAAAGAAGCCCCGATTTCCTACTAAAACTCCTATGGTATCTTGTGTCATTGTACGCTCCTTGATTATGATGAAGGGTAATGCATGTTCTTTGTATTGTTTGGTTAGGTGGTATTCAAAAATCGAGAAAGCCGTTGTTTTAAATCAGAAAGACGGATAGTATTGTTTTTGGGATCTACAAGAATATTTACGCCACTAGAAAACTTTTCCGCCACGAGAAGATAAGAATAGTTTTTTGTTTTTTTTGCGGTTCCTTCAAGGGTTAAAAATCCGTTTTGATATAGAAGGGAGCCGGCAAACTTATTATAATAAAAATTCTGTTTTCCTACCATTCCAACAGCGCTTCCTGTACTGAAATTTGCCAATGCCCTGATAGCGCTGATATTCAAATGTTGCGAGGCTCGTTTTCCGGGACGGTTTTCAAAATCAGCTCTCCATGAAAGGTCTGTATCGGTTTTTTCAAAGTGTACCGCAAGATCCATAATACCGGTAAAGACAATATCGGGATTTAACTGTTCTACCGTGCGTTTCATATCAAATCCATTGATATTGAGTACGCCTGAAACTCGTTTAAGAGATGTTACAGGAGTAACTTTAAGGAGACCGCTTCCTTTTCCATTGGAGAAAGGGAAAGAAAATGATCCTGAAACATTCTCTCCTTCTCTGGTAAATGTTCCTTCCACCCGTGAAATATCAAAACGTCCAACCGTAACATTTTTTGCGATAAGATCAAAAGCATTGTCTCCGGGACCGGGTTTTCCTGTTACAGAGAAGCCAGTACAGGAAAAAGAGGGAAACGCAACCTTTCCAAGGAATGAGATCGTTCCCTGGAAGAGAGGGAGAGAACCCTGTTTCCATTGAGTTTTACCTGCGATGGAGAAGGTTCCTGTGCTAGCATTGAAGATGGCCTTGTTCCGCCATTGTTCGGGAATGTTTGAGAGAACCTCAAGTATGTCAAGCCCTGAAGAGGCAATAGCAAGATCAAACCCTTTTGGTGTGGTTGTTCCAGAAAGAGAAAGAGTGCCGCCGGTCGGGCTGGTAAGGGTGCTTTTTTCAAGATATACAGAGCGCGAATCAGGATGAAAAGATCCTTTGATATGTCCGGAAAAGGGAATGCCGTTCTTTACAAGAGAAAATTCAGATACTTCAAGGTCAAATGTAAGACGCGTTTTTTGTCCAGGTTGAAGGGAAAGAGTTAATGGGCCAGCCACAGTGCCAGAAAGAGATATTCCTTGTATGGCGAGGAGTGGTTGAAGTTTTGCGAGAGAAAGGTTTTCAACGGTTCCCGAGAGAAGCGAAGATCCTTTTCCCCATTCTTTCAGTGTTCCGGAAATCATAATTTTCCCTAGTGTTTCAAGAAGAAGCGTGGTAGGGTGGATGGTAAGATTTCCTGTTCTAACATTTCCTTCTATACTTCCTGAAAAATCAAGGGGGATCTCTTGTTTCTGAAAGGTCATTGTTCCGGGTCCTTCAAATGCAAGAAGTTGTGAAACTCCAAAGATTGCGCTTTTCCATGGAATGCCACAATGCCCTTTTGCCGTAAGAGAACAAAAAGGAGTTTGTGAGAGTTTGCAGTGAAAGTAGGGAACTGTAAAGCCAAAAGGCGTAATGGTTCCAATAAGGGTGCATCGTTGATTGCTTTGTTTCAGAACAGTGTGGCGAAGAATCAGAGAAAAGGAGAAAAATAGAAGAGCTATCCCAGCGAGAAAAAGGAGTGTGATTGTTCTTTTTTTCATAGGCATTTAAGGTGTTTTTCAAAAAAGTCAAAGGCTTTATTTCCTGAAAAAGAATGTTCTCCAGGAAAGATCTCAATTGTAAGCGCGTCAATCGCTTCTGCAACTTGATAGGCGTGTGCTATGGTGGAATGGGCTTTTTGTGCGGAATGAAACCAGAAACAGGTATCACTGGCTCCGCTCTCCACAAGAAGAGGACGTGGAGCAATAGCACCGATAACATCTCCTATATCAGCATATTGATAAAGTGAAGGAACTAATTGGGAGCCGCAGGTGTTTGCGGTATAAAAAGAATAATGAAGCGTAGTGGTTGCATAACAGATGATATCAGCGGCTTTGATACGGTCGTCAAGAAGGGTAAGGTAGGTGGTCATTGTGCCGCCAAACGAAAGCCCCATACACCCTATTTTTTCTGGATTTACGTTTTTACGGGTAAGAAGAAAATCAATGGCTCGCATGCCATCAAAGATATTAGCGCCAAGAAGTGTTCTGCCGAGGAGAAGATGTTCCAGAAGGTAGACATTGCATTTGTCGCGTCCTGGAAATGGGTTTTGGTATCCCCCTCTTTCTCCGAATCCTCGCCAATCAGGGCAAAGGGCAATGTATCCATGTTGTGCCATCTGTTCCCCATAGTTATAATTTAATCTTTGAATTTCAGTAATCCTTGAAGATTGGTTGAATGTTACTCCCGCGATAGGATCTTTTCCATGGGCTCCATGTCCGTGGCAACAGAGGATTGCAGGAAGTTTCTCTCCCGGATTATGGTGAGGAGTTAAGAGGTAAAAAGGCATAAAACAATCTTTTTCTGTTTCAATAATAATTTTTTCCCGTATAAAATCTTTAGTTGTTTCTACTGAACAGATTGTGGGAGAAAGCTCTGATGGAACGGGAAATTCTCCGAGAAGTTCCCATATCTTCTTTTTTAATCTTTCTCTCCATTGCGAAAAATGCGCGGGAGAAGAAATCTCTATATGGTCAATAGCCATAGAAGGAATGGTACGTTCTGCCCAACGGATAAGAAAGTTATCCAGCAATTGTGGTGCATCACCATATTTTGATGGCATGATAGTCTTCTCCTTGTCTTTTAGAAAAAAGAGAGAGCACTATTGCATCTAACTTTTTTATAATGGATAGAACCCATAGAGTTTGATTGTATCATCTCCTCGCGAGGCAAGAAGGGTTAATGTGAGAGTAGAGAGGGAAGTATGAAGTGGGATTCGTACGAACCTTTGATAATTATTATTTTCCGCAAAGAGGAGAACTTTTTTTCCTGATATGGATGTTTCAAGACGAAATGATTTACATAAGGTGTCGGGCGGAACAGTAAGTTGATTATCGGGCTGAAGTTTGCTCATGGTAATAAGTTTATCAAGGCTACTGTCAAAGATAAGGATAACCTCTTTTATAAATGAGGTTTTCTGAAATTGATATTCAACGCTTCCTCCAGGGTCGCATTGCCATCGGTGGCTGATGTTGTCTACAGGTCTATTGATTCCGTCACGAAGAGTTTCAGGATCTCCTTCGCTTGCAAGAAGATCGGCTTTTTTTACAAAATCAGCCATTTCAAGGGTTTTCCCGGGAAGCCAACAATCATCAAGAAGAAGAGTTTGTTGAAGGTCGTGGATATGTTTTGTTCCGTACTTGCGTGGTAAGCAGTTGGCATGTATTGCAAGGGCCGCGGCAGTGCCTGTTGTTTGTCCGATAGCGGCGCAGGTTCCCATGACTCTGGTAGAACTAAGCGCCCTATGCGTACAACTGATACAACGGCCTGCGCACATAAGGTTGTTAATATTGCGGGAATAGAGAGAACGAAAAGGGATAGCATACGGACTTGGTGTAAGATATTTTTCATCATTAGGATTAGGAATTTTTTTGAAATCCTTATCGTGAAATCCTCCGGGTTGGTGGTCGTCAAGCGACCATCCTCCGTATGCCACAATATCTTCAAAGGGCTGACAGGAAAGAATATCATTTTCTGTAAGGATATGATCTCCGATATATCGGCGGCTTTCTCGTTTGGTAGGAAGAAATTGGATCCAGTCAAGAGTCCATGTTGAAGCGCGATCTTTATATATACAGTGGTTTTTTATATGATCCCATACTCCGAAGAGAATCCTGAGAAGTTCATGACGAATACTTTCCGCATCCGCGATAGTATCTTCTTCTCCTCCTGTTTCTATCCACCAGTATCCCATATCAAGATGGCTGTGACCAGGCGCTCCAAAGGGAAGATCTTCTTCGTGGGGAAAGGAGTATGCCCAAGAAGGAGGAGAAAATGAACAGGGTATTTGGGTGTCTTTCGCGGCAAAAAGCACGCTATTTCCCATGGTTTTATTATCTGGAATATCAGGCGCTTGAGGTTCATTAAACTCTTTTTTTCCTTCTCTCCCTTGTCGAAAGAGTGCGCCGGAAAGCGGAGCGAGAACACCGTCTCCCGAAGCGTCTATAAATGTGCGCGCTGAAATCTGAAGTATGGTGTTGGTGGTAAGTTGAAGGCATGAGATCTCTTTAATAGTAGATCCATCGCTTGTCAGAGAGGCTTCCATACAGGAAGTATTAAGGTGGAACGAGAGGTTGGGTTGTGTAACAAGGGTATTATAGAGTACGGTATCCCATATTGAATGGTTTCGGAAGGGGTTCTGTTGTAGATTGGAAAGTTGTAATTCTTCAAGGATGCCGGTTTCCCGAAGGAAAGGGAGGTGATTATGGCGGTCGGCTCCGCAGATATGCATTCGCGATTCGCTGGATGATGCTCCTCCCGGAACAGGTCTGTCATGCACAAGGATTACGGATACATTATGTCTGGCCGCGGCAATTGCGGCACATATTCCTGCGATACCTGCTCCTACCACGCATACATCTGCGACCTGAGAAGAACTCTTCCATTTTTTTTGTTGAGTAGACATTTTCTTTAATCTCCTTATATTATTGTAGCATGATGGTATAAGAGGAGAAAGTCTTAGAAAAATCTTTTCAAAAATATGATAGAATAAGGTATGGCACAAGTAAATATTGTTTTTGCGGGAGTAGGGGGGCAGGGTATTGTTCTTGCAAGCAGAATTGTTGCTCAATGCGCGTTTTTGGCGGGCTTTGAAGTGAAACAGAGCGAAAGCCATGGAATGGCGCAACGAGGCGGAAGCGTGGAGGGACATGTACGGTTTGGTCCTTGTGTGTACGCTCCTTCTGTGCATCGTGGAGATGCAGATATTCTTGCTGGATTTGAAGAGTTGGAAACCTTGCGCTGTATGGGTTTTCTGAAATATAGTGGATCTGTTATTCTTAATACTCGGCGTATTATTCCTTCGGGAGGAAAAGAATCTTATCCGGAAAATGTGCAGGAAATCCTTTTAGAGAAAGGGTTTCGTCTTTTCCCAGTGGATGGCTATACTATTGCTAAAAATCTTGGCAACCAGAAGGCGGAGAATATGGTACTTCTTGGCGTAATGTCGCGGCTTCTCTCCTTTGAAAAAGAAATATGGGAAAAAGTTATACAGGATTTAGTGCCGGCTTCAACGATTCCAGTGAATTTAGCGGCATTTGCTCATGGCCGCGACACTATATCTCTATAGTATCTTCTATGTAGAATAGACGACAAGAGAAATGTTCTGTTGAATCTCAGAAGAGAAAAGATCTGAAGCAGGGGAGTCTTTTTTTGAAATTTTTACAATGTTGTTATGGAGAAGAGCAATGTTTTGGGAAAAAGAGATAGAAACCGCTTCACGGGATGATCTCAACGCACTTAAATTGCGTAAATTGCAAAAGACGGTGGAACGTCTCTATTCAGATGTTCCTTTTTATAAGGATGCATTAACTCGCGCGGGGCTTCTTCCTTCGGATATCAAGAAATTGGAAGATATTGCAAAATTCCCTTTTACTACCAAGGAAGATCTTCGGGAATACTATCCGGATGGAATGCTTGCGGTACCGGGAGAAAAGGTGGTGCGTCTGCATACCTCAAGCGGAACCACTGGAAAACCCAAGGCAATTTTCTTTTCTTCTGCGGATATTCAGCGTGCGGCGAACAATATGGCGCGCTGTCTTGTGATGACAGGAATGAACTCCTCGGATATTCTTCAAAATATGATGACCTATGGTCTTTTTACCGGCGCTTTTATGATGCATTACGGATGCGAACAATTAGGAGCAATGGTGGTTCCTTCGGGTCCGGGGAATACCGAGCGGCAGATTTCTTTGATGCGGGATTTCCGCACCACCTCGCTTCATCTTACTCCTTCGTATGCATTCTATCTTATTGACGCTCTTGCAGAGAGAGGCGTGGACCCTAAGAAAGATCTCGTATTAAAACGTGCCTATGTGGGCGCAGAACCCTATACTGAAGAGACCCGAAGGAAGATTGAAGCTTTGCTTGGAATAGATGTATTTAACTGTTATGGTCTTTCAGAAATGAATGGACCCGGGGTTGCGTTTGAATGTGAGAAGAAACAGGGGCTTCATCTTTGGGAGGATCAATACCTTCTTGAAATTGTGGATCCTGAAACCGGCACTCCTGTTCCAGAAGGAACCCGCGGAGAAATGGTTCTGACAACCCTTGATCGGGAGGCAATGCCGATATTGCGTTATAGGGTGGGAGATATTACCGACTATACCACGGAATGTTGTGAATGCGGCCGTACTCATCAAAGGATATCCAGAATTTTTGGCAGGACGGATGATATGTTTATTATTAGAGGAGTGAATATCTTTCCCCAACAGATTGAACGGATTCTTATGGGCATTTCCGGAGTTGGAAAAAATTACCGTATTCTTCTTGAATCATACGATGTGATGACAGTACAGGTTGAACTTGAAAAGAATGTATTTGACGGAAGTCTTGAATATGTTCAGGATTTAAAGAACCGTATTTGTGAAGCATTGCGCGGAGATCTTGCGCTACGTCCAAAGGTAGAAATACTTGAACCGGGAACACTTCCTGTAAGCGAAGGAAAAGCAAAACGAGTTGTAGATCAGAGAACGCTTTGAACCTGTTCGGAATGGAGGGATTATGAGCGGGCTAACGCAGATAGCTATATTTGCCGAAAACAAGCCGGGACGTCTTGAAAAGATTACTGGAATTCTTGCAGAGGCAGAGATTAATATTCTTGCCATTAATATTGTGGGAACCGGAGATTTTGGAGTGATTAGAATTATGGTAGATAAGTATGACGATGCTTTGCGGTTATTGAAAGAATCGGGATTTATGGTTTCTCCCAGCGAGGTTCTCGCAATAGCGATGGAAGATCGTCCTGGCGGGCTTCATGATATTGTAAAGGTTCTTACCCGTCATGGCATTAATGTTGAAAATGCCTATGTTTTTATTGAATCTTCACGCACTCGGTCGTACCTGTTAGTTGAGGTTAAAGATGTAAAAAATGCGGAAACTCTTTTGCAACAGGAAGGGATTTCATTCTATAAGAAAGATACCGTGGATAAAAATCCACAAGAAGGTGTCCTATGATATGGAACCCGACAGTTGAATGTATGTCGCGTGCCGCAAGAGAAGAGCTTCAGTTGGAACGGCTTCGGATATCTCTTGCTCGCGCCTATGAGACAGTTCCCTATTACCGTAAAACTTTTGATGCGGCCGGTATTCTTCCGAATCAGCTGAAATCCCTTGAAGATCTTGCAAAATTTCCTTTGACCACAAAAGACGACCTTAGAGAGGTCTATCCTTTTGGAATGTTTGCAGTGCCTTTGAAAGATATTGTTGAGATCCATACATCGTCTGGTACAACAGGAAAACCAGTTGTTGCCGGTTATACGCGCAATGATATTTTTTTGTGGGGCGAAGTAATGGCGCGTTGTTTGACAATGGCAGGCGCTGATAAAAACGATATTGTACAAAACGGGTATGGCTATGGCCTTTTTACCGGTGGCCTTGGAGTACATTATGGCGCTTCTACAATCGGCGCAACCGTGATTCCTGTTTCCGCGGGAAATACCCGGCGTCAGTTGCAGGTAATGAGAGATTTCGGTACCACGATTCTTACGTGCACTCCTTCCTATGCATTATATCTTGCCGAATCCGCAGAGGCGGAAGGAATAGACCTTTCAAGTCTCAAGCTCAAAGCAGGCTGTTTTGGCGCGGAGATGTGGACCGATAGTATCCGTGTAGAAATAGAAGAACGGCTTAATGTGCTTGCGCTTGATATTTATGGTCTTACCGAGATTATTGGTCCTGGCGTTGGACATGAATGCAGGGAGAAAAACGGGCTCCATATTTTTGAGGATCACTTTTATCCTGAAGTTATCTCTTCTTCTACCTTGAATCCCCTTCATGAAGGAGAAAAAGGAGAATTGGTTATTACTACTCTTACCAGAGAAGGAATGCCGATGATACGGTTTCGGACCAAGGACCTTACTGAACTTTATAGAGAAGAATGTAAATGCGGAAGAACGATGGTAAGAATGGAGAGGATTACCGGACGTGCGGATGATATGTTGAAAATCAGGGGAGTAATGGTTTTTCCTTCTCAGATTGAACAGGCATTGCTTGAGGTGGATGGAGTGGAGCCACAGTATCAGATTATTGTTACCAGACCACATCATCTTGATGAACTTGAAATTCAGGTAGAGGCCGCGGGTGAGATTTTCTCTGATGAAGTACGCAGAGTTGAAGAGATGAGGATGAAGATTGAAAAACATATTGATAGTCAGTTGGGGATTCGCGTAAAGGTAACTCTTGTGGAGCCGAAAACCCTTCCTCGCAGTGAAGGAAAAGCAATGCGTGTTATTGATAAGCGTGAGATGTAAGAAGTTTTTTTACGATAGGGGGGTCTCTATGAAGGTGAAACAGATTTCAATATTTCTTGAAAATAAAGCAGGACGCCTTCAGGATGCGCTCTCGGTTCTTGCGCGTGAAAAGATTAATATACGGGCGCTTGCTATTGCCGACACCTCAGAATTTGGTATTTTAAGAATTATTGTTACAGATCCTGATCGCGCGGTTGCTCTTCTTACGGAGAACCATTTTACCGTACGACAGACCGAGGTGATCGCAATAGGTGTGTCTGACCAACCGGGCGGGCTTTCAGGTGCATTGGATATTCTTCGCAAAGCAGATATTAATGTAGAGTATCTTTATGCTTTTGTGAAACAGAGCGCAGAAAAAGCAGTGGTTATCCTTAGAGTGGAGGATGTAGAGGCAGGAAGAAAGATTCTTGAAGCAAATCAGGTAACCGTTCTTTCCGCGGAAGAAATATATGCAATGTAGTAGATCTGCAAAAGATTTTTTTTGATGAATATTGACAAAGAAGAGAGGTATTGATACCCTTTTGGAGAGTTAAGGTTAGTAAGAAAGCAGGACCCGTAGCTCAAGGGCAGAGCAGAGGACTCATAATCCTTTGGTTGCTGGTTCGAATCCGGCCGGGTCCACTCTTACCAGTCTGATTTCATCCGCAGACCTTCGTTTCCTTCGTCGTTGGCATCGTGCGACGTACTTTAGTACGTCTTCTCGCCTCCTCCTTGTTGCCTTGTTCTGCGGCGAACTTAGTCTGGTAAGCTAATTTGGATTCCTTTGCCGGTTTGTGGCAATAGTGGAGGTCGATTCGAACATGGTTTCGTGGAACCTTCCCCTGCTTCCTCTTTTACCAGTCTGATTTCATCCGCAGACCTTCGTTTCCTTCGTCGTTGGCATCGTGCGACGTACTTTAGTACGTCTTCTCGCCTCCTCCTTGTTGCCTTGTTCTGCGCCGAACTTATCCTGGTAAGCTAATTTGGATTCTTTTGCCGGTCTGATTTCATCCGCGGAACCTTCCCCTGCTTCCTCTTTTCCCAGTCTGATTTCATCCGCGGAACCTTCCCCTGCTTCCTCTTTTCCCAGTCTGATTTCATCCGCAGACCTTCGTTTCCTTCGTCGTTGGCATCGTGCGACTACCAGTGATGAAGATCTTACTGGAAGTTTGTATAGTGCCAAAGGTCCTTATGTGATCTTCCGCTTTAAGATTGATGAAACGCTCTTCAGAAAGTAAAATCTCTTAACCTTTTTCCTCCTTTTTTTCCTTCTCGCAAGAGAAAAGTATTCCAACAAGAGATAGTGCGATATACTACATTGTTCTCTTTTGTGATACAAGGTATGAATAAAGATCTCTTTTACAGGTAAGGATTGCTATGCGTACCATTGAGGTAAGAATCAGAGGAATGGACTGTCAGGAATGTGCTGTAGGCCTTGAAAACAGTTTGAAACGCTTGCATGGCGTAAAAAGCTGTAAGGTACATTTTATTTCAGGCAAGGCGGTGATTGTCTTTGATGAAGCAATACTTTCTGAAGAAGAGATTGTTGCAGGTATCAGGGCGAGGGGATTTGCACCTTCTTTTGCAAAGGAAGATCTTCCCATAGGAAGAAGGTATGGTCCGCATTTGGCAGTTCTTGCGGTTTTAGCGCTCTTTCCTCTTTTGATACTTATGGATATGGTGCTGGGAATAAGGGGAGTAGGCCATTATATTGCCAGGATTTCCCGTCCGTTTTTCTTACTTATTCTCTTTTTTGGCGGGTATCCCATTGTAAAAAATGCTCTTTTTCAATTGTTCAGAAAAAATATTACGACAGATTTAATCATTACTATTGCGATGGTAAGTGCACTCTTTGTAGGAGAATTTTCCTCTGCATTGTTGATTCTTTTCTTTGTTCGTCTTGCCCATTTCTGGGAAGAATTTGTAGTTGATAAATCCCGATCCGCGATTCAGCAGTTAATGGATATTTCTCCAAAAACTTGCCGTATCCAACGGAGAACAGGCGAGGAAATTGTAGATATTTCTTAAGTGAAGAAAGGAGATGTGGCGATTATTAAATCAGGCGACACCATTGCTGTGGATGGAGTTGTGATTTCTGGAAGTGCCTCTGTAAATCAGGCGCCTATTACCGGCGAATCCATCCCAGTAGAGAAGAATAGAGGCGATCAGGTATTTGCTGGTTCAATCAATGAACAGGGTGTTCTTACGGTAGAGGTTGTACACCTTGGCGATGATACCACGCTTGGAAAGATTATTCGTTTAGTGGAAGAGGCAGAATCCGCAAAAGCTCCTGTACAGCGATTTGCGGATCGTTTTAGCGGCTATTTTTTGCCGGTAATTGTAGGAATTGCGCTTCTTACATTTTTAATAAGCGGAAAAGCGTCTGCGGCGATTGCGATTTTGCTGGTGGGGTGCCCCTGCTCTATTGCGCTGGCTACTCCTTTGGCGGTGGTCATGAGTATTGGACGCAATGCAAAAGAGGGAGTTCTTATTAAAGGAGGAAAGCACCTTGAATTATTGGCGAAAAGCAATCTCCTTTTTCTTGATAAAACAGGAACTCTTACCTTTGGAAGGCCAGAGATTACCGATAGTATAAGTTTTGGATCATTTTCTGAAGAGAGGATACTCTTTCTTGCCGCATCCGCAGAAAAACAGTCGGAACATATCTTGGCGAAGGCCTTTCTTCGCAAGGCGGAAGAGAAGGATATTTCCATACTTTCTCCATCGCATTTTATTGTTTATCCGGGGATGGGTATTCAGGCAGAGGTGGATCACTCTGTGGTCTTATTGGGAAACAGGCGATTGATGAAAACAAAGAAAATTGTACTGTTAGAATCGCATGAAGCAAGGGCTGTGGAATGGGAAGATAAGGGAAAAACAGTGATATTTCTTGCATGTAATGGAAGGTTAGAAGCAATCGTGGCTGTACAGGATACGATTAGACACGGTGTACGAGAATCTTTGCAGAGGCTTTCTTCTCTTGGAATGCATAGAATTATTATGATTACCGGTGATAATGCGGCGACCGCAAAATATATCGCTAAAACCTTGCAGATAGAGTATCAGGCAAACCTTCTTCCGCAGGATAAAATTGCGATTGTGCGGGAATATCAGAAGAAGGGCTATATTGTTACAATGATTGGCGATGGTATTAACGATGCGCCCGCACTTGTGGCGGCAGATGTAGGGATTGCCATGGGAGTTGCCGGTACAGATATTGCGATTGAATCTGCTGATATTGCACTGATGGGAGATGAATGGCGGAAGATTCCCGAAGCAATCATCTCTGCGCGGAGGGCATTTTTTACTATCCGTCAGAACATTGGGTTCAGTATTCTTTTTAATATCCTAGGTATTGGACTTGCCGCCATAGGTCTCTTGTCTCCCCTTGTTGCGGCAATGGCGCATTCTCTTCCGGATATAGCGGTATTTCTTAATTCCTCACGATTGTTAAAGAAAGAATAAAAACCATAGAAGTAAGAGCCGAGATGTGCGGAAGGAAGAGGATTTACCGTATAAAAACTTATGATAACATTGTTGCTTTCGGGTATAGATTTTTGCCGAAGAGGTAGGGTTTGGTTGTTTCTATTTTTTTGTGGTGAATCATCGTGAAAAGATATGAATGTCTTCTATGCTTTTTTGTTTTTGTCTATCATGGTATTGTAGATATAAGAGAGGCCATGAAAGATTGCTGATTGATCTTATTGCGGCGCAGAGGAGAAGAATATGGAGAGCATAGCAAAAGGAAAGATTGTTAAGGTGCGTTTTCAACGCCATTTTGTTGAACAAAAACTCTGGGTTTTTATCGGGAAAGTGATTGAATGCACTAATGATTGGTTTGTATTGGAAGGAAAAGCGATTATTTCGTTGAAAGGTCAGATTAAGTCTGCGGATATAGATGAAGATATAAGGACTATTATGGTTCCCAGAGAAAACATTGCGCATATCAGGATTCTTCCAGAGACATTTAATTTTGAAACAATGGAAATTATTACAAAGGGAATGCGTCAATATCTTAAGGTATCGGGAGGACCTGATACAAGCATTGGAGATATTTGACAACCGAAGATTCTCTTTTTACAATAGTTGGCAATAGATAAGGGGAAATAAGGTAGATATGCGCTTTTTCCCTAATAGAGGAGAGATCATGAAAAAAAGAATCTTGTGCGCGGGGATATTTTTTCTTTTTGCAATGGTTTGCAATGCAGAGACCGAACGTTTTTCCTTTGGAGGAACTGCGCGGTTCAGGTATGAGTTTTACCGTAATGCCGCGGATTTGAATGAACAGATCGGAACAAACGACTCTTACTTCAGACTTCGCACATCGCTGTGGGGAAAGTGGAATATCACAGATAACAATTCCTTGTTTATTAAACTTACCGGTGAACCACGGTGGTATTTACGTGAGAATAAACCTTATCAGAATCAGGAATTCATTTTTGATAACTTATACCTTGACTTGAAAAATATCTTTTTTCTTCCTGTGGATGTAAGGATTGGCAGACAAGATCTTCCTTATGGAGAAGGTTTTGTTCTACTTGAAGGAACCAATGGAGCGGATGGATCAAGAACAATTTACTTTAATGCGATTAAGGCTACATGGCATTTGAACGAAGCGAATTCCATTGATTTTGGATATCTGGAAACCTGTATGAAGGATCATTTCTTTGTGATTAACGACCAGAAGCTTAATTTAGGTCCTTCGGATGAAAATGCCTTCTTTATCTATGGAAAAATAAAACCCAATGCAAAGCTTCTTGTTGAGCCATACTATATCCGAAAGACAGAAGAAAGTATGACGGTAAAGATTGGCGGAACACCTGTATTGGTACCTGAACTTGATTTGAATACCATTGGAACAAGAATACTGTATACTTCTGCGCCATGGAAAGTTCGCGGAGAGTGTGCGGTTCAGTTTGGAGAGTATGCGGATGGAACTGATAGAGAGGGGCTCGGCGCCTATTTCTTTGCAACCCGTACTTTTGACTCTCTTCCTTTGAAACCTGAACTTGAAGCAGGATATATTTATCTGTCCGGAGATGATGGAACCTCTTCTAAGAGGAAAGAATGGAACCCTCTCTTTGCGCGATATCCCTTTTATAGCGATCTGTATCCTATTCTTTATGTTGCAGAAACAGGGATCCCTTGGTATTCTACCAATTCTGGGATATTTCGGCTGGGCGTAAAACTGGATCTTCCCGCGGCCACAACATTAACGCTTCGTTATAATCTTTTACGGGCCAATGAATCAACCAATATACCCGCGCCTATTCTTTCTAATACAGGAAAGACACGCGGCCATTTGTTTCAAGGGACCTTGAAACATACATTCAACAAATATTTAGATGGTACTGTGCATGCAGAATATTTTTCACCTGGAAATTTTTATTTTCCCTCCGCGGATCCCGCGGTTTTTGTACGAGGAGAAATTGCTGTAAAATTTTAACTTTCCTATAAAAGCAGGAGAGCTGAAAAAAATAGTGGAAGTTCGGAAGATTCTTTGGTACAATAGATATGATGTATGAAAGGAGAGTATGATGAAAAAGAAGATTAGAGATGTAGTATGCAGGGCATGGTTGAAGAAGGAAACGAAAAATAGCGCGGAAAAAGATTCTATCACCTACTACTTCTGTTCTCCTCGGTGCAAGGAGAAGTTTGAAAAAGAGCCTGATAAATATACAAAGCTGGTTGGATGAGTTTTGATCTCCCTCCTTTAATTGCAACTGATTTGGAAACTACAGGTCTTTACCCGGAACAGGGTGCACGTATTTGCGAACTCTGTTTCTTGCGCATTGTGGAAGATGAGATAGTGGAACGTTTTTCTACTCTTGTAAATCCTGAACGCCCCATTCCTCAGGAAGTAACAGGTATTACCGGCATTTCTGACGATATGGTACAGGCCGCTCCCCGTTTTTCCGAGATAGCGCCGCGTATTGTTCGTTTCCTTGCTGGAAGAGAGCCATTACTGGCGCATAATGCCGCATTTGACCTCTCTTTTCTTAATAATCAGTTTGCCCTTTGCGGGTATGGACAGGTTCAGAATCCAATCGTTGATACTCTTAAAATTGCAAGAAACTTTTTTCAGTTTGAAAGTAATGCCCTTGGAAAACTTCTTGCTTCCCTTAATATTCCTTTTCCTGAAAAACTTCACAGAGCGGAAGGCGACGCTATTTCTACCTACCGTCTTTTAAAAGTTCTTATGGAAAGAATGGGTCCCGCCACCTCCTTTAAAAGCCTTTTTTTAACTCCGGATCAGCTTGAAAGGCGGCCTGGCCCTGGTCAGAACCTTCCTCCGTGGCTTGCGGTGGCACTAAAGAATAGAAGCGCAGTGAAGATCCGTTATATGCCGCGAGAAGGGGTTATGGGAGAATATGACATAGAGCCTCGGGAGGTAAAAATTATGAGTGATCTTACTTATCTTGTGGCACTATGTTTGGAAAGCCGAGAGGAAAAAATTTTTAGACTTGACAGAATTCTTGAGTTGGTAGAAAATAATAGCCAAGAAGCATTGTAATGGAGGTGGGTGGTTGTATGAGAAGGTGTAGGCAAAAAGAGTTTCAAACTGACACATTGTATGCAGTAAGGGTTTTTTCGTATCAGTCCCATCCTTTTGTTCAATTCCCCGGGAGAGATATCTGTTCATGATTTTCGTTTCACATCCAATCGTATTTCAATCTATCTTTTCTTTTACGCTGATATGGTGTTGATATGGGTATAGGTAAAGTATTTGCAAGACTATGGAAGAGAAATAAGCTTCCTACAGAACAGGGTACAGTCAAGTGGTTTAATAATTCAAAGGGATATGGCTTTATCGCCCGAGAAAATGGACAGGATGTTTTTGTTCATTATACGGCAATCGGAGGAGATGGCTATAAAACCCTTGAAGAAGGAGAGGTTGTCGCATTTTCGGTTACAGAAGGACCTAAAGGTCTTCAGGCAATTCATGTTACCAAGGTATAAATTGTATATGTCACCAGGATGTAGGCTATTTTCAGGAGGGCGCGTTGCTCTCCGCTTACATTCCTGACAACAGAAAAAGCAGTACAGGAGGCAGAGCATGGCAGAGAGAGAAAAAGGTACGGTGAAGTGGTTTAATAATTCGAAGGGATATGGTTTTATTGCCCGGGAAAATGGACAGGATGTTTTTGTTCATTATACGGCAATCGGCGGAGACGGCTATAAGACCCTTGATGAGGGTATGGCTGTTGAGTTCGAAGTAACCGAAGGACCGAAAGGTCTCCAGGCAACAAACGTTACAAAAGCATAAACCGACGAAAAGAATCGGGGGGCGGATTTCCGCCCCCCTTTTTCCACTCTTAATCCCTCTGGAACAGGAGTGCAATTCTTCTTGCACAATCCGTTCCATTATTTCCTTTCCTTAAACGATTCTTCTTCTCTTCTTTTTTCTGCAATACGTTCTATATTAGCGCATAAAAGATTACATGGAACCTATTATGGAATTTTTTGCAGAAAAGATTGTCGTAGATAGGGAGATACAATGAATGATTAAGAGTGCTGATGTTTTACGATCCGAGGTTCTTCAGAAACATCAAAAAAATCTTTTCGTGAATTCAATGCTTTACATTGTGGGCATTGAGAAATAGTTTCTCTTTTGCTGTCAATATAAAACGAAAAACAGAGAGAACATTGCCAGAGAGACTCTTTAAAGTTATGTCTTTTTACAAAGGTGCGTTTCCCTTCAAAGAAGAACCAGACAAGGAGAAGAAGAAGACTTATTCCTATATAAAGTACTGCGGCGATTGTAACTTCAAGACGGATCATAATATGTTCTTCTTGTCTGTAACATTAAAAGCGTAAGATAACAATGCCCTGTGGCTTTTTTGTGCTCTGGGAAGAGTCTAGCGGAAGTTTCTGAACTCCCTGCGGGTCTCCGTATTCTTGCGTTGTGGCAGCTATTGCATATCGGATTGCTTCATTTTTTCTGGGGAAGGTATTCTCAGCCGTGGTATTTTTCGGTGGTGAATGTAAAGTTTGTTGGCTATGTTTCCAAGAAGAATTTGAGTCTAACCCTGCCAACAGCATTGGTTTTTTCTCTTCTATACGGAACTGAGAGAGAAGTGTCTGTGGATTCTGCAAGGGTGTTGATTCCTTTTCTTGTACTGATTCCACAGCATTTTTTTCCTTCAAAGTTGTAGAATTTAATGAGGCGATCTTTGTTCCTGATGAACTGGATTTTCCCGCGAGTAATGTTTTGGTTTCACCTTTGGATGGCGAGAGTTTTTGTGGAAGCTGAGCAAGAGCTCTTGTTGGTTCAGCAGGAACAGAAGGTTGAGATAGCAGGGAAACTTCAATAGTAGCTATTTTTTTCTGTTCGGTTCCCTGTGGAGCTGTCAATGAAAAGAAGTGAAGAACCCCAATAAGAGAAAATATACTTAGAAGGAACCATTTCGCTAATGAATGTTCTCTTTTCACGGCGCCTCCTTCGTAACAGGTTGAGCAAACTCTATTTTACGTATACCTGCACGCATTGCTTCCGCCATGAGTTCTCGTATTTCTCCATGGCGCGCATCATCACTTACCTCTATGATCAGGTCGGTTGTTCCGTACTGCTTTATTTCCGTTTCAAGAGTCCCTGCAAATTTATCTGGATGAATCTTATTTCTATTATACCAAATATCTCCAGCGTTGCCAACAGTTATTGTGAGAGTGTGAACAGATTCTGGTTGTATGGAAGAATTGTCAGGAGAGATTGGTTGAGTAAAGGAGGAAGAGAGAAAGAGAAAAATCAGAAGAAGAAGAACAACATTTACAAAGGGAACAAGATCCATTTTTCCTGAAATACGGCTGTACTGTCTATGAAATTGCATAAAAGTTTCTATGCCTCCTCATCTGGTTTCAAAAGAAAGAAGATATCAAGGAGTCTACTACTGCTTTTTTCCATTTGAAGCACAATGTTTTGTACACGGCTTACAAAATAGTTATAGGCAAGGTAGGCGGGGATAGCAACGCCAATTCCGGCGCCAGTAGTAATAAGAGATTCCCATACTCCTCCCGCGATCTTTTCCGGACTGGCGAATCCATGCATCTGTTCAATAACCATAAATGCCTTGATAAGACCGGTAACAGTGCCGAAAAACCCGAGTAAAGGAGCAATGGTCGCAATAGTGGCGAGTATGCCAAGGTAACGTTCTAATTGAGGAACTTCATGCGCAGCCGCATCAGAGATTGCTTCCTTGATTTCTTCGCGGTTCCTGTCTGATTTTAAAAGACCTGCTTTAATAATGTTAGGAACTGGTTTTGATGTTTCATCACAGATTTCAAGGGCTTTGCGAATTTCTCTTTTTTTAAGGACTTCTTCTATGCGTACAAGAAAGGATTCCGCATCTATCTCCGCTATATGGAATGCGCGAAGTTTTTCTATGATAATTGCAAGAGTCAATGCGCCACAGAGCAAAATGGGAATCATTACAGGACCGCCCTTAACGAGAAATGCCATACTACTCATCTTTCTCCCTGTTGCGTTGTAATAATAGTAGCAAAAAGCCAACTCGTATGCCCATATTGTATGCTTGAGCAGGCTCTTTGGTACAGTATACCATAGAAGCTATGGTATTTTTTACTCTTCACAGATTGCGGGAAAAAAGGTACAATAAAGGCGAACGGGAGATAATAATTAACAGAAGGAGGCAGTATGATTACCGAGATAGGTCTTGTTGCCGGCGATATATGGCATTATCTTGATAAGCATGGAGAAGTAAAATGCGAGGATCTTGTAAAGGCTATTGATAAGGAACGGGATATTGTATTAATGAGTTTGGGATGGCTTGCGCGCGAGGGTCATGTGCTTGTAGAGCAAAAGAAGGGGAAAAAGCGCACTGTAAAATTGAGAAGAAGCTGATATTTTCAGGTTTTTATAATAGAGGTTGCAGACAGAAAGAAAAGAGAGTACTATACACGATATTTATAATTTCTATCCTTCTTCCTGAAACGAAAAAGTATATCAAAAGAGTATTCTGATACAAAAATGTTCTTTTGGGGGATCGTCTAATGGTAGGACATCAGACTCTGGATCTGAGTGTCTAGGTTCAAATCCTAGTCCCCCAGCCATTTTGGTATATTCCGAGCACATCCTTAACACAATATTCCGAGCACATGGTTTACACTTCCTGTTGGCATGGTTAGGATAATATCAAAAAACTCTTTAGCCCACTGATTTTCTTCCATAAACAGTAAATGTGCCTGTTAGGGCAGGTATATTCCCCTCCCTTCGGAGGGGTGGCGCAAAGCGCCGGGGTGGGTGCGTACTGATTGATCACCTGCAAACTGTTTTCATGGATTTTATCTTTGCGGAGTAGATAGATATTCTTAACCGTTTCGTTATCCCGTTTTAGGTTTTTGATGTAATCTTCCTGAATCGTGGCTGTTTTTTCAGCAATGCTCTGGTTGGAATTGGTGATCTCGCTGGCAAAAAAACGCTTCCCATTCTTTATCGGAAAATGTGAAATTATTCAGTTTTTCCAACTGTTCACGCAGGTTGAGAACAAGGTCGGCTTCAGCAGTAATGGGCAGATATTCATACTCCTGTAACTTTAACTGTTTAATGAAAGCGCACTCCAGTTCTGCTTCGCTCTGGTATGTTTGAGCAGTACGGTAGGTGGACACATATTCTGCCACCAAATTGTATTTTTTATTGCCTGGTGTATTCAATTATTTTCCTCGTAATAATATGAATAGTCTATCCCTTTCATATAGATTTCGCGGCTGTTGATTTTATCCGTCAGGGCATTTTCAAGCAGGTTTCTGATCGCGACGCTGTCGGTTGCAGTTTTTACCATAGCATCAAGATATTCTTTCTTGCCGATCTTGCTCCAATCCACGCATTTTTTTAATCGTTTTTTCAGCATTATATCAAGCCAGATCCGGATGCTGCGTCCATTGCCTTCCATAAACGGGTGGGCTATGTTCATTTCTACATATTTATTGACAATTTCATTGAAGGAGTTTTCCGGCATTTGTTCGATCCGCTGTAATGTGGCATCCAGGTATCGCGCCATAGCAAACTGGAAACCGCCCTTGGAAATGTTTTTTTGCCGTATCTGTCCGGCAAAATCGTATAAGCCTCCAAACAGGTATGCGTGAATCTGCTGCAAGCCTTGGGTTGTGCCCAGCTCTATGCTGTCAATAAAAGAGCTTTCAAACAGGCTGTATGCCTTCTGCTTGCTTTTGCCATCGATGGTTTGATCACTGTATGTGAACCATTCGATAAAGCGGTTTGCCGATTTGGACGGAAACTGCTTGCCTAAGGCAATAATGCCTTTGTAATCAAGCATATCGGTCAGACGGCTTTTCCCGTCGGGCGCAAGAATCTTCAACTGGGTAGTGGCGCTAACCACTTCACTGTTTTCCCTCTTAAGCTTGGCTTTGAGGTATTTCCAGTAATTACGCGTTTTGCCGTAATCGTCTTGATTGGCAAGAACAGCCACGATGTCCAGCACAGAGAACCACCATTTGGCATTTTCCTTGTCCCAAACGGCGCGCACTTCGCGATCATCAAAAAAACGGATAGAAATTTTTTTCATATTATATTCCCCTCCCTCGGAGGGGTGGCGCAAAGCGCCGGGGTGGTGGTGCCCGTCAGGGCAGGTAAATTCCCCTCCCTCGGAGGGGTGGCGCGAAGCGCCGGGGTGGTGGTGCCCGTCAGGGCAGGTATTTTCCCCTCCTTTGGAGGGGTGGCGCAAAGCGCCGGGGTGGTAGTGCCCGTCAGGGCAGGTATTTTCCCCTCCTTCGGAGGGGTGGCGCAAAGCGCCGGGGTGGTGGTGCCCGTCAGGGCAGGTAAATTCCCCTCCCTCGGAGGGGTGCCCGTCAGGGCGGGGTGGTTACTTAAAAATGTAACGACCCCATCCATATTATGTAATACATCACCTGCTGATATACGAATTACCGTTAAACCCAACCCACTCAAAAACTTATCCCGTGTTTCATCAGTCTCTGTTTTGTTGTCGTGAGAAGCACCATCCACTTCAATAATCACACCTTTTTCAGCACAATAGAAATCAACAATGTAATTGCCGATAATTTTCTGCCTGTCAAAATCCAACCCATGCAGTTTTTTTGATTTAAGCTGATTCCAAAGCAATGCCTCATGCATAATGCCTGCTTTACGCAGGGCTTTTGCTCTTTCGCGCAGTTTGGGATTATAAGGAAGCAATTTGTATTTCTGCGTTGCTCTCATGAGACCACCCCGTCAGTCTTCGACTGACACCCCTCCACAGGAGGGGAATTGAATTCTTTAAACGTGAGTAGCTTATCCCGGTAGTATTCGTATTCTTTCCGCCGAGCATTGAGTTCCGCCGACAAGCTCGCAGGTATTTTCCCCTCCTTTGGAGGGGTGGCGCAAAGCGCCGGGAAAGTTCCTGTTTTTGTTTTATATGTCCGCGTTACCTTCGGCGTAATTGAAATAATGGTGTAAATTGATTCAGTAGCCAGATTGTAATATTGAAGCGCAGTCCATGAATTCACATAGGAGGGCTTCCGCAAAATATTGGCAAGGTAAAAGGAATAGGAAAGATCGCCCCTGTTTTTATTCAAGAAATCTGCAGGTACATATAATCCGTTTTTTAGCTGAACAATCTCTTTGCGTCGTAAAAAACGACTGATATAAGTGTCAATCGTAGTATCTGCAATCCCAAGCTGTTTACCTAACTGCCTGATACTAGTTTTGTCAAAGTAAGGCAAGGCTTTTAGCTGTTCAATTAGATTTTCTGTGCTTTTCATAATTATGACAATAGTGTATCAAATATGAAATGCTCTATCAACATCCAACTGTCAACTATCTAAAAAAAGTTTCGTATAGATTTCTATTTGACGCAACGATAGTGATTCGCATAGATTTATTATAATTCAATGTGGTCTGACTGTTGACAGAAGAAGTAAAAAGGGTATAACATTAGGTAGAATTACGACGAAAAGGCCTCCATAAGATTCCGTGCTTATGGGGTCCTTTTCTTTCATTTTATAAAGTTGTTAAGTGTTAAATTCTGGATGGTTGATTTTAAGCCATTCTTTTACCATGTCAAGCAAGTCTTGAGCTAAAATTTTCATTTCTTTTACTTCCTGCTCTGACACCAACCCTACTCTTTCGTAACCGCCGATATTCCGTTTCTTGCGGAAAGCATCAAACTGTTTAATCAAATCGGTTTTAACGCTTACTGTATAAACAAGTGACTGTATAACCCTATAATGATGTGAATCTTTTGAAGCACGATAACCAGAAGCAGCTAAAGCTGCAGTTGCCGCTTGTAATGCAGCATTATAAGCAATATTTAGCCGCCAGTCAGTACTAAAGTTCTGATATCTGGCAATCTTTTATATCCCGCTCGGATAATTCCAGTAAATCTTCTATTTCTTGAGAGGTTGTTTTGTGTTCGACCAGCCAACCGTTAATTAGCCAGTTTTTTAAGGACATTTTCATCTCCGATTAGAAAAATTTTTTTCTCGCTTATGACGGTTTTTACAAAGTGGTGGTTTTGTGCTATTTTGGTCTGAATTTCTTTAACAGGATATACAGTTGGATTGACTTCTCTGGAGAGTTTTGTTTGAGCGTCTGATAATGCGGAAGTAACCTCTGAAAAAGTTGTTTCTCCAATTATCATTATATCTACATCACTGTTGTTACGTTCAGTTCCCTGGACAAAAGAGCCGTATATAAACGCTGCTTTGATTTTTTTAGATAACGGGCTTAATGCCTCTTTTAATATATCTGCCACTCCTACGGTCTTAATAATCAACCCTTTAAGTTCTTTGAAAACAGGGCAGTCGGTATTCGTCTGGTAGTAAACCTGATTTCCCCGAGCAGTGCGTTTAATAATTCCAGAATCGGTGAGTTGTTTAAGTTCTCTTTGTGCCGCTCCTATGCCAACACCGGTTTTGCGAACAATCTCTCGTAGATAAAAAAACTGGTCTGTATTTCTGTATAAAAGACCGAGAATAGCTCCGCGGGTTTTGCTGAATAAAACTGTTGAAAGTTTTTTGTTTTTTAACACTGTTCTCATTATGATTACAATTGTACCTGATTTGGTTACACCTGTCAATGATAATTAAAACTTAAGCCATTTATATATCTTGCTTGCAATCTTTTAGTCGAGAAACTTATTCTTTGCCCTACGAGCTATCCTTTTGGGTTGCAACTGAATATCTTTTCTATATCATTAGCCGTTCTTGCCAGTTGAAACAGAAAACTCACAAATTTCCTCATCGCTTTAGCCTCCTGCATCTATTATAATGCTTTTGAAATCAGCGTTTTTTCAACAGAGTGAATATAATCGTTAGAACGATACTTATTATGATACCTGTCGTCAGCGGAAAATAAAAAGCAAAGTTTTCTTTTTTTATTATTACGTCGCCAGGCAATCTTCCAAAGGGCAGTTTTATTCCTCTCTCAATAAATACGGAAGATACTATAAAAATCACCCCTATAATAAAAAGAACCTTGGCCAATAGGTTATTATCCATAGTTCTCGCAAGTTTTCTTATTATCTGTCTGCCTTAGAGATTTTTGTGAATATATAATTTCTCCATTCCTGTGCAATAAGACTTTTATCCAAATAACCTTCCTTTAAGAATTGGAGTTCTGCGCTTCTGGATATATCTACCACGAAATCTTTTGTGTAACAATAAACTGGTCTTCGCAGACTTTTCCCCTTTATCTCAAGAGTGCTCTGCTTTTCTTTCACCCCATGCCCTTTCTGGGCTATCATAAGAAAACATCCTTTGTTTCTCAGCAATTCTGCCACATCCTTTATAACGGCCTCTATCTTATCATTTTCAGCATGTATTAGAGAACCAGAGGCAAAGATACCGTCAAAGATTCCGAGAGTTTTATCCAATGTGTAAAAATTCATTACCTCAAACCTGCATTGTGGACATCTCTGCCTTGCAATTCTGATACATTCGGAACTGAAATCAATTCCTACCACTTCTGCTCCCATTGAAGCTAACCTCATACTTTCATGCCCTGGTCCACAGCCGAAGTCCAGTATGCGGGGGTTTTCAGGGAGCAATGCCATGAAATCCTTTATAGTCGGCATTAAGATGTTATTTTCATACCATTTCTCTGCAGTTTCTTCAGCCGTTAAGTCATAGAATAGTTGTGTATCGTCTTTCATTTGAGTTTTCTTCTTTTCAGAACCCCGCCTTTTTGAAATGTTTATCGAGCCGGTCGCTTTTTACCTTCTCTTTTGAATCAAAGAGTGAATTATAAGGATTGATATCCAGCAACGGGGGCCCATCCAGCATATCGATCTCGGGAAAAGCGATGATATCACCTGTTATTTTTTCCATCTTTACTATGGAAAAATCGATATGATTAGCTCGTTGAGACTTCTTATGACAAAGAGGCCGTATTTTAAATCTTCAAGAACCTGCTTATAAGTTTTTCTTCTTTTGCCCTGTTAAAATAGTACATCAGGGTAAGATAAGAAAATCCTTCTATTCCTTTGAGCCCCGGTTGATATGCAGAGAAAAGTTTTATCTATCCGGCAACTCCTCTTTTTTAAACATTATAAATTGATAAACTTGCCATATTTTTGCCTGTTTAGTCCGTTACATGCGTTTTCAAGTTATTCTGTTAGACTGATGGTGGCAAATTTCCAGCGTTCATCAGGGTCGTCAAATATCACCTCTTTACAATCAAAATGCTCCGGGTCAAATTTTCCACCGAGCCATTTGAGCATTGATTTATATTCAGGATGCTTTGGATTGCTTTGTATCTTCAAAAGGTTTTCATATCCAGGGATACTGCCGCAGTCTTCAGGCGGGCAGGCTCTTTCTCCACCTATACACAAAGGATATTCAACCCCTTTCTTTGCTGGTAGAGCTTTTTCCAATCTTACTAAATGCTCCCAGTTATCTCCGAAATCATAGATATACTCAGCATTCCTGTTATCCATAGAAAAATACTTAGCGATTTTTTCTCTGTGGGAGGATAAATTTTTACTGTTAAAAGCCCTGTAATCCTCATCTGGAAAGGTGATATTTACCATTTTTCTGGTAGCAGGCTTGAACATATAGAAATTATGCAGATGATAATCTTTCCAACCCATAGAATCCTGTATGGCAACATGCAGAGCCCAGAAACTGTAGTTCTCAGGCACCTGTATCCTTCTCCATATTACGGGTTTAATATCCTTAAGCGTGAGCTTGAATTGATATATCTTCAATGTGTTTTTCATAATATTATAAGACATTTTGTAGTCTTATGATTTCCTGACGCATTTCTTCAATAACTTCCATGTCTTGAATGATTTTCTTCTTGCCTTTAGATATGAAAAACTCCGCGAGGATTTGAAAAATAATCACTCAGTTGTTGTTTCGGAATTTTCATCAGTTTGATCACCACCTGTATTTAACTCATTCAAAACCTCTTTTACTATATTTCTATACTCTTCTCTGAGAAGAAAATTGTCTTTTTCCCATTTATAATTAGGATATTCATAACTGATGATTTGTCTTAAAAAATCTCTTCTTGTCTGTCCTAATTGATTAGAAATTAAAGACAAAAAATATCCGGCCTGACTTTCATCCTTAGCCCCTCCTACTCTTACAAATTCTCTTTTAATATCTTCTCGAGTGACCTTTTTATTTGTTAACAGAAAAGGTAGAAGTATCTTTTTTATTCGTTTTGCTGAATACAAATTTTTATTTAAGTAGGTTATCAATAATTCTTTTAACTCTTCTGGAGAGTGATTGCCGGGTTCATCTGACATTGAAATTTTAAATTTTTTCTTGTCCGTTTTTGCTTTTTCTACTTCCTCTGAAATTATTGCTGTTTTTGATAATAGCTCATCTCCAGAGGATGTTTTAATATAATTTAAAATAATAGCATTGATTCCTATATCATAATTTGAGGATAACCATTCTATCATCCGGCTTAAAGATTCTTCAACAGCAAATCCAACTAATAATAACCTTTGAGCTTTGTTTACAACAAGATCTTCCAACTGCATCCCTTCAAAATTTTCTGATACATAATCTTCAAGAGATTGCCCTGCATACTCCAAACAAATTTCACTTATTTTGTCCACATCCCATGTGGATATATCTGCAGCGTAATCTATTGCCTGTGCGAGAACTTCTCTTGGTAATTTATCTCTTTTTAATTCAACTATTACAAGATTGCCGGAGTTATCAAGACCTAGAAAATCCAGCGGTCCTGATTTAGTATAAACCTGTTCGCCGATTATTAATATATCCTCACCTAAAATTTTTGGATTTGTTTTAATCCACTTTCCCAAATGTTCCTTTTCTGTTCTGGAAGCCTCAATCATGGTTGTATCCACTTCTTTTAATTCATCACCGACAATTTCCCAAGTTTGTATCTTTGTTGCCATAATCCTCCCTTCCAAATCTGGATTTTTCTATTGTAAGAAGATTAAGATAAAAAAGCAAATAGTTATTTCTTAAAAAATACATAAATGTTTTAATAAAAACAAGGTGGTTTGAAATAGGCAGGGGCTTTACAATTCTTGATTAAACTATGAATAAAAGTGTAAACTATGTCCTAAGAATAAAGTGTAAACTATGTGATAGTAAGAACATTCTATGGCATATTGATAGAATAAGGAAAGGAGTTTTTACAACAAAACAATAAGATAAAAAGGGAGCGCAGATGTTTGAGCAGGTTTTTAAAAATATAGATGATATTTTGCGTAGGGACGCTGGATGTAGCAGTGAACTGGATTATGTGGAGCAGACCTCATGGATTCTTTTTCTTAAATATCTTGATGACCTGGAAGAGGATAAACGTAAGATTTCCGTATTGACTGAGAAACCATATAAGAATATGCTGGATAAGGAATATATGTGGGAGACTTGGGCTACACCTAAAGGCGAAGACGGAAAGATAGACCACCATAAAGCACTTTCTGGGGACGACCTTAAAGATTTTGTTAACCTAAAGTTGTTCCCTTACCTGAAGAAGTTTAACTCCTCTGGAGCGTCTGCTGACACTATAGAATACAAGATAGGAGAGATATTCAGTGAGCTTAAGAACAAGATACAGAGTGGGCACAATCTGCGTGAAATAATAAATATGGTTGATACACTTCGGTTTCGCTCTTCTAAAGATAGGCATGAGATGTCTCACCTGTATGAATCTAAAATTAAGAATATGGGTAACGCTGGTAGGAATGGAGGCGAGTATTATACTCCACGTCCACTCATTCAGGCGATAGTAAAGGTTGTTGCTCTTAAGATAGGTAATACCGTCTATGATGGGGCGTTGGGTTCAGCAGGGTTTTTGTGCGAGGCGTATGAGTATATGAAGGAAAGCAAGAAGCTTAGTACGAAAGATTTAGAGACCCTTCAGAAAAAGACATTTTACGGGAAAGAAAAAAAATCTCTTGCATATATTATTGGCACTATGAATATGATTCTCCACGGAATAGAGGCACCTAACATTGTTCGCATGAATACTCTGGTAGAAAATATTACTGATCTTCAAGACAGCGACCGATATGATACAGTTCTTGCTAATCCTCCTTTTGGAGGGGCTGAGAGGGCCGAGGTAAAACAGAATTTCCCTATAAAAACAGGCGAAACGGCGTTTCTGTTTCTCCAGCACTTTATAAAGATACTTCGGGCAGGAGGTAAAGGTGGTGTTGTAATAAAAAACACTTTTCTTTCTAATACCGATAATGCTTCTGTTAGTTTACGCAGGATGCTTCTTGAAAGTTGTAATTTGCATACTGTGCTTGACCTGCCTAGTGGGGTGTTTACAGGAGCAGGAGTAAAAACGGTTGTTCTATTTTTTGAAAAGGGTAAGCCGACAAAGAAGGTATGGTTCTATCAGTTGAACCCTGGAAGGAATCTGGGCAAGACCAACCCGTTGAATGAGGATGACTTGTTGGAGTTTGTGAAGCTTCAGAAGAGAAAGGTTGACTCAGAAAATTCCTGGACAGTAGATATATCAGGGATAGATAAGACTACTTACGATTTATCTGTGAAAAATCCGAACAAGAAGGACGAAACAGTGCTACGAAAGCCAGAAGAAATTCTTGTGTCTATGAATAAAATAGACAAAGAGACAGGGGCAATACTTGAAACAATTAAAGGATTGATATGAAGAAGGGTTGGGAGATAAAGAAGCTGGGGGATGTGTGTGAGATAATTAACGGTGGAACTCCAAAGACTGGAACTCAACATTACTGGAATGGCGACTTTCTTTGGATTACCCCTGCTGAAATGGGTAAAAGAAAGAACCCCTTCATTGATTCTACTTTGCGAAAGCTTACAGAAGCTGGATTAAAAAATAGTTCAGCCAAATTATTGCCTCCTTTTTCAATAATACTTTCAACTCGTGCTCCTATAGGGTATATAGTAATTAACCTGAAGCCCATGGCTACAAACCAAGGATGTAGAGGTTTAATTCCCAGTTCCAAACTTCAATTTAAATATCTATATTACTTCCTATATGGCAATGTTCCTTTACTGAATGCTTTAGGAACTGGAACAACTTTTAAAGAGCTCTCATCATTAAAATTAAAGAAAGTTCTTATCCCTCTCCCACCACTTCCTGAACAGAAACAGATTGTTAAAATTCTCGATGAAGTCTTTGAAGCTCTGAATCATGCTAAAGAGAATACAGAGAAGAACCTCCAAAACGCCTGTGAGCTTTTTGAGTCCTACCTGAACAACATATTCACTAACCCTGGACCTGACTGGGAAGAAAAGAAGCTGGGGGATGTGTGTGAGATTTTTGCTGGGCAATCTCCAAAGGGAATATACTACAATGATAGAGGAGAAGGGCTACCCTTCTACCAGGGCAAGAAAGATTTTACTGACAAATATATTGATGAACCAAGAATATGGACAACAAGTATCACACGAGAAGCTTTTAAAGGTGATATTTTAATGTCTGTAAGAGCACCTGTAGGACCAGTAAATTTTTCCACACAAAGAATATGCATAGGGCGAGGTCTTGCTGCTATTCGACCAAAAGAACAACTTGATAAAGAGTTTTTATTTAATTTTCTATTAAAATATGAAAAAGAGATTATTGGTAATGTGGGAGCTGTTTTTAATTCTATCAGTAAAAGGCAAATAGAAAACATTCCCATCCCTCTCCCACCACTTCCTGAACAGAAACAGATAGTAGTTAAACTTGATTCTCTCGCGGCTGAAACCAAGAAGTTGGAAGTAGCGTATAAACAGAAGTTGTTGGATATAGAGGAACTGAAAAAATCTATATTACAGAAGGCATTTAATGGCGAACTTACAGGATAGGGGTATGAATGAAGCTGAAACAAGGGCAGAATATATAGATCCAAAACTTAAAGAAAGCGGATGGGGCGTTGTGGAAGATACCAGGATTCTCCGTGAATATAAGTTGACAAATGGTAGGATACAAACTTATGGAGGTCGTGCTACTGCATTATCTGCTGATTACGTGCTTGTATATAAAAACCGTAAGCTTGCTGTTATAGAAGCTAAGAGTTATGGACACGAGGTAGGCGAAGGAGTAGCCCAGGCGAAGAATTACGCAAAAATGATGAAGGTAGATACAACGTTCTCCAGCAACGGTAGAGAGGTTTACCAGATATGTATGAAAACAGGGGAAGAAGGTCTCGTTGATTGTTTCCCCACCCCTGAAGAACTTTGGAATAAAACCTTTGTAACAGAAAACCCTTGGCTCGATGAGTTTAACGAGATACCCTTTGAAGAAGTCGGTGGAACAAGAAGTATGAGGTATTACCAAGAAGTTGCTGTCAACAATGTTATGTCTGCCATAGCGGATAACCAAAAGCGTATATTGTTGACCCTTGCAACAGGCACCGGTAAAACTTTTATCGCCTTCCAGATAGCGTGGAAGCTCTATCAAACAAGGTGGAACTTGGCAAGAGATGGAAGCAGAAGACCACGTATTCTTTTTCTTGCTGATAGAAACATTCTTGCAGACCAAGCTTTCAACGAATTTTCCCCTTTTCCTGAGGATGCCCTTGTTCGTATTAAACCTGGTTCAATTCGCCAAAGAGGAAGCGTTCCCATTAGTGGTAATATATTCTTTACTATATTCCAGACCTTTATGACAGGTAGAGACGCAGAAGGTAAATCTGCTCCATACTTCGGGGAATATCCAAATGACTTCTTTGATTTTATTATTATAGATGAATGTCATCGTGGGGGAGCTAACAATGAAAGCAACTGGCGGGCAATTATGGAGTATTTTTCGCCTGCTTTACAGCTGGGGTTAACTGCTACTCCTAAGCGTAATGATAATGTAGATACATATCAGTATTTTGGAGAACCTGTATATGTCTATGCTCTTAAGGATGGGATAAACGACGGATTTCTTACTCCTTTTCGCTTAAGACGTATACAGACAAATATTGATGATTATATGTATTCTCCTGATGATGATGTGATAGAAGGAGAGATAGAAGCAGGTAGAGTTTATATTGAACCTGATTTTAATGAAATCATAGAAATAAAAGAACGAGAGAAGGAACGGGTAAGGATATTCCTTAATGAAATTAACCAGAACGAAAAAACGATAGTTTTTTGTGCTACGCAGAACCACGCTATGGCTGTAAGGGATTTAATAAACCAGAAGAAGAACAATTCCGACCCTCTTTATTGTGTGCGGGTTACCGCAAACGATGGGTTGCTTGGAGAAGAGTATTTACGGAATTTTCAGGATAATGAAAAAACTATCCCCACAATACTTACAACATCACAGAAACTATCTACAGGCGTAAATGCTCGCAATATTCGTAACATAATACTTATGCGTCCTATAAACTCAATGGTAGAGTTTAAGCAGATAATAGGTCGTGGCACCCGCATATATGAAGAAAAAAAATATTTTACTATATACGATTTTGTTGGAGCGTATCACCATTTCTACGATGTAGAGTGGGATGGCGATCCTGATATAGAGATATGCGAACAATGCGGGCAAGTGCCTTGTGTGTGCGCTCAACCTGAACAAACCTGCCCCTTGTGTGGAATGAGCCCTTGTATATGCGAAGAACCAGTATGTCCAAACTGTGAAAGAAGGAAATGTATTTGTGAGGGAGTTGAATGCCCTCAATGCAGAGAAAACCCTTGCGTATGCAGGGTAATGATTAAAGTACGACTTGGAGATGGGCGAGAAAGGGAAATCCAACATATCGCTTCCACCTATTTCTATGGTCCTGATGGGACGCCTATTTCTGTGCAGGATTTTTTGAATAATTTTTATGGAGATATACCTAACTTTTTTAAAAGTGAAGAAGAGCTACAGAAAATATGGTCACAACCTGATACACGCAAAGCTTTACTCAGGAGACTTGAATACGCAGGATACGGAGAAGGCGAGCTTGCAGAGTTGCAGAAATTGATAGGTGCAGATAAGAGCGACCTATTAGATGTGTTGGTGTATATAGCGTATGAAATAACGCCCATATCGAGAGAAAGGCGTGTAGCCAATGCACAGACAAGGATTTTCGATGGGTTAAATAATAGCCAGAAGGAGTTTTTGGAGTTTGTTCTTTCAAAATATATAGAAACTGGCGTTTATGAGCTTGACCAAGAAAAATTACCTAATCTGCTAACCTTGAAATATAAGGCAGTGCAAGATGCCGAAGATATACTGGGTCAGGCAGATGTTATCCGTGATACTTTCATTGGCTTCCAGAGATATCTTTATGCGCCTTAATAACAGCATGATAGTCTGTGAGGAATTATAGTATGATTTTCAATTATTCAGAATGTCCTTTATGCGGTTTTATAAGTTCTGACGAAAAGCTTTGCAATCCCGATATACCCTGTCCTAATTGTAAAAGGCCTGCTAGTTGGGAAAATACTGAGGGATCTAGTATTATGTTTCCTCGCTTTGGAGCAGCCGCCTTGTTTTAGATGCTTGAATCTTTTTACAAACGTGCCAAAGAAGATGAAGTGCTACAGATGAGAAAGCTTCTTTCTGAAATAAATACAATTAGCAATAGGAATGTAGACATGAAAATTGTAGACGCTATTTTTCAAAGGTTTCAAAAAATAGAAATTGAAAAATATCAAGACGAAGTTTTAAAATATACAGAAATGCAACAAGTTGTTTCTTCGTTTCTAAGAATAGAAGGCGAAAAAGCTCTTGAAGTAATATTCAATATTCAAGAAAAGTATTCAACAGTATCAGATGAAGCAAAGATTACAGTCTTCATTTTTTGTATTTATTTTGAAACATGTCTTACGGGTTTTTTGAAAACTTATCTCCTACGGAAAGGTACGCTTTATGAAATAGCTGAAAATACTTTAGATGAGTTACGTTCATGGGATAGGCAAATCAAATTCTTTAAAAACATTTCCGGAGAGAAGAACTTATTTCCAGAGGATTTCCTTCATCAGGTGAATGAAATTAAGAAAAAGAGAAATAAATTTACACACCGAGGACAATTGTTCTCTATAACACGAGAAGATGCTGAGAAAGGTTATCAGCTTGCTAAAAAAAGTATTTCTGTTTTTGCCGATTTGTATAACAAATTTTGCCTTAAAAAATCAAGTGTTTAATCTATAATCAGAACAGCCTTGTCAACTGATACTCAGTAATTTTTGTTTTCTCTGTCGGCACTCCTCACACTGACTTCACTATCCTCAATATGGTTTTCAACTGCCCTGGTTTCTTGACGGACACTTCTTTTAGGTAGCCTTCTCCTTACCTAAAATTTTCTTCCCGTCACAGCAGTGGTAATTGCAATAGCCAGGATCAGGGCAGTTTTGGTAGTCTGCTTCATTGGCTAGGTTCTTCTCTTATTAACTTTGTCAATGAGCGATCGTTTTTCTTTTACTCCAGCAACTGAGATTTTTTTTTAAGCCAGTCCAATTCAACCTTTAACTGCCCTATCTGTTGGTACAACTCTGCTTGCAATTCCTCTGATGCTTTATCAGTTTTTTTCTGCTTCCCACTGAATAATTCAGGAAGACGATCCAGTACTTCTTTTCTCCATTGCCCAATCTGATTTGGATGGATACCATATTTACTGCCTATCTCAGCAATGGTCTTCTCACCCTTTATTGCTTCCAAGGCTACCCTTGCTTTAAATGCTGCGCTATGTCTTCTTCTCATTTTGTCCCCTGTTATTATAGATATGCTTCTTTATTATTGTACACCAAGAGCCCTGTCCAGTTTTTGGGGACAACTTCAATATCCAAAAATCCCGAAGGAATGATTTATTGACAATAAGGAGAAAAATGATTAGAATAAATTCAAAAAAATGAATATAAATTCAAAAAAATGAATATACAAAATTTATTCGCCAATACTAACTCTCAAATATTGCTAAAATTTTTATCTGATTTTCCAAACAAAAGTTTCATTGAAAAAGAAATTTCAGACAAAATCAAATTAAGCAGAGGTGGCATCAACAGCTCCTTAAAAATATTGAGAAAAACTGATTTGATTAAAACTGAAAAAAGAGGTAGAACTTTTTTCTATTCTATAAATATAGAAAATCCTATTATCAGGGCTTGGAAAATTTTCAATAATATCATTAAAGTTGCCCCTCTGGTAAAAACTATTACAAAAAATAGCGAGAAAATTATCCTATTTGGTAGTATGGCAGAGGGTAGAAACATTAAGGAAAGTGATATTGATTTGTTAATTATAACAAACTCTCCAGAAATGGTAATCAAAAAAATTTCAGCTAACAAAAAGATTCAACTGGTAATAAGAAACCCTCTGGAGTTTGTTGAGATGAAATCAAAAGACCCTATATTTTTTGATGAAGTAAACAAAGGAATAATTCTATGGACGAAAACGACATAGATTTGGAATTCCGAAAATGTCTTGAAAAGGGCAAATTAAGAAAATTCCCAAAAGGGGAAGCACTGTTTAATAAGGAAATACAAGCGGCCAGCGATGATTTGGCAGAGGCAAAGGATAATTTCAGAAGCGGGAAGTTTAAATGGGCTACCATACAAGGATATTACTCAATATTCCATACAGCACGTGCACTGATATATTCCAAAGGATATAGAGAAAAAAGTCATTATTGCCTTATCGTTGCAATAAGAGTATTGTTTGTGCAGCCTAAAATTCTTAGTTCTCAGTTAATTGAAACATTACAAGACGGGAAAAGATTGCGGGAAAGTGCCGATTATTACAGCAACTGGTCAGAAGAAGGAGCAAAAAGATTAATTGAGAACACTGAAGAGTTTTTGAGCGAAGCACTTAAATTGCTGGACACAAATGAATCTAACTAAAAAATACTTATTTATAACAATTCCTACTTCCGTCTTAATCTCTAACAACAACCTTCTTTAATAAACTTTTAAAGAACAGTAAAAGGCTTTTTTAATATAATCTTAATAATAACTCGGTTCTGACCAATTCTTTCTGCACTTTGCCCCTCTGTCATGATGACTAAACTCTCCTTAAGAATGGCTTGAAAAGGAGAGGAAGGTCAGTAATTCTTGCGGAAAAGCCATCTTTCTACGATAAGGTTTAGCTGTGCCTGGAATAAGAATGTTTCAGAAGAAAGCTTTTTTACCATTGAAAGGTATCGTGCGTTCCTTGTTTCTGTAGAGGATAAAGGGGAGTGCGTAGATTGTTATAGGTAAGGGCATTGAAATCAAAGCGGTGCACGCCAGGGGTATCGGCTTCAAAGATACGGTCTGCGATTGCTTGATAAGTGCTTCGGTAATGCACAGCTGATTTCAGTGCGATGATACGTTTTTTGGTTGGTTCTATGCCAACACTTTGTAGAAGAGCTGTATCATAGGGTTGAAGCCGTCTTTCTGTAACCACAATTTCTATTCCGTCTTTTACGAGTACCGCGGTTCTTCCCATATTGTGCAGTACTCCTTTATTCATTGGTCCTTCTGGTATAAAGGTTCCGTCAGAAAGGAGTTTTACATAGGCGGTAAGGTGTACAGGTGCACCATGTTTATTATCTGTTTTTCCTCCGAGATGAAGAGTAACGTTATTTCCTACTCCTGCTTCAACTGCTTTTGCAACACTCTCTGGATCCACGATAATGGCAATAACAGCATTCTGTACATTGTGATTGATAAACTCTTGCAAGATAGTGGTACCATCACAGGGAGCGCCGCCGCCTGGATTGTCGGAACCATCAGAAAGAATCACAACTCCTTTAGCTTGTGTGGCCGCATACTCAATCGCTTCGGCAATTGGCGTAAAAGAAACAGAGAACTCTTCTCGTGTATCCCATATCTTTTGTGCCATTTCTTTTGCAAGAGTTTCTGCAAGGAGTTGATCGTTATTGGTAGTAACAAGAACAGAGACGCCTGCATCATAGATATCTGAAAATGGGAAACCCATTGATAGCGTTACATTGATAACCTTGTCTTCCTCTTCCATGGTGTGCGCTTTCTTTAGGAGAGATTTCATTGGTTCTATGAGAGTGCACTGTTTTGGAGGCATGGTAATAAGAGGAAGTTGATACCATGCAAGGGTTGGAACAATCTTTCCCTGGATAATTCTTTTCATTGTTTCTGCGGCCTCTACTCCCCGTTCAAAGAGATCTGTATGAGGATAGAGGTCGTACCCGATGAGTACATTGGCATTTTCTGCCATTTTTTTTGTAGAGTTAGCGTGAAGGTCAAGGGTTGCGATAATAGGAATTGCGGGTCCTACCTTTTCACGCACCGCGGCAAGAAGATCTCCTTCAACATCTTGTATGGATTCTGTTACCATGGCGCCATGCAGGTTAAGAAGGATTCCTTGATACCCATTTGCACCATCAATTCTTTTGAGAAGAATTTCTTTAAGGACATCGTAGGCATCCTGCTGTACAATACCACCAGGTGTTGCATGGTTCCCCATAAGAAAGTCAAGTTCTATTCCATCTTTTTCCGCAACAGTAATAAATCCACCGACAACAGAACGCGTTCCCCGAAAACGGTTTAGAATGCTTTTTCCGTGAGGAAAGCCATCCTGATACTCGTCTGAAGAAAGAGTTCCCTGACGCCATTTGAAATCATCAAGGGTTGTAGGGGTGCTAGCAAATGTATTGGTTTCTGTAGAGATTCCAGCCACAAGAACCCGCATGGCTCCTCCCTTATGTATGGTAGAAGAAAGAGAAGATATGATTTTCGCATAGTGTAGGGTATGTTTCTTGCGTTGTCAATATATCGCATTGCGTCATAATAAATCTATACGAAAAGGAATCGTTGCGTCAAATAGGAATCTATACGAAACTACCTTCCTAATAATTACGGGAGGTAGGCAATGGAGGCAGAGAGATTAACAATGAGAGA
>JBBADJ010000018.1:0-31402 GCA_041656495.1 Candidatus Ratteibacteria bacterium
AACACAGATTAGTTATTCAGGTAGGTATGGACAAATTTTTACTGAGATTACCAAACCTCAAAGAGAAATTTTGGAGGGTTTGAAGATCTCTGTTTCTACATAGTTATAATTTTTACGGGAAATTAGGTTCTGGAGTGCTTTTTTCACGAAGGCACTGCGCGAAACGCATGACGATTCCCCTGTTGCCGGCGCCGTTCCAGGGTGATGGAACATTTCCCGATGTATCAATATGGTGCACAACTCTATTCCTCGTATCCGAATATCTCACTTCCACGGACATTCCAATATCTCCCTCGGTCTTAATCACACCCCTGCTTCCCATAACACCCATTTCCCGTATATGGGTCCCTATCCCGCCTTCAACCAGGGCAGGAAGTCCTGCGAACATGCATATTCCGAGCATCGCACGCGCTCCGTTTGCAAATTCCACGGTTACCCAGGCGTTATCAAGAATATCGCTCTTCACTCCGAACGGAGAATGGAGCACATCCTGGCCGCCGCTCGCAAAAACCCTAACAGGATCCGCCTCCGCGAACCAGTTGAAAAAATCAAAGTGATGACAGTTTTTTTCCAGAAGGAGCCCGCCTGATTTTTTACGGTCAAAAGCCCATTCCATACTTGCAGGAAACGGGTTTCTCAATTCTTTCAACCATATCATCACCGGAACTCCGATCTCCCCCCGCGCAACCAGGTCCTTCATTCTATTCAGATGGGCGTGATAACGCATCTGCTGGCCGATCATCAGTACCCTGCCGGCTTTTCGGCCTTCCTTGATCATATCGTCGCACTCGTGAAGGGTAAGCGCCATGGGTTTTTCACAGTACACGGATTTTCCTGCCCGAAACGCCTCCACGGTAATATCGCGGTGCAGATACTGGGGAACCATCACAAAGACCGCTTCAAGTCTATCACTCCGCAGTAATTCGCGATAATCTTCAAACACCCCGCAATTATGCAATCGCGGATCTTCCCTGACCCTGTCCAGCGCCCGCGGATCAATATCAGCAATCGCGGCGATATCATATTCTCCGGACGCCATCAGATTACCGGTTACACCCTTTCCCCTCATCCCGTACCCGATGATCCCGGTTTTGATCTTTACACATTCCGTCATGACATCCCTCTCCTTTCACAATGTATCCATCTCAACCGTTCTTACTGGCACATAGTTTACACTTTTATTCATAGTTCAATCAAGAATATTACATCTAAACGGATTATCGCATGGCGTAAATCTATTCTCTGCCTTGAGAAAATCGAAAAGCGTTCCCTTTTGACAGAAAATCCGCGGAATGTTTCAATAGTGCATAATGCTTCTGCAAGGAAAAACAGCACTGATAACCGGAAGTTCAAGAGGTATAGGGCAAACCATTGCTCTTGCACTTGCCGCAGAAGGCGCTTTTCCAGGCATCAATTACCTTGATGATCCCGAAGGAAAAAACCGGGCACAGGCAGAAGAAACTGTCCGTAAACTGGCCGCCGACGGCGTAAAAACCGCGATGTTCCAGGCAGATGTCTCAAATGACCGTGATGTAGACGCAATGGTCAGCGCGTTTCTTGAAACGTTCGGTACGATTGATATCCTGGTCAATAATGCCGGCATCGTGCAGGACACCACGCTGAAAAAGATGTCCCGACAGAACTGGGACGATGTGCTTGCCACAAACCTCACCGGAGTTTTCGTCTGCACAAAAGCAGTTATCAACCACATGCGGGAAGCCGGATCAGGGCGCATCATCAACATTTCCTCAATCATCGCCCAGACTGGAAATATCGGCCAAAGCAACTACGCGGCGGCCAAAGCTGGAATTCTCGGGTTCACAAAATCTGTTGCGCGTGAAGTCGCCCGCCGCGGCATCACCGTGAACGCCATCGCGCCCGGGTTTATCCGAACCGATATGCTGAACACCATTCCAGACGCAATCAAAACCCGGTTGACCGAAGAGATTCCCCTCGGACGATTCGGTCTGCCCGAAGACATCGCGTGCGCGGCAGTCTTTTTAGCATCAGACATGGCATCCTATATCACCGGCCAGGTGCTCCACGTGAATGGCGGGCTTTACATGTAACAACGCTCTTCTTTCCCTCCAACCACAGGACAATTATGGGACCGAAAATACTAAGCGCGGAAGAGGCCATCAAACTCATCCCCGACAATGCTACCATCGCCTCCGGAGGATTCGTGGGAAACGGTCATCCCGAGGAACTAACACAAGCCATTGAAAAGCTCTTTCTTGAAACAGGAGCGCCACAAAATCTTACTCTGGTCTACGCGGCGGGACAGGGCGACGGGAAAACCCGGGGCCTCAACCACCTCGGACACGAAGGACTGCTGAAACGCGTGGTGGGCGGACACTGGAACCTCGCGCCCATGATGGGCGCGTTGACCCTCGCGAACACGATAGAAGCCTACAACTTTCCACAGGGCGTCATCTCGCACCTCTACCGCGACATCGCGGCAGGAAGGCCCGGACATATCACCCATGTTGGACTTCATACCTTTGTAGATCCAAGGCTCGGCGGCGGTAAAATGAATTCGCGCACAACCGAAAATCTCGTTGAACTGATCTCGCTCAACAACCGGGAATGGCTGTTCTACAAAGCCTTTCCCATCCACGTGGCACTATTGCGGGGAACAAGCGCGGACGCAAGAGGAAACGTAACAATGGAAAAAGAGGCAGGCTGTTTTGAGATGCTCTCTCTCGCACAGGCCGCAAAAAACTCGGGCGGCATCGTCATCGTACAGGTTCAGAGAATGCTTCCAGACGCGAACTTCAATCCGTGGCTGGTCAAAATACCGGGAATGTTCGTGGACGCCCTTGTGGTATCCCGCCCGGAAAACCACTGGCAGACATTTGAAGAGGAGTACAACTCCTCATACTGCGGAGACAACAGAACAGAAACATCAGCGATTCCCTCCATGAAATTAGATGAACGCAAAATCGTGTGCCGCAGGGCCGCAATGGAAATATCAACGTATGCAGTGGTCAACTTAGGTATCGGCATGCCAGAGGAAATCGGAAAGGTTGCGAAAGAAGAGGGTATCGCAGAGAGAATGATGCTCACCGTGGAAGCCGGACCGATCGGAGGCATTCCTGCCAGCGGACTAAGTTTCGGCGCCATGACAAACCCGGACGCCATCATCGACCAACCCTATATGTTTGATTATTACGACGGCGGCGGGCTCGACATCGCCTTTCTCGGGCTTGCCCAAGCTGATCAGGCCGGCAATGTCAACGTAAGCAAATTTTCTTCGCGGATCGCAGGCGCAGGAGGATTCATCAACATCACGCAAAATGCCAAAGAGGTGGTTTTCTGCGGAACATTCACCGCGGGCGGACTTGAAATCGCCTGCGAAAACGGTGCACTCCGCATTGTGAAGGAAGGAAAACACAAAAAATTCCTTCGTGATGTCGAACAGATCACATTCTCAGGAAACTATGCCCGTGAAAAGAAAAAAAAGGTCATTTATATCACCGAACGCGCAGTCTTCGCGCTGACCGGGGAAGGTATGACCCTGATGGAAATCGCGCCCGGGGTGGATATGAAAAAAGATGTGCTTGCTCAGATGGAGTTCATACCAAAGGTCGCGAAGAATCTTAAAACCATGGAACGCGGTCTTTTTATGGAAGAACCCATGGAACTGGGGAAAAGATCGTAAAAAACATGAAAAAAAACACAAAGAAAAAAAGATTCTCTGACTTGCACAGAACCGAAAGGGGGAACGGATGAGAAAAGCGGTGATCGCGGCTGCGGCCCGGACAGCGATCGGAAGTTTTTGCGGCATACTGAAAACTACAAAAACCGTGGACCTTGGCGCCGCGACTATTGCAGAGGCTATCAAAAGGGCTGGCATCTCCGTGGAACAGGTAGATGAGGTAATCATGGGCAATGCCCTCCAGGCAGGCCTCGGACAAAATCCCGCGAGACAGGCCGCGTTTCACGCGGGCATTCCGAAAGACACCGACGCAATAACCCTAAACAAGGTTTGCGGCTCGGGACTGGAAGCTGTCGTGCGGGCCACCCAGTCCATCATTGCCGGAGACGCAGAGATCGTGGCGGCAGGCGGCATGGAAAACATGAGTCTGGCGCCATACCTTCTTGAAAAGGCGCGGTCCGGCTACCGCCTCGGCAACGGAGAACTAAGAGATTCTCTCCTGAAAGACGGTTTATGGTGCGCATACGGCAACCATCACATGGGAATAACCGCGGAAACAATCGCGAAACAGTTCTCTATCAGCCGAAACGACCAGGACGCGTTCGCCGCGGAGAGTCAGGCGAAATGCGCGAACGCCCTAAAGAACGGGAAATTCAAGAAGGAGATCTTACCCCTGCGCATTCCCCAACCGAAAAAAGATGACATCCTCTTTGAGACCGACGAATTTCCCAGACCCGACACCTCCCTCGAAAAACTTGCGGCGCTTTCGCCGGTCTTCATGAAGGCCGGAACCGTAACCGCGGGAAACGCAAGCGGGATTAATGACGGAGCCGCGGCAGTCGTGGTGATGTCTGAGGAAAAGTGTCGGGCCCTCGGGCTAACACCTCTGGCTGAAATCATCGCGTACGCATCCGCGGGCGTTGATCCCGCGCTCATGGGCATGGGTCCGATCCCCGCAACGCAAAAAGCCCTTGCGAAAGCAGGGCTCTCCCTTGAACAGATGGATCTGATAGAGTTGAATGAAGCCTTCGCCGCACAGTCGCTGGCGGTAATTCGCGAACTGGGCATTCCGCGGGAAAAACTCAACGTCAACGGCGGTGCGATCGCCCTGGGCCATCCCATCGGCGCGAGCGGTGCGCGGATACTAGTAACGCTTCTTCATGAGATGCAACGGCAAAACACCGTATATGGACTCGCCACGCTCTGCATAGGCGGTGGACAGGGCATATCCATGATCGTAAAACGATAATACCGGAAGGATAAGGAAGCATGCCCGTGGATATTGCAGAGCATCAAAAAGAGAGGTTTGACAGAATCTTCTTTTTCATACTACCCAGTGGCGAAATATACGAAAAAAGTTGAATGTTTTGACCTTAACCGAAATCGCATCAAAAGGAGTTCGCACATGCGAAAAATCTTTGTATTGGGCGCCGGAACAATGGGCACGGGAATCGCCCAGGCCGCGGCTGAAGCAGGCTATGAGGTAATCCTTGCGGATCTGAACACCGAATACTCAGAACGGGCAAAAAAGAAAATCGCCGGATTTCTCGATAAAAAAAGAGAAAAAGACCAACTGCGGGAAGAGGGAACCGAAGAGATACTTTCCCGCATCACCATCACGGCAGACCTTCAGAAAGCCGCCGGAACAGACCTTGTTATAGAGGCAATCCTTGAAGAGCCAAAGGCAAAACAGAAAGTTTTTACCGGGCTCGACACGATCTGCGCGCCGGAAACCGTCCTTGCGACCAATACCTCGGCTCTCTCAATTTCCGCCATCGCCTCCTCAACCACGCATCCGGAACGGGTGGTAGGAATTCATTTTTTCAACCCGGTCGCAAAAATGAAACTGGTCGAGATCGTCCGGGGGAAGCAAACCTGCGACGAAACCGTCGCGAAAGCGCTCGCGTTCGCGGAACAACTGAAAAAAGTTCCTGTCCTGGTGAACGAATCCCCGGGCTTCATCGTCAACCGCCTTCTGATCCCGATGATCAACGAAGCGGCCTACGCCCTGCAGGATGGAGTCGCAGAAAAAGAAGCGATTGACACCGCAATGAAACTGGGAGCCGCGCACCCGATGGGCCCCCTAGAACTGGCTGATCTCATCGGTCTTGACGTCTGCCTGCACATTATGGAGATATTTGAGCGCGAGTTCGCATCCGACAAATACGCGCCTGCTCCGATTTTGAAGAAAATGGTGCAGGAAGGAAACCTCGGCAGAAAAACCGGACGCGGATTCTACAAATATCCGCGCTAAAACAGGAACAACTCCTTTCTCCAAAAGCCCGACTCCGAGCAGACGGAATCAATCACACATGGAACGAAGGCGGGTCGCCAAAATCCCTGATCTCGAGAAGTTCTCCTCCGCGGAGGGCGGATTCATGCGCCACAAGGCCGGGTACAAGGTACCGCGTCGCAGATACCCATTCTGATCCCCATGAAAAACCCTTCTTTCTCTTATATTTTACTATGCCCCCTCGTGTCTATAAAAACAGGAAAAGCTCATTATCAGCTTCTATTGACCAGAAATGTGTTTACCTAAGAAATAACATCCATAGAAAAGTAAGTCTCTATTTCTTTTGAAACAACTGGAATATCATAGGGAATATTCCCCTGTCTCAAGGATTGTGCTGCATAGCAACCAGCTGCAACACTATATCGTGCAGCTATGGCTGAAGTGGTTATTTTCTTTCCTTCCCGCACATAATCTATAAACTCATTCACTATACTTGGATCAGAACCCCCATGTCCTCCTTCCACTTGCGGAATAAAATGATTTTCGTCGCCATACGGGTTATACCCGTATCTCCTATTCCATAGTCGTACGAAGGATTCACCAGGTCTATTTCCAAAATTCTCTATACGGCCTTCTGTTCCAATGATAGTAAAATTTCTCCAGCCATCAGGCGTATAATGACACTGCTGATACGAAGCAAAAACTCCATTGTCTAAATTCATCAGCATCATACTTATATCCTCTACATCTATAATCGGATTAAGCCCCTTTTGAGAAAGCGGCGGCCAGTTCTCTAATGACCAGCTTGCATCACCTCGTTCAGAAGGGTTGTGTCTATCTTTTATTCTATCGTATACTGTTAATCCTCCCGTTGCTATCACGCGTTTTGTATAACCTTTACAAAGCCAGTGTAAAACATCTATATCATGTGCTCCTTTCTGCAGCAGCAAACTTGTAGATTTACTTCTTTCTGCGTGCCAATCCTTAAAATATGCATCGCCTCCGTAAGCTACAAAATGCCTGCACCATGCTGCGGTAACCTCTCCAATACATCCTTTATCTATAAGTTCTTTCATTTTTTTAACACAACTATTATGTCTCATATTATGACCGACAAATACTTTTCTTTTTAAGTTATAAGCGATTTCAAGTATTTTGTCACATCCTTCAACAGTAATTGCCATTGGTTTTTCGATATACACATCCTTGCCGGATTCAAGAGCTGCTATTGCTTGTTCTTCATGAAGAAAATCTGGAGAGGTAATAAAGACTACATCCACATCTTTTTTCTCAAGTATCTTTCTATAATCGGGTGCTATGAATATATCCGGACCATATTTCTCCTTGAATTCCATAAGAGCCGTTTCATTTATATCAACTCCCGCTACAAGACGCACTCCATTTTCTGGTTGATGAGCATAACGCGTCAATTGACCCCTTCCTCCTGTTCCTATCACCCCTATCCTCAATTCTCTTGGCATTAGATCACCTCTGTTGTTAAAAAATCATTTGTTCAGCCGTATATAAGAGTTAACTATTTGTTCGCCATTTTCTAATTCAAACATCCGTTTTGCGCCTAACGGTGTTTTTAAAATCATCGGATTACGAAAATACACTGTACCAGTCATATTACGACACCGTAAAAGAATTTTAGACCGTGTAAAATACGATCGTACTTCATCATTATAGGGCAAAGGTAATATTCCTGTAAGCCATCCATCTGTATCACCTTTGCCATAAACAGCCAGCCATGTATGCTTGTTATCAGTTCCGTATACAGCAATATTTACACCTGCTGGACCTTTATACCAATCTTTAAAGTGTGAGATGTTTTCAACCTTTACCTGCACCATAAATATATAATCATCTTTAGGATTAATTTGAAATTCCTTAGAAGTTTCCATCCAAACATTTGCTTCTTTTTCCATCTCCATCTTCACCAGTATATTTCCATTTTCATCCTTTACTGTTGATACTTTAACTGCTTCAGGATTATCTCCACTTACTTTTAAATGCCAGTCAGCTGGCAATCCTTTTTTATTAAGATTATCAAAATTATAGGGCAGGAGATTATTACTTTTTGCTTCTATCTTTTCAAAAAATGATTGAACAGATGTAAGAGCTTTTTGCAAGGCCTCAGGTGTTGTTGAAGGCACTGCGGTTATAGAATACCGCAAAGTAACAGTATTACCCGCAGGAAGAGATAGGGGTTGTAACATCCATTCACTGCTCCGTCGATTTTTAACCTTATCGTTCCATCGGTACACATTCATAACATTATCAGGTAAACGGAATATGAGCCCTGAATTCGTTTCAGGGAAAAACTCCGCATATGTTTGTCCTACGTTACCTACTATATATTGTTTCCTCACTACTTCGGATTTTAGTCTTTCAGGTAATCCATCAACAATAAACACTGTTTCAACACCTTTGGCTGTTTTATGTATTATTTTTTCACCGATAAAATGCATACTCTTCGCACTAATTACATTACGCACCCGATGAGAAAACCGTACGGGAATTTCGTCTACCAATCCATTATGCACGGTAATTTCAACTAAAATTGTGCTTTCCTTCGAAGACACTTTATATGTTTTTCGTAACCGCATTTCAGGAAGAAAATCTTTTAGTTTTCCTTCATAAACCACCTGCGCCTCCTTCCCATTATTATGGCACTCTATGAGCGCAAGTTCCTGCAGGATCTCATCACCACTCCAGCTATTATCTATCGGCCTCCATAACATATCCATACCAAAACCATCTGTTTCAAAGCTTTCTTTCCCTACAAAATTCCCCATTCCTGGTACCTGCCAATCATAAATACGACCTCCGCTAGAACCAAAAGAAATTGTTTGAGTAGGCGTCTTAACAAACAAACTTATCTCTTCTTTTCCCCCAAATTCTATTGTTCTGTATTCTACTGTTATATCGCCTGTTGTTCCTAAATTTATTGCTTTTACTCCTGTGCTCTCAAGAAACGTTTTTTTCGCTAACTCAAACCGTGTTTGTACTTCTCCCTCCTTTATCAGTCGACATCTGGCTATACGATTTTTATCCGCACTGGCTATCCATAAAACAGGAGATTCTTTGGCTACGCTTACCAACGCACTGCCTGCCTTATTTATCTTTTGGTAAACCTTCTCCACAGGATTAACTAAATAGAAATTAGATATAACTTTGGAGCTTATATTTACAAAAACATCACTTGCTAGATTGTAATTAAGTACGGTAAACAAATATTCATCACCATGTTTATGGGTAAAAGATATCACACTTGTGCGCCAGTCAGGACTCTGAATATTCAATTTCCGATGACCCAAATCTATCTCCTGTTCCTGATAAGGAAGACCTTTCACCTCTATATTACCAACTGATTTTCCATCAAAATAAAACTCTTCCACCAAAGCGATTTGCGTTAATCCCTTATGCACACCTATTAAAGAAGCATCCGTTAACATAAGTTCCGGCCAGTGAGATAATCCGCCACAGCCTGATGCGGCTGTGATTATTGTATCCATCAACAGAGATTGCGGTGTTTCCCTAAAAGGTCTTGCATTGTGCCAGCCTATAGTGGTATCTGGTGCAAATTTTTTTGCCGGTACTGTTGTATTGGCAAGCATTTCCAACAAATTGCGCGCATAATTTACTGGCGTTGCCTGATACACCATTGGTCTTAATATATCTATTTCATCGGCATTCCCGTAAATATCGTATGTTATCTGACTCGTAGATCCTGAACCCTGCTCGACAATAAATGGCATAGGCTTAACAGAATCAATTGTTTTTTTGATGGAGAATAACGGACGGGCTATTTGGTGCATTCTAAACTTTAAGTAAGCGTCCCTATATTTAGTAGTTAGAAATTCTTGCGTCAACCCTTCTATGCCTTCTTGTTTTGCAAAAAAATCTATTGTATCTTTATCTTCATACCCAGGCCATCCCAAAGGACCAGTAGGCTCCCAATTCCAAAGTATCATATCAAACAAATGATGTACAGATTCCCAGTCAGCTCGTGCTTTCTCACTTTCTAATCCAACACAACTTTCGTTCATAGATTTAACCAATCCCCCACGGTTCATAATAGCATCATTCCTTGCTTCAAATTTTCCGCCATATTTTAAAGATAAATAGTATAAAGAAGCAATATTTTTTATCCCATAACTACGGTTTGCCTCCAACATTTTAAGATACAGGGCAAGACGTGGCGCGCTTAACTCCGAATAACGAAGTGGAGAAGGAATAGTTAAACCATTTATGCCGAAACGCTTATAAAATTCTGCCATACGCTCATAATTATCCTCGGGAATAGTGGGATAGAAAGAGGTTGAACCAGAAGGATAAAACGCAAAATGTTTAGGTTTCGGTTTGTCGCCTAATACTTTTCCTGCAGTCAACAAACGGCTCTCACCCGAAGCTAAAAGGTTATTACCATAATGTAGCTGGTATGAAACTCTGTCATCTATTGTTTCTGGTGCCTTATACCACACATAGACACGATAGTGCCTTATATTTTTGATTATTTGATAGGTTAGTTCCTCATTATTCAAAGGGATATGGATTTTTTGATATTTTTTATTCGCTATGTTAATTATTTGTTTATCAAAATCTTTTTTTATACCCTTAAATCCATATGCATACACTCCTAAAAATTCAAGGACTTCGGGTAGAGTTACTGAAAGAACCACAGGTTCTGCCAAAGTTTCTGGCACATCTATATGGTGTTTTCCTTTTGCGTAGTTATTATGATACAACGAAATAAGCATTGAGTTCCAATCATTACTGTAACAAAAAAGCGTGTTGTTTGCACGACGTTCTGCAGGCCATATTTCTATTGAGGCTGCACGAACATCAATAGAAAAGAGTAACAAAGAAAACATTAAGAACAACATCAGAAAAAAAGAAGTTGAATTAACCTTTCTTTTCATAATTACCCTCCCCTTTAATCATCCGGTTCTGCCAAACTTGGCTATGTTTTAAGTAGTGTTTCTCTTTGTATTTCAATGATTTAAGAAAGTATTTATAGCCCTCCCCCCTTTTTTCGGGTAAAATATTAACAAAAAAGTGAGAGGTGCTCTTATGGTTCAAATTAGCCGTTTTGTTCCTTGAATCTGCCGTCGCTTTACTAAAACACAGATGGAACAACGTATACAAAAACTTATGATATTCTTGGCGACCAAAATCTTGAAATTACACACTCCAAAAAAGACTTTCGGACATCACAGAAAGATTATCCACACTCTTTTTTCACCCTGTCTATACCCTTTAAAAAAATTATTTGTAACTTGCCCAATACCACGGAAGGCCCTTAAGATAATCCTCGTACTGATAATCTCGAAAACCCATCATATTTTTTAAAATATATGTATAATCCTCTGCTGAAGATACTGGAGACACTACTGCGCTCGCATGCCCATCTACCCAAAGAACATTGAATATATTACCGTGTGATGTCGACAATATTCCCCTGCTACTAGTAAAAGCAGGGTATATGCTCCAATCACCTTTATTCTGAGGCATATCGTCTTTTACATAGAGTTCACTATCCCCTGCTAAAATTGTTTCCGAAGGTTTCTTTATTTGGCTTAACCTTTTTCCGTCAAGAGAAGTTCTCTGTTTTGCCTCTGGCAACCAATCTAACGTCCATCCACAGTTATAACCATAATCAGGAGAACTCCAGAACCATCTTTCTGGTTGATTTTTTCGTGCTACCGCTTCTCTCCACCATACAGCATGGGGTATCCCTCCTACTTTCCATGTACTGCGTTTAGAAGGACAAATAAACACACTACCAGATTTAATGTAACCTCCAGATATCATCGTGTGGGTCCAATATGTATAATTAGATTCTGATGAAGGAGTAGTAATCCTACCAATAGGGAACCATTCGTCATAATCTTGAAGGTACATCTGAAATGCAAGTCCAATCTGTTTAAGATTATTCAAACACACTGCTTGCCTCGCTCGTTCTCTTGCCTTTGAAAGCGCCGGCAGGAGCATCGCCGCTAAAATAGCAATAATCGCGATAACTACAAGGAGTTCTATTAAAGTAAAACCCTTATTGCATAAAGAATACTTTCTTTCTCTTTTCATTTCTTTCCCTCCTCCAGTAACAACAAATCCCTTCTATAAATCAATGTATCTGATTGTTTTGCCATATCACCTCCTTCTACCCTTTAGCACTTTTGAATGATACTTCTTCATCTTTATTTCCTAATAGAAGAAGCTACTTCGTCCAGCACAACGTATCACATCAAACTAATATTTTCCCTTTATTTACAGCCCATGATTTCCTTCAAAAGCATAATCATAAAAATTCTGTGAGAATCTTTTTTTCAGGAAAAGAGTGCTTATATAAGAGAAAGAGAGGCTTCTTCCTTCTAATATTTGTAAAGATCTCTCTCGTATTTTTCAATGCTATCCCCATTAAATCATTGGAAGGAACTATTACATCAAGGGAAAAAACATCTTCCAACGATGGGATCGCGAATGTTTTTACATGCTTTAGAAGAGGAGTGAATATCTTGACGCGAACAGAGGAAAATTTTTTTTGTGGGGAGAAATAAAACATCATATTACGGAAAGGGGAAAAAATCGGAGGACTAAGAGAAGAGATGAAAAATTTAGGGAGGGATAGATTAGATAGAAGAAAAAGCCTTAATAAAGGGAATACTCTGTCTGTCTGTCTGTCTGTCTGTCTGTCTGTCTGTCTGTCTGTCTGTCTGTCTGTCTGTCTGTCTGTCTGTCTGTCTGTCTGTGCATTAGCCCCATCCTTTTTACATTTGTCAGAGGCTTTCTCAGGATTATTGCCCTTCTTAAAAAGACTGTAGCATGCCAAGAGATTTTGTCAAATTACGGAAGAGAGATTTCCTAAAAACAAAGTATCTCAGAAAAAAAAGAGAAAATAATAGAAGAAACTTCCAGAGGGTTCTGTCCAATTTTTTCTGTACTTTGCCCCTCTATCATGATATCGCTGTGCTAAATTCCTTTAATTCCTGATTTTCTGTAGCGATATTTTCTGCCGGGACAAAACTATAACTATAGAGAACGACTGGCTTAAAAAAAAACTAGAACTTTTGGACTGAATGAACGAAAATTGCTCATTGATAAAAAGGATGGGAAGTACAGTATCCGACAGCAATGCTTCCTTCTCCCACCAGCTTCTCTATCAACACATACTTTCTTCCGGCGGTTCTGAGAGTATGCTCAATGCTTTTTTTAAGATCTTCTGCTGACGCTTTAAGGTGGCGTTCTCTATCTTTAACTTCCGTAATTCTTCATAGGTCTGCTTTATATTTGCTATATCTTTGCTAAACTGATTAGCTTTCTTCTCAAGATATACATCCTTCCAGTTGCGTAATGTCTGCGGACTTACTCCCAACTCTCTCGCAAGTTTCCGCAAAGAGCGGGTCCCATTCATCAGCATCTCTACCGCGTCTTTCTGAAACTCTTCATCATATCTTTTCACGAAGGGCTCCTTTCTCTTATATTTTATTATAGCCCTCGTGTCTATAAAAACAGGAAAAGCTCATACTCTATACATAGGGATGGAGAGTAACAATGAAAGCATTTACAAAAAATCGACACCTCTCGCCAATTCTTATTTAATCTTTCGTAACTTCATCATAGAGGTAAAATACGAAGTAAAACCGTCCCTCCATGGTAAAATAATTCTTCTCAGCGTTTTTGTGATATTTGAATAAACATTGAATTGGCGTCTATGTTGACTAATGATGTCCAATGTTGTATAGTAATTGGTAAATGGAAGGAGGATATATCTTATGCCCACAGTCAATCAAGTCTCCACGGAAATGTTAAATACCCGGCAGGTAGCGGCATTGTTAGGGGTTAGCACAAAAACTATTTACAGAATGGAAGAAAAAGGATTAATACATTCTATCAGAACACCAGGCGGCCAGAGACGGTTCACAAGAGAAGCCATTCAATCATATCTCGACAAAAGCCGGGGGTTCGTTGCTCCGCAGAATCCCAGTAAATACCGAAAGGGTTTGATATTAAAAGAAAATGACGGCAACTATACCCTATTCGGAGAAACAGCAGTTCAGCAAGAGTCTATAGCCAGACATAAACTTGACCGGCTGGAACAAAAGGTTTCATTGAACGCGTCATATAATCATAAAGAACATTATGATACAGAAGTCAATCCTCAGCAATGGGTAGAAGAATGGGATTTTAAAACTTATAAAACCAAGACCTATACCCACGGCTTTCATAATTACCCTGCAATGTTTATTCCACAGGTTGCCCGAAAACTTATTGTAGCCTTTTCAAAAGAAGGAGATTGGGTATGTGACATATTCTGCGGTTCAGGTACAACATTAGTGGAAAGCAGTCTCCTAAACCGCAATTCTGTCGGCATTGAACTAAATCCATTGGCTGTATTAATTGCTCGGGCGAAAACCACGCCAATTGACCCTCAAGCGTTACTCAGCAAATTAAAAATTATTATCAAAGACTATCAAAAGACAGGAGATACAGAACTGCCTAAGTTTCATAATATAGATTTTTGGTTTGGCAAAAAGGTTATAGAGGATTTGGCGAAGTTACGCCAAGCAATTCAAAATATCTCTGAAGAAAATATTCGCAATTTCTTCTTACTGCCTTTCAGCGAAGTTGTGAGGATCGCATCTTTTACAAGGCATAATGAATTCAAACTATTCCGTTCACCGAATAAGTTGTCGGATACATTTAAACCAGAAATAATAAATGAATTTATCAAGATTTGCGAGAAGAATATTTTGGGAATGAAAGAGTATGTACGGGATGCGTTACCGCAAGCACATTCACGTATTATTATGGGAGATACAACGAAAGATAACGGTATTCCTAACAATTCTATGGACTTTATTATTACTTCTCCGCCTTATGGAGATAGCCGTACTACAGTGGCTTACGGTCAATTTTCCAGACTGTCATCACAGTGGTTAGATTTACTTCCTCCGGATATTAAAGATATTGATAAGGAGCTTATGGGCGGTAAAAACAATGTTGATATGAATGACCCTATATTAAAGCTATCCAGTACACTGCAGTATAGTATTGAGACTATTGCAAAAAAAGACAAAAAAAGAGCAAAAGATGTTTTAAGTTTCTATATTGATCTAAATAAGGCGTTAAAACAGGCACATAAAATAGTAAAACCGCAAAAATATTTCTGTTTGATTGTAGGAAACCGCACAGTAAAAGAGGTGCTTTTGAAAACCGATATGATTATTTGCGAGTTAGGAGAAAAGATTGGTTTTACTTCACAGGGAATTTTATATCGTAATATCCCGAATAAAAGAATGCCGTCAAGAAACAGTCCTACCAATGAAGCAGGGAAAACCGGCTCTACCATGCTGAAAGAGAGTATTATTTTATTAAGAAAATTGTAAATGGGTGAAATTTATAAATCTATTATTTCTCTGAAAAGTTGAGGCAATCTTTTTTCGTAAACTCTAAAACCCGTCCCGTGATTCCGAGCCATTGTGCCTTTATCGTGCAGTCGCAGGTCAACCAGAATGTTTTCAGCTCTGAACTGATCTGCCAATACATCAGGAGAAGTGCCCTTCAGTAATTGAGCACGGTAAAAATGGAACCATTCTCTATTGTCCCGCTCTTCAGTAAAAACTGATACAAAAAGCAACGCAGGGATTTTTCTTAAAAATCTTTCTGTCAATTTTTCCAGTGTCCATATTGCTATTACTTCTCCGGAAATATGCCTTACCGATATATCTTTGTTTGTTACATATAAAAACAGTCCCGCGCTATTCGGTTTTAAGGAGATCGTATAATAAAGTCCTACACGTCCATTCTTATCTAAACTTCCATATTTTTTTACTGCTTTTAACGGTGGTATTTGCCAAACTTTCCGATTGAAAGTGAACAAGGTTATCATATTGCTACTATTGCTTCGGTGTGCCTTAATCTCAGCTTCTACAAGGTCAGGTAAAGCAATATTGTTTTCTTGCAGGCCAAGCAATGTTTCCAGAGTATGCCCTATGCCAGTAGGTCCTCTCCTTGTAGAAGGAACGAATCCTTTGTTTTTTAAATTGTGAAAATTCTTTTTGAATTCTTGTAAGTTTATGGGTTTCTCCTAAAATACCTATCTTGCAATTTAATTCCTATATCAAACAAATTTAGCATATTCAGCCAAAGTGATTTTCTTCTCATGGCGTCTGTTTCTATTGTTATATTTATCTTGGTCTATTTTCGGCTGTAAAATTGGCAATAAGCCTAATCAGTCGAAATATGAGATTTCAATAGTAGAAACTCTGGAATATACCTGCCAGGGATAGTTCTGTCTAGGTTTTTTTTGTAGCGATATTTTCTGCCGGAACAAAACTATAACCCCCGGGAATCCCACCATACAAGAGGCAGGCATATTGCGGTAAAAATCTGGTATGCCTTAGCAAAGGTAGGGCCCTGAAAGAAAATGGTCCTGCTATCTTTCTGAAAAACTCCTGGTACCAAACACATCCGCTCTGCCTGCGCCGGGTATTTCATAGTAATTTCAAAGGTTACTGGTCCTTGAACTTTTAAGGGTTGAATGGTATGACTATTGGCAAGGGCTTTTTGAATACCTTCGCGAATACACATTTGCGCCTTCTGAGGAGCTAAACATAGTGCGGAATGGTTTCCAAAACCCTTGCTCACTGCAATTGTTTCAATATCAGGAATAAGCGCTGTTGCTTCAAGGGTAGCGGCATAATCTCCAGAAAGAAAAATTGTGGGAATATTATAATCTCCTGCCAATGCCGCACCTAAACCAAATTCTCCAAATTCTACGCCATTCACACGAAGAGAAAGAATACTTCGGCTGGAACCAGTATGGCTTAAGACTCCATCAGATACACCAGCCCGACAGTGCTGTCCAAGAAATGCCACCAAATTACAGGTGGGAAGTTGTTCGTAATCACGCACAATCGTTAATCCGGAAAGAATCCTGCTTTGATTAAAGGGATGGGCTTCATAAACGATAAAGTCCTGGATACCTTTTTCTCTCGCACCTTCAATACAAGCATTCACTTCAAGAGTCATTAATAGTTCCGAACGCTTTGACTCTCCCGAGGGAGGAAGTCCATACGCGCCATAGACTGCTCCGCTTACACCTTCCATATCAGTAATAAGAAAAAGTTTTTTGTTTTTCATCGTTCCTCTTTATGAACCCCGATGCACCCAGTCTGCGACAGCAACAAGACCCACCGCACAGTATGAAGCAAACGCTTCCTGCATATTCTTCGCGGAAACAGCTGTTGCCAAATCCGATATACGGCGCACTCCGGGTAACCGGCAATGCATATCCGCAAAAATCGGGCTGTCAAAGATATATTCCATCTCTATAGGACCTTGCACTACTGGCTTCTGCAAACCATCCAAAGAATCTAAATTTTCGCGAAGAACACTATCTATAACAGATGAAACCATAAGAGAAGGAATATGCTTTTTTAAGTGATGGAATGATGATTCTTCTCCATGGGCAAATATCACCGGCACATTCAACGTAGCCGCATACAACGCCATGATAGTCAGTTCATCCACTTCTGTTCCATTCAATTGTATGTTTCGCAGGTTTTTGGGATAATTGTCTGGGAAAGGAATAGATGCGGTAAGTCCCTGACCAAGAAAACAGAGACCAGAAAAGGTATGATCCAAATAGAGAGATTTGCTTCCCCGAATTATTCTTGTTGCAGGATGTAGTATTTCAAGGTCAAGGGGGCATGCTTCATGGACCAGGATTTCATCCACTCCACACTGAACCGCAACATCTGCGGCCTCGTTTACCACAAGGGACATCTGACGTCGCAATTGGTCATCTTGTAATGCAGGCACGCCATACCATGCGGAAAGACCACACCCTCCCCATAACAAACCGCTTACAGATGAAAGATCCGAAACAAGGTAAAGTTTTTTATCCATAGTTCATCAAAAAGTATTAGTGATTAGTTCTTAAATCCTTCTTATCATACCCTAATCTTCTCATTTTGTTAAAAAAATCGCATTTCTCCTATTAAAAATCCATGTGAAAATATCCAGCTAAAAAGATTTGACAAAAAAAGAACTTATGCAATAATGTCTCTAAAAGGGATTACTTAATCATAAAAAGGAACACAATGGGGAAAATATTGAAACTTGAAGGCCTAGAGTCGCTTAAGTATCTAAAGGCACTTGGCTCAAAGGTACGCCTGAATATCTATGATTTACTCCATCAGAAAGATATGAGTATCATGGAAATCAGCAAGGTTTTGCATATATCGCGATCCTTTGTAACGAAAGAAGTTAAACAATTGGAAACAGCGGGTCTGATTGAAACCGTTCACAAGCCTGGAATCCGTGGATCTCAAAAGCTCTGCAAATTGGTCTATAACGAAATCACCTATCGCCCCTCCCCCAAGAAGGATTCCTCAACACATCCGGTGAATCGTATCTCTATACCAATAGGCGCGTATCGTAAATTTGAAGTACACCCAACCTGCGGCCTCGTTAGCGAGAAGGCAATTATTGGAATGCGAGATGATCCACGATCCTTTTTCGATCCCAATCATATCTCCGCACAGATGCTCTGGTTTTCGCGAGGTTGGGTCGAATATGCCTTTCCGCGTAATCATCCAAAAGACGCTATAATTGAGGAAATCACGATTTCAATGGAAATTTCCTCTGAGGGGGCACAACCGATTGGAGAAAACGAATGCCCGTCTGATATCAGCATCTGGCTAAATGGTACAAAAATAGGACCGTGGAATTCGTGGGGATTTTATACCATGAAAAAAGGGAACTACACACCTTCGTGGTGGTCCAGCAAGTACAATCAGTTCGGACTTCTGAAAACATGGAAGATTAACGCGAAAGGGTCATTCGTAGACGGCGAAAAGATTTCCTCCGTGAAAGCGGACGACATTGACTTAAACGGGAAAACCTCGATCACTCTGAAAGTGGGAATAGACGAAAACGAAAAAAACATCGGAGGCATCTGCCTCTTCGGCGAGAAATTCGGCAACCATCCACAGGATATCCTGGTAGGCATCAAATACCGTCGGAAAAGCGAACAGCCCTCTTCCTAAAGCTGAAGGAATCACGGCAGAACCATGCCATACCAAAGGAGGGAAGGATGCACAAGAAAAGCATGAAACAGAGATCGGGTTTCACGCTAATAGAACTTCTCGTCGTCATCGCAATTATCGCCATCCTTGGCGCAATGCTCCTTCCCGCGCTCAGCCAAGCGAGGGAAAAAGCCAGACAGGCGGCATGCATAAACAATCTAAAACAACTGGGACTAGCCATGATGATGTACGGGTTAGACTATGATGGCTATACATGGCCGGACTATTATAAAGATGCTGATGGCGTCAATCATTACTGGTATTATCTGGAATATGCGGGTAAATATCTGGGGTTAAAAGTCGACGGATCAGGCGTAAAAAATATAGGTCAGAGAAAGCAGATACTAAAGTGTCCGAGTAATCCCAATCCATGGAGCGGAAACACAGACTACCTGTACAGCCGAGAATTAGTAGCAGAGAGCATATATAAAGTGCCCCCTTCAAGAATCGCTCCCGATACCATAATCATGGTTGACAGCACAAGATATGCCGCATTCTATTTCTATGCTTCATCAACCTACATAAACTCATGGCTTGGACGACACCATAACAACGGCTGCAATTGCCTATCCTATGATGGCCACGTAAAGTGGTATAAGACGTCAGAAATAACAGTAAACATGTTGACGCCAGCCAGAGATTAAAAGGGCTGCAATCAGAAAAAAGGAGGCACATAATGAAAAAAAGATTTGTGGGGTGGCTAATTCTGTTTTTTCTAATAGCGAGCCACAATGCACAAGCAACGGAAACAGTTATTCCCATCCTGTCCCAGCAAGGTATTTACCTCGGATACTTGGTCTCCGGACTCAAGAAGGCCGGTTTTACCCTTCAGGAGATACCCGTCACGCTGTTCGAAGCTAACTTTGACTACAATGAATTCCATAATCAATATCCGATGCTAATCTGTAATCGCTTTATTTTTACGACGGAACAGCGGGATGTTCTAAAACAATATGTGGAAAAAGGCGGTACGCTCATTCTCATCGATAATGCCGGAGGAGCTGAGGACATTAACGCTAATAACAAATATGATCTAGAAGTTGATAAGTGGAAAAAGGCGTTCTTCGCAGATATCGCGGGATGTCAGTTTCAATTGGGAAAAGAGGTTATCCTGCAATATAAGTTTACCAAGGAACACCCTATCACCAGAGGGTTAAATACTAACGAATGGATAAAGGTGAATCCGCCTACCGGCAATGCCCCACTAGATTCATGGAGACGTTCGCTCTTTGCAATTTCCAGGGTATCGGACGTTACCGGAGATGTTCTGATGACCGCTCGGGTAATCCAAAACAAACAGGAAAGAGAACAAGCCCTAGTTGTCATCGCTGTTTCCGGCCAAGGAAGATGTATTCGGATTTTTGGACCAGCAGGAAGTGAATATAATTTCAATTCTAAAGGGGTCTTTCCCGAACTGACATCTGTTTTTGAAAATGCGGTAACGTGGGCAATCTCTTTATGGAAGGAGAAAAAATAATATGCTCCAACTACTTTCCGTATTATCCCTTCTGTCAATCTACGTATTACCTCTCTCTGCCTACGACGAAAAAGATCTCTACAAACGTTTTCACCGGACCATCTCGTATCCGACGGGAGGATTTACACAGCTTCCCAATGTAGTTCATAACGATGCCGAAGAAGGCTTCCGATATTATTCAAACAACGGTGTCACAGACGTGGGAACCATTGTGGTGCGAGGAACCTGGTTATTGGAAACAGAATCTGCCCGTTTCAAAAATACCAAATGGACTAATAACGTTCGGGGCGCCCTGGAAGATTATTTTGTTCAGGCTGAGAAAAACAATATTAACGTCATTTTCAAGTTTATTTCGGGAATGATGGTGATTCAACTCCGTGCATATGACGAACAGACACGGGGCATCACATACAAACTGGACAAACAAAGTCGACTGATAGACGAACAAGGAAACATTGTGCACGACATACACGAACTAAGAAAATGTCTCGGTCGATGTGTGCGCTTTGTAAACGGACAACCAGAACTCACTTATTACTGTGTAAACCAGCCCATTGTCCTAAAGAAATTCAAAAAACTATATAAAGAGATGATAGACCGCTATGATCATCCAAGACTGAAAATATTGGAACTCGACGAGCCCTGGTTCGACGGAGGATATTGTGATATCTGCGTAAAAAAGTTCAGGGAGTATCTGAAGGGCAGGTACCGCCCCGAAGAATTACAAAAGATGGGTATAGCAGATGTAGAAAAGGTCGAACCACCAGAACCTTCCAAACGGGAGACTGAAAAATTCCTCTGGGCAGAACACAGAGAATTCATCGGAGATTCTTTCGCTGATTTTATCCGACAACTCTCGGAACATGCGCACGGTTTGAAAAAGGCATTTTGGCCCGCGTTGATGAGTTTTGAAAAAGAGAACCCCGCTTACTCCTCTTATGCCAAAGTAGGACCACACGTGGATATCCTCACCTGCCATCCATACCAAGAAGGAATTCCCGAAGAAGCGTTCCTGATGGCCCTAATCAGAAATACAACCGGCGGTATAGGGGGAGTTATTTCGAGCGCTACCTATTGCATGGATCCAACCAATTACAAACGGGAATTATACATGGGTATGGTGCACGGCAAAAACTTCATGTGCACGTTGGGCAACGTTTCAGAGATTGCCAGAGAAAAAGAAGATCCGAAATATGAAGAGGTACAAAACAAAATTTTTAAAAAAATCACCAAATGCGAGAAGTATCTAATTGAAACTGAAACCCTTCCTGTCGCGGCTATCCTCTATTCTGAAAGAGAAATAAACATATTTCAAAATGGAAAATCTTATTTCAACAATCTTACTGGACTTTACCGGATTCTGTCACAAATTCATATCCAAGCAGAACCAGTTATTCTCGAGACTCTGACCATCGGGAAACTAGCCCGATACAAAGTGTTGATAATAAATAACACCCGGGCGTTCAGCGTATCGGAAATAGAGACAATCAAAAAATGGGTAAAAAGCGGAGGTGTCCTGGTAGTGATGGGCGATGCTTTCAGCGCCGACCGCTGGGGAAGAAATTTAACTGCATTAAACGCGGACAATCCTGGGTACTATCGCGCCGATGATTTGACTGGCATATCCTATCAAGGCTGGAAAAATGTTTCGGGAACAATAATCATATCCCCGGACAGCACTATAGAAACCGAAAAAGAACGTAAACTTGGTGCTGATCTTCAAAGTCTAAACATTCGTGTTTCCACAGGCCAGGAAATAGCGACGTGGAAAGAAGGCGGTTCCGCGATCGTGGTAAATAACTATGGTCGCGGTCGTTGTGTGTATATATCCGCGAATAATCTGGGAGAAACTGACTATGGCTGGGGTTCCGTCCGAAATGGATCACTCTACAGAGTTTTCAAATCAGACATACTAAACCTCTTTCGAGACATCATCACTTCCACAGTGCCCCTGCCGTTTACGGTCGAGAACTGTCCACTAGAAGTAGAAGTAACACTAAACACGCAGGGCGAAAAGAGATACATACTCCATCTCCTAGACTATCGTCCGAAAGAAATGGTAAAAAATTGTCGATTATTCATCACCCTGCCAAAGGAAAAAAAAGCAGTCGCAGTATTCTATCCAGACGATAATCTGAAATCAGAATATCAGGTAACGGAGAAGGGAATACTTATCACCATACGAGATTTTCAAGTACATGAAATGCTAGTGGTGGAATATGAGTAAAGAAAAATTGCAAGGACGGACAATAATGGCTCTTCTGTGTTTGGTGATATCAGTGATAACAACCTTTTTCTGTCAGGCGGATGAAAACATCCGGGTAGGGATCTTTTCCGAGAATCGCCAAGACGTTGCTGTGACAGAAATTTCCCATACACTCAAAGAAAAAGGTATGGAAGTGCGAACACTTACCAAGAAGGATATCAATGAGGGAAAGATTTACGACTGCGACGCACTCTTCTTTGGTGGTGGCTGGAACCAATACAACTGGCTGGATTTGTCTGGAAGAATACACCTGGTTGAGTATGTGGAAAGCAGAGGCGGAGGTGTAATTTTTTCCATATTTCGTTGTGGCTGGGCTGCCAGAAGCGGTATCAGACCCCTCTTTCCAGAGGTTGCCCAGGCCTACAATAAGTCAAACGGTCCTGGAATAATCGTAACCGACCAAACCCATCCAATAATGAAAGGGTTTCCCGAACGTTTCATGACCCCCTACTATGACCATGCGGTTATGCGAATGGGATCGCAGGGGAAAGTCCTAGCGGTAGACACCAATGGCGACGTCGCTATTGCGTGCGGAGAAAGCGGCCGGGGACGAGTGGTTTTCCTCGGGCCCTGGATTGGAGTCAATGCAGATGGAAAGCCTGCATATCCATTGCCTCCGCATGATGAAAGATTATTGCTGAACAGCCTTGCATGGGCACGTGGAAATCTCAAAAAGACAGGAGAAAACACTGGGAACATTAGCGACCAAGTAAAGTTGAAAGTTCTTCGGCGAGAAAAAATTCTAGATTGGACCCATGACGATCGGGGCATCAGTTGGTATCCCGGTCTTTTAGCCGAGGCGTTCTATACAGCAGAAGAAAGGTTGGATAATCTTTCCTTCAGAACTGCAAAATTGCGCGATCGCGCGGATAACATCGCACAGATGAAAGAACTGCTTGCCATTACAGATCGTCTCATGGCATTAAAAAACCGACTCAAAGACAGATACGAGCAGGCGAAACGCCGGAAGACGGACGAAATAATGATTTTGCCGATATCGGCACTTGAAGCAGAACCACCAAGAGACCTTTCCATCAGGCGCAATGCTCGGGCCATGGAAAAGAACCAAACAATCGTGATTGAATGGACAAACCGACTCCTACCGCTATATCTGATAGAACCAGTGGCGAAGAAAATAAAAAAGATAGAAGAAGAAACTGTTTCTGTTCATAAAAAGAGTGTTTTAGAGCCGGAGAATGCAAACGATGTTAAGTCTGTTGGCGATTTAATCCGTTTGCTGGATAATCGAGAATATCAAGTGCGCCGCGACGCCATTTACGCTCTTGGTTGGAGGCAAGCCATGGAGGCAGTACCGGCTCTGTTAAAACTTTCCAATACGACGAAGGACATACGGACCAGGCGTCGTGCGGTAGAAGCGCTCGGTCTTATCGGAGACAGGCGGGCAACTACTTATCTTATTAAATCTCTCAAGGATTCAGACCGGTTCGTGCGGCAGAACGCTATTCTCTCCCTTGGATGGCTGGGAGACACACAGGCTGTTACACCTCTAATTCAGGTATTAGCTCTTCCTTTGGAGAATGAAAATAGCGGACACACCTGGACCCGGGAAGACCGATTGTGCGCAATCCGCGCCCTAGGACATATTGGAGAACGCAAAGCAATACCAGCAATAAAGGAGTTCTACGAAAAACGCAAGGAAGGAAAAGGGACTAGAGATTTTTATTTCACCAGCTTAAGAATAGACGAAGCAGTTGATCTTGCTCTAAAAGAAATAGACCAAGGCGGAAGGCGTAAAAGCGGAATACAACAACCGATTTTTCTACGGAACAAAAAAAATATTGATCGGTTAACTGATACTTACCACGCTTTCTACGGCCGAGCGTATACTTATGACGGGCGACCCGAAAATTGGAAAACAAAGATTGATTATGCGGCTGAAAATGGCGGAACAGGCTTCACCGGAGATTACACTCTAACCATGCTAAACGGCGGAGGGTGGCTGAAGAAACAAGTTCTTCCAGTAGATGATTTTCTTTCCTATCTTTCCGAAACAGGAATAATCACTTTACCCTACTGGTACAGGCGGGGAACTGCAGTTTTTGACAAGGCAGGTTTTGAGTATGACGCCTTACAATGGGGAAAATATCCTGCTTTGACCGGGTACTGGTCTGAAGAAGCACTCTGGTGGGATAAGGAACTACGCGACGAGCGGATGTTCCGAGAATACCTTTCAGGCAAATACAGTCACAGTGAACTAGCTTCCTTTGGTATTAAAGATATCTCGAAGGTGAAATGTCCTGAATCATCAGACGCAGGAAGACAGGAGAAATTCCTCTTTGCAGAATATATGGAATATCTGGCTGATACCGGAGTGGAAATCTGGCAAGAGATGGCAGAATGGCTTACAGCTCTACGCAAGGGAACTTCACTTTCTTACAGTTTAAGTTCTCGATACGCCGGGGGCACGTCCACATATATCTCCGCCTATCCGCGATTAATCCGAACACTGGGTTCGGTAGGACCCCAAAGTTATGAATGTCATTCCTTTCTAAATAACTTCAATCTTGAGTTACACAGAAACGGCGAGGCAAGAACAGTATTGGGAGAGTTTTACTCGCACCAATCAGACGTATCCGACCGCGTGGAAAGGGGTTTTGCGGCTAGTTTCGTATACGGACAAGCTTTTTATGCTTTCAACTGGGCACAGCTTTTTAAACATGCTCCAGGCAGAGCCGGTAGCTGCGGCGGTTGGGAAAAAGGCCGATGGGAAGCTGCAGAACGACAATTTCATAAAGGACAAGCTATTAGCGAATATTTAGTCCGAGCGGATAGTCCAAAACTCGTTTGTCAGCTTTATTCTGGAAGAACGTCCACTCTTACCTATGGCTCAGGTAGTCCCGATGGTATATACGGCGGTCGGATGCGCAGATACACCCAAAACCAGGCAGCTTTGTGGGAATGCCTTACCCAAACGCACGTTCCAACGGACATTTTGTGGTTAGAAACACTTGATGATCACACTCTCTCAAAATACAAGATCGCGCTACTCTCTGATGCGAAATCGCTTTCCAACCGGGAAGTAACAATGATCCAGAAATGGGTTCGTGATGGCGGTGTTTTAATTGCGACCGGCGGAGTAAGTCTCCATGATCAGTGGGACAGGCCGCGAAAAAATTACGCTTTGGAAGATCTCTTCGGTGTACAGTATATTGGAACCGAAATAGCGAACAAGGAATCTTTCCGAAACTTTATTGAAAGGGATATTTCACCTAACACCGTAGAGAAAGTCAGCTTAATCGAGAATACATACCGAGCAGACGCTGACACGGAATCTTTTTCTTACGAAAGAAAAACAGGTTGCGATATGGTAACACCGACCACTGGAAAAGTCATAGGCATATGGCAAGACGGTTCAGCGGCCATGGTAGAAAACAAATATGGTAGGGGTCTTTCCATCTTTCTCTCTCCTATCTATCTTGGACTAAGCCACAATACTATCGGGTGGACGGTTGAACCACTCTATCTTCAGTTCTGGAGCGGTGTACAAGAAGTGATTGCTTCCTGTATAAAAAGAGGACTGGAATTCTCCGACACAGAGCTTCCAATAGAGGTAACAAACTGCCCCCCTTATGTAGAAGTAACGTTAAGGGAACAAAAAGAGCAGAACAGGGTAATGGTACATGCGTTGAATCTGGAGTACCACCCAGGGTTAGAGATTGTCAAGAACATGGGAATAAATCTCAAAGTAGCGGAAAAATCTGTCAAAGATGTTTACTATCCATATCCAGAAAAATCCAGTGTGTCTTATCATCTTGACGGAGGAAACCTGCAGTTTACGATACGGGACTTCGACATCCATGAAATGGTCGTGGTTGAATTCAAATGAAGAGTCGAGATTATCTTCAAAAATGCAACGCCCAGGGTCAGATTATCATTATTTTTGACAAGCAATTTTTGTTGCCGTGTTATAACAAAATGTATTCAAAGCAAAAAATCAAGTCCTCTCTTCGGAAAGATCCAACATCTCTTTAGGAACCTTCAATTAACTTACGAAAAATAACAGAAAAAAATCGGTAAAAGGGTATAAATCCAAACCAAAACTTCCCACGGAACACTTCGGGATTCTTCGGTAGAAATAAAAAAAGGCGCTATAAAAAACCCTGGAGAAAAAAGTTAAATAACGCCCAAAGTAATAATAACAAGGTATATACCGCAGGGAACTTTCATTGCATTTTTCTATAAATACGAAAAAAAATCACGGTGATACAGGAAATTTTTAATAGGAAAAATCATGGAAAGAAAAGGATTTCAACGATTCCTGTGGATCGAAAGAAAAGCCCGCACTTTAGTTGCGGAAAGAGAACTCAACATTGAAGAAACCGCTGATACGCTTTCTTGTACCATGCCGGAACTGACATGGTATGAGGCGATTCTGTGGGAGCGCGAATGAACCAGAGTTCTCTCGCCGACATCGGAAGTAATGCAAATATTGGTTCTATAAAAGAAAACGCCACTCCCTCGTTTCGCGCGTTTGTTATCGGAATCGTGTTCTCGCTCTTTGTTTCGATCGCAGGTCCTTGGGCAGACTGTTTTATCAAAGGTTCCGCCCTTATGCTCACTGGATTGCCACTAATAGCGGTCTTTCTATTTTTTGTTCTAGTAATCTGTGTTAACGCTCCCCTACATAGAAAAAGAAAAGGGCTAAACCGCGCGGAACTAACCGTGATCTTTATTATGATGATGATCAGCTGTGCGATTCCCACCATGGGATTGACAGAGCAGTTACTTCCGATTCTCGCGGGAGGAAAATATTACGCCAGCGAAGCCAACCAGTGGGAAAAACTCATTCTTTCCCGTGTGCCAAACTGGTTATATGTAAAAGATTCTACCGCGGCAACCTGCTTCTTCGAGGGACTCCCGAAGGGGGAAACAATACCCTGGCGCGCGTGGACAGTGCCATTGCTCGCATGGCTTTCGTTCATTCTTGTCCTCTACAGCGTGATGTACTCCATAATGGTCGTAATGCGGAAACAGTGGATGGAAAAGGAAAAACTTCTCTATCCGCTTATGCACCTACCTAAAGAGATGCTCGCGGATCCAAAGAAAGGCTACCTAATCCCCGCATTTTTCAAAAATCGGCTTCTTCTCTGTGGTATAACAATTCCAATCGTAATAGGCGTGTTGAACGGATTCCATGCCTATTATCCATTCATTCCAGGAATCAACCTTAATTCAGGGTTCAAAGTCTTCCGAAACACCACGTTCATTTATATGCAAGTGAGTTTTCCGGTAATCGGTATTTCTTATCTTTTAACTAACGACCTTTTGTTAGGGCTTTGGTTCTTTTCTCTGCTGGGCGTTGCACAGACCGGGTTTTTTAATTTGCTTGGGTACAGCATTGGACCAAGGGAAGCATACTGCGCTTATTCGCCTCAGGTATCCCACCAGTCCTTCGGCGCGATGATGATCTTCGCGGGACTTGCATTGTGGGCGGCCCGCAACCATCTCGGAAACGTTTTTAGAAAAGCCTTCAAAGGAGACCGAAACGTAAAGGATTCCCACGAAATTCTCTCGTACAGAACCAGTGTGTTTATAATGGTGGGCGGCCTATTCTTTATGGTTCTGTGGTTAACGCGAAGCGGCCTTCCCCTACATACAACAATAATATTGCTGATTTCCGCGTTTGTGGTCTTTTTCGTCCTGACAAAAATCATCGTCCAAGGAGGGTTGCTGGTGATGAAGTCGCCGTTGACTCCACAGGTCTTCACCGTGAACGCGCTCGGAAGCACTTCTACCGGAACAACAGGGTTGTCCGCGATGACCGGTACGTTTGCCTGGTGCGCAGACCTAAAGGTTTTTTTAATGCCTTACATTGCGCACAGCCTAAAATTGATGGAAGGACTAAACATAGAAAGAAGATACATAAACCTTGCGATTTTAGCCGCAGTGCTGGTAAGTCTCGGAGGTTCGCTCTTCACGGTGATGTATCTAAGTTACCGATACGGCGGAATCAATCTGAATGAATGGTATTTTAGAGGATGTCCTTCTGTTCCATTTACTTATATCGCTGACGTAATAAACCACCCGACAGAAATTTCATGGCCGCGATGGTTCTTCACTGGATTAGGCGCATTTATTATGACAGTGCTAATTTTTATGAGAAACCGGTTTCTGTGGTGGCCTCTACATCCACTTGGATTTGTAGCGGGCAATACCCTGGAGATTTCTCAAGTATGGTTTTCCATCTTCCTTGCCTGGCTGACTAAAACCATACTGTTAAGATATGGCGGCGCAAAAGTGTATACAAAAACGAAACATTTCTTCCTTGGACTGGTGTTGGGACAATTCCTTATTGCCGGAGTATGGCTGATTATTGATGCCGTAACAGGAATGCAAGGAAATGTGCTCTATCTTTTTTAAAGTGAGCTTCCTATGAAAAGAAACTGTTGCTTTTTCCTTTTCTTTCTCGCACTCGCACACTCTATCCACGCTAAAATTGAAATCCGCGCAGGCACCATGGAAGGGCGAAAAACATTTACAATCGAGAATGAACTTTACCGGGTGGTACTCATTCCTGAGATAAGCCGTCTTCCATACTCCTATCTCTACAAACCTACTGGTCGCGAGATGTTTGTTCACCCAGTTTCCCTGCGAACACCAAACAAAGGATTTCAATATTACGGGGGAGTTGTTGACGCTGTTCCTTGGGTAAGCGGCACAGTAAACACCACGCGACTTCCAGAGAAAGGGTTACTCTATTCCTCGCGATGGACATGCAAGACAGGTCATGAAAAAGAGTCGGTCTGGTTTGAAGGTAAAACGCACATCCAGTATGCTGATCCAGTAACCGGCGTGCCGGCGTTTCTTTCATTTAGAAAAAAAATCACCGGGTATGAAAATTCCACTATGCTTAAAATGGACTATAACATTAAGAACATCGGCACAGCGAACGCACGCTTCACGTTTTCGGCTCACAGCAGAGCCGGTGTGGCAGGATGGGACGCGGGGGATTTTTTCTACGCTCCAGGGAAAGAGTGTTTCGTGTATGAAATTGAGAATATGCCAGAACTAATCGAAAAAGGAATTGTGCCGGGTAACACAGCTCGATGGCCATTAACGCAAGCAATGCAATTTATGCCCCAAAAGGAAAAAAAAAGTATCTTTGTTTTTGTATCCTCCCCATGGTGTGTAATCGGAGGCGAAAAATATGAAGAGGCCCTCTTCTTTATAGCAGAACCAATAAACTTTCCCCAGAAAAAAGGCATCATGGAAATGGGAATTTTTATGGCTAATGCAGGATATGTGGTGGAACCATGTCTAACCCGTTCTATTACTGGAAATCCAGAAGCATGGAAAACTCCTGGAGCAGTGGTACTACTCAGACCCAAAGAAGAATGTCGTTTCACTCTCTCTCTTGTGATCCATCAAGGAATTACGCCTGATCTAATACCAGAAATCCTTGAGGTTCATCCTGAATGCATTCTTCTTGGTCGACCGGAAATACTCCAGAGCTCCTCTGGTGCGACAATAATACAGGGACAATTGTTTCTTTCCGGTCCTGGCACAGTGATAGTAAAAATAGACGGGGCTGTTGTAAGAGAACGGATCGTTTCCCGTGGCGAATTTTCGCTCCAGAGCCTCGGTGATTTCTCCGCGGCGAATGACAACGCGCTCTCCCTGTGGTTTCAGGGTAGCGATAAAAAAAGACGATTGTTTTATTCTTTCTTTAAATCAAAGGAGGGACAGTAATGAAAAAGCTGGCGATTAATGGAGGAGTTCCAGTAAGAAATACGATGAAAAAGTCTTGGCCATCTTGGCCAGTAGTGGGCGATGAAGAGAGAAAGAACCTTTTAGAAACTTTTGAAAGCGGAAAATGGTGGTATGGAGAAAGAGTAAAAGAGTTTGAAAAAAAATTTGCCGCCTTTCAGAATGCCAAGTATGGAGTTACTTGTACCAATGGCACCGCAGCTCTTGAGATGGCGCTTCTTGCCTGCGGCATTGGCGATGGCGATGAAGTAATTGTGCCTCCCTATAGCTTTGTCGCTACCGCGAGCGCGGTTTTGAAAGTAAATGCCATTCCGATTTTTGCAGATATTGAACTTGATTCGTGCAACCTTGATCCAATAGACGCAGAAGCAAAAATTTCAAAGAAAACAAAGGCGATTGTGCCGGTTCATTGCGCAGGATTTCCAGTGGATATGGATCGTTTTTTATCCCTTGCAGAACAATATCGCCTGCACATTATTGAGGATGCCTGCCATAGTTGGGGAAGCCAATGGAATGGCAAAGGTACTGGCGCGCTTGGAACCTGCGGAGTTTTCAGTTTTCAGGTAAGTAAAAATATCACCGCGGGAGAAGGCGGTATCCTTCTTTCCGATTATGAAGAAATTGCCGATACCGCAAGAAGTTATTCAAACTGTGGAAGAGGAAAGGATACCCCTTGGTATGAACATTATCTTTTGGGAAGCAATCTTCGTATGACAGAACTTCAGGCCGCTATTTTATTAGGGCAGTTAACCCGGTTAGAAGAACAGACCCTGAAAAGAGAAGAAAATGCCACATACCTTAACCAGCAACTGCAGAATATTCCCGGAATCTCTTTAATGAAGAATGATGCAAGAGTTACCCGTCGGGGATACCATATGTATATCTTTAGATTTGTGCGGGAAATGTGGGAAGGTATAGACCGAAACCGTTTCATTGAGGCATT
>JBBADJ010000019.1:0-28417 GCA_041656495.1 Candidatus Ratteibacteria bacterium
CAGGCGATAGCATCCTGACTGCACTTTCTACCTTGAATGCAGGCACGACGATGACACTCACTGCTGTCAACGATGTAGATATGCTTACTACTACTGCGACCGCAGGTGGTGATATCACGATAGAAGGTACCGCAGGATATGTGAACCTTGAAAGTACAACCTTGGCGACCACTGGTGGCGGTATAGATATAGATGCAGGCACCAATGTAGATATCACCAATGGTACTCTAACCGCGGTAGATGATATTACGATAGATGCAGATACAGGCTATGTCTACATAGATCCTACAACTATCACTACTGCAGGAAGTATTATGATAACCGCGGCAACTGATGTGGATATTGTGGATAGCACCCTGGATGCAGGCGTAGATATTGATATAACCGCGACTGATGAAGATATCCAGATAGTGCGCAGTGAGCTTCTTGCAGGCAATGATATTACCCTTACTGCAGGAACAGATGTTGGTATTAATGATAGTGAGCTTACTGCAACCACTGGGCTAATAGACATTACTGCAGGCGACAGCATTATGGCAAGTCTCTCTACCTTGACTGCAGGCACTACCATTACTGCGATTGCTGCCAATAATGTAGATATGCTCACCACCACAGCAACTGCAGAAGATGATATTACAATTGCAGCGACTGCAGGCGCGATCAACCTTGAAAGTACAACCTTGGCGACCACTGGTGGCGGTATAGATATAGATGCAGGCACCAATGTAGATATTGCTAGTGGCACTTTGACTGCAACTACAGGGTTGATAGACATTAATGCAGGCAACAATATCATGGCGAGTCTCTCTACCTTGACTGCAGGCACTACCATTACTGCGATTGCTGCCAATAATGTAGATATTATCTATAGTAACGTAACAGCGATTGCCGGTGGAGTCTCTATTACCGGAACTACTGGAGATGTGGCTATTAACACCTCGAATATAGATGCAGGAGATGTGTTGAATATAACTGCAGGCAACAGTGCGGGTATACTTGCTAGCTTCCTCAATTCTGGTTCGGATACAACGATACTTGCGCAGAATGGAGAAATTATCGTAGGCGGTACAACGATAACCTCTGGCGGTGCCGCAACTCTGACGGCTATGGACGATGTGGAGATACTTAAGAGTATTATAGATGCACAGGATGCAGTTGCCGTGACCTCACAATCAGGCTCTATCTATGTGATGGCAAGATCCGAAATAACTTCAGCCCTTGATGAAATTACGGTAACAGGAGCAAATGATGTGTCTATCACGGATAGCTTGCTGTTTGCACAGACGAATGTAGATATTGAGGCAATCGCAGGCACAGTAGACATAGAGAGCAGTGTGGTAACTGCTGCGAACGGATTAATGGCTATCACTGCAGGTGACGATATGGTGGTGAGCCTATCATGGCTGACTGCAGGTACGACGATGACTGCTGAGGCGGCAAATAATCTGTATATGCTTAGCAGTATAGCGTTCGCAGGAGGCGATATCGGGGTGACGGCTGTCAACGGACTTGTGAATCTCTCAGGAGTTGTAATGACCTCTGCGGGCGGGAGTGCGGATATTCAAGCGCAGACGAACGTTGATATTACCGATAGCATACTCTATGCAGCTATGAATATGACGATTGGAGCGACAGTCGGCAGTGTGGATATAGAAAGTAGTGAGTTAACCGCAACCGCTGGGCTGATAGGTATCTCTGCAGGCGACGATATTATGGTAAGCAGGTCTGACTTAACTGCAGGTACTACCATTACTGCCATTGCTACCAATAATGTGGATATTGTGAGGAGTGATCTTACTGCAGGAGTTGATGTAAGAATAACCGCTACGAATGGATATGTTACCCTAAATACTGTTGAAGTTCATGCAGGTTCTATTATCGCTGTGTTTGCAGAGACAAATGTGGATATACTGAATACATTTCTTAGTGCGGGTCATAATATAGAGGCGATAGGGAATACAGGGTATGTAAGAGTTTGTCTTGATTCGCTTCTTACCGCGGCGAATGATATTTATCTTGAAGCAGGCACAGATATTATTATCTGTGAAAATGCACAGGCGATTGCAGGGAACAATGCGGTTCTTTTTGCAGATGCAGATGTCTACCTTGGGTACGTGGAAGCTGGAAATTCCGTCTACATTGCTGCAGGCGGTGCGGTGTATGATAATAATGACGACAGGGTGAATATCCTTGCGCCACACATTGATATTTCTGCAGGAGATGGTATTGGAACCGCAGATGCCATTGAAACACAGGCAGAATCCTTGATAGCGAATAATACCACAAGCGGTAATATCTGGATTCGGAACAATACCTTGGTTGCGGGAGACCTTGATGTACTTGGTGTAACCAATAGTGCTCCCGGCGGGTCAGTACGGCTGGAAAATGGATTTATACGGTTTGATAACTGCACCCTTAATGATATTGATTATGCAACGGGCGGAGATATGCTTCTGTATGGGGCTGTGCAGGCAGATGGAAGCGTGATGCTGCAGACGATAGGATCTATTTTTGACAGGAACGATGCGACACCTTTTGATCTTATCGCAACTGCAACCAGTGGTATGTTTGCTTTCAATGGCACAATAGGCGAGTTTGACGGTGTGCTCAATGGCTCTGGATATAATCCGGTGGAGGTTAATGTTAACCCTGGCGATCTCTATGTCTATGCGTCTGATGAGTCTTTCTTTGTATCGGTTGCTATAGACGGAATCGTACAGCCGAGAGATGTGCTTTCTGTATGTCCGGGACTTCCTGTTCCTCCAGGCCTTATCTTCTTCAATGGAAGAGAAAACGGTGGAATGAGAACACCTCAGTGGTTCAGGGCAGTTTCTCCGAACGTGGTGATGATTGGGAACCTTAAAACCTTCTGGCTGGAACTCTTGTTGGATGTGACGGATGAGGACTGGACAGGACTTCCACCCGCGTATTGGCAGTTTGACGAGGAATTAGATAGTTCTCTGGATCTTATTACAAGAAAGTAAAGTAATTACGATAAAAAAAGGGCAGTCTGTTTAAAACAGCTGCCCTTTTTTCTTTTAAGAGAGATCGTTTTGTGTTGGAATTACTTTTTTAAAAGGTTCTTCTGGTAATATCAATAAGGAATAGGATTGCCTTTGTAAAGGTGCTGTGGGATTAACAGAAGAATACAGTGCTTTTTTATCGTGAAAAGCGGATGGAGAGGATATCCTGATTTTGTACGATATATCCTTTTCCTTCAAGGTGCATTTCAGGATGGTTCTGTTGAGGTGTTGAGATAAAATCTTCGTAATGGATTACTTCTGCTCGTATAAATCCTTTTGCTATATCAGTATGAATTTTTTCTGCGGCATCCAGTGCTGTTTTTTTCTTTTTGAGGAGCCATCCTTTTGCTTCTTTTTCTCCAATGGTGTAAAAGGTGAGGTATCCTGCACAATCAAGAAAATTTTTCCAGAAGAGGTCGATAAGATTAGGAGAAGGTTTTTCACTGATGTTAAAAACAAGTCCTTTAATCCCAAATTTCTCTGCGTCGGCGGTGAGAGATGCCGGAAGGTCAGAGCCATTTGCGATATAGAGAAAATGGTTCAGGGTAACAAATCCAAATTGGCGAAGTGTTAGGTATTCCTGAGGCGAAAATTCTAGCATGGAAAGAGGGCGTTCTTCCTTAAGGAAGGCAGATGCTTTTTCAAGGAGACTGTCTTCAAGAGGATTGGCGTGCCTTCTTCCATGGGCGAGGTCTGAGGCTCTTTTTTCCAGGAGAGTTTCAATTCGTTCTGTATCGTGAAAAATAAGCTCATAAAAGAGAGAAGAAAGGTCTGACCCCTTCCCGTCGGAAGAAAAGAGGTTTATTGTCATGATGATAAGGTCGAAACGGAGAAGTTTTGTGAGAACCTTTGCCTGAAACCCTGATTCCTTTGAAGAACCTTTAAAATCAAAGAGTGTGGCTTCTGCAAAGGTTGTTTTTCGTGCTTTTGCTCTCTTTGCACAGAGTTCAAGGGAAGGATCTAAGATTTTTACTATTGTAACCGCTGGTTCTTCTGGATTAAAACTTTCTACTTTTCTACCGGATAACAGGGTACAGAGAGATGTTTTTCCGCTTCCCGTGTATCCAAAGAGTGCAATATTCATTAAAAGGTCCTAAGTTGAATATCTCCGAAGAGAAAAAAAGTATAATACTCTTTGCTTTTGAAAAATACAAAAAATTTTGTTGGATAGGCTGATTTTTTCTTTCTTTTTTGCGGAAAATATCCTATACTATTGTGCGCTTGTAGCTCAATTGGATAGAGCGTTAGCCTCCGGAGCTAAAGGCCGTGGGTTCGAGTCCCACCAAGCGCGCCGATTTCGTTGGAAATAAGGTGTGAGTGTTTACTTTTACTTTTTTCCCGCACTATGGTAAGATATTTTTACCTGTCCCGTTCGCCAGGGAAAAAGGCCCTTGAGCCAACGCCCTATTACAGGGAGCTGATTTTTTCCGGCGATGGCATCTGGAAACAGAATCCAGAACCGGGAAAAGATGCACCCACTTATTGAACGGGTCTCAAAGGGCGTTTCACCAACGACGGGACGGGGTTTGGGTAGGTGGCCGAGCGGTCAATGGCAGCAGACTGTAAATCTGCCGGCGTGAGCCTACGGAGGTTCGAATCCTCCCCTGCCCACTTTTTACAAGGTATTTTATCCTAAGAAAGATGAAGTTAATAGGGTATGTAGCACAAAAAAGAGGATTTGAATGGAGCGAAGTCAGGCGATGGGAGCGAGCGAACCGTTGCCAGCGGGGGGCCGACCCTGAGCGAATAGAAAGCGAAGGGCGCCGAATCTTCCCCTGCCCACTTACTGGGTAAATAATCTTGCAGTGTAGAGGTTATAAGATTTTTTGAAGAGTAGAAACATTTTCTGTAGTGATCTTTCTTTCATATATCAGAACAACAAGAACGATATTTGTTCTGGTTTTGCGGGGTTAGTTTAATGGTAAAACATCAGCCTTCCAAGCTGATTATACGGGTTCGATTCCCGTACCCCGCTCTTTTTACTGCAGGAGAACATAATGAAGATTGAAGTAAAAGAATTGCCTCGTTATGGCAGGGAACTTATCTGTGAAGTGGACGCGGAACGGGTCTCTTCTGAACGGCAACGGATTACAGAAGATCTGCGTCATAGTGTACAGCTGCCAGGTTTTAGAAAGGGCAGAGTTCCTTTAGATATGATAGAGAAGCGTTTTGATGAAGATATTCGAGAAAAGTTAATTAATACCCTTGTTTCCGAGACATTTTTTGCTGGTGCGAAGGAGCATAATCTTTCTACGGTTATTGAGCCGGAAGTTTCTGAGGTAAAGTTGGAGACAACGCTTTCCTTTAAGGTTTATATTGAGGTGGCGCCAGAGGTGCAGGTTTCTGGATATCAGGGGATTGTGGTGCGAAAGATAGAGCCGGAAAAGGTAACCGAGGAGAAGGTGGACGAGATTTTAAATCAATGGGAACAACGCAAGGAATTTGCGGCGGCGATTATAGATCCAGAAAAACGACGGGCATGGAGAGAGAAGATTCGCGAACAACTTGCTTCTGGTAATATACGAAAAGCGCGCGAAGCTGAAGATGAACAGGTATGGCAACATTTGTTGAAGGGAGTTGACTTTGAAGTGCCGGAAAAGCTTATGTTGCGTCGTGCAAGGAAAATGGCAGAAGAGCAACTTTCTTATTCTAATCTTCAGAATATGGCACGGGAGGATATTCAAAAACTTGCTGAAGATATTTTTGAAAAAGCGAAACCTGTAGCAGAAATGCAGCTCAAACGTTTCTTTATCCTTGCGAAAATTGCCGAGATTGAAAATATTGTAACTACCGATGAAGAGGTGGAACAACACCTTCAGCATCTTAGTAAGATAAGCGGAGAATCCCTTGAGGAGATTCGCAAGAAGGTTACTGATAATGAAAAAATAGATGATATCAGGGAAGATATCAGGCTTGACAAGACCTTTGCGTTTATTAAGTCGAAGGCTGAGATAATTGCAAAAGTTGTGTTACCGGGAGAAAAAATATGACACAAGACAGTTCTATCACCCGCCAGCAATTAGCGCCAATAGTAATTGAAACCAGTGAACGAGGGGAACGAGCGTATGATATTTATTCCCGGCTTTTGTTGGATCGGATCATATTTATTGGATCGCCGATTACAGATACTGTGGCAAATGTAACAATTGCACAGCTGTTGTTTCTTCAAAATCAAGATGCTTCAAAAGAGATAAGTCTTTATCTTAATACTCCTGGAGGTAGTGTTACCGCGGGGCTTGCGATTTACGATACTATGCAGTTTGTAAAAAGTCCGGTTGCGACTTACTGTATTGGACAGGCGGCGAGTATGGGAGCGGTTCTTCTGGCTGGCGGAACTAAGGAGAAACGCTATCTTCTTCCCCATTCTCAAGTGCTTATTCATCAACCTTGGGGAGGAACCCAGGGAACCGCGGTGGATGTAAGTATTTATACAAAAGAGATGATTCGCCAGCGAAAGGTGCTTTCTGAAATTCTTGCGAAACATACCGGTCAACCCCTGCGAAAAATAGAGAGGGATACGGAACGAGATTATTATATGACGTCAGATGAAGCGATTGCGTATGGACTTGCAGATACAATAGTGGCTCCTACTCCGACTGGAACGTGAGTTATGGCTATTCTTAAACGATCTTCCCCACAGAAAAAAGAGTATCCTTTCGTACCATTACGGGATCTTATTATTTTTCCGCATATGGTAGTTCCTCTTCTTATTGGAAGGCAGAGGTCTATTAATTCTGTTGAAGAGGCAATGAGTCTTGATAATCTTCTTGTCATTGCGTTTCAACGAAGCGCTCAGGTAGAAGAACCTGCACTTGAACAGTTATATGAAACCGCGGTGCTTGTGAAGGTAATACAGAGCGTGCGGGAATCTGATGGAACGATGAAGGTTCTTGTGGAAAGTCTCGACCGGGTGAAAATTGCGGCAGTGGTTCCACAGAAAAAGTTTTTCTGTTCTGTGGTTGAGCCGATAAAAACTGTTGCTGCGAAAGATAAAGAGACCGAAGCATTAAAGAGATTTTTACTTGAGCTTGTTGAAAAATACCTTAAGATTAGTTCTCTTCCCTCAAAAGAATTTTATGGGAACCTTATGAGTATTGAAGAGGCATCTCAACTGGTAGACAGTATTACTGGTTATCTTCCCCTTAAATTGAAAGATAAGGCGAGGATTCTTGAGACCTTGGATGAAAAGGAGAGGTTAAAGGCGCTCATTGAGATTGTGAATGCGGAAAATGGAGTGCTTGAGGTGCAGAAAGAGATTCAAGATAAACTGCTTAAACGGATTGAGCAAACTCAGAAGGAATATCTTCTTACCGAGCAGATGAAGACGATTCAGCAGGAGTTGGGAAAAGATACCGAGAGCCACGAAATTGGGCAATTAAAGGAAAAGATTCTTGCCGCAAAGATGACGAAAGAGGCAGAAACAAAGGCATTGGAAGAACTTTCCCGTTTAAGTAAAACAATGCCTATGTCTCCTGAAGCAACAGTAATCCGTACTTATCTTGATTGGCTCATTACCTTGCCGTGGTCTCAAAAAACTGAGGATAACCTTGATATTGTAGTTGCCCACAAGATCTTGGAAGAAGATCATTACGGGCTTGATAAAGCGAAAGAACGTATTCTTGAATATCTTGCGGTCCGCAAAAAAACCGATTCTTTGAAGGGTCCTATTCTTTGTTTTGTGGGACCGCCCGGAGTGGGAAAAACTTCGCTTGGAAAATCTATTTCCCGATGTGTGGGAAGAAAATTTGTTCGTATTTCTTTGGGAGGAATGCGAGATGAGGCAGAGATCCGAGGGCATCGGAGAACCTATATTGGCGCGTTGCCCGGAAGGATTGTTCAGAGTTTGCGCAAGGCTGGAGTGAACAACCCTGTACTGTTACTAGATGAAATTGATAAATTAGGAACAGATTTTCGGGGAGATCCTGCAAGCGCTTTGTTAGAGGTGCTTGATCCAGAGCAAAATCATGCCTTTTCTGATCATTATCTTGAAGTTTCCTTTGATCTTTCCAAGGTGCTTTTTATCACGACCGCTAATACAGAGTTTTCAATACCCCCTCCTCTTCTTGACAGGATGGAAGTAATTCCTTTGCCTGGGTATACAGCATGGGAAAAGACTAACATTGCGCGAAAGTTCCTGCTTCCCCGTCTTTTTAAAGAACATGGGCTTTCTTCTAGGATTGTAAAAATTTCTGATGAGACAATCAATGCGATTATCAAGGATTATACCCGAGAGGCCGGTGTTAGAAACTTAGAACGGGAACTTGCCCGTGTTCTACGAAAGATTACCCGTACTATTGTGGAAGGAAAAGAAAAAAAGAAGAGTTTTACCGTTACAGTGCCGAGTTTGAGGAAATATCTTGGTCCTCAGCAATATACGTCGCTTGAATTGGAACGAAAGGCAAAGGTTGGGGTTGCTACTGGAATGGCATGGACAGTGTATGGGGGGGATATCCTCTATACAGAAGCGGTCTTAATGAAGGGGAAGGGAAATCTTACCTTAACCGGAAAACTCGGTGATGTGATGAAAGAATCAGCACAGGCGGCTTTGAGTTATGTAAGAAGCAACTGTGCTACCTATGGTATTGCTCCAGATTTTTATGAACAATACGATATTCATATTCATGTTCCGGAAGGAGCAATTCCTAAGGATGGTCCTTCTGCGGGAGTAACGATTGTTACTGCTATGGTTTCTGCCCTTACCGGGAGGAAAGTGCGCAGTGATCTCGCGATGACTGGTGAGATTACCCTTCATGGTAATGTGCTAGGAATTGGCGGGTTAAAGAGTAAAATTCTTGCGGCGCATCGTTCAGGAATACGAACGGTTCTTATTCCGAAAGAGAATAAGAAGGATCTTACGGAAATTCCTGAATTGGTCCGTGCAGAGATGGAGATTATCTCTGTGGATCGGGTGTCTCGAATTTTGGAGCTTGCGTTGGAATCTTCTTCTAAGGCAGGTTGAAGCATAATTCTATATCCTTTTTGTGCTGAAAAGAGTTAATCGTTGCAGAAGAAGTCTTCTATGGCAACGATTATATAATCGTATACACTGTTTTTTGAAGGATCTTCTTTTTTGATAGAATCTTTATGTATAGTGAAGGATACTGTCTAATACCTTGTAATTGCTAAAGCTTCAGAGGTGCATTTAGCAATGAAGGAGATAGATCAATCCGTACCAATAGCCGCTACTTATGTTTTTGAATACTACTTTATTTGGTTTTGGTCTTGGGTTTGCGGCGACTTTAATATGGAGTAGTTTTTATCTTGTGGGAAGAGTTCTTTTTGGAACTTTTTCAGCGGACCCTTTTGTTCTTTCTTTTCTTCGCTATCTGCTCGCAGGGATTTTTCTTCTTGTACCACTTGCGACTAGTCGCAGGATAGGGCTTTTATGTCAAGTAGTGCGAGAACAGTGGCGTTTTCTTCTTCTTTTGGGTTTTTTTGGAACATTCGGCGAAGGTTTTCTTGTTCTTTATTCCCTTCACTTTACCAGTGCCGCGAGAAGTTCTCTTTTTGCCAATTTTTCTCCGCTTTTTACTGTGCTTCTTGCCTGGCCATTATTACAGGAACCTGTAGGAAAAAGAAAGATGGCAGGAGTGTTACTGGGGCTTATTGGAATGATAGTTGCGGTTACTTCTGGAGGAGGAAGAGATCTTTTTCGTGCTTCTGGCGGAACGCTTCCCGGCGATCTTCTTGCTCTTGGTTCGGGTTTTTTCTGGGCGATTTATACTGTGCTTGGAAGAAGAGTAACTGGCTTCCCTCCTTTGGTTGTGGTAACAGCCGCGATCTTTTTTGGCAATGCGATGACGCTTCTTTTTGTATTGCTTGCAAAGAGACCTTTTTTACTGCCTTGTACGATACCGTTTTGGGCTTCTGTGATCTATATCGGCGTTGTTTCAGCGGGAATTGCCAATGTTTTATGGCTTTCAGCGCTTGAACGTGTTGAAGCAGGAAAATTAGGAATGCTCGGATACCTTTCAGTACTTTTGACAATGGGTTCTGCTGTAATTTTTTTGAAGGAAGAGATCCCTTTTCGGTTTTTGTTTGGAGCGATTTGTGTGTGTGGAGGGATTGTTCTTACGTTGCTTTCTCCTGGGAAGCGACATGCTATAATATCATCAGGAACAGATAAATAAGGTTGTTTTACAAGGGAGAATCTCGTGAAGAAAAGATTGTTTACTCCTGGTCCAAGCGCGGTGCCTGAAGAAGTCCTTCTTGAGATGGCGAAACCGATTGTGCACCATAGAACAAGAGAGTTTTTTGATATTGCGAACGAAGCATTAGAAGGGTTGAGATACTTTTTTCAGACAAAAGGGGATGTTGCTATTTTTTCTTCATCTGGTACAGGAGCGATGGAGGCAGCGCTGGTTAACAGTGTATCTGCAGGAGATGGCGTGTTGGTATTGAGTGCGGGAAAGTTTGGAGAGAGGTTTGCTTCTATAGGAAAGGCATACGGATGTCATGTGCAGAGCATTGAACCCGGATGGGGAAACCCCTTTGATCTTGCGGAGGTAGAAAGAGTTCTTCGTAAAGATCCGAAGATTCGGGCGGTCTGTGCCACATTGTGTGAAACATCTACGGCAAGTTCCTGCGATATTGAGGGTATTGGAAAGATAGTGCGGCAATATCCCGAAACCATTCTTATTGTAGATGGTATTAGTGGTTTGGGTGCAGTGCCATGTAAAACAGATGCATGGGGCCTTGATATGGTGGTAAGCGGCTCGCAAAAGGCACTTATGCTTCCCCCAGGGCTTTCATTTCTTTCTGTGAGTGAAAAGGCATGGAATGCAATTGAACGATCCACGCTTCCAAAGTTTTATTTTGATCTGAAACAATATCGTATCGCACGGAAGAAAAATGATTTTCCATGGACAATGGCAGTAAGCCTTATCAGAGGATTGAAAAAGGCGCTAGATCTGATTCAAGAAGAGACGCTTGAGATAATGTGGAAGCGTCATCATATTAGAGCCGAGGCTGTACGGGCCGCTGCGAAGGCGCTTGGCCTTAAGGTTTTTTCAAAAACTCCTTCTGATGCAGTAACCGCAATTCTCCTTCCTGAGGAAGTGAAAGGAGATCTGTTTGTATCTCAACTGCGGGACAAGTTTGGTATTACTTTTGCGGGCGGACAAGATTCATTGAAAGGAAAGATTGTGAGGATTTCTCATTTTGGATGGCAGGATGAGTTTGATACCCTTACCGCAATATCCGCGCTTGAAGTAATGCTTACAGAGCATGGATATCCATGCGACCCCGGAATCGGCGTGAAAGTAGCAACCCCGATTCTTTTTTCCTGAATCCGATATATGAATCAGGACGAGAGAACAGTAGCGCTATAAATGCTTCGCTCTTTAGAGATTAAAAAGGCGTATTGCATTCCCTTCGGTAATTGCGGTCCATGCTTTTTCAGAGATCGCCCGACTTTCCTTTAATTCTTCAAAGAAAGGAACAATAGGGACATCCTGATTTTTGTGGCACAGGTCAGTGCCAAAAAGGAGTTTGTCGCTACATTCTTCAAGAAAGGATATACCGAATTCTTTATCTCTAGAAAATGCATTAAAGCCGCTTCCTGCAGAGAGATCGCCATAAAGATTGGGATATTGTTGTAACAGTTCTACTGTGCGTCCAGGGGCGGTAATCGGTCCTTTGGGGTACCCTCCCCGTTCTTCTTCTTTTACGCCCGCGCCAATTTCAGCCCAGAAAGAGGGACCATGGATAATAAAGGTAGTTTCTGGACAGGATTGAAGGCACTCTTCAAGCCGAGGAAGTCCCGCATCGTCTACAACTCCGTAGGTGCCGTGAAGTTGAGAAGAAAGATGGAAAATGATGGGAAGAGAGAATGGAGCGCACTGCTTATAGAAATTAAGGCATTTGGGGTCGTTAATATAGAGACTGGGGGTGAATTCTCCCACTCCTTTACAGCCAGCCTCGGCATAACGTGAAAGAATCCATGAAAAATCAGTCTCTGGACTGTTTTTTCCCATTCTTGGATCTATCATACAGAAGGGAATGACTCTATCGGGATGTCGTGAATAGGTTGCAAGAACATCTTCTGTACCGTAATAAAAGTAGGGAGTGTCTGGAGTAACGCCGATAGGAAGAAGGACAAACTTATCAATATGTAGTTGATCCATTCGTTGTAACAGGTCGTTTTCTGTGAAGGGTTCTCTTTCCCATACTGTCATAATATGGGTATGAACATCAATAATCATTGCTTCTCCTTGTAATGAGAGTAAAGGTAAAAAATGATTATCTCTTCTCTTCTCTGTTTCGTCAAACTTTCTTATCCGGGGATGATATTATTCTTTGTAGGTTTCCTTGGAATAGGTTCTGATATCCGAAGAGAAAAAAGAAATGCAACTATTGCAAGTAGAAGGCAAACGATAAAAAGTGTCGCGTATGCTTTGCCGGGATAAATAATTGCAGTTGGTGTTTTTAGCGCGGAGCGGGAGAACATATCAAGTATTGCTCCCGCAATGGTGGTAAGGAGTGCCACAGAAAGATAGCTGGCGCCATTGAGTAATCCTATTGCAGTTGCGGTAGTATCGGGATGATTTAATTCTTTCATTGCGGTTGAGAAGATCGGCGAGCATGCCGAAGAGATTGCTAATAAGATGTATGCAATAAGAAAAAACCAGTTATAGAGATGAAATATAAGGGTAATTAAGATAAGAAGGGTTCCGGCGAGTGTGGTGATGGTAGAGAAAAGAAGAAGGGGTCGTCTTTTTCCGAGGGAACGAGAGAAGAGTCCCGCAATAATCATAAGAGGTATAACGAATAGCATCATTGCAAAGGGGAATGCAGAGGCAATAAAGGGAGGTAGTCCTGCGAAATCTTCAAGGAATTTTTTTCCGAGTGTTGCCTGAAAAAGATAATAGATGGCGAATGTAATACTTCCCGCAGTTATCAGAGGGACTGTTTTTTTGTTATTAAGAACGCTAAGAAGGGATTCTCGGGAAAAGGGAGAAGCGGGAACAGAACGGGAAAAGGTTTTTCCAAGAAGGAGACGGAGAGAAAGAAGGGTTACTGTTAAAGAAGCTATTGCAATGAGAATAAGGGCGTGCCTCCATCCCATGGCATGCACCATGCGTTCAAAGGGGAGTGTTGCAAAAAGGCCGCCAGAATAGCCGATTGCGAGAGAAATGCTGAGAAATACCGGAAAAAGAGAGGCTTCAAAGAGGGTATCTACGGTTTTTACGACGCTGATATAGATAAGACTGGCGCCGATAGCGGTGATTGTGCGGGCTGTATAGAGCATTTCTACAGAATCCGCGCTGGGAAAGAGTAATGAGCCAATGCTGAGAAGAAGGCCTCCGAGGAGGATTGTCCGTGAAGGACCTACTCTGTCGGCAAGGAGTCCCGCAAAGATCTGCATTCCTCCATAGAGATATAGAAAAAGTGTGGCAAGTCCGGCAACCGCGGTCGCTGAAAGGAGAAAGGAAGATTGAAGTTCGTTAAAGATGGTTCCCGGTATTCCGATGCGTTGGAAATAGGAGAAAAAATAGATACTGTTGATAACAAGAAGGATAAGAAGTGGACGGCGATGCGTCTTCAAGTATATCATAACTCTTTCATACATAGTAAGGAGTCCTTGTGCAGGAGAAAAAGTACTTCTCAATGATACACTGAAAAGCATATTCAGAAAAGAGAAAAATAGAAAGAAGTAAAAAGATGAGGTATACTGGTAGGAAGTAAAAGAAGGTTATTCTTCTTTATGAGGGGAGGATTCGTGGTGGGAAGAGGAAAGTTCCCAGAGGTTATTGAGAATGAAGAAATGCTTGATAGCGTGATGACAGAGCCTTCTCCGCTTCTTATTGAAGACTTGACTGATCTTGATGGAGATTTTATTATCCTCGGCGCCGCAGGAAAAATGGGACCCACTCTGGGAAAATTGTTGCGTCGCGGACTTGATGCCACAGGCAGTAAGAGCAAGGTGTTTGCGGTTTCCCGTTTTTCTCGTTCAGAACTTATTGACTTTTTTGAATCGCTTGCCATTCAACCTATTTCCTGCGACCTTCTTGAAAAAGGAGCGTTAGAAGGCCTTCCCGAGGCAAAAAACATTCTTTTTCTGGCAGGGATGAAGTTTGGCGCTACAGGGAATGAACCCCTTACCTGGGCAATGAATACGCTTCTTCCGGCAATGGTTGCGGAGAGATTTTCTTCTTCGCGTATTACCGCGGTTTCAACGGGAAATATCTATCCATTTACTTCTCTTTCTTCTGGCGGTGCAAAAGAGAGCGATTCTCCCTCTCCTGTGGGAGAGTATGGACAATCTTGTCTTGGCAGGGAGAGAATGTTTCAGTATTTTTCAGAAAAATATCAGACTCCCTTATCTCTTATTCGGCTCTTTTATGCAATAGACCTTCGGTATGGCGTGCTTTGGGATATTTGCGGCAGGGTTGCTGTTGGAGACCCTGTTTCTCTTTCTGCCGGCTATGTTAACGTGATTTGGCAGGGAGATGCCAATAGTCATATTTTAAGGTCTCTCTGTTTTTGCAGAGTTGGAGGAGAGATTTTAAATGTAACAGGCCCTGAAGCTGTAGCAGTACGATTCCTTGCGACGAGGTTTGGAGAAATCCTTGGAAAAGAGCCAATATTTACTGGAACAGAAAGCGATACCGCACTTCTTGGTGATTCCACAAAATGTCAGGATAGATTTGGTTATCCGGCTGTTTCTCTCGAGAGGATGATCCAGTGGACTGCGGCATGGTACCAGCGCAATGGAAGTTCCTTGGGGAAGCCCACACATTTTGAGACTAGAGACGGGAGATTTTAAGATGAAATATCCTCTGGTTTCCCAAAAAATGCTTGAAACTATTCAGGATGGATTGGTTATTCCCGCCCATCCTCTTGCGCTTGATTCCCGAAAACGTTTTGATGAAAGAGCCCAAAAGGTGCTGACTCGCTATTATCTTGCGGCGGGTGCAGGAGGGCTTGCGGTTGGGGTTCATACAACCCAGTTTGAAATTCATGATGATTTTACAGGGTTGTATATGCCGGTTCTTGCTTGTGCCGCGGAAGAGGTGCGGGTGCAAGGATCTGAAATAGTGATGATCGCGGGTATTTGCGGGAAAACAGAGCAGGCAGTGCAAGAGGCGGAGGGAGCGGTTCGTTTAGGGTATCATGCGGGCTTGATAAGTCTCTCTGCGATGGCAGGCGCTTCTGATGACGCACTTATCGCACATTGCCGGACGGTTGCTCGTGTGATTCCCCTAATGGGGTTTTATCTTCAGCCTGCAGTGGGAGGGATGAAGCTTGGCTACTCTTTTTGGCGGCAATTCGCAGAGATTGAAAATGTGGTGGCGATAAAAATCGCTCCTTTTAATAGATACCATACTATTGAATTGATACGGGCGGTTGCTGATTCGGGACGAACCGATATTGCGCTTTATACTGGGAATGACGATAATATTGTGGCAGATCTTCTTACTCTGTTTACCTTTGGAGAGAAATCTTTTACTGTGGCGGGCGGACTTTTGGGGCACTGGGCTTTTTGGACTCTTCGGGCAGTGGAGTTGTTGAATAGGGTGAAACAGCTTCGTAAGAGCGGCAATACACTTCCTGTTTCACTTCTTTCGCGCGGAGTGGAGATTACAGATTGTAACAGTGCTGTCTTTGATGCAAAGAATGCCTTTGCAGGATGTATTCCGGGCATTCACGAGGTTCTAAAAGAACAAGGACTTCTTTCTAATAATATAATGCTTGATTCTTCTGTAATGCTTTCACCGGGGCAGGCAGAGGAAATAAGAAGGGTTCGGAGGGATTACCCTCATCTTACCGATGACGAGTTTGTAAGGGATCATCTTGAGGAATGGAGGCGATAACATGGGAATTATTGATGTGCATGCGCATCCTTCCCTTGATGACGATCCATTCGGGATGATGAAAGAGATGCTTCGAGTGGCAGGTTGGTTTGAAGTAGAAAAGATCTGTTTGCTGGGAGATGTACTGCGATTCGGAGGGAATCCTTTGCCATGGCAGATCCGTGCCATTAATAACCTTACCATTGCATTGGTAAAGGAATGGCCTGACCATCTGGTGGGATTTTGTCATCTTAATCCTTTGCATGATAAAAGGTTTATTACCGAAGAATTGGAGAGATGTATTCTTAAAGAAGGGTTTTCCGGAGTAAAATTGGAGATTGCGGTTAATGCCGCGGATGCCCGCAACGATTTTCTTATGGAAGAGATAGAAAAACTTGATACTGTACTTGTGCATCATGCTTGGGATACCAGTATTATCGGTAATAGAGCGCATCAGTCCGATCCTGAGGATATTGCGCTTCTTGCGCACCGTTTTCCAAAAGTGCGGATTCTTATGGCTCATATTACTTCGGCAAGTCAACGGGGAACCCTTGCAATTAAGGATTGTCTTAATGTGTGGACAGATACTTCGGGCGGACAGCCTGTAGCGGGTACGGTGGAGTATGCAGTTTCAATCCTTGGCGCAGAACGGGTGCTGTATGGTTCTGATATTCCCGGAAGAGATTTTTCTGCGCAGATTGGAAAGATTAAGGGAGCGCGACTTCGCGCTTCTGAAAAAAAATTGATTTTTCGGGATAACGCAAAAACCCTTTTTCGGTTACAATAGGAAAGATAGGTGATATTTGATGTGAATGCCTGGTATGGCCGATGGCCTTTCCAGCAATTGAATGTGGATACTCCCGCATTATTGAAAAAGAAGCTTATAAAGGCGGGAATTACCTCTTGCGCCCTTTCTTCAACGGATGCGGTGCTTGTTTCTGATCCTGATATTTGGAATACCCGACTTTTTTCTGAGGTGCGGGGAGATTCTTTTTTTCTGCCGGTACCAGTATTTAATCCCTGTCTTTTCTCTTGGGAACGCATGCTTGAAGAATATCAAAAATGCGGAGTACGGGCAGTGCGGTTTCTTCCCGGATACCATTCTTATACACTTTCTGATATCCGGTCTATTCGGGCGGTTGAAAGGGTGTATGCGCTTGGAATGCTTCCCTTGATTCAGATCCGTCTTGAAGATGAACGAAGCCAACATCTTCTTATGAAGGTTTCTCCGCCTTCTGTGGACGAGGTGATTGCTTTTGCGAAGAGAATAGAGGCGGTGATAGTAGTTTTAGCCGCCAGTTTTTTCGATGCGTGCCGTATAGGGATAGAGACGAAGAATGTGTTTGTAGATATTTCGTATTGCGAGCGGATGAATCTTCTTGCGAGTATGGTGCGTTCAATTCCTGTTTCAAGGATTCTTTTTGGGAGCCATGCCGCATTTTTTTATCCTGAATCAGCGGTACTTAAACTCTTACGAGCGGAACTTGATAAAAATTCTAAGGAATTGATTGGACATATAACAGCGGATTCTTTATTTACCACTGTTTCTAAAGGAGGGTGACTTAAATGGTTCCGCGGATTACAGAACTTTCTTCTTTAGGCGCGCCCGCGCATAGGTTGCAGTTTACCAATAGTAAGCCGCTCTTTCTTGATTCTACGCAGAGAATCGCAGTAGTGAGTTTTGGCGATTCGGGAAGAGGTGCGGCCATTTTTCTTATTCACCCTGTTACCCTTGCGTATGAAAAGTTTGTACTTCCTCCGGGAATAACAGGAGGGTATGGATTTGAGGAAGGAAGCGATGGAAATCTTTATTTGGGAATGTTTCAGGGTACTTTGTTGCGGTTTGATACCAGAACACATTCCTTTACAGAGGTGGCTCATCCTTTTTCACAGGGAAAACTTATCTGGGGAAGCGGAAGGGCTCCTGGAAAAGTTTATATGGGGGTATATCCAACCTCTGAATTTATTGAATATGATATTGAAGAAGGCTCTATCCGAAGGTTTGAACCGATACCAGAGATACAAAACGGTTTGTATGGCAGAACATTTGTTCCGGTGCCTCAAGGGCTTCTTGTGGGGATTACAGGAGTAAAACCTTCCTTGTTTCTTTATTCGCGGAATATGACAGAAAAGAAACTTATATGGGAAGGAGATCCGAAGCATTCAGTATCCCTGCGATTTTGTGGGTATTATGGAGAAGATCTGCTTTTTATAACCAAGGAAGGGGTTGAGCTCTTTTCCCTTTCAAAAGAGCGATTTACTCCTCTTTTTTCATTTGAGTCGGAAGAAGATAAACCAAATGCAGTGGGTGTGGATGGAAGAGATATTTATTTTTCCGGATATCCTTCAGGAAGAATCTATCGTGTTTTAGAAGGAGTAACAGAACCATTCTGCGAACCATTGCCAAAGGGCAATCAGTGGAAGAATTTTTTTATTAAAGACAACCATATTGTGGGAATTAGCGATGCAGGACTTGCGATACGAGTGTCTCTTGCGACAGGGGAGAGAAAAGTTCAAGAACTTGATCTTTCTTCAGAACGCGGGATGCATATTCAGTATGTGAATGAAAGCCCTGATGGAAAGATACTTGTGGGATCGCATTTTATCAACATGCAGATGTTTGTAATTTCAGAAGAGACCGGATGTTCTCGTTCTTCTCTTCATAAGATTTCACAGTATACGGGTCAGGTAACCTGTGGAACGTTTTTGAATGGCTGTTATTATTGCGCTTCGTATGGAAAGGCGGTTCTTTATGCTTTTGATCCTTTCAAACCCTTTGTGTATGGTGAGAATCCGCGTATGCTTACAACAGTAGGGTATAACCAGAATAGACCTGTGGCAATGGCGAATGATGGGAGCTATATCTATCTTGTCACAAAGGCAGATTATGGTATGCTTGGAGGCGCTATTACCTCGTTTTCTCCGGAATCTGGAGAAAAGAAGGTGTATCAGGATTTTCTTCCCGGCCATAATCCCAGCGCCTGTTATTTTTTCCCTTCCAAGAAATGGCTTGTAGGATCAACCGAGATTTTTGGAGATATGGGAACCCATACTCCTATTGCGGAATCTGCTTCACTTTTTATTTGGGATACAGTATCACGAAAGATCGTGCAAAGGGTTGAACCTTGGAAGGCGGATCGCCTCCATCTCTGCGCTTTGTCACCAGAAGGTCTTGCTGTAGGGATAGATGTAGGCAGATACTTTCTTTTTAATGTGGTTTCTGGAGAACTTTCTTTTGGGACGCTTCCGGATGGAGTGGGAAACCTTTTTAGAAAGGCGGTCTTTCTTAATGCGGAGAATCTTTGTTTCTGGTCGGAGGCAGGTCTTATGGTGCTGAATGTCTTGACAGGAACGCTGATGCCATTGGAGGGCGCTGGAGACGGAACGTTCTTTCCCGAATATCTCTGTGCGGATGGAAGAATGCTTGCGTTAAAAGAGGGAGTAGAGATAGTAAAAATTTCTTTTCTTTTGAAGAATACCTGACCATACTACAAGGAAATACTTTTTATTACTGGGAGCATGTATGGTGCGAGAAGCAGAATTATTTGCAACAATAGAAGGAATGGAAGAAGAGATGGTAGAGATGTTATGTAATCTTATTAAGATACCTGCAGTGGGTCCGATGTCTGGCGGAGAGGGCGAGATGGAGAAGGCAAAATATGTCGAGACGCTCTGCCGGGAGGCGGGATTTGACGAAGTAAAGCGGTATGACAGTCCAAGTCCAGATGGGCCCCGACCTAATGTTGTGGCAGTTATAAAGGGAAAAGATCGGTCACGCCGGCTCTGGTTTGCCGCTCATCTTGATGTGGTTCCTCCCGGTGATCTTGGATTATGGAAGACCGACCCTTTTACACCTGTAATAAAGGGAAAAAAGATATTTGGCAGAGGGTCTCAAGATAATGGTCAAGATATGGCCGCTTCGTTTTTTGCGTTGAAAGCCTTGTTACAACTTGGCGTACAGCCCGCTATAGATTTGGTGTTTCTTGCGGTGGCTGATGAAGAAACAACGAGCGCCTATGGAATGCGGTATCTTATAAAAAGAAAGGTTTTTAGAAAAGGCGATATCTTCGTGATTCCAGATGGCGGGGTTTCTGATGGAAGTCTTATTGAGGTTGCGGAAAAAGCCATTTTATGGCTTAAGGTAGAGGTTCTTGGAAAACAATGCCATGGAAGTCGGCCGCAGGAAGGGATTAATGCGATGGAGGCAGGATCACTTTTTATTGCGGGAATGGAGGAAATTCGGAAAAAGTTTAGAGAGAAAAATCCGAACTATTATCCTACTTCTTCTACATTTGAACCTACAAAGCGATTGGCAAATGTTCCTAATATTAATACGATTCCCGGAACAGATACCTTCTTTTTAGATTGCAGGGTACTGCCATGTCATCCTCTTCCAACGGTAATAAAGGCATTTGAATCTCTTGCCCGAAAGATTGAAAGAAAAACCGGAGCGCAATTTTCTTTTACGCCGATTCAGAGAGAGGAATCTACAGAAACAGATCCTAAAGATCCCTTTGTACGTCTCTTTGCAAAGACTGTAAAAGAAATCGTAAAGGTATCACCTAAAATACGCGGAGTAGGATGGGGGACAGTGGCTTCTTTTGTAAGGCAGGCAGGGTACCCCGCGGTAGTGTGGACAAAGGTTGATATGAAAGCGCATGCGCCGAATGAATATGCCTTGATCCCCAATATGGTAATAGATGCCAAGGTATTCGCGGCACTTGCCTTTAGAATACGGTAATACAGCATATAAGGGATAGAAAGAGACGCAATACTGATCCGTATTATTCCAGAAAAGACTCTGAGCGAGCAGTTATTTCCTTCCGAGAATTCTATCTATGCTATACGAGGTATGGAAAAGAACCGCATCCGGATAATGGCGGTATGGTCCTACTTCTGCAGTAAGGTATCCACTGTATCCGATATCCTGAAGAGCTTTAATTACTTCAGGCCAGTTTACATCTCCTTCAAGAAGACCGACAAAACCCCATGAATTTCCCGCGCCAGTCCGAAAATCTTTCAGATGGATCCTTTTTACAAGGGAGCCAAGGATACGGATCCACATCTCCGGAAAGCTGTTTACGAGTACGTTTCCCACATCAAAGTAAACACCTGCAAAGGGAGAGGAGAGTTCTTCAACGAATCTTTTCATTTCAAGGGGACTGAGAAGAAATTTATTCCATACATTTTCAATACCAATACAAACTTTGTGTTGTTCCGCGATAGGAATAAGCTTTTGCAATGAGTCAAGGCTATTGTTCCATGCCGCGTCATAGGAGACTACATCGTTTTTCTCATACTCTGCCTTCACTGCGCCTGGAACAATCAGGATGCAGTCAGTACCTAACCCAGCGGCGCTTTCTATCATTTTTTTCCCTATGGCAATACCTTTAGTGCGAAGTTCAAGATTTTCAGAGCTAAGCGGATATTGCCAGAAAAGAGAGGTGGACAGACTTGCAATTTCTAATCCTGCCGAGACCGCGGTAGTACGAAGTTTTTCAATTTGTGTTTCGGTTGTTTCAGGCGTAAGGTAACCGTTTCCTTCAGAAATGTTTAGTTCTACTGCTTCAAACCCTGCTTCTGCGATGCGGCCGATTGCCTGCTCATACGGCATATCTTGTCGCACAGCCCACATATTGATACTTTTTTTCATTTTATACTCTCCGGTTGTGAAGAAGCGTTTCTTTTGCATAGCAGAATACTGCAATCGCTATATTTGCTATTGTACCATTGAACTTCTCTTTCTCCATTTTTCTCTATGGAAATAATACGAAGTGAGTGGTGGAATTGGCTAGAACATGGCAGAGAACAAGCAAATGGAAGGTCTAATTTTGGAAAGAGGCAAAAAAGACTGAAAAACTTTCGTTATCATGGTAAGATAGAATTTTCAAAGGAAAGAATATACGAAGTAGGTGAAGAAGAGAGATGAGGTTTTACCTCTCTACAAGAAAGGGATTTCTTTACTCTTTATTTTTATAGTCTGGCGAAAAGGAGATGCGATGAGTGATAGAAGAAATAGTTCTCTTCCGAATTATGATCTGCATATTCATACGGTTTACTCGGGTCATTCTGAAGAATCTATGTATGTGCGCGACATAGTGGAATATGCTCAAAAAAAGTCTCTTCAGACAATTGCTCTTACCGAGCATTTTAGGGACCCTATAATGGACGCTATCCATTTTGAAAAAATTTCAGCCGAGGCCGCGGCAATGAAGAGCAATAGTGATTCTATGCGTATCCTAACAGGGATGGAGGCAGATCCTGATTATGATCGCAGAGGAAAAATTATGGGAGAGGAGATTGAGACAGAATCATTATTTCCTGTTTTGGTGGGAGTGCATAGATGTTTTACTTCATTGTATGGATGGAATGAGGCGAGAGAAATTTCAAAAGAGGAGGCAAGAAGAGAGTATGCCGCATGGTTTGATACCATGGAGAAGATTGCGCTTCTTCCTCAGGTACAGGTGTTTGCGCATCCAGGAAGGTTTATCACAAAAAATGGCGGGATTACAGATTTTTCCGGTTTTGTGTTAAAGGATTTTGAACGGCTTTTTCTTGCAATGAAGGAAGGAAATGTTGCCTTTGAATTAAATGAATCTTTTCTTCGGCAGATAGAAGGGAGCGCATTTGGAAAAAGTTATTCGCAGGTGGTGGAATCTGCCTTTGAACATGGGCTTTCTTTTACGGTGGGTTCGGATGCGCATAGTATGAAGAACATCGGCTCTTTTCCCTGTGCAGAACGGTTTGTTTCTTCTCTTCCATTTCTTCCTTTTATGGAAGTGGAAGAGCTTGCAAGGAAGCGTTAACCCTGAATAATAGGGATTTTTGAAAGGAAGAAAGGGAGTATCATTGTAGCGACAATAAGAACAGCTTCTGTGATACCAATGGAAGAAAGATTTCTATACCAGCAAGAAAGAGAGAGGTCGGTTTTTTTGTGATGACTGACAAGGAGCCGAAAAGATGAAGATTCAGATGAAACGAATCTATGAGGCACGGGAAAAAGAGGATGGGATAAGGATTCTTGTAGATCGTCTTTGGCCCCGCGGAATAAGTCGGGAACGCGCGGGGGTTGATCTTTGGATTAAAGAGATTGCTCCAAGTGAGTCGCTAAGAAAGTGGTTTTCTCATGATCCAGAGAGGTGGGAAGAGTTCAAAAAAAGATATTTTGACGAATTGGATTCTTCTGAAAAGTTATTGGATGAAGTTCGTGTGGCCTTGCGTAAAGGAAAGGTAACACTTCTCTATGCTTCAAAGGAGACACGGTATAATAATGCCGCCGCGCTTATAGAATATCTTACAAATCGAATGTAAGAGAGATGAGGTTGTTTGGTATAGATCTTTAAAGGATTCCCTGCATTTTCTCCGTTCTCTCATTCATATTTTTATATAAAGCCCTGATTTTGACATTTTCTTCAAAAGCCGGGTATCATCTTTATAAGATGAAAAAAGCAAAAACAGCTTTCATCTTGTTATTGTTTGTTGCCTCTTGCCATTCATCTCAGACCCTCATCGGCGCATACTTCAGAAAAACGCACTCCCTTGATAGAGGCACGATACACCTCTTTTTTCACAACCCATCGAATCAGACGGTGAAGGTGGAAAAAGTCTTTTATAACGGGATCGAGATGGACACCATCCCGAATGACTTTTGCCTCTGGCATCAGACCGTCCCGCCGGTGATCGCGCCAGGAGAATGTGCCAACCTGAAGATAAAGCCGCGATGGTACACCAACAAACTCATCCGTATATCCGCATTGCTCAGCAACGGAGAAACAATAGATACTGTTATAGTGCCTGTCCCGCCAGAGATAAAATTCTCTTTCATCGGGTTTGCTAACGACTACAAAAAGGTATATCTTTACCTTGTAAACATTGGTACCAAGCCAGTAGAGATAACCCGTCTTTTTTGTCAGGAGCAAGATATCACACATGATTGCTATATTCCTGAATCTACGATTCTTCCTTCCGCAAAAGCACTGATTATCTACACCCCAAAGAGTCCGCCTCGTCCCGGCAGGTATCTCTCGTTTCGCGTAACAACTGACAAAGGTTGTACCGTTCAATCAATCAGCAGGGTGTATTCCCATTTTCCGATCGCGGCGTGGGGGAAAGATGTAAGGACGGAACTGGGCTTTGGCCCTGAACACTTTGAGATGCGGTATCCCAAGAACAAAGAGGCATTCCAGAATTATAAGAATGAACCCCCTTTCAAGGCATATCAACTGCTTACAGATCCGGTATGTGTGGATGGCGGCAAAAAGCAGATTGTAGGGACAAGTGCCAAAGAAATCATTGAACAGGCAAAGGTATGCTATGAATATGATCCCACCCATCCAACCTTAATTCATCTTTGCGAGCATCAGAAACCGGACTGCTATTTTGTGTATGGAGAACTTACCGATATAGGTGTTGTTAACCCGTATGAGATCGTGTTTTACCGCAACCCGCCTGAAAAAAACGCCTATTTTGCCGCATTGGGAAAACGTGCGTCTGAACCAAGGCCTCTGTGGACAATCCCGGAGGCATTCACCTACAGGGGGACAAGATTCCCCACGCCTGAAGAGGAACGGATCATCGTCTGGTCGCAGATAGGCGAAGGAAGCAAAGGGATATGGTACTACGTTGCCAACCAGAAAACAGGGTATCCCGCAAATCCCTCTTTAGAGGCAGAGATAGGCAGAATCAACCGTGAACTCCAGGCGCTCAAGGAGTATCTTGTGATCAGCGAACCAGTTGCGCTGGCACAGACGGATACAGAAAAAGTCACTGCATACACCCTGCTCTGCGGAGACAAAGGAATCGTGTTGATACTGGTGAACAACGACCATACCAGTTCCTTTGAAGAAGGAAAGAAACCCTTCCTCCATCACCCGAAAGAACACTTCACGGCAAAACTCAAGATACCACCATGGCTGAAGATACAAAAAATAACGGAAGTAACCGCACACCAGACGAAAGAAACCCTGATCTCTCCCACGCAGAGCGACAACCTGATACTGCCGATAGACAGGCTGGACATAACAAGACTCTTTTTGATCCACACAGAGAGAAAATGAAAAAAGCAATCATCCCGATGATAATAATCTGCTGGATAGGTGCAGTGTATGGAGATGAGGTGATACTTACAACAGATAGAACCTTGAAAGGCATAATCCTGGAAGAGACCGATACCGCGGTAAGGATAAAAATACCCATGGGAGAAGTAACCGTTCCCAGTGAACAGATAAAAAGCATACGATACGACTGGCGGGAGAACGCGGAAAAAGAATACGAACACGGCAACTACATGCGGGCAGTGGAATTCTTTGAAAGATACCTGAAGCAGGAGACAAAGAAAACACGAGAAAGGGAGGAAGTTCTTTACAAGACAGGGATGTGTCATATCAAACTCAAAGCGCAGGAAAAAGCATTGCAGAGACTTGAAGAATTGATGAAAGAATACCCGGTAAGCAGGCGTAAGCCTGAGGCGGAACTGGAGACAGGCAGACTCTATCTGGAACAGGGAAAGAGAGAACAGGCACAAGAAAGACTGAAACGCGCGGCGGGCAGTCACCTAAGGGAGGTATCCAGCCAGGCAGAATATTATCTGTTTATCATGGAAAAAGAGAGAAAAACAGAGGACGAAATAGTGACGTTCTGTGAAGATTACCTGAAAAAATATCCTACCGAAGTAAAAACACCCGAGGTCGTATACCAAAAAACAGAGATAGCCTACACCAGGATCCCGAAAGAAGGACCGTCAATAAAAAGCATCCCGAACTACAAAGAGATAACAGACCTGCTCGAACAGATAACGGAGAAAAAAGCAACCGCCGGTGCGGAACTCCTGCAAAAAACCTATCACATGATGACAGACAGTTACGACAAACAGGCGCGATACCCGGAAAAACACCGCGCAATGAAGGAATATGCGGCACTGAAATATCCGAATGATAAGGAACAACAGGCGCAATGGCTGAAACAACAGGCGGACGGGTTGAGAGACAAAGGGGAAATAAGCGAAGCAATTACTCTTTATCGATTATTAACAGTAGGAAATTTCAAAGATACATCAGTTGCTAAAGAGGGATATTTCCAATTGGGAAAGATTTTCAAGGAGAATGTGGATATAAAAAAAATGAACGAATATTATGAAATATTAATAAAAGAACACGAAGATATACTTACTGAAAAAAATTATATGGATATAATTTCTGGTTACAGATTTTTTAAAGAATATGATAAAGCAATCATAATTGCCGAAAAAATGATAGAAAAATTTTCAAAAGGGAATTATGAAAAAGATGCTCTTTTTACGCTTGGGCTCCTTTACAGAGAAAAGGGTAATTTAAAAAAAACAAAAGAAATATGGAAAGAATATTTTCAGAAGTATCCAGATGATATTATTAGAAAATCCATGATTAAAAATTTTATGGAGGCATCAGATGAAAATTGAAAATTCAGTTTTTGTAGCTATTTTTATGGGTTATTGTTTTTTTCTACTTTGCGGATGCAGAAACCGTACTATTAATAATTCTTCAGCTGATGAAATTCTGAACAACTTTTCTAAAGGAAGGGAGAATATACAGCAAAATGAAGTTGTCACTCAGTATTACAAAACAGGTGAAAAAAGAGCACAAGGCGCAATGCACAATGGGAAATTTGTTGGGAAGTGGATTATTTGGGATACTGATGGAATTAAACATTGTGAAGTAAATTATGATGATGAAGGAAACCGTCATGACGAACAAAGCTTTTTTGATAAGGATGGAAAGATTATTAAAGTAATATATTGGGAACACGGTAAAATGATAAAAAGTAAGGAGTTTATATACGGAACAGAGATTAATTATAAATAAGGGATTTCAATTTTTGTAAGCAGGGTTATAGGAGGTGAGAAAAATGCAATATGGATCTATAAAGTCGTCTCGGAAAAAATTGTTAATTTTAGTTATGGTAGTACTTTCCTTGAATTTGACATTTTGGGGACAAAAGGGTTATTCGGTAACATGTGGAATAAAGACGTCTTGTGCAATAGACTTAGATTGTGAATGGTTACTTGGAAGTGTGTGTTATAACGTTGGAGGATTACAAGCTTGGGCGCCAGCTCCTTGTGGAGTGCAATCAGATTATTCTCCTCTTGAGGATCAATGTGGAAGAAAATTTGTAGGGACACTTACTGTATGTGTAATTCCTGCCGGTGGTTGCGGAGGAAATCAAGCTTGGTTGAATCCAGAATGCTATCAATAAACAGGGAGTAATAAAAATGAGAAAGTATAAATTTATGCATAGAGAACAAAGAAAAATGTTAAAAGGATTTCATAAAAGATTTTTTTTTGACTGTCAAAAAATATGCCAGGGAAAAAACACTTGGTCAATCCAGTTAGTACTATCAAAGTTTTTAAAAACAGGGACAATCATTCTTTCTGTTTTGATGTTAAGTAATGGTTTGTTATTGTCCCAAAATTCTGATGAAATGGAGTCAATAACAAAATCAATTTTGCTCTATCAACAAAATTATTTTCAGAGGATTCTTTCCATAGAATTTAAATCCTTTACAATGCTTACATTAAGTAAAGAAGCATACCAAATACAAAAATTGTCAAGAGATACCATTGAAGTTGAAATGAAATTTGTCTCTAATGGCTTAAAATATCGAAGTGAAGTATCTTTTTATGATTTTAGCGCGGACAAAGATACTCTTGAAATTACTGCTTATAACGGCACTTTATATCAAAAACTTCATATAAGGAAGGAGCCAATTCTTTATATATCCAAACATACCGAGACAGTAAATCCTTATAATAACCTGAATCCACTACTTGCACCATTTCTATTTGCTTTTTCTAAAAGTGTGACCGCACATCTTAAGATAGACCCATTCCAAAATCCTCAGACTTGGTTATCTTTAGCAGACAAAATAACAGGGATCGGTAGCGAAAGAAATATGCTTGGATATCAAGGAATACTTTTAAAATTCAAAAAATCAGAGGGCTTAGGGGGAAAAGATATTCATTATAAAGTCTTCTTTGCAAAAGATTTAAATTACTACCCGATTTATTGGGAGGGAATAAATCACCTTAACCAAAGGGTGGAAACAAGAGTTTTAGAGGTTAGAAAATATAATGGAGAAAGTGGAGAGATAATTATACCTATTCGAATAGAAGGTAAGGAATATTTTGCAAATAACAAAATTGCTCAAATATCTCTTATGAAGATAGATCCGAAAACTTTACGAGTCAACCAACCGATAAAAGATGATATCTTCACCATACCAGTATCCCAGTCAAATAAAGTTTTTGACGCTGATGTTGAAATATGGTTTGAACCAAACAAAAAGTAATATTTACAGGGTTTTTCAAGTGAAAACAAAAAAAATAAATTTTGTTTCAATAGTTTTTTTCCTTTTGGGATTAACCATTGGCATTTTTAGAGGCGTAAAAGGAGCGAATGTTTTTTGTAGAGATTGTTAATAAGGCGATTTTGAGCTGATCCCTATTATGTCAAATAGAAATCTATATGAAAGCATAATCGTTATGTCATTTTAAAATCTATTTTAACGCAAGTTGATTTTTCTTTTTCAACTCCACTCTTTCTTTATAAAAAGGATTAGTTTTTACA
>JBBADJ010000020.1:0-24028 GCA_041656495.1 Candidatus Ratteibacteria bacterium
AAGAAAGTATCACATGGACATTTGGTTTATCACATGGACATTATTGCAGTTTCGTGCTCGTAAAGTATTGATAAATAAAAGAAAGTATCACATGGACATTTGGTTTATCACATGGACATTTATCACATGGACATTTTTTTGTCAAATATCGACTTTTTTATCATAAATTTAGGTGTAAATATTGTTGACAGTTTTTGCAAATTGTAAACAAAGTTTACAATTAGATCATTCGTGCGAAAAAGGTGTTTAAAAAAATGATTATATCTGACTACCTTTTTTGTAGGTCAATGATCAGTTTCTGCGTCGATACCAGGTCTTTCATGCACTGAGCAAGTTCTTGATTAAGCTGGCGGCTATATTCTTTTTCTTGCGAATATGCAGTTTCAAGCTCAGCAATGCTTTTTTTTAATTGATTTATTTGATTTTGAAGCTCATCTCGACTTTGTATAAGCCGAGTCTCGATAGTGCTTTTTTCTTCTATTTTTGTCAAGAACATTTCACCTTGCCCAGACAAAAGCCAATTTAGATCAATATTATATGTTTTTCGAATATTATTGAGTACTTCAGCTGACGGTGCTGACGCATTTTTTTCCATTAATGATATAGCAGGCTGCGTAACACCTATAGAGTCTGAAAACGCTATTTGACTAAGCTTTAGCTTTCTCCTAATTTCCTTTAACCTGTCTCCTGTTTTCATTAATATCTCCTAATCTAATAAAAATATACGATTTCAATAAAATTTATCTTGACAAATATAATAAGACTTATAATGTTGTTTCTATATTAGAAATAAAAGAGGGTTTGTCAATGAAAAAAGATGAAAAATTGAAAATAGCTGAAAAAGCAAGAGTCTACAGAGCGATCAACAGACTGACACAAGCGGAACTCGGCGCATTAACAAAGACATCCCAAAGAGCTGTTTCTTATCTTGAAACAGAGTCAGTAGAAAAGCTCTCTGCCGAAACATGCCAAAAAATAAGGGAGATTGTATGTGGCTGACTGTCAAAGAAGCTGCTAAAAAGCTTGAAGTAACGACAAAAACCATACGTCGTCGCATCAAATCAGGCGAGTATGAAACGAAGTACGAATTATTTGACAACAATCATAATGGAAAGACAAAAACACTCCTTATATATATAGTGGCAGATTTGGAAGTGAAAGAAGCTGAGCAGCCGAGCGAAGAACCCCAACCAGTAGATGGTTGGGTTCCGCTCGAATCTGCTACAAGTTTGGCAGGTGTGAGCAAGCGAACACTATATCGCAAGATAAATAACGGAGAAGTCCTTGCTATAAGCCAACCAGATCTAATAGGAAAACCTCAAACAATGATCAAGCTTGACAGCCTCGAAATAGAGAATAAAAGCATAGCAATAGCGGAAATAACAAAGAGCGACGAAGAAAAAGAATTTGCAATGCTTTCTTTCGATGCCAAAGAAATAGCGTGGGCAAGACTCGCTCTTGTACGTGCTTATAGATCTGCTCGACAAGAAGCAAAAAACAATAAAATAAGTCTTGTAAAAGCGACAGAGAGATTGGTCGAAAGGCTAAATTTCTTGGAAGAGTGTGAACCTGAGATGAGACTACTCGGAAAAGTATCAATTCAAACACTTAGACGTTGGGAAAAAGCATATAGAGACGCAGGGGACCCAGAACTACCTTTGGTTTTAGCCGATAAACGACAAATAAGCACTTCTATAGGAAGACCTAAAGAAACATCAAAAGCATTCAGAGATCAAGTAAAAAAGATGGCATGGGATTTTAGAAATCTACATGCGACAGAAATATACAGATTAATTGAACGTGAGAAAGCGTACGTAGGAAAAGAGATGCCTCTTTCATTGCGAGCGGTATCGTCAATAGTGGCAAAAGCACGTCAAGATGACGTTGCAATGAGCATAAGCAAAGGCAAAAAAGCATGGAAGGATACAGTACGGCCTCATGTACATCGCATCAACAATGCAGCACCAGGCGACATATACGAGTCAGATGGACACAAGATGAACAACTTGATATTGAGTCCCTTCTATGCGCATCGTCCATCCTTCAGATTTCTTGTGCGACCTATAGTAGTAGTATGGTATGACATAGCAACGGGAATGATCGTTGGCTATTGCATGACAGTAGCAGAGACTCCAAATTCAGTGCGTACCTCTTTGCGCGATGCACTTGAAAACTGGGGCATTCCATCATCAATACGAATTGACAATGGCAGTTCGTATAAGAATACAGATCATTGCCCACACGAATTTGCTGGGCAGCGAGGTAATAGCAAAGCGAAGACAAAAGCCATAGAAATGATAATCAAAGGGGACATGGGACTCTATCGTAATTTGGGAATCAACTATAGTTTCACGATACCAGGCAATGCAGAGTCGAAGATGATAGAGCCATTCTGGGGCTTTTGTGTCTCTCGATATGAAAAAGCTTTTCCAGTATGGATCGGCAATAAAATCGAAACACGACACGAAGAGCTAAGAAAAACAAACCAAGCGCTTCTTAGGAAATACGGTAAAGCTATCCCCACTTGGGAGGAATATGACCGTTTATTTGGGCTTTTTGTGGCGGAGTGGAACAATGAAAAACGTCCTGTATTAAGAAATGCAGTTGGCGAGAAAATGAGTCCACTCGAGGTATTTGAAGAGCTTTCGCTGAAAAAACTGTCTCGATATGATGCAGACAGATTGATAAGAGATCCATATCCCCAAATCTCCACAGTATCACGTGGAGAGGTATTGGTCAACGGAATCTACTACAGCCATCCAATGTTTTTGGTCTTAAATGGTCGTCGCATCAAGTATTGGTACGATGAAAAGAATATTGGATCTCTTCTGGTAGGATCAGAGCATGGTGAGATGCTGCCAGAAAGGGCAAAAATGGTCATGCCTGGACTACAAGTTGGCGATGACATGGAAGCTTTGGCTGATACGCGCCGTCGTGAAAAAGAAGGCAAATTAGCATATCTTGCGATGCAAGAGCATATAGGTACAGGGAGTATTAGAGCCAAACAAAGAGCACTCGATGAAATGGCAAGTAATACATTAGAAGAGCAAAACAGACTACAAGAATTGCGAAAAGACGACAAGATAAGCCTTGAGGGGCGTCGTTCGATACGCAGAGAAAATAAAAAACAGATAAGTGTCGAAATTACTGATGCACAATGGGAAGAAATACAAGAAAAAGCAATTGCAGACCAGGAACGAGAAAAAATGGCTGCAGCAGCAAGAAGAGCACAAGAAGCAATTGAAGCTGCGGAATGGGAAGCGACACAAAAAGCCCAGATCCAAAAAAACAGAGAAGAAGAAGAACAAGAATATACCCAGAAGGATCTGGAAGAAGCCTTCCGCAAGCTTGGCATTCAGTAATTAGGTGATCCCTTTACAGACGCATAGAGTGTTAAAGACAGTAAATCATTAATAATAGAATAAACAAAAAAACTATCTGGAGGTAGATGTGAAAAGCATTCTAATTGAAACCACAAATGTAAAAAAGGCGAACAATATGGTTCGTCGTATGCAGATGAAAAAAGGTGCGGATATGACCCTCATATATGGTCATCCAGGTACAGGCAAGAGTCATTACGCCAAGAAAAACTTCGCCCCACAAGGCTGGGGCTACTATAGAATCGAAACCATGGAAACGCCAAAAAGCTTTTTGCGAGAGATATATCGAAGCCTCTCATATGAGTACTCAGGCAGAGAGAACTCCATCAAAGGTGATGGAGCAGCTATGGCCAAGGCGGTCATTGACCTCTTTCAAGATGTCGCTTATCAAAGAGAGCAAACTAATAGTGGAACGCCATTAATTTTTGTAATCGATGAGATAAACCTCGCAATACAACACAGAAAATGGCAAATAATAGAGCTGATCCGAGACTTCCGCGACATAGCAGATGCGAAGATCATAATGATAGGAGAAGAAGACACAAAGAAGCGTTTAGAAAAATACAATAGCCACTTTTTCAACCGTTGCTCAAACTTTTGCGAGTTCGACATCGCATCGAAGGAAGACATGATAACAATCATCTCCAAGACAATGGAGATCCAGTGCGACAAGGAGGTCGCAGCAATGCTCGTTCAAAGGGCTAACGGGAGCCTGCATCACCTTGAAGTGCTCATCAAAGAAATGGAGCAAATCGCAATAATGAACGGCTTAAACACTATAGGTGTCAAAGACATCGTCATCAGCACTTCAGCACTAAGGAGTGATAATGAGCAGTAACGAAGAGACAATCAAACGATATTGTATTCAAATTCGCAAGCCGTTTTCCATAGCAGAAGTGGCAGATAATACAAACTTGTCAAGACCCAGTGTGCACTGGGTCTTTCAGAAGATGCTCGAAGATGGCGAGATAGAGCGAGTATGTGCATCAAACCGTCCGAAGCTATATCGGTGGATTCCATTAGGGAAGGCACCCAGACCAAGAACACCAGACAAAAAAAAGAACGCAGAAAGAGAACCACATTCGATGAAATGCCTGTAGAAGATCTTAGGATCAAGTACGGGACACAATATGAAAACAGTGTATTGTCGATGAGCGAAGAAGAGTACAAGACGCTCATCGGATAGGAGTCAAAATGAACTATTGCAAAGAAGCTCAATATGACGAGCAAGGATTGTACATGCACAGCCTGATGAAAGATGCAGGCTGGGATGAAAAAGGTCTTCAGGGTTTTCTTGTCAAAAACTTCAGAAAGAGCCACTGGAACCTTCTCAACGAATCAGAGCGAAGAAGAGTAATATCGATGCTTCGCAAGTACGCCGCAAAGAACAGGGCAGCGCAACAAGCGGCAAAAGGCAAAAAGCTTAGAAAAAACATAATGGGGCTTTGGACAGCAAACGGATTCACATATTCTGATATGCACGATGCAATGAAAATATGGGGCTATGGAGAATCACTCCGAGACCTGACACTCAAGGAGCTATATGAGGTTTTTGATTATGTACGCCTATTTTGCTCCGCAAAAAAGGAGACAAAATGACAACAGCACTAATATCTATCGTACTTATAAGCTTAATTGTTTGGCAGAGAAGAATTATCACACGACAGACAAGAACTATTAGAAGACAGAGAAACGCGATTAAAGAGGTTGAAGATGCAAGGGCTGAAAAAGCAGTCCGAAAAGAAATAAAAATAGTGGAGGCAATATGACTAATATGACATGGATTGGGCTATTGATCGTGATAGTGGGATATACAATGTTGTATATCTTATATCGTAGCTATCAAAAAGAAATTGGCAGAGCGAAGAATGAAATGGAATTCTACAAGGGACGATCAAAAGAACTTGATCACAAACTGTTAGATGTAATGGTAGAAAAACTACAGAAGGACGAAGAATTAACAGATGTTCGACAAAAATACGAGGCGTTGAATCACCTCTATAACGTCCTACAGGGGCAGCATTACACTGCACTTGAAAACCTAAGAACATCGAATGCTGTAGTAATGGAGATGATGAGTAAATGAAAACTACAGTGCGGAGGCACTGAACAAGAAAGGATATAAAGATGAACAAAAAAACAACATTTCTCCTGGATGGAGATGGACATTCAGTACCTGTGAAGTATATTGATCCCATTGATCTCGATCGACATATGATGGTTGAGAGAGTTCTTGGCATGGTGCTCTTTCACCAGAAAGTGCTAAGAAAACTCAAGCGGCAAGTTGTGGACCTGGTAGGAGAATACTTGGAGAGCGTAGCCGACCAGTACAGCGAAAAATGGCGAGGAAATGCTGCTTTAATGAACTTTCCTCAAACCAAGATGGTCGACGTGAAGGTTCAGCAGAGAATAGCTTTTGACGAGCGACTCAACATCGCAAAAAGCAAAATAGATAAGTGCTTGGAAAAATGGTCAAAAAACGCAAAGCATGAGCTACGAGCTCTTGTGATGAGGGCGTTCAACGTGGACAAATCAGGCACTGTCGATACAAAGCAGATCCTCGATTTAAGAAAACTCAAATTCGACGATGAGGAGTGGAACGAGGCGATGAAGTTAATCGACGATTCTCTAATGACCGTAGGTAGCAAGGAGTACATCAACTTTCGTGTTCGAGATGATGCACGTGGCAAGTGGGAGACAATATCTCTTAATTTTTCAGCTGTAGAGGTATGGGAGGAACAACAAGATGGGTAAGTTCAATATGTATGACGAGATTATGAAAAAAAACGTCTTATTCGAGCATCCAGAGGTAGAGCTGAAGGGATATTGCAGCGGATATACAGCGAGCTCAATGAAAGAGAACTCCATTGTATTTCAGGATGGAGACGTCACAGTAGAGATTGCACAAGATGTGGTCAAAATCTATCGCAGTGTAGAAGATGGCGAGATAGAGGAGATAATGGAAGCAGATATAGTGCCGACACAGGTAATACGATCTATGATGGCAAGAGTTGCTGAAAAAAAGATAATCGTAACATATTGGAAAGTGGCCGAAAAGGTCAATTTCTCTGTGGCAATATAGAAGGAGGGGAAAAATCGACAAATACAAGCAAACTCAGGCATGCGTAGGGTGCAGTGTTCCACGATGTGAGCTCAATATATGCACCAGAAGTGAAAAACGAAACTGTGCCCTCCGAAAGTACTTCCTCTTGGAAGTGAGCCAAATTCGCCTGAACCGCAGTATAGTCGAAAAATATATGGGAAAACAAGCAGGCGATGACTATGCTGAAAAGCACTTTTTTTGGAGGCAAAGTGAAACAAAGAAAAGAAAGGGACGAAAAGATTAGAAATCAGATTCAAGAGTACATTACAAAAAACGGATTTTCATTGACAGTATCGCTTGAATTGACTGCGAAGCAGTTTTATCTTTCATACTCTCGAGTGAAAGATATCTACTATGGGAAAAACGTATAGAGTGGTTGTCAACTAATGGTTGACTACCACTAAAAGATGGCATTTCAAAAACAAAAAGGCACCTACGGGTGCCTTTTTTTATGATTTTAAAAATATAAGTTGACAAAAGAGAAGAATTGTTTAAATTGTTAATCAGAAGTGGAGAGAGAGCTTAGCCCTCATTTGATCGAAGCGGAAACGAGTAAATGGCTAAGGTTTACTTAGATTTGTGAGAGAGGCTGCAAAGCCTCTCTTTTTTTATGCTTTTATCATAAATCCCTTTCTTTGTTTGTTTATATAGCTATCCCTTGCAGTAAATATGTTGAAGTACTCTAAGGAGCCATTAACAAAGTCAGCCATAATTATAACATTGTTAGAATACTTTTTAAAATAATATGCTCTTCCTTCTTTTTTATTTGTCTGCCAAATTTCATCTGGAGCCTTGATAACATCTTCAATACAGTACATATGCTGTACTCGTCTTGCCACATTATATTTATCGTATTTTGGATTAACGAGCTTGTTATCATATTTAAGCTTTATTGGTGTATTTGTTGCGTCTAGGATTGTTCTGTCTCCCAGATACTCATTATATGCTTTGAGCATTTCTTCTTTTGACAATCCATCAGTAGGAAAAAGATCAGGGAGTTTGTGTTCTTTCATATCCTGCCATTCTTTTAAATTGAGGTCTTTATATGTTTTTTCGTACATCTGAGAACAGTATCTTTGCCCTGAGTTGTGAATGTAGAGTCTTATTGATCTTGCCGTAATTTGCTCGAAGGATGCTATGTTTTTTGCATCTTCGCATGAAAGCCAAGAGCCAAACAGAGAGTTGTCTTCTCCGGGATTCCTTTGAAACTCTTCTTTTATCTGATAATCAGTGGGCGGCATTTTATTGAAATTGGGATCGCCTGCCGCTTCATCGGCGGCAACAGGTTCGACATAACATCTACATCCCCAATCGTTGGGAGGATAGTATTTTTGCCAAAAAGGATCGTCAATCGCTCTGACAATGCCGTGTAGACCTGCGTGTTCATCTCTCACAGCTTCATCTTCCATAGTTACGTATCTTAAGTATGGAAATATTTCTTTTGTGGTTTGGTAGTTCTTCCACTCCGCAGCCGCTCTTGCGGTATTGATTGCCTGGTAGAAGTTTGTTCTGAGGTGATATGGGTTTTCTGGCTCGAATCCATTGAGCTTTAGTGTTCTCTTAAAATCGTCAAAAGTTGTACCTTGTGTGAATGCTTTTTCAGCTTCTTCTTTGATCATATCGATGAGCGTTTGCGAGGACACACCAGCTACAATAAATGTTTCCGCACGGAAGGCGTGAAGAGCTTCAATGTCCTCCAGAGTCCAATCAATCTCAAAGTATTTTTTGTTTTGTATATTTCTATTACTTTTGCAATCAAGTCTAATTTCAGTATATGTATTCATCACAGATTGATACATTTCGCTTGCTACGGCATGGTAAAGTTCAACAGGGTATTTGATATTTTTGATCTCATTGTATGATTTGGCATTGTTTATTTTCTCTCTTATTTTATTCAGTTTCCTAATAATAGAGTGGTTGTTTCCATTTTGGAAATAACCACTTTCAACAGGCTCTGGTGTATTGTTTGCTTTTCCCCACATAGGGAATTGCATAGTTTGGATTTCTTTTGCTTTTGCCCCATTTTTTGGGATCGGGATATTGTATGTTTGATACCAATACTCAGGGTCGATTTCGATGATATTGTTGAGTTTGACGTCGATGTCGATCCTGCTTGATAGCTCTACGTTTTGGGCTGTAGAGAGTTTGATTTTGATGCTATCGTTGTTGAAGTTCAGGTTGTTCAGCTTAGTGCATATCCAAGAAACATACTTTTCACAGTCTCGTAAGTCAGCTCGAAGGATATCTTGTCTCACCATGTCATGTACTTTGGCTTGTGCGTATGAGCCTGTTGTTTCTGTATTGGTAGTGAGAGTTTGTCCAAGTATCCTTTTTGACACTGCTTTTTTGCAGAAGTCAAGTAGGTCGCTATACAGGTTTGCGTTTGCGGATGCATTTTTGAAGTCCGCGAACTCGATGAGGGTGTTTTCGCTGATTACAGCTCCGAGATCTGTTCCAAGATTTTTGACCATTTGTTTCAATATATTTTTTTCTTCTGTTGAAGAGCCAGGCTTGTATTTTCCAATGCGAACAGGTTTGCCATATATTTCAATATAAGAAGCCCAATTATTGAGCGAAAAGGAAAAGAAGGCATAGTACTTGACTATCGACTCGTAAACGCTGTAATCCTGCAAAAAACGAATAAATTTGGCATCATCTAAGGATTGAGGTACTTCGTCAATATACAAAACAAGTTCACCATTGATATTTCGAAGATCAAGATTTTCATAGCTAATGAATTTGTCGACGGTGTATAATCCGTTTTCCAGGCGATATATAATCTGCCTGAAAAGGGCACCTGTGAGCTTTAAGTCTGTCGCCTGGTCGATGAGAGTGGGAAAGAATTCATCTAAGAAATTGTTGAAAAACTCAGTTTGTTTTTTGCTAAGATTTTCTGGTAGAGTCCATGTAGCAGACTTGATTGACTCCACTCTGACATCGGTATCTCCAGCGAGATTGTCATCAAGCGAATATAAGTTTGCGTATAAAGATAGAAGATGCTTGAGCTTTCCTGAACGTGCGAAGCTGAGAGCAGTTGCTATCTCACCAGGTGTAATTTTTGCTGCCCATAATGGTTTTTGTTGATCGATTTGGGATACACTAAGCAGTGACTTCCCTGTCTGATTGGCAATATTGTCAGTCTGAAAAAGTTTTTTTAAAAAATTCATATTTCCTCCTTTTATTTACCACACATCAGAAAACTGTGTGGCAAGTGAAGACTCAATGCTTTCGTATGTATCTTTTTGCGTGTTTATTCTTAGTGCATTAATGGCACCAGCTAATGCGTCTGGTCCGTCATCGTTTGGGTAGTTTGGGAAGCCAAGCAATTGGTCTTTTAATAGTTCAAGCTCTTCATTGACTATGTTTGGAAAAAGCAGCCAACCCCACTCGAAGTAAGGCTCAAGGCGTTCTATTCTGAGAGCTTTTGTATCTCTGTTTTCCACTCCTCTCACAGGAAGCAAATATCCGTATTGCTCTGCCATCTTAGGAATGAAGTCCCAGAGAATTTTTTGCCAGAAATTTGATTCCATGAACAGATGCGAGTTGTACCGATGATGAACATCGTACAAGTACTTCAACATGTCAATAATTGATTCTTTTCTTAGGCGATGCTCTAGCAGAACATATTTTCCTCCAATGAAACCTACTGTCATGGTCGCCTTGTAATCGCTTGTAGCCTTTTCCCCCAGAGAAGGATCAGTGTATGTTACGATTTTATCAAACCTTGCGTTAAGGTACTCTCTGGGATCATAGTATTTGATCCATTCTTCTTTGAACTTCAATCCTTCTACTATGGGATTCATCCTGTAATGTCTCTCATAGCCAAATCGACCAACTGTCTGATATATTTTGATCAGCTGGTCTTTGGTATGTTTTTCATGCCATGTTGGGTTGAAATGACCATCGTCAATTTTGATTATGAGCATCTTTCTCCCTGCAAACTCACCGCTTTCTGTGGAGCGTTTGAATAGGTTTAATGCACTTTTCTGGTGTGTTAGATTACCAAGCCAGATCAGATATCCGTTTGCATCTTCCATCGCACCATATGCTTCTTCTGTGACGAATTGAAGCTTTTCTTTCGCGATGCGTTCATTGAAAGACTGATGATCTTCCAAGTCGTCAATATCGATATAGTCTGGTCTATGAGTCATGTGAAGGACACCACGGATACTTGATTTGTATCCAAGTGCGAGGAAACGACAGCCTGACTTGGTTGTGAAATCGGAGATTGAAGTCATAGGGTTCACCTGTTCTCCAAAGTCTTGTATGATTCTCTGATTGAAAAGAAATTCTGCTCTTATTGCAGCAGTTCGTTCTGCTGCTTTTTCATCAGATTTGGCGACCTTGGTATTGAAATAGATCTCTTCTTTCAGGGCGAGCCAAATGGGCTTTATAATGCTTAATTGGGTTGTTTTTCCCAAGCCTCTGAAGCCAGCAATGGCTGTTATTTGCCCTCTTTTTTCTGTTTCTTGGTGCATTAATCTATGTCCATCGCCGAAAGGCGATCTAATGTAGTGAGGGAAATAAGTTTTGGCAAAGAAAAAAAAGTCGTTTTTTGCTTTTGCTACTCTTGTGTTTTGCTCTGTTGTGTCTCCTACGAAAGGAGTCGCTTCTTTTTTTATCGAGTTGATAAGCAGGTCGAGTTTTTTCTCGAACTGTTGCTCAGTCATTTTTTTGTATTTCATTATCTGACTTCACCAGAAGCATATTTCTTTCTAAGTTCATCAGATATCTCTCTGATATGCTTCAGCCAGAGAGCCATGAGCTCGGGTGCGTTAAGATGGTGTATTATCTTTGTTACATCGTCGAGCATAATGTATATGTTGGATAGCATGGTTCTTTCTGGTTGTATTTTCTCTACGATTTTAGCAATTTTCGAGAGGGCGTCAGCTGTTTTTGGATCGCTGAGAGTCCCTTCTGCCATTGCCTTTTTTAGCTCGTTTGACATGCTTTTTGAGAGTTCAAGTGCAAGCCCAGTTGCACTAGAGGTCTTTATTGTGAGATCCCACTCATCTTTTTTTCTCCAGGCGTAGAGTGTTTTTATGGGGATTTTCATGATGTTTCCTATTTCATTAATGCTTTTCCCTTCTATAACGTATAGGTTTTCAGCGTGATTTCTTTCTATTTGCGTATATGCCATTTTATTTACTCCTCATATTTTTTACATATTTACGAACCATTTCTTCGATTTGAGCGATGTCCTGCTTATCGACGAACATGTATGGTCTTGCAGGTATTTCAACGCTTTTTTTTAGCTTGTATAAAGCTTCCAGCTTGCCGTTTTTCAGAGTATGAAAGATGATGCCTTTTTGGATAAAGGTGTTTTCCCATTCTAATGGTCGCTTGACTTTTGCTGCAGGTGTGAGCGGTATTGCAAGGAATTTGGCTCTTTGTGGTCGGATAGTACCTCCTTCGTGGTGGATCCTTGCATACTTTACGTTTGTACCAATATAGATGGTGTCTCCTCGTACAGTGTATGTTATCGATCTGAGCAAGTTGCCTGTTTCTACGAGGGTTGCTTTGTTATTTTGCTTGTTTGCAGAAGGCTTAATCTTGTTTTCTCTGATTCTTTTTTTGATTTTTGAGTCTATTTTAGCACCTATCGCCATCAGCATTGCTCTGTTTTCCATTTAGAGCCACTCCGTGTGATATGTTGGCTTTGAGATGATTTCATCATCAGCATTTGTGTCTTTTTTTATAATAATTTCGCCTTTTTGAATCTTCTCAAGTTCTTTTCTTGCTTGTATTTCCTGCTCTTTCACTGTTTCTGGGATATCGTTTGCGGCGAAAAGTCTGTATATTTCAGTTTTTGAGAGTAGAAGACAAATTCTCTCCAGTATTGGGTTGTTTTCGTCTATAGGCAGGTCGTATCTGATTCGCAGATATCCGTCAATATAAGCTGATTGGTCGGCGATAATGTCTGCGAGCCTGTTGTCGTCGATATCTGCGATGATCATATCTTTTTTGTCGCCAAGCGAGTCTTTTATTTTGGAAATTGTTGTGTATATCATAAGTCCTCCTTGAAGTTGAACATCATTCGGTATGTGCAGAAGCCAGGGAATATACCCAATCGATCGAAAGAAAGATAGTGTGTATATCCGTTTGTCAATCTTTTTTGATTGAGTGCTTTTTTTGTCATCTCCAGAGCGTTGAGCATTGCTGCGTTTGTTTTGCCCTTAATGTGGTTTGTTGTTATATATAATGCTACTTCAATGATCGATTTTCTTTGGAGTGCATTGTCAGGTGCACCTCCAGAGAGCTCAATGAAGCATGACGGTGGCATCACAAGAAATTCGTCCAGATTGTCGAATTGACCTTCGTATGGTTCAATTTGCCTGAAGAGCTTTGTTTCTTGTATTGCTGTGATAATGTCGTTCATCAGTGTTTCCAGCATATATTCTCCTTTCTTCTTCGGGCGTCATTATACCACAGAATGAGAATTTGTTCGCATTTTGTGGGCATTTTACCTACAAAAACGAATAAAAAAAAGTATCTGTGCTATAATGACGCCAGAAAGAATTAGAAAAGAATTAGAAAGGAGGTAAAGTTGGACTGGTACAAGATAGAAAACAACCGTGGAGGCGGAGCAGATGTATATCTTTTTGACGAGATTGGGATCTGGGGCATTAGTGCCAAGAGATTCATTGATCAGATCAAGGATATCAAAGGTACGATAACACTGCGAATCAATTCTCCAGGCGGGTCAGTATTTGAGGGGCTTGCGATCTACAATGTCTTGAGAAATCTTGATGTAGAGGTGGTTGTTGAGGGCCTTGCTGCCTCGATGGCATCGGTGATTGCCATGTCTGGCAAATCAATCAAGATGGCAAAAAACAGCATGATGATGATTCACAACCCTATATCTTCCGTATGTGGAGATAGCGAGGAAATGAGGAAGACAGCGGATCTTCTCGACAAGTTGAAAAGCCAGTTGGTGAATACGTATAGTACTTTTTCAGGCATGAGCACGGAAAGAATTAGCGAATTAATGTCGAAGGAAACATGGTTCACGGCTGAAGAGGCAAAGTCATATGGGCTATGCACAGAAGTCGTTGAAGCAGTGCAAATAACAAACAAGTACAGGTCAGACTACTTTTCTGAAAAAGAAGAGTACAAGAAATTTGTAGAGATGCAAAGCATGCCACTAATGGCAAATAAAAAGGAGGAAAATATGCAGGATCTATACAAGATCTTCGGCGTCAAAAACGGAGAGGAAGCAATCGTCAAGATTGATAGATTGTTGGCGATGGAGCAGGAAAATAAGGCACTTAAAAGTGCAAACAATGAGGCTAAACTAAACCAAGCGGTTGCGGAAGGGATCATTACGCCAAGACAAAAAGGATTTGCTGAAATTCTTTTGAAGCATGACGAATCATTACTGGATGAGTATATCCAAAATGCAAGAAAACAGCCTCAAAAAATGACTAAAGAAACAAAGATTATAGCTGGCGATACAGAGGAAATCACATGGGATATGCTCATGAAAAACCCTGCAAAAGCAGAAGAAATATATAGAGACAATCAAGCTCTATACGAGGAGCTCAAAAACCAATGGATGGAGGGAAATAGATAATGGCACAAGCATCGAACACAATATACGGCGATATAGTTACAGGCCAAACACTAAACTCAATGAAAAGAGCTTTGGAGACCAGAGCGTACGCTCTCAAGTACGTAACAAACGTGTCTCAGTATGCAACAAAGGGGCAAGCGGCAATACACGTTCCATACTTGGAAAATGACGATGGTCAAGTAGTATCCGTGGGAGCTGCATTCGATGCACCTTCTGGCGACGCTGTTGGTTCAAAAGACCTTCTTTTGAATAAGAAGGTTGGTAATCCATTTTTAGTCAAGCGTGATCTTGCATATCAGACTACAGTGAAAATAGTGGAGGAGAAGTCCAAAATAGCAGCAGAACATATTTTGGAAAGCATGGATGTGGAAATTTTGAAGGGCATTATTGGTTCTGTCAAGGCTGCGAACATAGTCGATTTTTCAGCTGCAAGCACCGCAGCTGACACAATAACAAAGGCAGACTTCATTGCTGCTCGCAAGGCGTTGAACGAGGCGAATGCTCCGCTCCATGGCAGGGTGTGTATTATAGGTCCAGAGCACGAATCTCAACTAATGGAGATAGCTGAGTTTGTGAGTGCTGACAAGATAGGAAAAACAAGCAATATGCCTATCGTAGAAGGCTTTGTTGGGCGAGCATTTGGCTTCGACATAGTTCTTCTCAACCATCTTCCAATGGTTGATAAAAAAGGCGAAATCAACTCCACTGCGAAGAAAAACGACTCTACACCTGTCATATTCTTGCAGTCGTTGGCGTATATGTATGGAAAGCAATTAGTAGAAACAAACTATAGTTTGCAAGACCTTGCGAATGCAGACAGATATGTCCCCTATAATACCTTTGGAAATGCTAAACTTGAAGACAGTTATGTGGTCATGGTGTGCGACAAAACTACAGCAGATCCTACAAGCTAATAAGAGTACGAAACATGGAAAGAAATGATGCGGAGAGACTTGTGAAACTTGAGTCAACAATCGAGTATATGAAGTGCCAAATTGATAAGCTGCTTACTCTTTTCTCCTGCGACAATTTCGTGAAACATGATGACTCATCTTATTTTTTCAAAAACATAGCAAAATATAATCGAGATAATCTTCAAAAGAGAAATGGATGGGTGAGCCTTCTTGAGACTGGCTACCGCTTGATATTAGCGATAGCTGGAATATCGGTGATCGTGTCGCAGATGGGAGGATTTCGTTGATCAAAGAACTTGAAAACATGTTAAAAAAGCATGAAGGGCTGGTGTTGAAGCCCTATAAATGCAGTGCAGGTAAACTTACTATAGGGTATGGTCGTAACTTGGAAGCTCGAGGTATAAGCGAGGCGGAAGCCTCGATGATGCTCACTAACGATATCAGAGATTGCATGGACAGCCTCGATAGACAGATGAGCTGGTGGAAAGAACAGCCCAAAGCGATACAATATGTGTTGGTAGATATGTGCTTCAATCTTGGTATTGGAGGGCTTTTGGGTTTCAAAAAAACACTTCGTTTCCTGCAAAATGGAGAATATGTCAAGGCATCGGAAGAGATGCTTGATTCTCTGTGGGCTAAGCAAGTAGGAAAACGTGCAATAGAGCTATCCAAGATGGTAGCTCATGAAAAAAAAAAGGAGAATATATGAAAAGTACAATGAAATGGATACTGCATATAATTATGACTATACTGCCTAATGAGGCAATTCTGGACCTAATAATTAAGGTCCTTCGTGACTTGGCAAAACGAACAGAAAACACGATTGATGACGCTGCGGTGGAGATCATCGCAGAAATATTGTATGGTGGATTTGGTAAAGACAGAAAAGAAAAAATGATCGAGTTAGATCAACAGTTTGGAGATTAAAAAATGGCATTAAAAAAAATAACGAATACAAATGGATTCCAGCACCAGGTAAACGCGATACTTGCAGCGAAATGTAGGATTTATATTGCCGAAGGTGAATTCGGCGATGATGATATACCTTCTGACCTTGAAGCGCTTGCCGCATTATATGGCAGCTCGGGAGATTTCCTCCCGTTTGGGGATATGGACAATACAGGATCTAATATAAGCTGGACTGAAAAGACATATGAGATTGACTTCTCTACTGTTGGTCTGGGGTATGAGGTGCAAGGCAATTTTGTGAGCGTAACAATTACAGATGAGATGCTTGATTTTTGTGGCGATCTCGGTCGAAAAGTATATTCCTTTTTGTTCGTGCCAGATCAAGCAAAGGACATATTTTTTGCACTGTCAGGGGTTGTTGTAACAAGCGAAGGCAGCCTTTCGGTTGTAGAAGGAGATACACCTTCGAAAATTACTTTCAGGGCGACAAGAAAATGCAACAAAATCACAGATGCGGTAAAATATAAGAAATTGAGCATAGGGACAGGGAGCTAATAATGATACGAATCAAGGTTGGCGACGAATTGTATGAGTTTCAGGGAACAATAGAGGTAACTCCAGAAGTGAAATATGTATTTGAAAAGGAAAATCCTTTTGTCGCCAACCAACCCTTTCGACACGGAAAGTACTATACAGACAAGTTACAAATATCGATTTTGGCAAGTTCTGCAGAGTATGAGTCTCTTTTTTACTTGGTTATGGGTTGCGAAGAGTTCTTGGTAGCTTGGGAGACTCTTTCTGGCTATCAGTGGCGAAAATTAAAGGAAAAACTACCATATCCTTCTCAACTAAGGTATTTGGATGGGAAGATAGATTTTGCTCTCGAGAGCTTGCCATATTACGAAATAAACTCCTCAATGGAGAATATTACAAAAAATATGAAATGGAATATCAGTACAATAGAGAATACAATACTAAACTAAAGGAGGATTTATATGAGTTTAAACCTACCAAGCGATGGTGAAACAGGATGGGGCGAAAAATTTCGAGTTGCCTTGAATACCTTACTGGCTATGGTATCAAGCAAAGCGGACTCGGAACATACTCATTCTGGATATGCACCTATTAATCACAACCATGACGATGAGTATTCCTCCATCGATCACAACCATGACGATGAGTATTCCTCCATCGATCATAATCATGCATCTATCGGCGTAATAGAAGAGGATATTTCTGATATGTCTGACCGAATATCAGAAATAAAGAATACACTTGATCTATTGATGCCTGACTTGGAAGGTATAGAAATCACCTCGTCTATTTCTAATAGACCTGGAGGATTAAGTATTTCGATATCTACCGAACCTTCAATAGTCGTTTCTTCTATAATGGTTGCGGTAATGTACAATTCTTATACAGTTTTTAGCGCTTCTTCGTCTTCGAGCTTTCTGTATATTCCAGAGGCTGCTTTGGGAGTACCTAATGGTGCACAATTGCATATCAAAATAATGGTTTTTTCTGGCAAGTCTTACAGACAGGCACAGTATTCTCACGTGTTTCAGCACATAGATTCTGATTTTGAAACACAAGTCAAAAACTACATGCAAACACTAACAATCCAAAATATAGTCAATGCGTTCGCACAAGACACGGACGCTCTTCAATCGCTAGCGAATGTACTACATAGTTCAAATACGCTGGCGCATAAGATAGCCCTACTGCAATCGGAGAACCAATAATGAACCTGTTGAAGCTCGTAGAAAGACAAAATAAGTCGAACATATCGGCGGAAAGCTTGTTCGGAAATCAGACTCCGCCAGTCCTGTCTAATGATATGGATGCAGGGTTCATACGAAAAACCGAGATTCGCCAGAAAGAGGATCTTGGGATAAGAAACAATAATCTCCTTCTGGGTGGTAGTGAGTTCCCTACCAATCCTATCAATGGGCAGATATTCCAAAAAAAAAGTAAACTATATATATATAAGGAGTCTGAATGAAAAAAAAGACAAGATAGAAGAGACATACGACAATCTTATAGCTAACTACAGTGCGCTGAAAAAACAAAGAAAAGAGCTCTCAAAAAGGAACCTTCAGACAGAAGGGGCTATTATGATAATACAAGAAATGATGAAAGAGGAGGCATAAAATGGCATGGAAAGAAATTCTCGACGAAGAGAAAATAGGCATAGCTGGAGGACTTGCGTCCCTCGATTCTAACCAAAAATTGGTGCAAAATGTACCGAATTCCAAAGTTGACGGCCTGGGGTCTCTGGCGCTGAAAAGCTCGCTCGCGGCTGCGGATATACCAAACCTGGCAGCTGGGAAGATCACATCGGGTACATTCGGTGCAGATAGAATACCTACGCTGCCACAATCGAAAATCACAGATCTTACAACCGCACTTAATAATAAGGTGGATACCACCAGGAAAGTCAACGGGAAAGCGCTCTCTGCAGATGTAACGCTGGCAGCTTCCGATGTAGGTGCGAGAGCAAGCACTTGGACGCCTGCTGCAGCAGATATACCAAACCTGGCAGCATCGAAGATCACATCGGGTACATTCGTTGAAGATAGAATACCTACGCTTCCACAATCGAAAATCACAAATCTTACAACCGCACTTAATAATAAGGTGGATACCACCAGGAAAGTCAACGGGAAAGCGCTCTCTGCAGATGTAACGCTCGGTACAAACGATCTGATAGCCTCGAAAACAACATTGCCAGTCACAGGCAATGAAGGCGAAATAATACGCTTCGGGTCAGCCCTGTACGTATGGAAAGGATAGGATAGGATGTGGGTAAAAATCCCTGATACTGCGGATCCAAAAGACTGGTACAGCACAAAACTGAGTGTCGATGAGGTATTCGCAGTAGGAAATCAAGAAGCGGTATATGATACTTATGGCTCGGGGGGAATCTGTGTTCAGGTCTTCAAGCCTATGCTCATCACCGCTTTCATGATGGAGATACAAGATGTTGGAAACGGTATTCTTGAACTCGAGGTATATCGGTACGAAACAGGGGCTGCCATCCTGTACCATACTTCTGCTCACCAGATACAGTCAGGAATGTTCCAAGTCTCTCTTGGTGCAGCACCGCTATATCTCAATCCAGGCAGTTATGCGATACGTGCCGTCTCGAACGGCAATATTGTCGCAAGATACAGAGGCGAAGAGACCTCTGATATGCACAAGTTTTTCTCAATCGTCTCTTCTTTTGGGTTGAATATGCCATCTACTTTCCCGACATCGCCATCTAATTTCTTCTTCGGATTTCACAACATCAAGACACAGTTCCTTCGATCTGATCTATATATTGGGGTTTTCGACTCCGAGATACACCCGAAAGATATGGTTGATCAATCATGGTATTTCCTCTATGACGGAGGAAAGACAACCGTGCGATTTAAGAGAAACGGGATAGTTGAGAGTGTACCAAACTAAAAAAGGAGTAAAAAATGAACTATAAAACAAACTTTAAAACGATAAAAAAGGTGTACCAAATAGCGAAAAGAGTAGGACTTGAAGGTCTATTCTCTGGCGAATCAACATTTGATTTTCAAAAGTTGGCAGATCAACTGTTTGAGCACGAGGTTGTCAATGAGTTTTGTCGCACCGTGACTGGCCTCGATGATGACTTCGAAGAAAGCTATAGTCTGTTGGAGTTGGAGCGTGTCATACTGGGTTTTTTCGATGCTATCAAGGAGTCGTTGAAGGGCTCGGAGATAGTGAAAAGAATCAGCCTCACAGCAGCGAAGGCGTAGAGGATCTCTTTTATGAAATCAATTTCAGCCTGATGAAAAATGGGATTTGCCCTGATGATATGGAGCTTGATGAAGTGCTTTGGGTGCTGAAAAAAATCAACGAAGAAGTGATGAAAGAGGGCGAATAGCTCTCTTTTTTACAAGGTAAAGGAAAAAAATGCAAGACTTAAAACTTAAAATAAACATAGATTTGCAAGGTAAAAACGAGGTAGAAAAGCTTTTCAACGTCTGCGAAAAGCCTCATAGTATAAAAATAGAGACAAATGTAGATGAAACGAAAACACAGTTCCAAAGCTTTGGAAGCTCTATCAGCGGAGTGTTTGGAAAAATACAATCAAATATCTCTCAGTTCGGCTTGGCTATGCACGGTATCCATCAGGCAATAGATCTCATCAAGAGCTCTGTCCAACAGTTTGTGCAGCCAGCTTCTGATTTTGAGTTCATGCGTACCAGGCTCGTGAATCTGTACCAAGACGCAGACAAGGCTACTGAGGTGTTCGAGTATTTCCGGCAAGTTGCTCTGTCTACTCCTTTTAATATGCTTGGTGTAGTCGAGGCTGGTGCCCAACTGAAAGCGTTTGGGATGAATGCAGAGGAAACGATCAAGCCCATTGCCGACCTGGCTGCTTACATGGGAATTGATGTCGTTGAAGCGGCGAACGCGGTCGGACGTGCTTTCGCTGGCGGTGCAGGCGCTGCAGAAGTCCTTAGAAGAAGAGGTGTGCTCAATCTGATTTCAGAGTTCAAGGGTATTGAAGATCTTACGCAACTCACACTCCCTGAGTTTAGGGAGGCTATGATCTCGACTTTCATGGACTCTGCCAGTGGTATTGCAGGTGCAACTGACCTTTTGGCAGATACATATGTAGGATCTGTTGCCATAATGGGAGATGCCTGGACGAACTTCTCTGCGACAATGGGTGCGAACCTAATGCCTACAATCAAGGCAGGTGTAGATGCGATTGGGGAGTTTCTTAGATCGATAACTCCCGTAAAATCACAGCTGGAAAAAGTAACAAGCTCTACATCTGCCCAGCAGGCTGAGTTTCGTGCATTGATTGGTGTATATGAGACTTTGCGTTTCAAGCATGGGGAAAGCGTGGAGTCTAACGAGGCTCTGAAATCAGTGGTGGAAAAACTCAATACACAGTTCGGATCTTATCTTGGAAATATCGACTTAGCAACAGCTAAGTATGATGAATTTCGTCTCTCTGTAGCGAAAGCTACTGATGAGCTGATCAAGGAAGCAACAACAAAAAAAGTACTTGCTGAGAGAGAAGATTTTGTCAACAAAGTCGGCGACATCAACTACTCATGGGTGAAAAAGTCAAAAGTGGAAGCCGATAAACTTGTCAAACTACAAGAAGAGTTAATTATTAAGCAAGAGTGGCTTTTCGAAAAACAAAAAGAGTTTCAAAATGCTGGCAGGTTGAGGCACCTCTTTGTGCCAGTTGTTGAACAGGCCAGCAAAAGTGTCGCAAGTGCAGAAAAAAGTATAGAAAACCAACTAAAAAGCATCGACTCTCTCAATGAAAAGATGAAGAAAAAGAGAGACCTTGCACAAGCAGATCTCGATGAGTTTATTGCGACTTATTCAAGTGTTTTATCTAATGCTGCAGCTAAAAAACCTGAAAAAGTAGATTTTTACCCTAAAGACATGTTGATCAATAAAGACCAGCTCGAAAAAGATCTGGAGAATTTATTGAAAAAGCTAAAAGAAAAGGAAACAATTTTACGGGAAAATTATGAGACTGAAAAAGAGATTATAGAGCTATCGCAGAGTCAAGGCATTATAACCCAAGAGGATTATAATGCCTACTTGAAACAGTTAAAAGAGCGACTTAATGATGAACTATCCAGTCTGAAACGAGAAGAATACGAGGCAGAGATAAGCTTTGCAGAGAAGAAAAAGTCACTTGGTATTATGACGTACCAAGAGCTTCAAATAATTGTCGATGGGTATTATGATTGGGTGGTAAGTGTATATGGAAAAGAGGCAAGAGAATATACTGATGCTCTGAACATGAAGAGAAACGCTGCACTTCGCCACCAGGAAGAACTGAAACAAGACCAAGATTTGCTGTTGAAAGAGCTTCGCGAAGCTTGGGATCAATACTCTCAGATGTATCGTTATGATCTAATAGAATTAAATAATTTAAAAGTTATACATGGTTCCTATAAAGCATTGTTGGGAGAGCTTGGACTTAAATCAGATGAGTTGGCTTTGAAAATTGCAGAGGTTGATGACGAAATGAAAAAGCTTTCTATCAGAGATTTTGCCGATGAAATGTCGTTCCTTCTTAGAGCTCTCAATGATGAGTTTCGTCTTTTGAAGCACGTAATTGAATCTACGGCAAATAGTATTGCTGATAGCTTTAGCACCGTGTTTAGCCAACTGATAATAGAGGGTCGATCTTTCTCGAAGATCATGCAGCAGTCTTTCAAAAACATGGCAATACAAGCGATCAATGAGATTAATCGAATTATTGCTCGAATGCTTGTGTTGAAAGCTCTCGGGCTTATAACGGGCAATCCTATTACTTGGGGAGGTGCAGTGATGTCAGCTGTCGGATTTTCTCGTGGAGGATATGTCTCTGGAGAAGGGACAGGAACAAGCGACTCAATTCCTGCCATGCTGTCAAACGGAGAATATGTAATCAACGCCAAAAAGACGAGTATGTTCAAACCGTTTCTTGACTACCTGAACTACAGTCCTCTTCCTGCTATACAAAAAGCTTTTGCGGGTGTTTCGCTTCCTGCAATCAATGTACCTGCAATGCCGAAGATCTCTTATGCTGCGGGCGGATATGTTAGGCATCATGGTCTTAGTTTCGACACCAAAAACCTTGAAAAAAGACTCGATCGTGTTATTGAGCGGCTTGATGCTATAGAAAAGAAAGACTATAGTGTTACTGTGAAAACGAAATTTAAGGGCGTTGAATTCGCTAGAGAAATAGAAAAAGCCCAATACAGGTATAGAGAGGTAGTCAAATGATAGCTATTTTCAGCGATAGCCAAAACCTTGTATATTCTAATATTAGAGATGTTGATATCTCGATGTACGACGAACTGCTGCTGACGTCAATGTCTGCGCCTGAGTTCGTAATCACGATGGATTATGATGTGTTCTCTTCTCAATCTGACGAGTTTTCTGTATGGTGGAAGACTTTCAAGTTAGGTGTTTTTAGCTCCAATATCTCTGTCACACTGAAGGACAGAGATAACAATCTGTTAGCAAGAGGCAAGCTCTATAGCTACCATGAGGATCGTGAGAACTTTGCAGTAGAGTTTACTTGTAGATCTGAAATGGGGGTTTGGTTAGAGGAAGAAGTGTCTATGACTAATTTTGGTCCAAATGGCGCATTTATGGCGTTTTACCCTTATTATAGCTTGGCTGAGCTTCGACAGTTATGGAAAACATGGTTTTCTAAGCTTTGGGTTCGCCACTGTGGTTCTACTATAGGATATCGATTTTGCGACGAAATTGAGTCGCTAAATGGATTAGCAAATGTCATCAAAAAAACACATTTTGCATCTGACGGTCAATACATGTTACAGGTCAGAAGTACTTATTCAGGTAGCAGAGCGGGACTCATTAAGTTATTTGCTCAGTTCTTTAATGCTAAGTTTATTTATGACATCGAAGAAAAGAAGTTCCATATTATACCTTTTCAACAGTATTTAGACGATCCTATCGAGATTACAGGTTATGTATCAAGCGAGGAGTATGACTCGCAAGATCAGGTCATAGAGAGCTCCTCTATTGTACAATCTGTGATGTATAGGACTGTTTTACCTGGCAATCCATGGATCTCTATCACGGATAAGGTCAATGCTTATGTCTTTTCCAGACTCCAAAAGTCGGTCAATTTCAAGCGATATAGTATTTGGGGATATGCTGCTCAGGTGGTATATTCTGGCTATACAATTCGTCTTGATGGTGTTGATTATTATGTTCAAGATGTAGAATATGACACTGAAACACTTGATTCAATTAAGAGTTTCAGGGCTAAAGGAATACGTTTTTTTAGCTAAAAAGTGTACAAAAGCAAAAAGCCGCTCGAAAGAGCGGCTGAAAGTGTAAATGTTATTTACATCAAAAACTGTATTTTTCTCAAAAAGTTGGCAATAATTGTTGAGAAATTTGGCACAAAAAACATCAAAAACTGTATTTTTCTCAAAAAGTTGGCAATAATTGTTGAGAAATTTCTCAACAATTTCTTCCAGATTTCTCAACAATTTCTTCCGACATTAATTGTCAGTGCGTCATTATCCAAAACAATGTGTTGAATATCAGGTACGCTAAAGTTTACTATTGTGCTTGCACTTCGTTCTGCCATCAAAAGCAAAGCTTGTAAGCAGATAATAATGATAAAAAG
>JBBADJ010000021.1:0-21011 GCA_041656495.1 Candidatus Ratteibacteria bacterium
TCTCTCATTGTTAATCTCTCTGCCTCCATTGCCTACCTCCCGTAATTATTAGGAAGGTAGTTTCGTATAGATTCCTATTTGACGCAACGATTCCTTTTCGTATAGATTTATTATGACGCAATGCGATTCTTTGACATGGTACAGTATTTTAATAGAGTGAAATAATTGTAAGAAAGCCTCTGATAAAGGTAAACAGAGGAGACAAATGCAGAGACAGATAGACAGAGCACTCCTTTTATTAACATTTTTTCCGCTATCTAACATATCGCCTGCTAAATCTTCCATCTCTTTTCATAGACACTACTCTTTTGAAAGATCATGTAGCATGAGGGATATTATCTTCGGAAGGAATTTTTTCCCTTGATACAGCAGTTCTTCATAGTGGTTTAATGACCATAAAGGTGAAAAGAGTTAGTGAGAAAAGAGCTATATTCCTGATATGCGGAAATAAAGATGAAAAAATATCTGTTGACATTTTTTGTATGGAAAGGAGGTATCCCAAAAGAATCGTATAACTCAATATATGGAAGGAATTTATTGTTACTTGTGGAGGGGCAAAATGGTTAATGGAAAAGTGATTTCTCGCAAATCACATGGTTTCACTCTTATTGAACTCTTGGTAGTGATTGCTATTATTGCAATATTAGCGGCAATGGTTCTTCCAGCACTTTCCAAAGCCCGAGAAAGAGCCCGCCAGGCGGTCTGTATGAATAATCTAAAACAACTTCATATTGTTCTGCAGATGTATACACTGGATTATGATTCCTGTTTCCCCTTTATTATACAAAGCGGCGCTACCCAAATTTGGTGGACAGATCATATTTCGTTGTACAGTATGGGAAAAGTAAATGCTAAAACTTCGCAACAAATGGTGCGGTGTCCGGGAGGAGCCTATTATATGTATTCCCGAACCCCTCTTTATTTTAGTTATGGATATAACAATTTTATGCGCCCAAGAGCGAATGCACTTGCAGAATTCGGCACAGCCACTGCTTCTGCTCGCGCTAATGTAGAACGATGTACTCTTAATGTTGCAAAGGTAGAGAGGTTTTCTTCTGTTACCGCGCTTTTTGCGGATAATTACGGAAGGAAATGGACTACCTCTGCCGCGGATCAAAAAGGAATGCTACGTATTGATGTGGACCATGCTTCTCAGCAATCTATCGGAGCTAATGGCGTGCATCGGGATGGAATGAATGTTCTCTTTGTAGATGGCCATGTAGAATGGACCAATAAGCGGCTTACCGCGAAAAACATCTATCCTTGGGAGTAATCTCATTGCTGGTAAGTATTCTGTGGAAGAAGAAATCCGATAGTAATGCGGACGATGATAATACGCAAAAGGAAAAGATTGCGGAAGAGTAATAAGCTCTGTAGGAGAAAGAGCTTTTTTTGTTACGTAACGGAGGAAAAGATGGTAAGCCACAAAAAGATAATACGAATACTATCAGGATGCTTTTTTGCGGGAATAATAATCTTTTCTTCATTAGAGGCAGTAGAAGGAGGCGCGTCCCAAACTCCTTCCTTGACAAATGTTTTGAAAAATGGAAGTTTTGAAGAAAGCACTGATCTTCCTTCAAAGGGGTTTAGACTCTATTTTCTTAAGGATTGGGATGTTCTCTTAAATTCTGGTGTAGCTGCATGTGGTGCGGAACTTTCAGAAGATGCCTATGATGGAAAGCATTCTTTGAAATTTATTACCAAAAAGATAGATGCATTTATCTCTGCTCAACAGAAGATTGAGGCAAAATCCGGTCAGGAAGTTACCGCAAGCGTGTATGTGAAAGGAACCCCTGGCGCCAAGGCATATATGCGTTTTTATCTCTATGATACAGAAGGCAATAGAATGAAGAAATATTTTATGCCGGGATTGAATGCAACAGAGACCTGGAGGCCCTTAAAGACAAAATTTACTGTTCCAGAAGGTGTTACATCTATTATCGCAAGTGTGCAAACATTAGCAAATAAAAAACTGATAGAGGTCTATTTTGATAAGTTTGAAGTTTCTGTAAGCAGTGGCGCTATGTTAGAAAATTCTCTATTGAACATTCAGATCAATCCATTGGTAGGTGGGTGTATTAATAGTTTTGTAGAGAAAAAAGGGAATATTGATTTTACCCTGCCTAACCTTCCTACCTCAACAGGAGGAATGGCGCTTGAGATTATTCCTGGAACCCGAACCCCTGGCTTTCTGCGCCTTGAAAAATATGATCTTGAGGTGGTGCGTCCCTACCAAGAAATACGGTTATCAAGAGTAATACCCTCAGGTCCATTTCAGGGGCTCAAGGTGATAAAGACATTTCAGTTGGAAGAAGATTCTTCAGAGGTGAAGGTTGGCATAGAATTAATTAATACAAGTACCTCTTCCATGGAGGTTAATTACCGTGTTCAGAACTGTCTTAATCCTGCTGACGGCATTTTTTCCTGGCCCTCTGCAGATTGGTTGCAGGCATTTAGAAAAACTCCGGAATCAGTACAGACCATTAATGCCATTATTACCGAGAACCTTAGATCTGGGTGGTGTGCAAAAACATTTACTGCCGCGCAACGCGTTTTGCTCTTTCAGTTTGCCGGAGAACAATCATTACAGAGTTATAGTTGGGTGAGTAAAAATATAGATACCGCAGAATGGTATTACCGACCCAAAACAATGGCGCCCGGAGAGGTCTGGAAAAGTACTTACTCTATCACAGTTCTTCCAGCTTCAGGAGATCTCTATACCGGCGGTATGCAAGAAAGGGTGGTATATGTGGAAGGAGTAAAACTTCCGGAACCAGAACAAAGAAAACCATTGCCAAAAGTTATGCAGGGATATTTTCCTTTTGGCGCTAGTGGACCCGCATTGGTTCATTCTGCCTCTGCCGGTGGATCCAAAACACCTTTTAGAGAGGCGTACCAGAGGATAATGCGGGAAATGGCCTATGGATATTTCAACTTTTTTTATACTTTGCGAACCATGCAGGAAGCATTTCAATCGCAACTTTTTTATGAAGATGGAACCTCAGTGGTGGGAGAACTTGCCCGTGACTATGATATGATGCTGGCGCCAAGTCATATCTTGATTGATAAAGATGAGGTTGATGTGGAACAGTTTCGGCCAGCATTGGCAAAACGGATGGCGCATTATTACAATCCGACTTCATTGAAATTTATCAAAGATTATAAGGATAGGATTCTTTGCTATTTTACTGCAGATGAAATTCAAACCCACAATATTCCCTGTATGTTGGAAGCCCATTATGAATTAAGCAAAATCGCTCCTGATCAGGCATATTTCCCCTATCAAAACATCTCCACTACCTCCTATATTCCCTATGTTCCGGTATTTTTGGGTGATTGGTACCCGATAAAACGGACAGGGTGGGGTGGCCGGGATCCTTGGAGTATGGCACGCATGGTTTCCACGGCAGTTAAAGAGGCAGGAGAAGCAGTACCTGTATGGGTAATGCCTCAAGGGTTTGGGTATCGCGGGACTGGATATGCATTGCCTACCTCTGCAGAGATGCGATTAATGCTCTATACAGCAGTAGGGAATGGTGCTAAAGGAATTATCTTTCATGGCTATCATAATAGAGGGCTTTCTTGGCGGATGAACTATGGGTATGTCTATACTCCCTATGGAAATGCCGGAGAACGTGCGGGAGCTTGGCATGCTATTAGTGAATGTGCGAGAGAGTTAACTTCAATTGGTCCTCTTCTCTATTATACACATCCTGAAGATTCTCTTGCGGGCATGATGGTAAATTCCGCGGTATTTCAGGATAAGAAAGGTTTTTACAAGGGTCCTGCGATGACAGCGCATTCCTTGAAAAAGAAGGATGGAAACGGACGGTTTCTTATGGTGATCAATCAGGATATTTTTTCTGAACAGGCTGGGACCATCTCATTTTCTGAAGGTCTGGAAAAACAGATATTGTATAACCTGACAAAGATGAAACAGGAAGACGTTAGTAAACCCCTCACACTTACTCTTGGTCCTGGAGATGGCGCCATCTATTTTTTGGGAACTGCCGCAGAATCAGCGCAGGTGGCACAGAACGTCTTTGAAAACCGTTATCTTCGGGAAAAGGTACGGTATTATATTGATGCGGTATGCGCAGAGAAAAACAGCATTCCTATTACAAAGGCATCATCGCTTTTCCAAAAAGCCGAGGCACACCATAAAGCAGGAAAGAATGACCAGGCATATCGTACTATTTTACAGGCAGAAAGTATGTTACAGGAAATTCAAAGAAATACTGCGCTTGGAAAAAGTATGGAAGGTATGGAACATGCGCGTAAACTTCTTGATGAGATAACATTTCTTTTTACAACCCATTTTGATTTAGTGGTTCCTCCGGAGATTGTTGCAAAGACCCCCCGACACCGCGATTATAAGAATACTAATGATGTAAAGATGCAGGGCTATGTAGATAATATTGTACAGGATTTTACAGATTTTTGGCGATTGGACCAGCAAATCCGTGAGGGCGGGTTTGAGAAGGTTCGTACCCAGATTGACGAACTTCTTGCCAAAATTCCTGTTCATGTAAAGGAGGCAACCGATTACCTGAATGCCAATGCCCATAAGATTACAATAGATAATCCTTATGGCGATTGATTCCTGATACTTGATAGAGAAAAGCGAAGGATTTTTTAGAGTGTGCTGAGAGAAATTTGTAAGGTTTTATTTGCGCTCTTGCAAAGAAGAGATTCTATGAGAAAAATTTTCTCCTGCTTTTAGAAGATTATTCTGCAAGAGAAAAAAAGAATTGCAGTAACCCTTTTTTTATAGATCATTACAAAAAAAGCAAGAAGGGAGAAAAGATGCGAAGTAAAAGAAGAAATTTCTGGTGTGTTTTTTGTTTTTTTGCCGTAATGGTATGTGCTCCTTCTTTAAAGGGAGAAGAAACCACAATTCAGCCGGGTGTCTTTAAAAATGGAGGGTTTGAAGAAACCTCCAACGCTCCTCCAAAGGGAGTAAGCAGGTTTTTTTGTAAAGACTGGACAGTTGTTCTGAATGGCGGAGCGGCGCGATGCGATGCAGAACTTTCCGAAGATGCGTATGAAGGAAAGTATGCAATGAAGTTTATTACAAAAGCTCCCATGGCTGGCGTTGCCGCGCTTCAGACAATAGATGCTTCTCCTGGTCAGGAAGTTTCTGCCAGTGTATATGCAAAGGGAACCAAGGGCGCGATGGGTTTTTTACGGTTTCATATCCTTGACGCGGAAGGGAAACAGATGAAGCAATATTTTTCAACGCGTATCAATGCGAATGAAACATGGCGTCCCTTGAAATTGCGATTTACAGTGCCGGAAGGTGTTACTCGCATCACTGCCACGGTACAGACAGCACTTAATAAAGAGCCAATAGAAATTTATTTTGACAAGTTTGAGGCAACTGTTACCAGTGGATCTACCTTGGAAAATTCGCTTCTTAGAATACAGATTAATCCTTTAGTAGGCGGATGTATAGATAGTATGATAGTAAAAAAAAAAAGCTTTGAGTACACGCTTCCTCATCTTCCCAATGCAACCGGAGGAATGGCGCTTGATATCATCCCGGGAAATCGTTATCCCGGCCTTGTAAAGCTGGAAAAATACGATATAGAGGTTGTAACACCCTATCGGGAAATTCGTGTTTTTAGAACTTTTGATACTGAAGAATATAAAGGGTTACGAATACAAAAAACTTTCCGTCTTGATGAAGGCGCTTCTTTTGTATCTATTGCGGTAGAACTTTCCAACCCAGGAGATAAACCGATAGAATGTTCTTACCGAATACAGAACTGTCTTAAACCTGATGACGGCATCTTTACCTGGCCTACTGCTGATTGGTTGCAGGCATTCCGTAAAACTTCAGAATCTGTAAGAGAAATTAACTCAATCGTTACTGATAACCTTCGTGCTGGCTGGTGCGCAAAGAGATACGACGCATTGGAACAGGCTATTCTTTTTACCTTCTCCAACTCACAGGTCTACCGCAGTTATAATTGGATTAGCGAACCATTTGATACTGTGGAATGGTACTATCGCGATATAAAACTTTCTCCCGGAGAAACTTGGAAAACCGAATATACCATTGCCGCGCTTCCTTCTCAACAAGAGCTCTATTCAGATGGTCTTGACAATCGGGTAGAGTATGTGCGGGGAGTTCGGCTTCCAGAGCCAGAGAAGGGCCGTAAACTTCCGGAGATTATGCGGGGATATTTTCCTTTTGGCGCTTCAGCTTCTGCCTTGGTAGATTCAGTCTCTGCCGGAGGTTCAAAGAATATGTTTCGCTATTCTTACAGCCGCCAATTGCGTGAAATGGCACACAATTACTGCAACTTTTTGTTTTCCTTCCGTATGATTCAAATAGGATACCAGGAAGAGTTTGTTAATAATGACAATACCTTTGAACTTGGTGAATTAGCGCGAAAATATAGTATGATGCTTGCCCCAAGCCATTTGGTCATCGGAAAGAACGATATTGACATAGAAAAATTTCGGCCTGCGCTGGCAAAAAAAATTGACTACTATTATAATGCCATCACTAGAAAATTTATCACCGACTATCAGGACAGAATCCTTGCCTTTTTTACCGCGGACGAAATTCAAACCCACAACATTCCTTGTATGCTTGAGGCGCACGATACATTAAACAAAATTGTTCCCGACCGTGCCTATTTTCCCTACCTAAATATGCCTACCTTATCGTATATTCCCTATGTTCCGGTATTTTTAGGAGATTGGTATCCAATAAAACGCTCTGGTTGGGGAGAACGAGATCCATGGAGTACGGCGCGTGTTGTGGCAACAGCGGTAAAACAGGCGGGAGATTCTCCTCCGGTATGGTTTATGCCGCAAGGTTTTGGGTATCGCCATACAGGCTATGCATTGCCGACCAGTGCGGAAATGCGCTTAATGCTTTATCTTGCGGTGGCAAACGGTGCAAAAGGAATTGTTTTTCACGGCATCAATAACCCAGGGCTTTCATGGCGTGTTAAATATGGCTACCACTACTCTATCTATGGCAATGCCGGAGAACGTACAGAAGCATGGTCTGCTATTGGCGATTGTGCAAGAGAACTTACGGCGACAGGCCCGCTTTTTTGCGACACGAACCCTGAATGGGATTTTTTTGGCGCAGAGGTAACGTGCGCTCAATTTAAGGATAGCAAAGGTTTTTATAATGGACCAGCAATTACAATTCACTCGCTTGCAAGAAAAAGTGGTTCGGGTCGCTTTTTCATAGTTATCAATCAAGATACTGGAACCAAACAGACAGGAACCATCTCATTAGGACAAGAACTGAAAAAGTCGGTATTGTACGATATAACAGAGATGAAAGAGATAGATGCAAGTCGTTCCCTTTCTCTTTCTCTCTCTCCGGGCGATGCGCGGATCTATTTCCTTGGAACTCAAGAAGAGGTAGAGGCAGTGGCATCTGCTATTTATGGAAACAGATATATTAGAGAACAAGCAAGATATATAATAGAAAAAGAGTATCCCTCAGCCAACGGAGAAATTGTTCAACCTGCTGAGATTCTTTTTCAACAAGCATCTGATTTCTATGCATCTGGCAAGAATGAATCCGCATACCAAACTCTATTGCGGGCACAAAAAACATTGCGAGAAACTCTCTCTCAAAGTGCGCTTGGAAAAACTCTTACTGCAATGGAGTCTTCAAGAAAACTTTTTGATACGATCTCCTTCCTCTTTTCAAGCCATTTTGATCTCCTTATGTCTCCAGAACTTGAAAAGGAAGCTCCTCGTTTTCGGGTATATAAGAATAGCAAGGATCCGACAATACAAAAACTGGTTGATGCAGTTGCGCAAGACATCTCTACTTACTGGCGGTTGGAGCGTGAAATAAGGGAAGGAAAGTATGCGAAGGTCCGAAAAGAGGTAGAAGAACTTATTGCGCGCATCCCGGTAAATGTAAAGAACGCTTCTGATTATTTATATGCAAACGCCCATACAATCAAGGTGGACGACCCTTACCAATAGGAGGTTTTTTTTCTCTTAAGAAAGTAGAAAAAGAGGTAGAAACGCAATCTTGAACGAAACATCTATAGAGTCCCAACAGGAGGAAAAGATGGAGTTTCAAGAAGAGAAGTTGTCGGTTTCTGCATGTGATTCTTCTCATGGATGGGTGAATGCCGCCCTGTTTGGTCTTTCAGGATCAGATATTCAGGTAACAGGAAGCGCAAAGGAAGGTTCTAAGGAGATCATAGTTGATAATAAAGGAGATTTTCTTCCGGGTGGCGAGGTAACGGTTCTCGGGTGCCATATCCATTACTACGGAACTGTTTACAACGAACAGTCTCCTGCTCACGCAAAGAATCAGAGTCCGCTTTGCGATGAGCTGGAGTTCCGCGGATTAGATCCCGACACATTCTGGCAGACCTTTATTATCCATTTCTATAAACCAGACGCGTTTCATTGGATGACAGTAAGCCCTTCCTATCATAAAGTCCGCTATCCCCTTCCTATTCCTCATCAAGTATGGTCCTGGCAGGGAGAAGATATTCCCATAGGCGATGCATGGTTTTCTTTAACCAATGGTGTTGAAATACGGTTTAGAAAAAAAAAGTGGATTCCAGGGCAGACCATTGCATTCCATGCAAGGAACAGATTGCTTGCAAAGATTATTGCTATCCGCGGTAATACCTTTATTTTAGATACTCCTGCAACCAACAGCGCCTCCAATGTCGTGGTGCGACACCATGCCCAAGAAGGTCTGCAACAGGCGTTGGATTATGCCATTGCAGAAAAAAAAGGATTATTTATTCCCGCGGGCAGGTACAGGTTGCATTCTGGTCTTTGGATTCGTAATGCCTCTGTACGGGTGGAAGGAATTCACCGAGAACAGACCCTTCTTGATATAAGCGAAGATAATACCGCGGTATTCTGGATTTCCGGAGGTACTGATATAGTAATTCGGAACCTTGGGATGCAGGGACATACCGGTTTTCGCGAAATGCCTTCCAACACCTATTTTCGCACAGCGACAGGTTTTCCTTTTTGGCCAACAGCAAATCAACAGATGGAAGTAAAGGGCTGTTCCGCGGTCAATTTTGTAAGTCCGGAATATATTGTTTTTGAAGATCTTAAGGTAACGCGTATGGCATCAGAAGTCTTTTATTCCCATGGCGCCGATCGATATGGTTCTCCTCCCTATATACAAGCCCCCCATGAAGGTTGTTCTGGAATTCGGGAACAATACACAAAGAGTTGTGTTTATCATCGCTGTAGAGTAAGCGATTGCGGATTTAATGCCTTTAACAACAATGATTACGCAGAGAATACCAGTATCTTACATTGTCACGTGGAACGTGTAACCAACTTTTGCGAAAATGCCAGCAAGTTTACGCGTATCATTGGCAATTATGTAAAGGCCGCAAATGCCACCAGTTCTCATGGAAACAAACCCACAGAACCAAACAAGGTCTGTCCCACACAAGTTCTTGTGGCAGACAATGTTTTTGAAGGAGGAGCCTTTTCCGAACGTCTTCAACTTAATAACCATGCCACGCAGGTTATTATTACCAACAACCAGTTTATCGGATATAGCGCGGGCTCTGCCATTGTTCTGTTAGGAGGCCGAAGATTTATTATCACAGGCAACCATATTGACCTTACCCGGATTGACGACAACCCTGACAACCGTCGGACCGGTATTGCTATAGAGGCATCCAACGCATTGATTTCTAACAACCATATCTATTGTCGTGGCGGATCGTATGAACATATAACCGGTATTTATATTGCAGAAGATGCGACCAATATTCATTGCCATGACAATCTGGTTGAATATTGTGGCATTGGATTGCGGACAGGAAGAGAATCATATATCGGAGACCGCGAACAAGGAAGGTTTGAGTTTCAGCATACGGAATTGGTGATCAAAGAATTCCTTGGTTTAAGGAGTGTACGGGTACAGGGGCTTCCTAAACGTTGCGATGATTTTACAGCCTATGCAGGCTGGAAACTCTATGGTCTTGAAGGTTCTTTCACAGGCAGGAGCATAAAGGTTGCCTCGTACGATGCCGCAACAGAAATTCTTACCTTAACAGAAGATATAGATGTGGCGGTGGGAGATCGTTTTGCGATAAGTCCTCCCTCTTCTAACTGGCAGGTTCATCATAATACCTTTGTAGATTGCGGAAGAGGTATTTGTAATGAAGCGCTGGATAAGGCGGGACAAGTATTCAGCGATAATATTACCTTTCCTCTGGATGATGAAGACCATAACAACAAGGATTCTCATGCTTTATAGCTTCTAAAAGCAAGCGATGATTTTTCTATTACCATACAGAATTTCGTAAAATACCTTAGGAAACAGTATCATAAAGATTATGAGACAGAATAAATATATCACAGAACTTACTAAAATCCTTGAAATGTATCCCCGTGAAGAAAAGCTTCTTCTGGTCTCTGGATTTCATATTGGAAGAGAGATTCTTGAACATCTTGTGAAAGTCCGGGGAAACTGGATAAACCTTCGTCCTATAACCATTGAATCTCTTGCCTTTGAGGTTGCGGAAGAGTACCTTGTTGCCAATAACCTTCTCTTACTTTCATTCTCTGAAACTTTGGCAATTATAGATAAGATTTTTTCCGAAACATCGGCAGGAAACGCTCTTTCCTATTTTCAACGGAATCCAATTAATAAAGGAATGGTAGAATCCCTTACCCGTTCAATTCTTGATCTCCGCTATAGTAATATCTTTTCTTCTTCACTGTGCAGGGAATCTTTTGCAACTCCTGAAAAAGCAGAAGATATCGCCATACTATTATCTAAATATGAAGAAGTTTTAGAAGAAGAATCCCTGCTGGATGCGCCTGGATTGATTATGCGCGGCCGCGCTATCTTTGAAGAATTTCGCAAAGATAACCCGCGAAACTTCTATCTTATCACTGGCGGCGAGATACTTCGCGAGATAGAAAAATCTTTTATTACAAGCTTTGCGGGTGATCGGCTCATCTTTATTGAAGAAGATCCTGTCTTTGGTCTTCCCAATCCCAAAACAGCGTTTGTGTCCTCTTCTGCCAACACTTCTCAGAACCTGCCTCCTGAATCAGATATTGAACGGCTTCAATGGATTTTTCAACCAGAAGAGACGATCGCTCCTTTCCATGACGGCTCTCTTTCTCTCTTTTCTTCCTATGGCTGTGAAAACGAGGTGCGGGAAGTATTCAGGAGAATTTTTTCAGAAACTCTTGCGCTGGACGAGGTAGAAATAGTTTGTACAGATATAAAAACCTATGGAGATATTCTTTACTCTTTAAGTAATAAAAGATCTATTCCTATGACATTCGCTTTTGGAATACCTCTCTGTTTTACCAATGTGGGAAGGGCTGTGCTTTACTTTCTTCAGTGGCTTGAGAGTGATTTTGAAGAGATCTATCTTAGACGTCTTTTTGAATATGGTTTAATTGCATCTTCTGTATGGAACAGAACCGATTCTCCGAAATTTTCTTTTACGCTTGCGTTTCTGTTGCGAACTTCCGATATAGGGTGGGGCAGGGATCGTTACTGCACGATTCTTGGCAATCATAAAGAATCTGCTTCTCTCGCCGCGGTCCAACTACAGAAAGAGGGAAACCTCCGCTGGAAGCAAAAGGAAAAATATGCAGAAAATTACGCTACGTTGTTACATATCTGCAGGGACTTGCTTGATATAGTGCCAGATATTTCAGGAGAAGAAATTTCTCTATCTGACCTTTGCGGAAGCATACAAACCTTTCTAGAGAAATATGTAGCAAGCTTCTCGTCCGATGATAGTGCGGCCACAGAAGAAATCAACAACCGCTTAGAGACTTTTTCAAAACTCTTTACTCGCCCTATAAAAAAAGAAGAGGCATTAGAAAAGATAAAAAGCATTCTTTCAGAGACAATGGTTTCTGCCTCTTCTCCCAAACCAGGACACCTTTATTGTTCCCATTACCTTTCCGGTGGAATCTCTGGGCGAAAGAGGACCTTTGTCATAGGTTTAGATGACAGTAAATTCCCTCCGCGCATTTCGCAGGACCCAATCCTTCTTGATGAAGAACGAATCGCTCTTTCTCCTTCTCTTTCCCTCTCTTCTATGCGCGCTTCGGAAGGACTGTACCAGATGGCCTCTATGATAGCGGGACTGCGGGGGAAGGCAACTTTCTCCTGTTCCACCTATGATACTATTCAAGAGCGTACAACATTTCCTTCTTCCATTTTGCTACAGGTTTATCGTCTTGCAACAGGCGACTACACAGGCAGTTATGAAGATTTAAAAAACTTTTTCGCAGATGAACCTCTCTCTAAAACAAGCTCCATTCCCCTTGATAAGGACGATATATGGCTTACTCTATTATCAGCAGAGAGGCGGATAAAAGAAGGAAAAGAGAATATCATTGCCTGTTATCCCAACCTTGCGGCGGGAATAAAGGCGCAAGAAGCAAGGAACAGCCCGGCATTAACCTGTTACGATGGACGAATTTCCTTATCTGCGCAAGAGGGTTCTCCTTCTTTCCTTGATCCTAATACTCTCTTTTCCTGTTCAAAACTTGAATCCATCGCAAAATGCCCTTTTAATTATTTTCTTGAATACCTTCTGCGTGTTCGTCCTCCGGAAGAAAGAAGAAAAGATCCCCTTATCTGGCTTACACCTCTTCACAGAGGCTCCCTTCTTCACGAGGTCTTTCGCGATTATTACAATACTCCTTCTGCCAATAGCGGCTCACAAGAAGAGCGATTAAAACAGGCAATGGATATTCTTGCTACCATTGTTGATCGCTATAAGGAAACAATTCCTTTTCCCAGCGAGAGAGTTTTTTCCAATGAATACCGTCAGTTGCAACAGGATATGAAGGTTTTTTTACATATAGCCGAGAAACTTACGGGTGAACCTGTTTCTGTTGAACGTTCCTTTGGCGAGAATACGACTCCCTTTTCTCTTTCATTAGGAGGGTCTGAAAAGATTTTTCTACGCGGCAGAATAGACCGTATTGACAAATGCGGGTCCTCTCGTTATGCGGTTTGGGATTATAAGACCGGAAGCACCTATGGTTTTCAAGAGAAGGTTTTTCTCCAGCAGGGAACTCAACTTCAGCATGCGGTCTATGGAGCGGTTGCAGAACTTTTGTTGAGAGAAGAAGATAAAGAGAGAGATGCGGCTGTTGTGCGGACAGGATACCTTTTTCCTACAGAGAAAGGAATGCGAAAAGGAGAGGGAACAATCTTTGCCAGAGAAGTAACAGAAGAAACTGTTCGGATATGGCGGAAGGCAATAGAATCTATTCTTGCTATTGTCTCCCGCGGAATATTTTTTCCCGCTCCCGAGAAAGCTTTCTGTGCCATTTGCCAATACGCAGAGTTCTGCGATGGAAACGATCTATTATATTGGATGAAGGAGAAACAGAAAAACAATGAAAACAGGGAAATATTAGAACCATGGAAAACACTCCAGGAGATTGCATGACAGCAAGCCCTCTTCCTGATCAGAACGACAGAACCCGGATCCTTACAGATTTTCAGAAGAACCTTTTTGTAGAAGCGGGCGCTGGTTCTGGCAAGACCCATAGCCTTGTAAACAGGATGCTCGGTTTAATTCAATACGGATATGCAGAGCCTGCAAAAATTGTTGCGGTTACCTTTACTCGAAAGGCTGCGGCAGAACTTCGGGAACGCTTCCAACTTGGCCTTGAAGACATTGTACGCGACGAAACAATAGAAGAGCAGAGGCGAGAACGGGTAAAGTCTGCATTATCTCAAATAGAACATATTTTTGTCGGTACAATTCATTCCTTTTGTGCCAAGATGTTGAGAGAACGGCCTGTAGAAGCAGAAGTAGACCCAGGATTTGAAGAATTAGAAGAAGAGGAAGACCTTCTCTCCGCACAAGAAGTGTGGCCTCTTTTTCTTGAAGAGAGAGCGTTTTCCGATTCTGCTTCTCTTGAATTTTTGCAGAATAATGGCGTAAATCCTTCAGACCTGTCCGATTTTTATAGAGTCTTGAACAATTACCCAGATATAGAGATTGTTCGGCAAAAACTTTCAAAACCAGACTTTACGCAAACCAGAGAGGAGATAACCACATTTTTACAGGAGTTTGAAAAAAAGGCACTCCCTCTTCTCAAGGAAGACTATCACAAAGAGAAACTATATAAATGGGCGCGCCCTGGAATAGAGTTATCTTCTCATGAATTATTCAATGACGATACCTTCTTTGTTGAGATCTTAAAGCGGCTTAGTACAAAAGTGGAAATATCTTCTACCCATTGGAAGAATAAAGAAGAAGCAAAAATATGGAAAGAGAAGGCAATATCCTTTCAATCTCACCATATCACTCCTGCATTGATTGCTTGGAGAGAATATCTCTACGCTCCTTTAGCAACATTTGCATTAGAAGGCGTTGCTTTTTACTCCCAATGGAGAAAGGATAGATCTCTGCTTAATTTTCAAGATCTTCTTTTGAAGACAGCGAAAATGCTTAAGGATAAGCCTGTTGTACGGGAATGGTTTCAGAAAAAAATCACCCATATTCTTGTGGATGAATTTCAGGATACAGACCCCATACAAGCAGAGATTCTTTTTCTCTTAACCAGTCCGAATATCCGCGAAAACAGATGGTGGGAACTCTCTCCAAGGCCAGGCTCGCTTTTTATGGTAGGAGACCCCAAACAGAGTATTTACCGTTTCCGAAGGGCAGATATAGATGTATACACCCTTACAAAATCACAGATACTCTCAGGGGGCGGCGCGCTTGTTACACTTACTTCCAATTTTCGTTCAATTCCTTCTCTTAACAATCTTGTAAACTCCCTTTTTGAGAATATTTTCCTCTCCGACTCTTCTTATCAGCCATCCTATCTTCCTTTAGAAGCAATACGAAAAGAGAGTAATACTCAACTTAGCGGTCTTTTTGAGAATATCATACCCAAAGTATATAGAAATAATGCAAGCCAGATAGCTGCCACAGATGCAAGACAGATAGCATCTTTGATTGCAAAGAGTATTCAAGAGAAGAAAGCGCAGGCAGGAGATTTTCTTATTATCACTAAAAAGAAGGCGCATCTTTCTCTCTATGCACAGCAGTTGGAACAGCTCAATATTCCGTATGAAATTACTGGAGGCGGAGGAATGAAGGATTCTCAAGAACTCCGCCAGATCTTTATTCTTTTACGGGCAGTTGCGGATCCGCAGAATGCAGCGGCGATTGTGGCAGCGCTTCGCGGAAGTTTTTTTGGAATCAGAGACGACCATCTTTACCAATTTGTTCAATTAGGAGGAACTTTTCTTTATCCGAAAGAGATAGAGAACGCACCTGTACCTGTTTTGGATGCTCTTGAAAAACTCGCCTTCTATCGGAACATTTCGCGCACGAAAGAACCTCTCGCCGCTATCCAGACGATCCTTGAAGATATTGGCGCGATCCCACTGGCTCTTTCACAAGAGATGGCCGCCACAAGATGCGGAAACATCTTCAAAGCATTGGACCTTCTTCGGAACTATAGAATCCGAACCAGTGCGGGATTTATTGAGTTGATTGATTATTTACAGAAACTTCTTTCCTCTGACAGCGAAGAGATGAGCGTCTTCCCTCCCTCTGAAAAAACAGTCCGTATTATGAATCTTCATAAGGCAAAAGGGCTAGAGGCAAATATTGTGATTCTTGCAGACCCCTTGGGATCTGTATCAATAAAGCCCTCTCTTCATGTGGTGCGAAAGGCGGAAGAAGCAAAGGGCTATTTTCTTATCCAAAAAGTATTTCCGACAAAAAGAACAGAGATTATCGCACAACCTCCTTGCTGGGAAGAAATTAGTCAAGAGGCAGAAGAATATGAATTCGCAGAATCACAACGGCTTAACTATGTTGCCTTTACCCGAGCAAGAAATTGCGTGATAATCAGTACTTATCACGAAAGTAGCAAGGAGAACTCTTGGGCGACTTTTATGTCCCCTGACGTTCTAAAGAACGAACTTCCTTTACTTACGAGTACTCCTTCCCTTCAAAAAGAATCTGTTTCTTTTTCTCCTGATAATTTACAAACAAAGAAGGAAGAGATAGAGGCGCGTATAGTGCAGGCAAGGAAAAAATCCTATGATATTACTTCTGTTACTGGAGAGCTTGATCTGCAAAAACCCTTTACTCTCACCTCTGAAAAGGGAGATGCCTGGGGAAGGGTTGTGCATAAATCCCTTGAAGCATGCGGAAAAGGCAATCGCTCTATACTTGATTCCCTCGTAAAACAGTGGCTTCAAGAGGAGACACTTCCTTCCGAGAAATCAATTGCCCTTCTTCATGCGGTGGATAGAGTTCTTTCCAGCGATCTTTGGAAAAGAATGCGTGCCGCGGAAGAGAAACACTTTGAACTTCCTTTTGCCTTTTATGAATCTCCACAAAAGATAATTTTTGGAGTAATAGACCTTATTTTCAAAGAAAAAGATGGCTGGGTCATTGTTGATTATAAAAGCGATGATTTTGAAAACGATCCTCCGAGAAAATCCCACTATCTTCAGCAGATAGGCCGGTATGCGGAAATATGGAAAAAGATGACAGGCGAAGATGTAAAAGAAACCCTTCTTGTACAGGTTTCATAAAAGCTCTACACTATATAGAATAAACTTTATCCTCTTCCTTCGCGAAAGAGAAGAGAATAAAAGAAGAATTTTTCTCTTTCTGCATGGATGAAGCCAGTCAATATTTTTTTAACTGTGTTGATGCGGGAAGCAATAGAAACATATTTCTATTCAACCTCTTTTCTTAAGACAGAACCCGCTACCTATAGAGTGCTTTGTTTTTTCTGAATTCAAAGAAAGAATTCTTACTGAACCGAGGTGTCAATGAGCGAAAAATTAATTAAAGAAATACTCTTGTTTCTCGTTATTTTCAACCCTGTTAGTAAGATAGTGATTCTCTCTGCGCTTGGTGAGTCAAGAGGCCGCCTTCAGCTTCGCAACGTTTCCCTTGGCGCAACCGCTACCGCGGGGATTATCCTGCTAACCTTCGCGGTTGCAGGTACCTTTCTTCTGCAAAATGTCTTTCAGATAAAACTCTATTCTCTTGAAATTGTGGGAGGCCTTGTTCTTTTTCTTATAGGAATGCATGCATTGCAGAAAGGCGAGTTTTTTGAAACAGATCCCTGTTCCAACGTAGATCTTCACGATATTGCCATTGTTCCTATCGGTTATCCCATGATTGCTGGTCCTGCCTCTATTACGGCATGTATCACCCGAACCTCTATGATAGGAGTATCTCTTACCAGTATAGCAATCATTGCGGCGCTCGGTATAAACCTTATCATAATGCTCTGTTCTGTTCATGTAGGTTCTCTTCTTAGAAGATACGGGCTTATGGGTCCGTTTGTCCGCATTACCGGGCTTTTAGTGGCAAGTATCGGTGTTAATATGGCGTTGAACGGCTTTGGCGCTTTTATGGGGAGGTAACAATATGCATCTTGTGAAGGTACAGGGATCTTCTGAATCAGCAGGAGAATATACAGGATTTTTAGTAAAAGATTACCTTGAACAAATTCGGAACATAAAGGTTGATAGATCGCGGGTACAAGCCTTTACCGAGATTCTTCGTTCAGTGGCGCCCGCATGGTTAGAAGAGGCTGTTGCCTATTCCCGTAGCGCGGAAATCTCCCTTGAAACCCTTCTTATGGCAAACTGCAAAGATGGTCTTGCTCCGGCTCAGATATCTGGCGGCGGCTGTACCTCTTTTATTATAAGTTCTTCCCGAAGTAGTCAGAACATTCCTCTCTTAATGAAAATTCGCGATGAACGTCCTTTATACCAAATTGCGGGGACCAAAGAGATTCCTGGAACATATCGCTATGTTTTTGGCACCAATGCAGGCAACCTTGGCATTGCACATTTTCTTAATGAATCAGGGCTTGCTGGAGCAAACAACACCGGCTCTTTTTTATCTTCCGGAATCCGCGGTCTTGGACTTAACGATTGCCATGTTTTGCGATTCGTCGCTGAAAGAGCGAGCACCTGCCGAGAGGCTCTTGAGATTATCAAAACCCTTATAAAAGAAGGATACTGCGGTAATACAGGGTTTCGCAGAGGAATGATTTTTCTCTTTGCCGATATACAGGGCAAGGGGCTTATTATAGAAAATTCCGCAGAACACTACTCCTATCGGTTTATCAAGTCAGGCGTTATTCTCCGTACAAACCATTTCCTTCTTCCCACAATGCAACGTGTGGTGGGAGAAAACCCCAACCCTGTTTCTTCTAAAAGCAGTAAGATTAGATATAACCGCGCTAAAGAAGTTATCCGCGGAAAAAAAAGAATCTCTTCCGATGATCTCTTTCACATCTCCCGCGATACCAAAAACCTTCCCTTTGCACTCTGTAACGGCACTGATACCTTCCCTTGGAAAACACTCTCCTGCTTTGTGCATGAACTTCATCCGAAAGAACCGTGCACTTGGGTATGTAACGGGCTTCCCCTCACTACAGAGTATGTTTCTGTCTCTCCATAGTCGGATTGTGGGACCGTAGCAGGAGAGCCATTATTCTTTGTAGTGCTTTTCTTAAGGGTTTTTGGGTTTATCCGCAAGCAACTCTCCGCCTACTCCCACATCTTCATGGGTGCTTTTTCTCAGATATACCACGAAGGCAGATTGATCTATCCCTGTAAGTTCGCTTGCCTTTTCAGTAAAGGACTTAATAAGCTCTTTCTTTTTTTCCCGTTCTAATTCAGGACCATAAAAAAAGATCGTTGGCATATTTTCCTCCTATGGTTCGTTTTTTTTTCAATGATACAATCTCTTCCGTAACAGTACACAAGAACTTTATAATGCCATAAAACTCCTTTTTCATCTATTAAAAATACCCGTTGGCTCACTCATCTTTCTATTCAAAAGCAGGTTCAGTTTCAGGCTTTTTTTTACTCTTTCCTCTTCTCCTCAGAACTCTTTTTCTTATGCTATAATTACAAAAGAAGATTTTACGGCTACTTCCTATAAGTATCAAGGCAATCCACGGTATAGATTTTTAGAATCAGAGAAAGGAGGGTTCTATCTATGAATTCATCTTGCTTGCGAGCTGGCGTCGCCGTGGTAGATATTACCTGCGTACCGGGTGAAACCTATGATGCGTTACTTCCAGAAAAAGCCAAAAAACATATACCTCGTGAATTTTTGGGTATCAGATTAGAGGTTGACGATCCAGTATCAGCACGAGTCCTCGCATTAGATGATGGCAAAACCCGAATAGTTCTAATCACCATGGATGTTACAGCTATTGGTGCTCGGAGTATTAGCCAGAATATTCTCAGTGATAGCGCGGACGATTTTATGCCCAAACTGCGTGCCCGCCTAAATGCTGATTTCGCTCTCCTTCCCCACAACATAGGTGTATATGCCTCACATACTCATCAAACACCACGGATTTTGTGTGATGATTCAGAACAATTAGAACGTGTTGCATCAGCTGTAGGTGAAGCTTTGCGCAACCTGACACCTGTTGAGATTGGTATTGGAACCAGTCGTGAAAATACTCTTACTTTTAACCGAACCATTATGCTTAAAAATGGAACAGATTACACCCTTCCTCCATATCCCTTAGAAGATGATATTGACCGATTACGCCCGATAGATTCTGAGATTGGCATTCTCAGAGTTGATCGGCTTGATGGAACTCCTCTTGCAGTGGTCTACAATTTTGCTTCCCATTTGCTATTAGGTTCACCCAAAGGCAATTCAGGCCATATCACCGCTGATCATGTGGGAGTTACCCGCCACTATCTGGAATCTGCCATTGGTGCAGGAGCAACAGCTTTCTTTTTACAGGGATCGCTCGGCGATGTTAATGAACTCACTTGCTACGACTATAATAATCGTAATCGTACCATTGAGTTCGGGACCCGATTGGGACAAAGCGTATTAGATGGGTATACTGGTATTACCGTTAGTCCGGCAACGATCGCACTCGCTACACGACAGATAGCCTTTCCCTTGCGCAACGATATTCCCGACCGATTAGTACAATTATCCCAAAAGCAGGAAATGTTGAGGTCCTCGCTGAATACTCAATATGCTTACCTACTTTCCTTTAAAGAATTTTTGCCACTTTACCTACGTTACACCCTGAATCCAAAGCATCCTTCTCATCCTTCATACCATTACCTCAAAGCCGCAGAAATTGGAGATACCTCTTTGGATGAGAAAGACCGAAAAAATCTTTTACAAATCAAGAAGTATCTTGAGCGGATTCAGACCATGGAAGAAATGACCAGAAACGAATTAAAAATCTCCATGCTAAAAAAACATCAAGAAATTATTGAAGAGATTGGAAGCTCTACGATCAATGCAGAAATTACAGGTATTAGAATTGGCGATTGTCTTCTTATTACCGCACCTATGGAAATACTTACAGAGGTTGGATTACATGTAAAAAAAATGTCTCCCTTTCCGCATACTTTTGTAATCTCGTTGGCCAACGGATATTTACATTATGCCGCACCTGCTTCTTACTATCCCAGAGGGGGTTACGAAGTAACTGAATGTTTACTATCACCTGAGTGGGAAGAGCTTTTTTACAATACTGTACAGGAACTTTTTGAACAACTCTGTTGACAGTGAAGAAAAAAGAAAGAATTGTGCTACTAAAGTTGGCACAAAAGATCACACCTATTACTTGCAGGATATAGAACGCAAAAAGCTATCTTTTTTTAACAAACCTCTTCCAATGGCGTGAAGACAGCACGGTATTCCAAATACTCTTTCAATCTGTTTATCCTTCAAACCCGTTTTTTCCTCATGCAAATTCGTCGTGATTGCTAAATCACTTGATGTACAGAAAAAGCAGACACTGCCCCGTAACATCCCATTAACACCCCATAATACTATAAAAATTCCATTTAACTCTATTGAAAATATTGAACATTCAAAGAAATCAGGGTATAGTTATTTTATGGACGCACACAGTACTGTCCAATAAAAAATTAACCATTTAGAACAGACTTGGCTCGTAGCAAGGGGCTCGCTCCCGCCCTGCCTTTTCGAGACTTAGATTCAGCAAATCAATAATATCTGCCCCTCTGAACAAAC
>JBBADJ010000022.1:0-15872 GCA_041656495.1 Candidatus Ratteibacteria bacterium
TTGTGTTATGATATTTCATGCCGACCTCTTTGTTAGGGGTAATTGTTTCACTAAAACTATTCTACCCTTGCGAGGGGTCGGCTTCAAAATCCCTAAATTGGTAAAAAACTTTTATTGGACAGTACTGGGACGCACATAAAAAGAAAGATATCCGAAGAGGATTGCTTCTTTTTCTTGCGATCGCAGTGGTTGCCCTTCTTTTTATTGTTCCGTGCCAGTCCGCAGATCTTGCGGGGAAGAGGCCCGGAGCTAAACCAGAAGCCGCGCAAGGAGGTGAGCAAAGAATGCTTGATGCTATTAAATGGTTGGGACACGCAAGTATCCTTATTGAATGGGAAGGGAGACATGTCTACATAGATCCATGGAAATTACAGAAACCCAAAAACAAAGCAGATCTTATTCTTGTTACCCATACCCATCACGATCATTACAGCCCCGCAGATATCAAATCCATTTCAACTCCTTCCACAATACTCATTGCTCCTGTTGATGTTCTTACAGCTGAGAAGACAGGAAACAAACAGGCAATCTCTCCGGGGAAAGAGATAGACCTTGGATGGATCAAAGTGGTTGCGGTGCCTGCTTACAACCTAAAGAAAGAGTTTCACCCCAAATCAAAGGGCTGGGTAGGGTATCTCCTAACGTTTTCAGGAACAACAATCTATATTGCCGGAGATACCGACTATATTCCGGAAATGAAAAAAATTAAAGCCGACATTCTCTTTCTTCCTGTGGGAGGAACCTATACAATGGATGCCAAGGAAGCGGCGCAAGCAGTTAATACAATCAACCCAAAGATAGCCATTCCAATCCATTTCGGAGATGTCGTAGGCACACGAGAAGATGCAGAAACCTTCCGTTCCCTTGTAAAATCTGCGGAAGTAAAGATACTTACTCCTTCTCAGTAAGTTGGTTATACAGAGCAGGCTGGAAATCATTGCTTTTGTGGAAGAAATAGATATAAAACCCACACAACAATTTTCTGCGATAAATATTTCTATTGCCTCTTCCTTTTTTTCCCTTTTTGAACAATACCAATATGTCTTTTCTGCCAGAAGGATAGAAGAAGCGATGTTCCTACCAGGCCATATAGTATAATTACTCCAAGAATGCTTCCTCCTGCGACAACCCAGAAAAGTCCGCGCATATCTGCAGTAATAAGAAGGGAAACAATGCATACTATGGCTATCAATCCCGCATACTCCTTCCATTGGGTAATGCCACGCTCCTTCTCTCTTCTTTTTTTGAAGAAAAACGCATTAAATACAGGAAGAAGAAAGATTGCGATAGAACAACCTCCCAACATTCCCGCAAGAAGCCGAATATGTGTTGGCGATGACCAGAACCCCTTATACGACCCAACAGACTCCACAATCAATAGAAGAAGAAACAGCATTGATAAAAGCGAGATCTTAAGAACAGGCAATTCTTTTATACGAGTACGCCAACAGATATATTGATAGACGATTCCTATTAAAAATCCGGTATAAATACCTGTGCATCGCGCACAGAAAGGCAGAAGAGAACCCTGTATCAGAATAGTCCTTTCACGTATCTGATGGCATACCAGAGAAGCTATTTTGTTGCACCATAAGAGCAGAGAATCTGTCATCGCGGAAAGAAATAATTTCTCATAGAGAGAAGAGAGTTTTTTTTCTGTTGATTCCTATTACCTATAGAAAGATTTAGCACCATGCTTTATTATACCCTATTCCTTCTGCTTGTTTGTTGTTGCAGATGACACCTTTCGTTTGAGAGGGAGGAGTTGGCGCCTTCGCATTTCAATACTGCTCAGGTCGGCCACCCGCAAGACTCCTCTTATTCATCGGAGCCAAGCATCTTCGCTCCCTTCATCTCCCCTTCATAGAAGATTAATGTGCGAGAGGGGGGAGTTGAACCCCCATGGGTTGCCCCACTGGATCCTAAGTCCAGCGCGTCTGCCAATTCCGCCACCCTCGCGAGATATATTAACCTTTAAATTTTCTTCTATGATACTCTGTTTTCTTCTCTTATTCAATATTAAACCCTTGGAAAGAGAGTAGAATTCTTCTTCTTGCCGATTATTTTTTTCTGTGAATTTTCTGGGAGAATCTTACAAATCTGCTATTTTTCTTTCGAATTGAGGTGCTACAATCATAAATGCATTTTTGAACACTTCCAGAGATATTATTCTTTTATCGCCCCTTCTCTCTCCCGCTTCAAAGAGTGGACATCTATTCTCTTTCACAAATGCATTCTCTGCAGATCCTTCTCTCCTTGCAATTTCTCTGAGTTCCTTTTCAAACTTCTCTTCCCCTGAAATACTAAGCCAATTTATTTCCTCTTTTCTTAAATTTTCATCTGTTGTCGGTATTGCCCTTCTGTCTTTTAAAAAGGCCATATTATTTAGCCATTGCTATGATTTTTAAATTTTTAGGCATTTTTTCTATCGCGTAGCGTAGCGCAGTGCGGGGCATAGTCGCTTTGTTTTTCACCACATAATCAAACACTTGCTTCTGATGAACTTCGCTTGCTGCTTTAAGCATCCATCCATATCCTTTCTGCACAAGGTCATCGCTGTCGTTGAGCAGAATATCCGCAATCTCAAAGATATATTTCAAAAATTTGCCTTTTTTTGCAGGAATAATTAAAGTTACGGCTGATGCCCTTTTAACCCAGCGATTTTCTGACTTTGCCCATTTCTTAAGGTTTTTTAAATAATCAGGATACATTTCTACAAATGTGCCGATAGTATGATTGCACAAAGTATCGCAGGATGCCCAGTTAGAAACATACTCATTCACCCACCTATCAAAAACCTTGAAATCAGCGGGCTTATAATTTTTGCGGATAAGATAGGTAAAATGGCAGGCTATAAAGGATTCTTCCATATAGCCCGATTGCCAAAATTCTTCACACATTGCAAACACCGTTTTTTTACCCATGGCTAAAACTTCACTGTTATAAGTTTTTGCAATTTTGAGAACCAAGGCAGTTTTAACACCGTGAATTTTTACTTTTTCCTTAAAAAACTTTTGCCCCGTGGCTTGATTATGCGGGTCGCTGTTCTGTTTTAATTCTTTCCTGATTTGCGTAACAATAGTGTCCATAGAGTTAGATTCTACTTAGAAACTGCTATTTTTGTCTTTGCCCATTAAATAGGGACTGCTTTTCATTATAGAGGCAAAACACTGGCAGCCATATTTTTTCCATCTGTCTGTGGTGAATACTGTAGAACAATTATATACTTATTCTTCAAGTTCGTTTGTTTGAATGCAAGAAAATCTTTCTCTAAAAATAACCGCGTGATATAAAACAAAGATGCGGCCAAAATGTGCCCACTTTTGAGGAAAGGCGGAGGAATAAGCGGAGAGAATGGGATAGAGGAGGATATATTGCACTATCTCCAAGGACCGGGAGCTTTCCATATCTTATTGAATTTTTCTTCCTCTTTTATTGCGTTAAGCGGTTCAACAATGAACGGCTCTATTTCTTTTGCTATTTTTGATAGTTTGTCCGGAATATGAGTGATTCCTTCTTTTTTCAGAAATGCATTCCAGAGTGTCTGGCGGTCAGATTTTTTATCATAGATTTCTTCGGAAAATAACTGTTTTCCCATCGGGAAGAAAGTGTTGCGATGCGTGAAGGTTTTTCTTAATGCTTCTGAAAGGAGTGCTCCATAAAAATTAAAACTGTGCATCATCAGCCAGATATCATAGAAATCTTTCATTCTGCTGTTTAGAACTCCCAATTTAACCATTGCTTCAAATTTTTCACTGACCATACTTTCTGTTGGATATCCCTTTAGGTGCGGCACGGGCAAATCCAAAATAACAGGATAATCAACAGTGATAATGCCGGGATAAACAATATCATCAAATGCTATATCAATTTGTATTGGTATGCGGGAACATCCTAGAAAACCGGTGAGCTTTACGCGCACGCCTTCGTAAACCGCATCTTCTTTAATCTTTTCTCCTTTTACTGTGCTTGAATCAAAAATAAGCCCATCCTGTTCAACCTTAATCTTGCAAATATCCTTTATAACTTTTTCAATAGCTGTCGTTTGATTATCGTAATAAGCAAGAAAATCTATATCCAGGGTTGTGCGCCTTTTAGGTATTTGCCAGGCGACAAACATCAAGGCGCCTTTTAATACAAAATTATCTGCATATTGTGAAAGACTGAACCTGTAAATGAATCTTTCCATGCCGTAATACTGAAGTATTTCAGAGAATAGACGGTTGGTCTCTCGCTTTATTCTGAAGTTTTGCCCTTATAGAAGCTTCCAAATTCTTTATATTTTTTTTCAAAGCAGTATCACCAGGATTGGTTTTATGATTTTATCAACACGGCAGATTTTGGCATAATGCATGATTTCTGTCGGTTTAACACCCTTTTCTTTAACAGCCGATTTAAGAGCTTCTCGTGCTATGTTTACACCTATTTTATTGCGGAATTTGAAACAATCGGCGATTGTTTTGGCAAGGCTGTAAATTTTTATTTCATAGCCTCCTATCTCATGTTTTTCAATCCCGCTTTTCCATGATTTAAAATCAAAACGGTAAAGCCTGACAGGTGGATATTTGATCCTGTATGCATGTGTACCCTGGGGAATAGCTATATTCACATACCTGGGAATTTCAGTCGTTATTTCGTAAAAAGAAAGAGCGGATATCAGGCAAATTACTCCGCGGGGAGCCTGAATAGATGTTGTAACAAAGTCAGGATATCTTTCAAAGGTGTAATTCCGACCGGTTAGTTTATAAATACCGTGCGCAATTTTTTCAACCTTGCCCTCTTTGACAAGGGCGCTGATAGAGTCTGTATGAAACCCTGCTTTCAGAATATCCGAAAATCTCACTATCCCTGATTTGCTCTTGAAAAAATCCACGAGTTTTTCTCTTCTGTTCTGCATATTATTCCCGTATATATTCTTAATACTTTTAAATAAGTGTATAGATTTTACACGGACATGTCAAGCGCTTTTTCTATAACATATTTATTCTTCTGGAAAAAAGATGCGGCCAAAAATGTGTCCACTTTTGAGGGAAGACAGGAGAAAAGGAGGATGTGCGGGATAAAGAGGGATATAGTGCACTATCTCCAAGGACCGGGGGCTTTCCATATCTTATTGAATTTTTCTTCCTCTTTTATTGCGTTAAGCGGTTCAACAATGAACGTCTCTATTTCTTTTACTATTTTTGATAGTTTGTCCGGAATATGAGTGATTCCTTCTTTTTTCAGAAATGCATTCCAGAGTGTTTGGCGGTCAGATTTTTTATCATAGATTTCTTCGGAAAATAACTGTTTTCCCATCGGGAAGGAAGTGTTGCGATGCGTGAAGGTTTTTCTTAATGCTTCTACCAGGCGTGCTCCATAAAAATTAAAACTGTGCATCATCAGCCAGATATCATAGAAATATTTCATTCTGCTGTTTAGAACTCCCAATTTAACCATTGCTTCAAATTTTTCACTGACCATACTTTCCGCTGGATATCCCTTCAGGTGCGGCACGGGCAAATCCAAAATAACAGGATAATCAACAGTGATACTGCCGGGATAAACAATATCATCAAATGCTATACCAAGCCGAGATATGGAATCTTTTTACTTTCTTTACAAGTTTGACAAGATGTAAACAAAGGGGCATACTTTCTTTACAAGTTCTATCCAAGATTTTTCTGTAAAATTGCCCTTCTGTCATGATATCATTGTGTTCGGTTCTCTGGATTCCTGATTTTCTGTAGCGATATTGTCTATCAAAACATCGTGTTCCGGGAATATGAAGATACCGATATCCAGCAATCCAACGCTCGTGAATTTCTTGTAATAGCCCGTACATAAGCGTAAACAACTTTTCTGATTCGGAAATATATGCACGAGTCGTGTTTGTTGTCGTAAGGTTTCGTTCACTTTTTTCGAACTCTTTAAGGATCGCAATTTTTCTTGATGATTCCTTTTATTAAGGAGTTGTTTTCTCGGCATCTCCCGAAACAAATATTATTCCTTCTTCCTTTTTTCAAATTTGTAAATGGCTATGCTTTAGATATACAATAGAACAGTGAGAAACAGAATGAAAAAGAAAGAGGTTACAATTTCCCAAGCAGATCCAACCCAAGAATTAAAAGATTTGGATACCCTGCTTTGGCAGGTCCTCTGGAAGCCTCTATCATTGCCCCGAAACATAGGCGAAGAATTTAGATTAACAAGAGATTCCATCCAATTCATAGCAAAACAAGAAAAAAAATTAATAGGCGGATTAGTAGCTTATTATATAAGTCTGAAAGAGATAGAGATAAGGCATATCGCTGTTTTACCAAAATTTCAAAGGAAAGGTACTGGAAACGAACTTGTGCATACTCTTCTCTCTTTTGCCTCTAAAAAAGAATGTACCCGAGTTTATACCATTGCCCGTAATACTTCCGTGGATTTTTTTAGCAAGCTCGGCTTTAAGATTAACCCCCAACAAAAACCACCAGATCACCCTTCCTTCATACAACAGGGTATTACTTTCTATTATATGGAAATAGATCTATGAAAAAGGCTTCTTTTCAGGATATGTGCTGTTTTTATAAAAACGCAACTGTCTCATATAATAAAAATTAGTAAGAGGAGATATATGCATATACCGAGAGAAGAACATCCCCGGCCTGATTTTAAGCGGATGGATTGGATAAATCTTAATGGAGAATGGCAGTTTGAAATAGATATATCCAATACCGGAAAAGAGAAAAAGTTTTATCTGCCTGAAAAACAAATGTGCGAGAAAATAGTCGTCCCTTTTTCTCCTGAAAGCACTCTTTCCAATATAGGGAACAAAGATTTTATGGTTTCTGTATGGTACCAAAAACAACTAAATATTCCTGAGAAATGGAAGAACAGAAGAATTTTTCTTAATTTCGGGGCAGTAGATTACCTTACAACAGTATGGATAAATGGCGAAGAGGTAGGCAGACATATTGGCGGCTACACTCCCTTTAGATTTGAAATTACCAAATTTCTTAAAAGAGAAAATTTTCTGACAGTAAATGCCTATGATGATTGCAGAACTCAACTTCAACCATCGGGGAAACAATCGCATCTCTATAATTCTCATGGGTGTTATTATACAAGGACAACAGGTATTTGGCAGACAGTATATTTAGAGGCAACCGGAGAAAATTATTTAAAGAATATGAAAACCTACCCTGATGTAGAAACAGGAATAGTATACCTGTTGTTGGATGTGGAAGGAAACAGTGATATAAAAATAGAACTTTTTCAGCAAGAAGAGAAGGTTGCGGAAAAAACAGTTTCAGGCAGTGGGTTAATAACAACATCTATACCCATAAACAACTTTGAACTTTGGTCTCCTTCTTCACCGGTTCTCTATAACCTTAAAATTACACTTCTTGCAAAAGGAGTGCAACAAGATGTACTAGAGGCATACTTTGGATTCCGAAAAGTAGAAATAAAAGGCAACAAAATATTGCTTAACGGAAATAGGCTTTTTATGAAAATGGTCCTTGATCAGGGATATTACCCTGACGGCATATACACTGCCCCTGACCAGCGGGAAATCATCAACGATATCAAGATATCAATGGATATGGGATTTAATGGCGCTCGCCTTCACGAAAAAGTTTTTGAACCATTGGTATTATATTATGCGGATAAGCTTGGATATTTGTTATGGAGCGAGTATCCCAACTGGGGACTTAAAAACCATTTACATAGGGAAGGATACGAAGTCTTATTAAAAGAATGGGTGGCGGTCATAGAACGTGATTTCAATCATCCCTCTATTATCGGGTGGTGTCCTTTAAATGAGACGCTTCAGCCGCCTCAGGATGACGCGCTTGTAAGAGCTTTATATAAAACCACTAAAGCCATTGATAGCACAAGACCCGTAATAGATACCAGTGGATATACACATACAGAAACAGATATTTACGACTGCCATAACTATTCCCAAGATCCCGATGAATTTAAAAAACTCTTTGAACCGTTTATATATGATGACAGCAGGGCGTGGCATAAATTTGAGAGAGAATTCCCCTATAAAGGTCAGCCATACTGGGTTAGCGAATATGGTGGTATTGGGTGGTCAGAAGAAGAAAAAACAGAAGGCTGGGGATATGGCGGCCCATCGGCGAGACCAAAAAATAAAGAAGAATATATTGAACGATACAGACAATTAACAAAAGTTCTTACAAACCATCCCAAAATCTGCGGGTTCTGTTATACACAATTGTATGATGTAGAGCAAGAGATAAATGGGCTTTATACTTTCCAGAGAAAACCAAAGATTAATCCTGAAATTATCAAAAAGATAAATAGCGAAAAAGCTCAGATTGAAAAATAAGAAAAAGAAAAAAGATTGAGTTTGTTCATTCTTTTGCTATTATGTAGAAGATATTTTTTTCTATATTATTTTTATCCGTGTCATAATCTTTCATCTTGTCTTGCGCTGAACTCTTTGTCTCCCGCCTTCTAATCCTCTGACATTCTTAACCAATCGTCTCCAGAATTTCCTTGCTTCCCTTGAGCTCTTGATCTCCTAATCCTTCTAAAAAACGCTTCATTTTTTCCGAGCATTATAAGATTCGAATGATTGCTTTTTCTTGCCTTCTTCTGCGCTTTGTGTTTCTGCTTAACTTTAATTCATTGGCTTGACAATCCGAAGCAAGAGAGGGATAATAAGATTGTAACTTATACGGTTAACTGTTAAGTTGTATGTTCAAAAGAGTATAACGGAAAGGAACCCTATCATGAAAAAGAAACCGGAATTATTAGAGTCTGTGCCAAAGTACAAACAGTTGAAAGAGATTATCATTCGGAGGATACGTTTCGGCGAGTATCCCGAGGGTGGAAAGATGCCTTCTGAAAATGAATTATCCGCTGAGTTTCAGGTAAGTAAGCATACGGTCATTAAAACCCTTACAGAGCTGGTAAACGAAGGGGTGCTCGTTCGTCATCAGGGGAAAGGAACTTTTCTTCAGTCAAGAGAAAAACGGCGGAAGAACAGGATCGCGGTTATTGTCTTTCATTGCGACAACCCCTATTACTCCAAGATCGTCCGAGTGCTTGAGGATAGGGCACACGCAAACGCCTGTCATATTGTTCTTTGTAATAGCGAAGGGAATCCCGAGAAGGAAGCCTCTTATATAAAAAAACTCATTAAAGATGTAGATGGTTTTCTTGTGTGCCCGGTCTATTGCGGTGGAAAAGCATCTCCGGGAATGAAGATTATCTTAGAAAAAGAGGTTAACTGTGTTTTTGTTGCTTCAACACCTGTCCCCGAAAAAGTAACAGGTATTCCCTGCGTGGTACCTGACGATGTTCAGGGTGGGTATCTCGCCACGCGACATCTGATTGAAAAAGGGTACACGAAGATTCTCTTTCTTTCGGTCAAGGGGTTTTTGAAGCGGAGCGAAATTCATGACAGGTTTTTAGGATACCAGAACGCCCTTTCCGAAGCCAACATACCCTTTAGAAAAGAATGGATGATAGAGACTACGAACCTTGATCCACTCAATGGATATCGCCAGGATGGCTATTTCGCGACAAAGAAAATCCTTCCTATGCTTGAAGAACGCACGGCGCTTTTTTTCATAGGAGATTCTCTCGCTATTGGTATGTTGAAAGGATTGCGAGAAGAGAGTATACAGATTCCCGATCGTGTAGGACTGTGCGGATACGACAATATTGACATTTCCTCTCAATGGGGAGTGGATCTTACGACAGTCGCTCATCCTATTGCGCAGATGGGAGGAAAAAGCATGGAAATGCTTTTTGAGCGGATGGATGGACGGACCACCGAAGAAAGGGTGGTTCTGCCCGTTGAACTCAAGGTGAGAAAATCAACCGTGGCAGAAAAGCGGCGGATCACGATTTAACAGGGAGGATACCGATGAATGCAAAAGGACGCGGACTATGTCGTACGGTGCGTGGAGTTTTGACCTGTCGGAGTGCGTTTACATTGATTGAACTTTTAGTGGTGATTGCTATCATTGCAATACTTGCCGCAATGTTGCTACCAGCGTTGAGCAGAGCCAGGGAGAAAGCGCGCCAGGCACTCTGTATGACCAATCTGAAACAGTGCGGATTGGCGCTACTTATATATGCCGATGATTACAATGGTTGGGTGCCGAAACCGTACGGAGATGATGGCAATAAGACTTGGGGACAGGTTCTTTACGACAATAATTATCTGAAGAATCAAAATAGTCTTGTCTGTCCTTCTGCACGGCCGCGAACATTTTCCGGCAGCTTTTCCGCGACTTATGGTATGTGGCTATATGATTTAGGTAACCGCCAAAACCTGTGGAGAGTCGAATCTAGGTATGGACCAGTCCAAGTTAAGGATTCGTCGAAACGCCTTGTGCTGGCAGACTCTATAGGAAATGTTTCCACACTGGTTCAGTGCTACCACATTTATGGCTGGATTGCCACGCAGAGATTTTTTGATCTTCGTCACACAGGAACCGCGAATGCGGTCTTCGCGGATGGACATGTAGAGGCGGTCAACGCGAGTAAGTTAGGAGATCTTGGTGCGCGCTACTATGTGATTGATCAAACGATTAAGGAGAACTGGTAGTTTCCCGCTGCCGTTTATGGAAACTTGATCTATGAACCCGGGAGTGTTACCGATATATTTTCGGAAAGGAGAAACGCCATGAGGAAAAGACTCTTTTTTACTCTAATAGTATTGATATTGTGCGCGGCACGATTATTGGTCGCAGAAGTTACGCTTGAAAAAGTTATAGTGCATTGTAAGGACCAGGAGAACAAGGTTTCCAACGATCCAAAATGGATCTATGGGGAAACAAACATTGGCCAAACATTTATACCTTCAAAGAATTTTGTCAGTTACCTTAGAGCTATTATTTACAGGCAACTCACTCTTCCCGGCACATTCAAAGGCGACGCACATCTTGAAATACGACTCTGGGAATGCAAGGAAAACTATAATTCTACCAAGAAGAGCCTTCCGATTGTTTTCACCACAGACCAACAGAAGCCCGCCTTCGCTGAACGCTACTATTTTCTCGTAAATGGAAAGGTCGAAGCAGGGAAGCCGTACTATTTCGAATTTTCCTCTCCAATGGCACCAGAACGTTGTTACTATTTCTGGTATCAATACCGGGGAGATCCTTATCCAAAGGGAGATTATGTTGTAAACGGGCAGAGGCGAGCTAATTGTGATCTTAATTTCACCACATTTTATCCCGTTGAATTAAAAAATGGTCAGATTCTAAACGATCTTCCAGTTATTTTTGAGGTGCATTTATCAGAAAAGGTCGCACTAGAAGGATGTAAAATATTTATTTCCGGACCTACGGGCACTGTAACGGGTAAAGTCAGTGGAGGAACAGACGCTGTTGTTTATCTTGGTCCGTTGGACCTTGATACTTATGAACTCCGCCGAATAGAGTACCGGTTGATGATTCAGGTAAAGAATGAAAAAGGTGAGTGGCAGAATTTTACTATTCCCTTTGTGTATGAAAAGAGTTCTTCCAACAGCTAATACCTATCTTTTTTTTCTTGCTTGACGTTATATTCGCAGGAAATAAAGGAACAGGGAGGATGCATGAAAAGAACGATGTTTGGCACAGGGATATTCTTTTTTTTCTGCGCACTTATTTGTGTTGCTGGCGCTGAAAAATGGGATGTTAGGGTAACAAAAGGAGTGTTGAAGGGTGAGGTTCAGTGTGTGAACGTTGCCCAGGACACATACGAATTGATTGTTCGGTTGTGCCGTGAGCCGATTACTGGTATGCAGATGAGTTCAGCTCAGGTAACACCGGATGCATTGGAGAACCTTGAACAACAGCATATCAACACTGTATCCCTTTCTCTTCCGCCTTTTTGGAAGGGCGAAAAAGAAATGGAAGAAACCAGAAGGGTCGTTGCTGCGATTCATGAACATGACCTGCTTCTTTTTTGGCTCGTTGGATTAAGTCCTGTTTCATATGATGATTATCTCTCAAAGGATTCAAAAGAAATCTACAAAGTTGACTGGCAGGGCAGTACCCTGAAACGCCTCTGTTTTAGAAATCCTTCTGTGCGCGCCGCGGCTATTAAGGCGATGATTGAGGCAGGTGGAAAGATGAAGGAACAGGGGATTTCTCTTGATGGTCTTATTATTAACGAGCCTGGTCAGCCCAGGGGCGAATTTTGTTATTGTGCGCACTGCCAAAAAACATTCAAAGAACGGTATGGTATTGAAATGCCTCTTCCCGCTGTAAAGAAAGGCTTGGGTTCTTCAATCCCAGTGGTTTGGTCTGCGGGGGTGCCAAAAGCAACGTTTATTAAGAAAGGTGAAGAAGAAATCTGGAAGAAGATGGCTCAATTTTATTGTGAGCCGGTTACCGAGCGGATAGGAGATATTTTTCAGTCGTTCAGGAAATCTTTTCCTTATCTTTCGTGTCAGGTTACTACGATTACCGATATTGCGCCTTTTTATGGGCTAGATTTTTGGAACGGTGTTTTGAATTTGGATGATCTTGACGGTATTCAAACTGCAATATACTGGGCAGTGGGAAATAAACCGGCTAACGTGGTGGGCGATAGACGTGTCGCTCAGAGATTCGTTGGTGCGGCGAAGAAAAAGAATATCTCCTGTTACTATTGGTTACAGGGATATGATTGCGGTGATAACTCCAAGCCTTTGAAATCCGGGGACATTATTATTGCGGTGAAAGAGGCTTTTGCCCGAGATGTGGATGGAATTCTTATTTGGAGTTATCTGAATCCGATACGAGGACCGTGGGACAGCCCCTATACGTGGAACGAATATGGGAAAGAGTTGTCTACAGCGGTGGCTCCTTACTTAAATCAACCAGCGGAGAAAGCGAGAATCGTTGTTACGTCGGATGGGAAAGAAACAGTTCTGATCGGAGATGGAACAGATGGAAAAGGAAAAGACGGAACATATCGGATACAGGTAGCGGCTCCTCGGGGAAAAATAGAAGTTTCAGCCTTTGTGCCTCATTACAGAGTTTTTACAGAAAATATTACCCTACACGATTCATCTGCTTCAGTGCGTCCAACGATTACCTCGGTTATGATCTATCACAACGACGAGGTTGTTTCGAAAATTGTTGATTTCTGCAAAAAGTACGAAATTGATGAAGTGCAGATACCGATTCGAAATTTGAAGGAAAAAAACTGGGCTCTTTACAAGGAAGCAGGACTTAAGGTAGTTGCATTTCAGATATCGTGGCGTCAATGGTGGGATAAAGAGAAAAAAAAGATAGAAGAAGATTCTTATCGTACAGAGATCGCCTTACTTGGTCAAAAAAATTTGGAAAAAATAGATGGGTTTCTGTTCGATGAACCAAGTTGGGGATTTGGTGACTGGGAAAAAGAACGTCTTCCAGAACTTGAAAACGATCAAGGGTTGCGAGCATCTTACCGCGCGAGATTCGGTGAATGGCCGACGCTGAGTGAAAAGCGGGATCAAAATCCAGACAGTTGGAGAAAGACCGTATGGTGGCGGCAACGGATCTTCGCGGAAAGAATGGTGAATATTATCAATACCTATATGAAGGTTTTTCCTTCCAAGGAGATTCAGGTGAATTTCTCTCCCGTCTATTATGAGTCGGGATCTCATATGGGAATTGATATGGAACTTTTTAGAGATCTTCCTCGTGATTGTGTGGTATTGACAGATCCCTATTTTCAGGCATTTCGAAGGCCCCTTCAGTGGTCGGGATTTCTCATCAGATGGCTTCAGAGTACTCTTGGCAACAGGCCTCTTGGAGGAGTGGTGCAATATTATGATGCGATCAAAGACAGTGGTTGGCCGGCGGAGGGATATATGCCGCTTGAGGAAGATGATATTCGCAGAGAAACTTTTGCATATCTGATGCACGGTGCTTCGCGGTTTCCGGCGTTTGTAGTATGTGCTCGTACTTTAGATCGAACCGCTGAATTAGAGGCATTGGGTGAGAGCCTTCAATTCGTTAAAGCGCATCGGGACCTATGGGAGAATACCCGAACTATTAGTCAGGTGGGAGTCTATTTTTCTGAAAACACCTTTAGGATGAAGGATATGTGGGGTCCCTGGAGTAGAATGACCGGACTGTACGGTACATCATTTCAGACCGAACATACTTATTACGCCCTTTCGTATCTGCATATTCCAGTGGGCATCGTTTCAATGGCCTTTAACGAAGAAAAGGATCTTTTAATGAAACTGCAAAAATATAAGGTCATGGTGGTTCCAGATGCAGGATGTGTTAGTGAGTACGAGGCAGATTGTTTCCGTAAGTATGTTGAGGAAGGCGGAACTCTGATTGCTACCGGAGAAAGCTTCTTATACGATGAAAACGGAGTATCGCGCAAACAACCGCTTCTCTCTTCTCTCTTTGGCGTGAAAACTATTGAAATTCCTCGTCGTTCCTTAGTGAAAATTGTGGACTCAGTCTTAACGAAGAAAAGCGGTGTCTCTACAATTTCTACGGATGGAAACGCGACAAAACTTTTTCGACGTCAGGCTGAACGACACTCTGATTGGCTTAAAGAAAAATGCGTGCAGATGAAATATACCGGATACGATCTGAAGTTTCCAGAAAAACTTCCAGAACCTTCTTTCAGAGCTGTATTGCCCGACAAGGACACGATAGTGCTCGCAGTCTATGAAGACGATTCTGTGGCGGCAATCCTGCGTCAATACGGAAAAGGAAGATTTATTTATGTAGCACCCAGTGATCTCCTTTTGTTCAACGGAGAAGTGACCGATTGTTTAGAACCGATACCAGATGAGCAGGCGGGTGGTGTGAACCTCCTTGGTGCTTTAGTCGAAAACACATTGGATAAAGAGAGATTTCTTTCTATTGAGGCTCCTGCGACGGTTGAAATTGCTTTAAGAGAAAAAGAGGCGGGAAAGAATGAACGGACGATCTATTTCTTAAACCATAAAAACAAGGATGTTCCCGCGCTTACGGTTTCTGTTTTTTCTGCTCCGCCGGAAAAGGTTACACTTTGGCAGCCTGGGCAGGACCCCGAGGTTTTGCCCGTAACTTTAATGAAGGAAAAGGAGCAACAGGGATTCCGTTTTACGATTCCTGTTCTGCGGCAATGTGCGATTATCACACTATAGATAATTTCCGTATATTCTGTATTATCATGATGGAGATAAGATTCTGCGCATATTTTTTTCTGGTCGGATAGTCGAAAATATATATTCTATCTTTGAAAAAAATTGCGGACTCCACGGAGCAATATTCTCGGTGTATATTTTGTGGCATTCATTCCTGTTTTTTCGTGATGATTATTCTTCTTGAATATAGCGATTGATACTCTTTAACGGAAGTTCGTTTTTTTTCTGAGATTTTAAGTGTTGTAATAAAGCTAACAAATCCTTAACAGAATAGCATGAGACCGTCGTTGTTTCTGCGCAGGAAGATTCTTTTCGCGTGGAGATCGTCGCGCACGAATTTCGCTTTTCGGTTCAAATAAAAACCATCCCCGGCAAGGTTAACGCCAAGAGGCGGAGTAAGAGATTCTCTACTGTATCCAACGAATAAATTAGCTGTTCACAAATGTTTTCCGTTCAGCCCACACTTTCGTAAGAGCGGCCACAATGTCATCCATATCGGATTTTTCTGCCAAAAGAGCGGTATGGGGAATCCAGCAGGCCTCTTCGCATATCTGTTCTGTCTTTGCACAATGGACTTCACGATAATCTATACCGGATCTTCCGGGTTTTTGAAAGAGCGGATTTTTGTAAAGCGGCACAGGATATCCCGGAGTAATTGGAATTCCTTCTGCATTTAATGCCTCAATGAAACGGTTTCGGTCTATACCTTCCCACATTTCCCGCACAAATCTAAAGATATACATATGGTATCCCCGACGGGTAACTCTTGCATCATTCTTCATTAAAGAGATTCCGGGAATAT
>JBBADJ010000023.1:0-15512 GCA_041656495.1 Candidatus Ratteibacteria bacterium
CCGATCTTCAATGTGTCATTGATCGTATGGCGGAACAGGCTTCTAAAAAAGATCCCTCTTTTGACAAGAAACGTGCAGAACAGCTGTTAGAATTGAATTATATGGTTCTTCGAGATCTTGCCTTAAATCACTATGGAGTGGTAAACACTCCTTATTTAATGTGGGGAAATGCACATTATGCCTCTTGGGCACCTCTCCAGGGAGATTCCTATTGTCCGGTAGAAGAACGCATGGTGCGGGCAAAAACCCGAAGCCTTACCGGAAAAGAAAATAGTATAGACGAGATGATTGTATCGCTTGGATTAGACTAATCTACAGCGATCTTCTTCCAGGTGGTACGAGATCATTATGGAGAGATTTTTTTCAGACCGTCTTTTTTTGATGATTTTTTTATCCTATTTTTCTATATCCGACTAGTAAAATATAGAAATTTTCTGTTGCGAAAAAACCGTTGGTACCTCTTCTTTTTTCTTCTTTTTCGTATTCTTGAAATCTGCGTGAAATTCTTTGACGAAAAAGCGATAAAATGCTATTATATAACATTATTCTTTTCACGGAACGAGGAAGCCTACAATGAATCAAAAAAAGAAACAAGAGGGTTTGTACGACGCAAAGAAAATTCAGGTTCTCAGTGGTATGGTAGCAGTCCGAAAACGGCCTGCCATGTACATTGGAGATACCTCGGTTTTTGGTTTTCATCATCTGGTCTATGAGGTCATAGATAATAGTATTGATGAAGCAATGGCAGGGTTCTGTTCCCTGATTGAGGTAACGGTTCATCCGGATAACAGTGTTACCGTAAACGATAATGGCCGAGGGATTCCGGTAGACATTCATAAAACAGAAGGAAAACCCGCTTTAGAAGTAGTATTGACCATTCTTCATGCGGGTGGAAAGTTTGATAGAAAAACCTATCAGGTTTCTGGTGGTCTTCACGGAGTTGGTGTTTCTGTAGTGAATGCCCTTTCAGAGTGGCTTGAGGCGGAAGTTCGGCGGGACGGGAAGGTATACCATCAGAAATTTTCTCGTGGGGTTCCCACAGGAATATTACATGAAGTGGGAAAAACCAGAACCACAGGAACAAAAATTACCTTTAAGCCCGACCCAGAAATCTTTGAGGTATCTGAATTTGACGAAAATATTTTAATGAGCCGTTTGCGCGATTTGGCTTTTTTGAATCCTCAAATTCAGATTAAGTTTGAAGATGAGCGGAAAAACCGTACAGAAACCTATCATTACGAAACCGGACTTACCGCATTTGTAGAATATTTGAACAAAGGTAAAACTCCACTTTTTACTCCTCCCTACAATTTTAAGAAAATAGAAGAAGAGGGAGAGGTAGAGGTTGCCTTCCAGTATAGCGATGGGTATAACGAAACCATTCTTTCCTTTGTAAACAATGTAAATACCCGGGAGGGCGGAACCCATTTAACAGGATTTCGGAGTGGCCTTACCCGTGGTATTAACGAATACGGAAAGAAGTACCAACTCTTGGAGGAGAATTTTTCTCTTGGCGGAGACGATATCCGGGAGGGTCTTACTGCATTGATAAGTGTTCGTATTCCAGAGCCTCAGTTTGAAGGACAAACAAAGACGAAACTCGGTAATTCTGCGGTTCGTACTCTGGTTGAAGGCATCACATTTGATAAAATATATACCTTTCTTGAAGAGCATCCTGAAGCCGCGCGTGAAATTCTAGATAAAGCTATGACTGCTTTTAAGGCGCGTGAAGCTGCTCGCCGTGCCCGTGATCTTACCCGCAAAAAACTTGCGGATGGTCCAGCTCTTTCAGGAAAGCTCGCAGATTGTTCTATTAAAGATCCTGCCCAGCGGGAACTTTTTATTGTTGAAGGAGAATCTGCTGGTGGAAGTGCGAAACAGGGACGAGACCGTACATTTCAGGCAATTCTTCCTCTTCGGGGAAAGATTATTAACACCGAGAAGGCACGGCTTGAAAAGGTTCTTGACAATAGAGAAATCCGAACGATTATTTCTGCTCTCGGAGCCGGATACGGCGATGAATTTGATGCAACCAAACTTCGGTATCACAAGGTTATTATTATGGCAGATGCCGATGTGGACGGAGCCCATATTCGGACACTTCTTCTTACCTTTTTTTACCGTCAGATGACAGAACTTATCCGCCAGGGTTATTGTTATATCGCACAACCTCCCCTTTATAAAGTAAAACAGGGAAAAAAAGAGGTTTATGTAGATACAGAACTGGAAATGGAAAAGATTCTTCTTGATCTTGGAAGCAAGAATGTATCGCTCTTTAATGGTAAGAAGAAAGAACCTTTAGATTCTTCACAGGCAAGAAAAATCGCAGACCTTTCCAAGAAGTTTACTGATCTTGAGAAAATTTTTATAAAACGAGAACTTGATGCGAAAAAATATTTTCGTCTTGCTCAGAAGGATACCCACAAGCTTCCTATCTCAAAATTGATATTAAATGGCGATATCCACTATTTCTATTCTGATGAAGAGATGGCTGAATTTGTAGAAAAGAATCAACTTTCCAACCAGAATCTTTTTTCGGGTAATTATCAGTTAATAGATATTTATGAGAATAGAGAGAGCGAGAAACTTCTGAATGAAGCTGTGGAGTGTGGGTTGACTCCGATCTTTTGGGAGACTGATCTTTTCTTTTCAAAGGATGGGAAGGAGTGGCCTGTCTCCTTTGAAAAAGTTTTTGATGAACTGAAAGAGGTCGGAAGAAAGGGGATTGTTATCCAGAGGTATAAAGGATTGGGAGAAATGAATCCCGAACAGTTACAAGAGACAACGATGGATAGACAGGCCCGGCGTCTTTTGAATGTTACTATTGATGATGCGGCAAAAGCCGAAGAGATCTTTACAGTATTGATGGGTGAACATGTGGAACCACGCAGACAATTTATACAGAATTATGCTCTTGAAGTAAGAAATCTTGACATTTAGGGGGACTTTCGTGGATTTTAAGGAGAAGATAGCATCAGTTGGCATTGAAGAAGAAATGAAAAATTCCTATCTTGACTATGCGATGAGCGTCATAGTCGGGAGAGCTCTTCCTGAAGTGCGAGATGGCCTAAAACCTGTGCACAGACGTATTCTTTACGGAATGTTTGAACTTGGTCTTGATCCGGGAAAACCCTATAAAAAAAGCGCGCGTATTGTTGGGGAAGTTATGGGAAAATACCATCCTCACGGTGATTCTTCTATTTATGAGGCCGTGGCCCGGATGGCGCAAGATTTTTCTCTTCGCTATCCACTGGTACGCGGACAGGGAAACTTTGGTTCTATTGATGGCGACCCACCTGCCGCGATGCGTTATACCGAAGCAAAACTTACTCCTATTGCGATGGAGGTTCTTGCGGATTTAGAAAAAGAGACGGTCGCTTTTATGCCGAACTTTGACGAATCCCTTCAAGAGCCGGTCATAATGCCGAGTAAGGTTCCTACCTTGCTGATGAATGGTGCCTCAGGTATTGCGGTAGGGATGGCAACCAATATTCCTCCTCACAATCTTACAGAACTTATAGATGCCCTTTTGCTTGTATTGAGAAATTCAGAAATTTCAGTGGAACAGATTATGGAAGTTTTGCCGGGACCTGATTTTCCAACAGGCGGATTTCTTTGTGGTACACAGGGAGTATATGAAGCCTATACTACTGGAAGAGGCATTATTACTCTTCGTGGCAAGGTTCTAATAGAAGAAACAAAAAGTCATGACAACATTATTATTACCGAGATTCCTTATGAAGTAAATAAGACAAACCTTCTTGAAAATATCGCAAAACTTATTGAAGACAAGAAAATTGTGGGTATTTCTACAATTCGCGATGAATCAGACAGAGAGGGTATGCGGATTGTGCTTGAAGTAAGGCGGGGAGAAAATACCGATATTATTATTAATCAGCTTTATCAGCATACTCAATTACAGACCTCGTATGGAATAATCAATTTAGCGATTGTTAATAAACAGCCTCGTCTTCTTCCTATACGGGAATTGTTACAACTCTTTCTTGACCATCGGATTGAGGTTATTACTAGAAGAACCGCCTTTGAACTTCGCAAGGCGGAAGATCGGCATCATGTTCTTCTTGGACTTAAAATCGCAGTAGATCATATAGATGAAGTAATCCGTTTAATTAGGGCGTCCGAAAGTATTAGCGAAGCGAACAGCGCTCTTCGGAAAAAATTCAAACTGACTGAACGTCAAGCCGATGCAATTCTTGCTTTACCTCTTGGAAGGTTGACTCAGCTTGAAAGAAATAAAATTCAAGACGAGCTTTTGTTGCTTGAAAAGAAAATAGCGGAATTAAAGGCTATTCTTGCGGACAAAAAGAAGATAGATGCCTTGATTGAAGAAGAACTTGCCTATTTGAAGAAAAAATATGGAGATGCCCGAAGAACAGTTATTTCAGAACCTCTTACTGAACTTTCAGAGATAGATTTGATCAGACCTGAAGAGATAGTGGTTACCCTTTCTCAGCAGGGATATGTAAAACGCCTTCCTTTGGAAACATATCGCAAGCAACGGCGCGGTGGGCGCGGAGTGTTAGGCGCGGGAACAAAGGAAGAAGATTTTATCAAACATCTCTTTGTCTGCTCCACGGTAGATCAACTTCTTATTTTTACTGAAAAAGGAAGGGTTTACTGGTTACGGGGTTATCTTATTCCCGAAGCAGGAAGAGTAGCCCGAGGAAAACCTCTTGTCAACCTTCTTAAGATATCCAATCAAGAGAAGATTGCCGCGGTGATTCCAGTAAGTCAGTTTACTCCGGAACAGAATCTTTTGAAGATTACGAAAAACGGCATTGTTAAAAAGACCACTCTCGTTGCATACAGCAGGCCAAGAACCAATGGTATTATTGCGCTTACCCTTAAACCTCACGATAAGCTTATTGATGTAAAATTAACCGATGGAAAGCAACAGGTGATTCTTTTTACTAAAAAAGGTTATTCTATCAGATTCTCAGAGACCGAGATTAAAGAGATAGGACGGACCGGTATGGGCGTGATTGGGATCCGTTTTCGTGAAAGTGCCGATAATGTGGTAAGTTGCGAGGTTTTCAGCGAAAGCGGCGAGATTCTTACTGTTTCCGACCGCGGGTATGGGAAACGGACCAGCGTGAATAATTTCAGGGTTCAAAAACGCGGAGGTAAAGGCGTTATTGCGATGAAGGTGGGAGGAAGGCTTGGATATGTTGTCCAGACAAAACTTGTAACCAACGACGACGAACTTATTGTCTTGACAAAAGGCGGTATGGTCATCAGAATGCTTGTTAGAGAAATTAGAAGGATTGGAAGAAACACTCTTGGTGTAAGGTTAATCAACCTTACTTCAGGGGATCAGATCGCTGACATAGCTACTGTTAAGGAGAATGAAGAACTTTGAGTTCATTCCTCATCAGGCAGACATTGCTTTTCGCGCAAGAGGAAAAAGTCTTGAGGAACTCTTTGAAAATGCCGCTCTAGCGCTTGTAGCGTCGGCAGAGAGTGTTCCTCTTACCACTTATCACCGAAAAGAATCAAAAGAATGTCTGTTTCATGCGGATTCTCCCGAAGAATTATTAATTCTTTTTCTCAATGAAATACGATATTGGCTTGTGGCGAAAAACTTGCTTTTTACCGATATTCTGATTACAATAGAAACTCAAAAAGGATTCGACTTGAAGCTTTTTGCAAAGGTGGTTCCATGCAAGACAAGAAGAGAAATAAAGGCAGTAACATATCACGGTCTTCGCATACTGCAAAGAAAAAAAGTTCTGTCGGTACGCGTGACGCTCGATGTGTAAGGCTGAAAAAACTTACCTTGAAAGAACTCAAAGAGTTCAAGGAAATGTTGCTTCAAGAACGAGAGAGGGTTCTGAAAACTTTGGAACACCTTGAAGAGAAGACAAGCCAAAATTTTCGTGGCCGTGGCAAAGATACCTTTGGCATTCCCTCTGACCTTGCTGAACTCGGAAGAGAAAACTTTGAAAAAGATCTTGAACTGAACCTTACCTCTTCAGAGAGTCTCTTATTTGCAGAGATTGACGAGGCGCTTACGAAAATTGACCGTAAAGACTACGGAAAATGCGAAGATTGCGGATGTTTCATCCCTATCGCTCGGCTCAAAGCATTGCCTTTTGCCAAATTCTGTCTCACCTGTCAGGAAAAACGTGAGAAGAAGAGACTTTATTAGCCAGCTTCGCGCATTTTATTTATCCGCTTGTATGGTTGTGGTGCTGGACCAGATTTCAAAGATTCTCGTATTGCAACAGATTCCAGAATTAGCATCTGTAAAGATCTTTCGTTTTCTCTATCTGACCCATATTCGTAATCCTGGGATTTGTTTTGGCCTCTTGAGAAACGGTAACCATATTTTCTTTCTTATACTGGTTTCTTTGACTGCTTTGATTGGGATTCTTTTTTTTGTGCATCGCGGAAAAGCGAATTTTCACTTTTCTCGCGTTGCGTTGGGGTTGGTGGCAGGAGGAATTCTTGGAAATCTTTTTGATAGAATCCGATTTCGCGCAGTCGTAGATTTTATTGATATAGGAGTTTGGCCGGTCTTCAATATAGCGGATTCTTCAATTGTAGTTGGTGTATTCCTTATACTTCTTTTGCAGACGGGGAGACGAAACAATGTGCCCGGTGTTCTTAAAGATCGGTAATTTTATTATTTACTGGTATGGTGTTATGGTAGCGGTAGGAGTTCTTGTTTCAAGCCTGTTTTTTCAGTTTATCGCGAGGAAAAAGGGTTACTCCGACGATTTTACCAGTAAACTTATCTTTCTTCTTTTGCTTGCCGGTTTTTTGGGCGCTCGGCTGGTTCATGTCGCGGTAAATTTTCAATACTATTTTCGTCATCCTTTAGAGGTTTTTTTATTTCGCAATGGCGGCCTTGCGGTACAGGGTGGAATTCTTGTCGGTTTTTTCTCCTTATGGATTTTTCTCCGTCTTAAAAAGGCCAACATCAGAGAAATTTTTGACCTTGTGGCACTTGCTCTTCCGATTGGCCAAGTTTTCGGGAGAGTTGGCTGTTTTCTCAATGGATGCTGTCATGGAAGAAAGACAGATGCATGGTATGGAGTACAATTCCCTTTTTTGCCCCATACAGTTCATCCTCTTCAACTTTATTATGCTCTTGGCGATTGCATTATCTTCCTTTTTCTTCTTCTTTTTTTTCATGAAGACCACTATGACGGAGAGATTGCAGGATGGTACCTTATCTTTTTTGGTGCATTGCGATACTCTCTTGATTTTTTACGGGGAGACCTTGTAGGAAATGGAATAGGACTTTACTCAACGCAATTATTTGCTAATTTCCTCTTTTTTATCGGCGCATACTGGATATTCCGTATTTCTGTTATGAAACGATAAGAAGAGATAAAGAATTTGTAATACTTTTTTATCCCCCCTGCCCTTCCCTATTTCTTCTAAAACTTTATTCCTCTATGAGATCTTCATCATTCTATAGATATAGTTATTTGGGTTCTCCTGTAATAATCTTATTGTCTATGTCTACAACTAACTAGTCCCATTTTTCATTATTAGGAGAAGAGAGGGGCATTCTATTTTAGATTATTCGAGAGCTGGTAGGTGGAAAAATATGCCTATCCAAAGAATTGATTCTTTTCAATGATACCCTATCATTCAAAAGAAAGAGGTTGGGTCGGAATAAGATGTTCTTCGGGAAGCAGATCTTAAAGAGAGAATAGAAAAAGAGCGGCAGAAAATAATTTCTGCCGCTCTATACGAAGATTTTTTAATCTTTAGAAGATTAACTGATAAATTGTTTTCGCAATAAGAGCTACCGCGATTGAGACCATTCCAATAAGTCCCATTCCGCAAGAATATCCTGCCAGGATAATCGGAGTATACCTTCTCCATGTTTCTTTGCCGAATCTCTTTGCAAAATAGAACCTTCCAAGCATAGCGCCGGCAAAGAGCGGAATAGTATAATGCGGCATTTGCGGCACTCCGCCAATAAATCCATAAAAAAGCGCTATAGGAAATTTAAAGATAGCAATAAGACCGTAGAGAAGGAAATTCAATCCCATGGATCCTGCAATATATTTTAAGCGTATTGCTTTAATCATCCACGAAGATTCAGCATCAAGAGTACTGGTAGCCCAGAGACACTTAAAAATAGAGTTCATAGGCCAGATTTTCTGAATATAGGGATAGGTAGAGGATGGTATTGGCGCGAGATGCCAAATAACAGACCAGAAGAAAAAGCTACAGAAAAGCATAATTGCCAGTGCGGTAAATTCGCACTTGTACCAACTAGTAAAACGGGTTCTTGTAAGTTCAAGCTGTTTGAACCCTTGTGTAGTGCCTCCGAAATCAAAATAGGGTACGGGCGCAAACCAAATATCTGCGCCGCGATACCCGCTGAGAATAAAGCTGGCTTCCCGTACCATAGGAAAGGAAGCGCCAGTATGCACTCCGGTAATTCCAAACATTCTTGAAGAAGTATAGGTAAGAAATGGAGTTAAGATAAAGCCAAAAAGAATGAAAATCGCAATAGGAAAGGTAGGAACAAGGATATGGCACAGAATAATATAGATAATAGTGGTAACAAACCATATTCCGAGGGCGATTGGTATGGGATAATCTCCTCTGTTTGCGGCAGGTTTTTGTGTAACGCTAGCTGCTGCGCTTTTTTTCTTGAATTGAAGAAGGAGTTTCCAGATACCGATAAGCCCTACGGTAATTCCGCCTCCAATCGTTACGTTCATCCAGAAATCAAGCGTGGCAACAACATTGGTAGGAATGACACTCATTCCCGGTTGCCAGTTTTTTAGAATGCCAAGATTAAAGAGAACCGGATTACCAAAACATTGCGCGGCAATTGAAGAGACGAAAGATCCAATAACCACCCAAAATGGAATGACAAACCCCGCAATAAGAGCGCTGAGATCTGTGACAAACCCTAAGACACACCCAGGAAAAATTGTTCCTATTTGAGCGGTAAAATCTACCCATGGAATAGGTAAAAGTTGAAAGGGTTTGGTCATCATTAAACCAGTAATGGTTGGAATAACCGCGTAAAATGCTCCATAAATAAGACCGAGCATGGCGCTGATAGAAAAAACCCGCCATCTCCAAGTTTCTTTTTTAGAGGAAGATTCCGCCAATGCCATGGCTCCTTCAGAAGCAACTGCCGCCATTGGAAAGGGAAGTTTTTCTCTGTCGCTGGTAATACGGAAGGTTACATATCCAAGGCTGAAAAAATTAATTCTGAAGAGAAGGTTATGGATGATTACCACTAAGATTGGAAGCAGCCAGTCCCGATGAAAGAATGTCCGTTTTAACAAAGCTTCAGATTCAGGAGATGGCGAAGCCCATCGGGGGATATGGGGAGTTAGCCCAAATGCTTTTGCGTGGGGCGACTGGACAAGGTATTGTTGCCAAATCAACTCGCCGAACGCGCCGCCTGGAACCACAAGACTGGAAGTTCCGAGTACTAACGCTCCCGCGATAAGACTTGCCGCCATAATATATACAATATAAATTTCTTGTTTTTTAAGAGGCACAAAAGAGCGTTTTGCAATTTCTACAAGCAGAATAACCGCGACCCATTGCGCTGCGCCCGCAAGTCCTCCACCAGTGATTATTCCAAGGTAAATCGCTCCCGGAAGCATAATAAAACCGATGAAGAGCGCTGCAATAACTGTTTTAATATTAAAGCCGCTCTCAAATGTCTCGGGGATTTCCGGAGAAAAGTTTCCCAAGTTTTTTTCATCGCTTTTCATAAAGTCTATCCCCTGTTATGTGTAACAGAATAGTGTTGTATTGTTTGTGGTATCATCTTTTTTATGTGGTAACGAGTTCGCCTTTTCCCTGGACCTCATATTCTTTCTTAATCTCCGGAGAAATTGTTCGCCAGACAAGAAACTGTTTCCGTATTCCATCCAGAAAACGGCGATTAAGTCGTTTCCAGTCAGCGGCTTCTCCTCCAATGCGTTCAATATCAAGGGTGATAGTGTAGAAATTATACTGTCCCAAAGGTTCAAAATGAACATTCAGATTTTGTGATACTCCTAAATCAAAGGGAGCGAGCCATATAGCTGTTTTTACAGAAAAGACCTTTTTGTCGTCTGAATGATTTCCTACAGAAAGGGTTGCTCCGTTTGTATAAAAATTACCGAGAGAAACATCCTGATAAGAACTGAAATATTCAGTTAAAAAAGTTGCAAGTCCAAGAACTTCCAACTCACTTACTGTGAATGGAAACTCAAAGAACCATTGGTCGCCTTTAGGATCAGGAAGAACCCATTTTCTTGTTACATCGGGAACAGCCATTTGAGAAGCTTTTCTAGCAGGATACAGGGTTGAAAGAAGCACAGTAATCATAATGATAAGAGTTGCAAATACCGCAGAAAGAGAGGAATAATTTAGAATAAGACCTTTTAAGAGTCCAGAAACAATAAGAATTTTTGTAAGCACCTGTCCTAGTAAATATCCTAATACAGATCCTAATACCGCAAAGACGCCGGATTCTGCAAGAAAGAGTGCGGAAATATGTACAGGAGCAAGTCCGACAGCACTATAAGTTCCAATTTCTCGCAAGCGTTCATATACAGATCCCAACATTGTGTTGAGAACAATAAGCGCTGCAATGAGAATAGGAATAATAAGGTTGCTGAGACCAGAAAGCGAAGTAAGCCCTATACTACTATAAACAAAAGATTTATTATCAATTCCCACAAAAAGTATTACTGCCAGTTTAGATACAAAATTTTCAACCAGTGTTTTAATATCTTGGTTGGGGAAGAATCGTACTGCTATAGATTGGAGAGTTCCCTTGAATTCCTGTACCAGAGGGATGGGTACAATAATGATATTGGAAGCTTCCAGATGAATAAAACTTTCAATTTTATCAGAACCTCCGCTTACCATAGCAGTTTTTTCCATCTTTATTTTCGCGATCTCTTTTTCAGGCATAGAAGAAAAATCCACTGGCATCAGAGGTTCATTATCAAGGTCTTTAAGCTGTTCCAAAGCTGTAGAGTCGTAGATAGCCTTTATTGTTAATTCTTTTCCATACACAGTAATGCGGGCAGTCCCGATATCTTGAGAACCAATGCCAAGACTTTTCGCAATTTTATCGGAAATAATAGCTACATTATGGTCCTCTGCAGAAATCCAGTTTCCTGCTCGGAGAGTTTTATGGATTTCTGTAATGTCTTTTTCCTGTTCAGTAAGTCCTACAATTCCAGAACAAAGATATGAGTTATTGCCGTGGAAAATTTCTATAGCAGTCTTCTCTCCTAATTGCGGATTGATATACCAATAACGAGGAGCAATAGTTCCGGTTCCTTCAAAATCTCCATTGACATAATCGCGGGCAACTTCCTGTAAGGGGTTCCATGAGCGGTCTCTAAGCAGAATTCCCTGATAGGTGGGTTTATTATTACGTAAAATCTGATTGAATCTCATATATGATTTAATAGAAGTAAATGAAAGCACTGTAAAAGTAAGGAGCACCAGTGTGGTACCAGTAAGCATGGTGCGAGTTTTACGGCGTTTCATATTCGCGACACCAAGAGAGAAGGCAGTACCAGCGGCGGAAGCGCGCCCCACATCAGTTTGATAGACTTTTCCGCCTTCTCTTTTCATTTTTTGCATCTGTTCTTCAAATTTAGAGGTAATAATTGAAATAACCACTAAGGAAAGAGACAAGATAATAAATGCCAAAAGAATAACTTCCGGCGCATCCGTAAGTTTGAAGGCAGGATGAACTCCGCGCATAATGAAATAAATTAATACAAATATCGCAAAAACCGCTACAATCCTTTTCTCTATTTTCGCAAATCCGAAGAAAAGACGTTCACTGAAATAAGCAAAGGGAAGAAGAAGGAGAAAATAGAATATGATACCTTTTACCACATCATTAGCAGTACTTTTTACATCCGGATAGGCACGGGATTCAATTGCCTGCGCCTGACGGGAAAACTTCAGAAAATTCCACCAATTTTTCTGTTCCGCCGCATTGTCCGCAAGTGCTAAGAGAGAGGTTGACTGTTTTTGAAGTTCTCCAAGACGTTCATTTCTGATGTTGTACCGTTCAAAGTTATAGGAACGATAGGCATCAAGCTGAATCATATCATACGCGGCTTGGTAGGGAAGCGCGTAGATAGCTTCATGCGAATCAGCATCAAAGCCAAGTCCTTCTGCATGGTGTTTATTTGTCTTTGTTGCTTTGCTATTAAGAAGAAGAATCCGTATTCCCAAAGGACCGGATTCGCCGGCAATTTTTACATGGGATCCTGGTTTGGCAAAAACAACCGCAGAAGGATCAGAATCAGAAGACCATCGAAATCCGCTGAAGGTGGGGTGTTCAAAAAAGAATCCATAGGCGTCAGGAAGGCTATTTGAGAGATCAAAAACATCAATTCTGTCCACATTAAAGAGATATTGCGGATCAACCAGCCCGAAAAGATTTATTGGTGTGCTCTGGAAAAGAACCGTGAGCCATTTTTTATCTTTATAATCTATTTTGCAGAGCATTGGGAATTGTTCATCCCCATTAACACCGAAGTCGGGCGAAAGAGTAATCGCTCCTGTATTAGGATCAAAAGCATACGCTTGAAGAAATGCTATTTGAGCGGTTGGAAATCTTGAACCTCTTGCTTGTCCCTTTTCATCTGTCATTTCTAAAAGATCATTTCGGACGCCGAGAAAAGTTTTTTCAAAGGTACTGTAAGGATTTAAGGGATCAATAAGAATAAATCTTGGAATAACAAGTGCATTGGGAACAGGTTCACTTGGTACAAAACTCTTTTTCGGGTTGAATGTAACAACTTTTGTAGTAAGGGTGGCAGAACGATCTTTAACACTTTTCAGATCAGTGTTTATAAAGAAATCCTTTTCATTCAACGCACCGGCAATCATGGTAGAAATAAGGTCATGCTGTCGTTCAAGGTTTGCGATATTCAACGAAGAAAAACGATCAAACGGAGTATCTATGCGGGTTCTCGCATCATTAACTGTTACAAAAGAGAGAGATGGAATACCACAATTGATAAGTCGTTCGCCATCGGTACGAAGAGGTTCTGTAAGAAAGTTTCTCCAGGTAACTCCTTTCTCGGGAGTTACGCCATTAATAAGATAGCGTTCTGGGCTAATCCCTCTTTTTTTGCATTGGTTCTTGCCATGTTCCAAAAGATTTCTAACCACTGGATTAAAGACCCTTTGAAGAAAGAAATCTGTGCTGTTGTGCCAGATAGCGACTTGGTTAGATTGGGTAGAAAGATCAAGACAAAAAACAAATTTTGGTTCAATAAACTTTTTGATTCTACTTCTGAACGGTTCTTGTTTTCTTAAATGGGTCTGAATAAAATTATCTATTCCATTAAGACCATGATAATGGGCTGAAGCCGCAAGAAAGAGGACGCTTCTTTGGGGTGGATTTTTGGCGAAATGTTCCGCGAGCGCAAGGAGTGAAGAAATACCGCTTGCCGCTTCCGCACCAGGAGCAAGCATCGGCACTACACTAATACTGTCATAGAAACTTTCTATAATAATAATTTCTTCTTTCAATTTTGCATCTTTTCCTTCTACAAATCCATAAATATTCCGCGATGGCGCTTTTGTCCAGTCTACCCTTCCGACAACTCTGGCATTTTTACCAGAAGCCGCTGCGCCGAGTACCTGTCCGACATATTCCTTCTGTACATAGAAACGGGGAACATCAAGAGGAACAGATGCAAACTTTTTTTCTCCCTGTGCCCTGTTGCCAGTTTCAGGTTCAATAAAAAGAAAGGCTTTCGCGCCTAACATTGCTATATCAAGCCAGAGATTCTGAGAATTAAAATCAAGAATAACAATGCTTCCTTTAATATCTTTTCCAGTCAGAGATTTGATTGTGCTTCCCGGACAATAATGGATTGGTCCTACAATACCTTCAGGTATGGTGGTGCATGTTCTGGCAGAATTGGGCCAGAAAGGATGAATAGGAATTTTTGCGCCGATATCAAGGAAAGATCCCTTATCAATGGGTACAACCGTGGTATAGTGGTCTATGGTTATATCTCTAAGGCCGGCCGAGCGGAATTGTTGAACAATATAGTCCGCGGCTTGGTTGCAGGAAGGTGTTCCTGGTAATCGTGTAGGAAGGCTTGAGAAAAAAGAAAGATGTAGAGGAAGGGAAGATTGAGCAAAGAGAGAAACAGGGAATAGTACAAAAAGAAGAAAGAATGACCATCTAATTCTTTTCATTGGCCAGCTCCTTTGATTTAGACCATGCCCGGCGATTTCCGGGATTGTTATTAATTTCTCTGACCAGTTCTTTTCTGGCCTGTGCTGTTTCGCTAAGAGCTAAAAAATCAAGAGCTCTCACAAAGTAAAGATCAGGGTAATACACGGTTTGTTGTAAAACTAAATCAGTAGTTCTTAAACTGTCACTATAATTATTTTGATAATATTGTATGACGCTGAGGTAAAAAAGAAAATTAACATAATCTGGCCATTGTGTCAATGCAGCCTTGCAATGTTTTTCTGCTTCTTCATATTCTCCTTCCGCAATAAGTCGTTCAATAAGCTTGTCATACCATTGAAGATTGGGGGTTTCTTTCACAGATTCTTTCCAAAGAGAAAAAGCGTCTTTTTTTTCTCCCTGTTCCCAAAGAAGCGTTGCTTTGTTACCGGGCTTGCTTTGCCAAAAGATATACATTCCCACAGTAATAAATGGAATTGCAATGAGGAGAGCAATGAGTTTTTTCATTCTTTAGGAATAGAAGAAAAGCGTTTGATTCGTCGGATAAGAATAATAACAGAGAGGATTACAAAGAGGACAAGAATAATTCGGGAGAGAATACTTTCTTTATGAAGAATTGCTGGCCAGAGAGAAAATATCGCTAGGATAATAGTGATATCTTCCCAGAGAGGGGTTTTTTTCACCACAACCTCCGTGCAGTATCAAAAAAAGAAAGGAGGACAGCATTTCACTTCGTTCACTTAGTGCACTTAGTGCGGAGAGGAAGCAAGGAATCTATGACTCGAGCGCCCCTCACTTTCGAAACGTTCGGGGTCGGCCACTCGCGAGGATTGCTACGCTTGCTCGCAATCCTTCCACTTCGCTCACGTTCGAGTCCCCCTCCCTACTACAGCTCACTTCGTGCGGAGAGGATAAGGAATCTATGACTCGAGCGCCCCTCACTTTCGGAACGCCTCGACTCGGCCACTCGCGAGGATTGCTACGCTTGCTCGCAATCCTTCCACTTCGCTCACGTTCGAGTCCCCCTCCCTACTACAGCTCACTTCGTTCACTTTGTTCACTTCGTGCGGAGAGGAAGCAAGGAATCTATGACTCGAGCGCCCCTCACTTTCGAAACGTTCGGGGTCGGCCACTCGCTGGAAATCCTGCCTCTTCGTCGGATTTCCTGACTTCGCTCACGTTCGAGTCCCCCTCCCTACTACAGTGCACTTCGTTCACTTAGTGCACTTCGTTCACTTTGTTCACTTCGTGCGGAGAGGGTAAGGAATCTATGACTCGAGCGCCCCTCACTTTCGAAACGTTCGGGGTCGGCCACTCG
>JBBADJ010000024.1:0-12123 GCA_041656495.1 Candidatus Ratteibacteria bacterium
CCGAATACCAGTGCCCTCTTCTGGAACAGTACCTCCTGCCTTCTGAAGAAGGGTAAGAAGTTCTCTTCCAAATCCACCTGCAAGAAAATTCTCTCCATCGGTAAATGTCATAAATACAGGAACAAGCCCTGCGGTTCCCATTCCACCCATACAGGTATGCGCTTCTGCCAAATATACAGAAACCCCCTGGCGCACCGCAGTCATTGCCGCCGCAACTCCTGCTGGACCTCCGCCTGCCACAAAGAGATCCACCTGATACTTTACTGGTATCTTTTTCGTATATACAAGGTGTGCCATCTCTTCCCTCCTTTATTCTTGAATGAAAAAACAATTCTCTAAAAATCTCTGTTTCATCTATTTCAACCTCTTTACAATTACTTTTTTTTTATCCGGAAACACCCTCTCCTATTGAAATAATATGTGCGCCGACCCCTTCCATTAACTCCTTTGTACTCTTATGACAGGTAAAATAAAGGATCTGATGTTCCTGTGCAAAATCCCGAAGAAGACTACACACATTCTGCACTCTCTCGTGATCAAAGTTTACAAGAATATCATCAAAAATAAGGGGGAGTGGTTCAGAATAACTGCTGAAATCCTGAATAAAACCAAGCCGCAACGATAAATAGAGCTGTTCCGCGGTTCCCCTGCTCAACTGAGAAATACTCTTCCGAGATCTATTTGTTTCTTCTACACAGATCTCTTTTTTTGTATCTGCCGCAATATAGAGTGAAGGATACCTTCCCGCAGTAATAGAGGCAAAAAGGGATTGCGCCTTCTTGATAATATCAGGCTGTCTCTGCCGCTCATACTTTTCTATTGTTTTTTCAATAACCAGTTGCGATAAAATTGCTACTGCCCATTCTTCTGCCTTTCGTTGCAATATCTCCATATCAACTGCCTGTTCCATCTTTAATTGCGATGCCTCTTTATTTTTTTCTATTTGCGCAATCTGGCCATCAATTTCACCGATTTTTTCTTTACATTGTGAATATTTTTCTTGTGCCTCTTCTCGGCGCTGTTCTATTTGTTTTTGATCCAAAAGAAGGGTTTCATGATCTGTCTCTGAAAGTTCCCTCACCACCTCTTCATACTTCTGTTCACCAAAAACCACTCTAATATTCCCTCTTCCCTGCTCAATGTCGTACGCATACTTCCTGCGCGTCTCCCATTCTCTCGCATTATTTCTAAATTCTTCCTCGGAATCTGCAAATCCCTCCTTAAAAAGCAAAGACTGTTTCTTCTTCTCGTTTCTAAGTTTCTCCTCTACAATCTTTTTATCTCTTTTTGCGTTTTCTTCTTCTCTCTCTATTCCTTCCTTCATCTTTTTCTTCTCTTCACACTCTCGCAACCCATCTACTAAACTCTCCGCCGCGCTAACATAATTATCAGATTCTTTATCACGGCCACATCCCGCATATACTGCATTGCACTCTTCTTCATATACTGTAATCTCTTTTTTTATTTTTTCCTTCCTTGCCTTTATCTCTTCCTTCTTCTCCTTGCGAACAGAAGATTCTTCTATCTTCGTAAAAACCTCCAGCACACCTTCAGGAGATAATTGAGAATCAAACCCCCGCCTCTTTTTCCATTCCATCCAACTACCCTGAAGCTCTTCTTCATCTTTCTGAAGACTTGATATCCTCTCTTCTATCATAGATTCCCTGCTTTCCACTCCCAACATTTTTCTATCAATATCCTTAATTTTCTCTTCAAGTATCTTCTTTCTATTCAAAGACTTCTCCTCTTTTTTCAAGATCTCTTCTCTCTCGTTTGTCGTAGAAAGATTTGGGATACCTTCTATTCCCGCTCTCTCACCGCAAACAAGAAGGTCATTCTCTATCTTCCTTTTCTCTTCTTCTTTAAGAAAGATCTTCTTCTTCAAATCAATCTCCTGCAAAAAAAGAGTTTTAAGATTCTTCCATGCTTCTTCTCTTTCGTTCAGCCATTCTTTCGAAGGAATCTCTCCCAAGCCCGCTTCCTTCACAAGAGAAAGGATTGTACTTTGTATCTGACTTATTTCTCCTTCCAATCTTTCCTTTTCTTCTGCAAAATTCATATAGTTCGGATATACTTCTTTCTTCTGTAAAACCTTCTTTTTTCTGGTTCTCTCCTTTCTCTGTACCATCCAAACCACTCCTGCCAACAACAGAAAAAAGAGAAGAATACCTATTCCAACCTTCGGCACATTCCCCTTCATCAAAAATAGCACCCCTCCGATTCCAATAAAAATGACAGCAAAAACTCGCAATATCTCCCAAGAGAAAGAAAGAGCATTCGCTCTATCGGGTTGAAGAAACCGCACCAGTTCTTCCTTCTCTGCCAGCACCTCCACCTTCCTCTTCAACTCTTTCAAAATAGAGAGATTCTGCCGCACAGAAAAGAATAGATGACTCCGAGAAGAGAGAAATTCTTCTTCTATCTCCTCTTCTATACCTTCCTGATGTGAAAGGTTTTCTCTCTCGTTCTTCTTTGTATCCAGTAAAGTATAAAGATTCTGAAGGTCATCAACAATTACTTCCTTCTTTCCAAGCAAAGACCGTATATCTAAAAGAGCTTTCTGTTCTTCCCCTACATCTGTTTCATTCCTCGCCTCTAATCTCTTTGTATCAAGTTCTTCATGGAGAAGGAGCTTCTCTTTTTCAAGATCTTCTCTCTCTGCAATTCTCTGGTTCTTTTCAATTCCCTGATCACGAAGATTCCTTCTAATCTCTTCCATCTCATCAGATCTCTTTCGTACTCCTTCTTTCACAGGAATCGAACGATCCACCTCCATCATCTTCTCTTCTGTCCAGCTTCGGCCTATTTCAGAAAGACTCTCTTGAAGCTGAGCCTCCTCCTTTCGTACCAATGCCTCTATCTCTGGAAGATCATGCAACGCAGACTCATACTTTTCTATCCCTCTCTGCAAGGAAAGAATCTCTCCTTTATACTGAAGAAGAGATTCGTCTATGGTAAGAGAAACTCTCTGTTCTTCCAATGATTTCAGAGTTCCCTTTATTTCAAGAATTCTATCCTCATACCCTGAGATCGTTGCGAGAATCCCCTCCATTCTTTCTTTGCCCTCCTCTGGAAAAGATTCTGGCGCGGAAATGGCATTATACGCCCGCGTTGCTTCCTGCATTACAACCCATGACTCCCAAACTGCAAGAAGTTTTTCTACATGCACTTCTTTCTTCTCATAATACTCCTGATCTTTTATCGCAATATCTAATTCTTTTTTCAGCTCTTCTTTTTCATGATAAAGAATATTAAAACGTTCTAAACTCTTACTCTCTTCCCGAATCTTCTCTTCTTTCTCCTTCAATGATTTTAAAAGATTGTTAATAAACGGTTTTCTCCCCTTGAGTGTAAAAAGATTAGAAGATTCATTGCTTAAAAAAGTCTTTGCCTCTTCAATAGAAACCTCTCCTATTCCCCGTCCCGCACTATACATCCGTTCCCTCATCTCATCACTGTGAAGCGTCTTAATATCCTGAAGTTCTGAAAGACTAAACGCATAAATATTCTCAAAAACCTCTTGCTTTATATGTCCCAATAGATGCGACAATTCCTGCGAACCTCCTAATCTTCCATCTGACAAAAAAAGCTGTACACCCTCTCTTCTACCTCCATACCGTTCAATCCCATACACTTCTCCATTATGAAGTCTTACCCTAATTCTGCCGCCATGATTTCCTCCCGCAAGGGGGAGATATTGAATCTTGCGACTCCGCCCATCGGGAAAACCAAACAGAACCTGCTGAATAAAAGCAAGGAGAGTAGATTTGCCTGATTCGTTAGGACCATATAAGACTGTTATTCCTGAAGGAATCCCTATAATATGATATTGGTGAAATATTCCAAATCCGTCTAAATAGATCTCTTCAATCCTCATTTCTCTCCTGACTGTCCAATAACAGATCAAGACATTGTTCTTCAGATTGTGCAAGCACTCTCCGCAGATACTCGGTCTCAAGTGGCGTAAGAAACTTTCTTCCTAACGGCGAAAGAAACAATGAACTAAGCTCCTTTTCTAAAAAACCCATCTTTTCTTCCTCTGCAAATTCTTCAAAGGTCCTTACAAGATCTCCAATAAAATCCTGCTGATCCTTCAATGTTTCTCTATCAAAAGAAAGCCTTGTATTATTAATAATTCGTTCAACCCATACAACCCTTTCCCTGTCCACAAAAACATTTTCCTGACATTCTTTCAGAAGATCATCAAGAACTCCTTTTCTCCGAAGAACCTTTGCAAGGGGCCCTCTTCCTGTAAGGATTATCTTGCAAATCAGGGTTTTGTTTCGCATCTTCTCCCTTACAGAAGCAAGAGAGCGTTCTATGAAAGAAAGAAGAGAATCTATTGTTTCACTTTCTTCTATAGAAATAGAATGCGAAATCCAACGGATATGTGCGGTTTCAACAAATCTTAGTGCAACATTGCCCCCTCTTTCTACTTCAACCAAATAACATCCTCTCTCTCCTTCTTCATTCGGATGAAGACCCTGAGGATTTCCAGGATATACAATACCCGGATGCGAAGAGGAGACAATCTCTTTCTTATGAATATGTCCCAAAGCCCAGTAATCATAGTGTTTAGAAAGAAGATCCTTCTCAGAACAAGGAACAGCATCTGCATTGACTCCTCGTCCTCCAAGATTACAGTGAAGCATCCCTATCGTAACAAGATTTTTTTGCGATTGAGAAACCACTGGAAACAAGGATGCAAGATTTTCAAGAACGTTTCCCTGCGATACGCTGATTCCATAAATTTCCGCGACCTTTTCTCCTCCTTTCACCACAAAAAATCGCTCAACAGTATCAGCCGAAAAAACATGTGTATTCTTAGGAAAAGATAGAGAAGGCGACCAACTATTCAGAGGATCGTGGTTTCCATGCACAATATAAGCCGCTATTCCTTTTTCTTCAAGCCTTCTTAACTCATTCCGAAAGAAGATCTGTGCCCGAATACTTTGCTCTGAAACATCATAGATATCTCCGGCAACAAGAATAAAATCAACCTCATGCTGAATAGCAATATCAATAATCGTACGGAACGTCTGGAAGGTCGCATCTTGTAACCGTGTGCCAATCTCCGAACTAATTGCGGCAACACCCTTAAAAGGCGTATCTAAATGAAGATCGGCAGTATGAAGGAAGCGGACTTTTTTCATAACCTTGCTCACTTGTCTTATACAATGCTTGGCATACTAAGAGAGATATCATAAAAAAAATAGCGCCAAAAGAAAAAGGAGAAACCCTATGCCCTCTACTCATTCTCCAAAACCACTATCCATTATAACAAAACAGAGTAATCCATAACAGAAGATCACTATAGAAAACAGAAGAAAAATCCTTTATTCTTTCTAAAAAAAAAAGCCCTTTTCTTCCCTACGGCTTCATCTTTACTCTGCTTATTTGATAATATCAAGCGCGCTTGTTATTTCAATCTCTGTTTCTGAAAAATAAGGATTCTCAAGAGTTGCGCCCGCGACTTTATTAATCCATTTTTTTCGCAACTGTACAGGAAGATTGATTTTATAGGGCTTCAGAGTCGGCAATGCCTTAACTGCCTCTTTCGCACCTTCCACAAGCAATACCCGCGTATCTTCCGGGCTAAGAAGTATTGCGGCCTCGCGGCTTAATCCCTTCTTTACCGCAACTGTAGGAAGACCTTCACCAAGAAGCTCTCGCGCTTCACGACAGGTTGCTTCATCACCAGTAACCAAGATAACCGGTACATTAAAATGTCCGGCAATCACTGCACTCTGATAGAGTTCTCCCCGTTCCACGCCATCATAAAAATATTTATTTTCCGACATAGACGATTGGGTATGATGCAATACTCCATCGGGAGTTCCGTTCATCGCATGGAATCCAAGCATAATATATCCATCAAAGGTTTCATCCAATATACGACGCCGGGGATGCCCTGTAATATAGTGAACTCCAGATACCATATATTTAGGGATAAAATTGTTGCCGCCATTATGTCCGTCCAACACATAAATTTCCTTAACGCCTGCCTGGCGCAACCCTTGCGCGACAGCGGCAATATCTCCCATAAGAAGTTCCATCGCTTCTCTAAATTCCGGTCCTCTTTCTCTTGTTTGGGTAAACTTAAAAACTCCTGTTACTCCTTCAAGATCTGTACTGATATAGACCTTCATCCTCTCCTCCTTTTTGGGAGATAGTTTCTGCCAAACTTGGCTATGTTTTTATCTGCTTTGCATCTGTTTCTTGACACTACAGGAAGATACACCTTTTAAGATCAATAGAATACCATAGAAACCATATCACATATCCCCCTGTTACTCCATATCTAACAGAAAGCCCTTGCAGGATCTATCAAAAAAGGATCTTCTGATAAAAAAGAGAGGAAAAAGTGGGCTTAACAGCCCCTAAACTTCTTTTACTCTTCAGAAGAAGTATTCTTTAATTTCCATAACCCGGCATGTCTTTCTGGTAACAGTGCTACCATTTCACCTCCATAGTCACTCCAACATGGTGTGTGGTAAGGAGGCTGTGGTCCCAACTTAGGAAATCCTCCATATAAGAAATACGGTGGAAAACCAGCGCTATTTGAAGCTACAACTTGTCTAAAAAAAGCATCGTCGGAGTCGGTACTGTCCCATCCATCTCCCATCAACGAACGCGAACCAGGCTGGATAATTGTTACTATTGTTGGTGCAATACCTAATCTACAATATAAACCTTGATAGATTGCCGACATTTCTCCTGCAAAAAAGAGAAAACTAAAAGCTCTTAATGGATCATCACTATCGGTCTCCCCTTCTTTCAACCAAATACTCCAATGTCCAAAAGGTTCACAATAAGATTCATGAGACCTTATTACTGCATGTAAACAGGTCGGTACTAATATAGACGGAGACCAATTATACGGAACAAGATCTTCTCTTCTTATTTCACGTTGATATAGTGAGCGATATCCCTTAAAACCACAGTCATCACAGATTCCATTGAGGTTCGCCAAAAAACCTTTTCGCGTTACCATATAATCAGCATAAATAAAGGAATGGATATTTCCAGTGAGAAACTTTACAGGTATACCATTTAAACCACATGCAGGGTAATATAAAGAATCTTGAAGGATGTCGCGAAGAACAAATTCTGGCTCTCTTCCTTTTATTGCATGCTCTATTGCACTCTCCAACCAGGTGGGAACTTTTTTTTCTGGCAATTCTGTAATCATAATTTTACCCTCCCTTATAGTTATTTTTCTGCAACAATCTATAACTATAACCTATATGGATAGCATAAAATTGTGAACTTTTCTTCTGAATAAAGAAGCCCAGAAAATTGTTCAGTATTTTAACATTATTCCTCTAAAAAGTCAAATTGTTAAATGAAAAAGTTGACAAATATTCTTATTGAGAAAGAGAGTCTTATCACCCTCAAAAAAACCTTTCTTACTGATACAACCACTCCAGCACATAAACTTCTTTCATTATAGGAACCATCTCTTTTTTCAATGCCCAAGCACACTGTGTAACCATTCTCTGTATTTCAATACTGTGCGCCTGTTCATACGCAGGCTTCTTGCTGTCTTGTGGTTGCTCGCCTTCATCCTCAAACATCTAATTATCTCTCTGATATCCAACACCGTTAAGCTCCTTCCTGCCATGATATGCCTCCCTTCAGTTGTCAGCTACGTTTTTCCATGAAAGGATACACATTACAGCAGCCTTTTCAATAGGATTCCTTCAAAATTGATAGTGGTGCACTTTAGGTGCCTGCGGATGGTTCAGTATGAGTGCCTACGACTGGTGCACGATGTGAGCTTTCCCTGTTTTTATAGACACGAGGGGCATAGTAAAATATAAGAGAAAGGATCCCCTTCGTGAAGAGATATGATGAAGAGTTTCAGAAAGATATTGTTTTATTACATTGAGATGTTCTATAATAGAAAGCGGTTGCACAGTAGGTTGGAATATCGTTCTCCGAAAGAGTGCATTTTAACCTGACGGAATCCTTGGAAAGTGTGTCAGAAAACTCTGCTTTTACATAAAAGCGATTTGGAATGATTGTTTTGACAAAAGGGGGGCATAATTAAGGTAAGAAAATTGACAACCAAAAATATACACTGGTATATTTAAAATTAAACGTAGGTAGGAATTTAAATATGGCTTGGACATTTTCCAAAAGATGCGCCCAGGCATTAAAAGAAAAAAAGATAGAAGTCAGTATCCCTCTGAAAGTACGCACTCGTTTATTGACTTGTCTTAACAAATTCGACGAAAATTTTTATGTGACAGATGATTCCGGTTTTAACTATACAACATCTTTTCTAAGAAAATTACCAGCGTCAATTGAAGCAGAACTCGGAATAAGTACACTTTTGTCCTTTCCTGAAGAGGGTTCAGGTCCACCAGAACCCTCCAATTTATCAGTGTTCATTTTACGCGGGAATTATCCGCCTCTTATTTTTGATATTCTCGAACTCTTCTATTCCGAAGTTTCCTCAATGGAAGAAGGAAGAAAGGATGCTTTCCAAAGTGAAATCAACAACATAATGGAGGAAAGCAATCTTGCATGGCGGATGGCAAATGGAAAGATCTTCCCGGTTGATTCGCGCTATATTCAAGAACATATAATAAACCAAACATATGAACTGTTACATGATCAGCAATTTTACGGCGCTTTGGAGGAGTTCGAAAAAGCCAGAACCGACATTGCCAATGAAAACAATGAAGGTGCTATACAAAATGCAAATCTCGCCATAGAAAGTGCGATTAAAACAATACTTGGTGTGAAGAAATCAAAACCCGGGAAACTATATCAGCAGATTATAGAAAAAGAATTTATACCTAAATACTTTAATGGTTTCCTGGAATGCTTTGAGGAATATATTATGCGTTCGCCGGCTATCATCCGAAATGAAGAACCGGGAGCAGGGCATGGAAGGGGAAATGAAAAAATTGAAATACCAAAATCCCTTGCAGAACTTGCAATAAATCTAACTGCTGTAATGATTAATTACCTTATCAAGAGGCATATTGAAAAATCATCGTAATTCTCAATCTGATTTGCCTCTCTCTACGCTTATGATTTGGATTCACAGTTTGACAACTGCCCTCTTTCACTTTCTATTTTCTCCCTAACTTTCATTTATACTAAGATCATTTTCTTTTAAACCATGGAAAAATTAAAACAGAAGAACGGCTACGTTCGAGAGTTTTAGATTGCTATCTATTAAAGGGGTCGGGTTTGTCAAGACCACTTTTTAGTATTTAATAAGGTTCCTTTCCTTTTTTTGTTTTTATCCGTTCAACAATACTTCTTTTGCTTCAACTTTGGAATATACCTGCCAAGGTGTTCTGTAACCCAAACTTTGATGAAACCGTTCCCTGTTATAAAACTCAAAGTATCTCCTTATAATAATATACACCCGCTCCTTATTGTAAAATCTGCAATACGTTTTTAATCTCCGGCTTATAATAATGGATTAGGACTTGACAAAATAATAGTTATATGCTATAACTGTTTAGCAATAAGACAACTACTTCCTGTTCATAGGGGAATTATGACAACCCCTCTCTCATCTCTAAAATGTTCTGTTATCAGAAAATAGTGATAGAAAAAAGGTAGTGTGGTTTTGAAGACCATGGTTCAGGAGAATAGAGCACGCCTGTAAAATGATCGGAAAATAGGGCAAGGAGTAGAATCAAAAGGGACGGACGTTCTTTTCACCTGTCATTCCCGAGCCTGTCCCGTACGCAGTGTGCGGGAGACATCAGTCGGGCATCCAGACAGTTTTTTATGCTGATTGTCTGTACTCAAACAAAGGAGAAACCCATGCAGGTATATGTCTATCTTGTAAGCGGCCTTCTGATAATAACAAAACTGGCGGATATCGTAACTACGTTACAGGGTATACGCACTCCCTCGCAGGAAAAGAACCCGTATGTGGGCTTCCTGATGAAACGTATCGGCATTCAAAAGGCCGTGTGGATAGTATCTTTTCTGGTGCTTCTGATCATCGGCATTTCCGCCATAGCGGCGTTGAAAGGCGGTACGTTGATACAGGCGCTTTTTATTGTATTGGGAACGATCATATCTTTTCTGCAGGCGGCGGTGGCTTACGCGAACCGGACACAAAGGAGCAACCTCTTTACCAGGCCTATTGCCGTCACATATCTTGCATTGAGCCGGGTGTTTCGGAAATAGCACACAGTGATCGCAGTAAGCCGTGAGCAGAAAAAACAAAAAGCACGCCTGCGTCAGTGCGTAGTATACGGGGAATCCATAGAGCATACAACTTACAGTGAGGATATCCTATATGAGCAGACGCACAAATCAGGAAGAGGCGATGTTCTGGGTGGTTTTATTCGGTCTGGTGCTAATACTTGCTACGTTTGGCGGTCTATTGTGGGTGGCAAACAATTTCTGGAGATACCACGCCATCTTTTTTTTCCGCCACCATTTTGCGTGGGTCAAGTCCAAAGAGTTCTTTACAACCGGGTTGATCGTTCTGGCTGTTGTTTGTATTGTCGGCGCGCTGATTTTGAACCAGAAGACAGCAGAAAAAAAATCACCCGTTATACCAAAGCCCCGCAAACCGATTGTGATATATTGTCCGAATTGCGGTTACAGAGGCGAAGCTCAAGTTAAAGAGCTTACTTTTCTTCAGGTGTTGATATTAAGTATGATAATGATCATTATTCCTGTCATCGGATGGATTGGCTTTTTTTGTTTTGTGTTGCTACCATCCATCACTTGCCGGGCCTGTAATTATCCGCACGTTGTGCGAATTGAATAATTTTTTATCTTCCGGCCGAAGTTATGGGTCCGGGAAAAACCAATGACAGGAGGCCCTTATGGAAACAAAAACAGTCGCAGGAACATCGGATGGCAGGTCATTCGATGAAATCATGCAACAGTGCGCTGAAATGAATGTCATTGATCTCCTGTACGAATTTTCAAAACAGACGATGGAACGAATACCAGTAGGATTTATGATGAACTTCTGGAAAAAGAACATCTCTTCGAATCTCTACAGTATGGAATATGAAGACTATGTTGAACGTCCGGCCGAAGAACAGCAGAAGATCAAGGCGATCGAAGAATCTCCAAATGTCATATATCTCCCTTATGGACTTCGTCGAGGATCGGGCAAAATCAAAGACGTGGAATTTGAGTGTGCGCCATGGGAATATTTTGAAGAGTTCTACCAGTATGTGGACATGCTGTATCTTCGACTTTGCATTGATGGAGTGCCGCGATTCTACAAGATCGAAGATGCTGACTGGACGTTTGCCCTGAGGGATATAAAGATCGGGAAGGTATTATCGGAAAAAATTCCATGGAAAGAATTTCTGTCGCGATATAAAGCCGCATGGGAAGCCTGCGAGTTTGAAATGGTGGTCTTTCCTTATGACTTTGCTCACTTCTGGAATATTGTAGACGACCTTGTAAATTTTTACCCGGGATTCAGTGTGTCCAATGATACGCACGAATGGTATCAGGCCCTTCGGGAAAATGAGGTCGTTCCAACAAAGAAAATCTGGAATTTACTGATGAGGGATTAGAATAGATCAGGGAAATATAAAGAATCTTAAAGGATGTCGCGAAGAACAAATTTTGACTCTTAAAAGGGTCGAGTTGGTAGTGTATACTTTTTTCTGTAGATTTGGAGAAAAGATAGAACGGTGTATGTGTTAAAAAAAATAGCGGAGGGTGAGGGATTGTGCGGCTGAAATACGCTACGCACATCTCCTCCAAAGTGTTTTCAAGGAAGAGTAGTCGTCGGGTTGGCGCCTTCGCCTGGTGCTTCACCGTCATGGTAAGTTTGGTATGACGCACCACCTCGGCTTAAGTTATACCGGGTATGGTATGTAAGGTACAAACAAGCCTCGGTTTTCAATACGGCTCAGGTCGGCCACTCGCTGGAAATCCTGCCTCTTCGTCGGATTTCCTGACTTCGCTCAATTCAAATCCCTCTAAAAAAGAATTTGCGGAGGGTGAGGGATTGTGCGGCTGAAATACGCTACGCACATCTCCTCCAAAGTGTTTTCAAGGAAGAGTAGTCGTCGGGTTGGCGCCTTCACATGGTGCTTCACCGGCATGTTAAGTTTGGTATGACGCACCACCTCGGCTTAAGTTATACCGGGTATGGTATGTAAG
>JBBADJ010000025.1:0-11166 GCA_041656495.1 Candidatus Ratteibacteria bacterium
ATATTCCCGGAATCTCTTTAATGAAGAATGATGCAAGAGTTACCCGTCGGGGATACCATATGTATATCTTTAGATTTGTGCGGGAAATGTGGGAAGGTATAGACCGAAACCGTTTCATTGAGGCATTGAATGCAGAAGGAATTCCGTCGTCAATAGGGTACCCCAATCCTCTTTATAAAAATCCGCTCTTTCAAAAACCCGGAAGATCCGGTATAGATTATCGTGAAGTTCATTGTGCGAAGACAGAACAGATATGCGAAGAGGCCTGTTGGATTCCCCATACCGCTCTTTTGGCAGAAAAATCCGATATGGATGACATTGTGACCGCTCTTACGAAAGTGTGGACTGAACGGAAAACACTTATAAATGGCTAATTTATTTGTTGGATATAGTAGAGAATCTCTTACTCCGCCTCTTGGCGTTGACCTTGCTGGGTATGGTTTTTATTTAAACCGGAAGGCATCGCGCGTTCATGACGATTTATATGTACGAACCATTCTTTTCCGCAGTGGCGATACAACGATTGCCTTAATCAGTTGCGATCTTATTGGATTTACCGTGGAACAGTCCGATACAATACGTCAAAATGTTGCGAAGGAATGCGGCTCTTCCATGGATCACGTTCTCTTATCCTGTACTCATACGCATACCGGGCCTGCCACTATGCCTATGGAGGGATTGGGAAATATAGATTCTTCCTATTTTTCAATGATCCCAGACCGTATTCTTCATTCAGTAAGAGCCGCGAAAGAAGATCTGGAACAATCAGAACTTTCTTATGGAATTGGCATAGTAGAACCCATTGGATATAACCGTAGGAATCAAACGTTTGATCCCATTGATTCTTCTCTTTCCGTGATGCATGTACATCGAAACACCTGTGATATCTATCTGTTGGGATATGGATGTCATGCGGTTGTTCTTGGCTCTGTTTCAATGGTATCTGCAGATTGGCCCGGTGCGGTTGTAAAGGCTTTTGAAGATTCAGGAAGCCGTGCTCTTGTATTTCAGGGGTTCTGCGGAGATATTAATCCAGTAACGACTTTGAACCCTGGCTGGGGAGGCGGGGATCAGGAGGATCTCGCGCTGTACGGCAAGATCCTTTTCCACAGAACATTAAAAATTCTCGGCCAAAGTAGAAGAGAAAAGACCATTACGCTTCATGCCAAAGAAAAAAGGATTTCCCTTCCTTTAACCTCTGTTACAGAAGAAATGGTGGAAGAGACAAAAAACAGATGGATCTCTACCTATCACGACAATCCCGGAATCATCCGTTTTATTAAAGGATGGTCTCTTGCCGCGCATCAAGCATTGCGCAGCGGTTCTACGAGCCCTTGTGTAGAAAACGTTCCTATTCAAGCCATTGCCATCGCTGGATACAAAATAATAGGGCTTCCAGGCGAGGTCTTCTCTTCCTATGGCCCTGCATTACGGAAAAAAGAGCCCATGTTAGCAACTTTTGGGTTTGCCAATGGAAATATCGGATACCTTCCGCGAAAGAGTGATTACCAGAGAAAGGAAGATTATGCCTGTTATCAAGCGCCGAAATTCTATAACTTCCTCTTTCCTTTTACCGCGGAGGTTGAAGAGATTCTTATGACTGCTTCAGAGGAGGTTCTCGCATTACTCTGAATTCTGCGCAAATCACTCTTTTTCGCCTTCGCGGGACTGAGAAGATTTCAGGGATTCCAGTTCGGTTTCAAGCTCTTTGACTTTTTCAAAGAGCCGTTCTTTTCCGCCTCTTCGTCGCAGGGCGATCATCCGGCAACTGATACCGATACAGATTAACGTGATTGCCATACCAATTTGCCGGATCCAATCATTCTTAATGATTGCCTCAGAACCGAACAGAAGAAAAATTCCCAGAGCCAGAATAATAAAGATCCACAAGATCATCATTCCTCCTTGTGTGTCTCTATAAAAAGAATACTGTTTCTCTGGGATCTTTGCAATGATGGTTATTGATGTATTAAAATTACCTTCTTGCGAGATTAACCCGAAAGGCTACTTATCTCTTCATTCCCAACCTCTTGAATCCATGTTTTTGCCCACTCTACGGCTTCAAGATCAAGGTCGGCAAGATTGTTGGAAAGAAAGATAATCCCTTCAATATCTCCTCGGTGGATCCATGCTTGAAAGGTTTCACACTGGGTGCGGATTTCATGGATTGTAACCGGTCTTCCTTCTCCGTAATTCCACATATAACATCCTGCAAAACGTCGTTTCCCAGGACTTTTTTCCACCACAAACGCGAGATCTTCTTCAAGGGTATCCAACTCTTTGGGAGTTATTGTCCAGTTCCAATAGGCAATGACATCAAAGATCGCAAGATATTCTTCAATGTGAAAATGCAACTGGTGTTTATACCATACAACCCACAGATCAAGAGGGTGGCGCGGAAAGGAATGAAGTTGGTTTCGCATCTCAGCGATTGTTTCAAGGGAATACCTACCGATCTTCTTTTTGGGAAGATCTCCTTTTTTAAAAAAATCATCAAGGATTGCACCGGTAATATTAGGATATTTTTCTGCCTGCCGTAAAATTTCTTCAAGGTCGCTCTCTTTATCATTACGAACCGAACCAGAATCTCCCATAGCAGACCAGACCACCTCTTTCAGAAAACGCAGTTCTTCTGATTCTTTATCAAAGGGAGGTTCGGGTTTTCCCTTCATTACCACTCTGCACATCTTTTTTAACCCAAAATAGCGCGCTCCTTCGGCAGGTCCCATTCTATTAACTCCCGGAAGTTTCCAGACCCTGTTGCCGGCGCTGGCATGATGGCTTCCCGCATCCTGTCCCCATAACCAAAACCTCTCTTTAAGTTTCATTCTACGCTTCTCCTGTATTAAAGTAAGAATGGAAAGGTTTTTTCTTTTCGCAGAAACTGTATTGTCAAGGAAAGATTATTCCGAATCTTGATGAATGCGGTTTACGCTATGCGATTGCCATTTCCCTTCCATAAAATCAAACAGAACCGCTAAAGAGGCATCCCAAAAGCGTTCTTCAAAAAGATCCGAGAATGCGGCAATATGCGGAGTAAGAAGTACCTTGGGATGATGCAGAAGAGGTGATGTAGGCAAGGGAGGTTCCTGTTCAAGAACATCAAGTGCGGCTCCTGCGATTTCTTCCTTATTTAGTGCGGATATCAATGCCTCTTCGTCAATAACACTGCCTCGCGAGGTGTTGATCAGAAAAGCGTTTTTTTTTATTTTGCGAAACTCTTCTTTTCCGATAAGATGAAAAGTTTCCGGAGTGAGCGGACAATGAAGAGAAAGAAAGTCCGACTTTTGGAGAAGATCTTCAAAAGAGACCGGCTCAACACCATAAGATTCTATCTGTTCCGAAGAAAGAAAGGGATCGTACGCGAAAGTTTTCATTGAAAACCCCTGTAATTTTGCGGCTACATGGCGGCCAATCAAGCCAAACCCAACAAGCCCAAGAGTTTGTTGGCTTATATGCCATTGAGAAGAGGCGGGGTGCAGTTGCCATATTCCCTTTCTTACCTGACTGTCATAGAAAAGAATTTGCCGCGCAAGGGCAAAGAGTAGTGCGATTGTATGTTCAGCCACTGTTTCAGCGATTGCTTCCGGAGTATTTGCTACCCATATTCCAAGGCGAGTCGCTTCTTTAACAGGAAGATCGTCAACTCCGCTTCCTGTCCGTAAAATAGCTTTGCACTGTTTAAGTTGAGGAAGAATTTCCGGAAGAATTACCAAATTTGCTCCAGAAGTCCAGATTACGTCCGCATGTTTTGCGATCGCAAGGAACTGCGCGACGGTATCGCACCTTTTCGCAGTAAAAATTACATTTTTTTTAATCAGTTCCTTTTGCACTCGTTCTGGAATTTCAGAAAGATTCCGTGAAACCATCGCCACAGTAAAAGAGATCATATTTCCTTATTGGTTGATTGTTTTTTGGAATGTATCGTGGTATGTATGGTCTCAAGCGTATGTCTCGCATCGGAAAAAATAGAACCGCAATCACTTCCAACTGCGATCCATTGAACTCCCCGTTCAATCCATTGAGAAGAGAATGTATCTGCGGTGCCTATCATCATAGAGGCATTTCGGGCTTTTTCGCAGACCAATGAAACTGCCTCTTCTACCTTTGGATGAGTGGTTTCTCCCAACATTCCCATGGATCCGGATAAATCATTCGGTCCTATACAAATACTATCTATTCCTTGTACCGCAAGGATTTCATCAATATTTTCTACAGCCTTGATGTGCTCTATCTGGAGAATAATCATTGGTTCTCTTTTTGATGCAGAAAGATATTCCGGAAGTGAGGTTGCGCCAAACCGTCTTCCTCTTCTCGGTCCGCATCCACGGATTCCTTCCGGTGGATAGCGGCATGCCTGTACCGCGGCTTGGGCTTCTTTCGCACTGTTGATCAATGGAACGATAATTCCCGCAGGAGCAAGATCAAGAATAGGTTTGATAATAAAGGGATCGTTTCCCGGAACTCGGATGAATGGCGCGGTTTCCGTACCTCTTACTGCCATGACATGTCCCAGTGCGCTTTCAATAGAGATCGGAGCATGCTCCATATCAATCCAGGTAAAATCATACCCTACTTCTGCGGCAAGCTCGCTTACCGCGGGATCTGAAAGAGTAACCACCATTCCAAGACAGATGGCACCCTCCGCAACCTTCTTCTTAAATAGTTGAAGATTATGAATATCCATTCATTTTCTCTTTTTCTTGAAATACAAGCATACAATATCATATCTCGTGATTCTGGTCATCTCTTCAGATTCTTCCTTTGGAAAGAGTTTACCTAAAAAAATTCTTTGCCGCACCGCGTTTTCTTCTTCTTTCCGTCTTTTTATTGTTCCAAGCAAAGAGAATATGTTACCCTTAAAAAAGAAATCAACGGAACCATGTTTTTCCCTATTTCCATACAGATTGGGGTGGCTAATGGCAAGCCGGGCAGACGGTCCCTTTTTTATAATGGAAGATCCTCCTCCCCAACCCGATGAAAAATCCTGGACCTTTGTGGAAGAGTTGCGGAAGGAGCCGTACCACAGAAAGCCTCTTTGGAAACCGCGTTCTGTGCGTTTAGGAGAAATCTCTCTGAAGACCGGCGTGTGTCTTGCGATACAATTTGACGACCCGGAAGGATTTCTTGAAACCGCATGGCAGGATTTTCGTTCTTTTCTCGCAATCTCAAACCTTTCCAGTTCTCAGGGATTTCCTTTATTGGTTTGTCGCCGCCCAACCTCTTCTTATGAGGAGTTTTACTGCAATATACGAGAAGAAGGAGGAGAACTCTGTGCAAACGATACCGAAGGAATTAGACGGGGTTTAGTATGGATTGAGGATGAGATGCTTCGCCGGGGCGGTCCATTCCTTCCTTTGGGGGTCTATCGCTTCCGTCCTGTTGTTCGCACCCGTCTTTCCCGTTGTTTTTATGGCCCTGTTAACAGGCCTCCAAAACAGAAGGATGAACTTTTAGATGATGAGGATTACTATCCAGACGCTTACTTAGATCGTCTTGCGCATGAATCCGTGAACGGACTGTGGCTTACCATTCATTTTTTTAATACTATTCCCTCAAAGATTATTCCCGAATATGGAAGAGGAAGCAACCGTCGTCTTGCCAAATTACGGCGTGTGGTAGAAAAATGCCGGCGTTATGGAATAAAGATATATCCCTTTTGTATTGAACCCGCCGCATTTTCCTCTTTCCACAAAGAAGAGATCGCGGAGGCAGCGGCGGCACATCCTGATTTGATAGGCCATCAGGCCGCTTTTTGCACCTCCTCTGAAAAAGGAAAGGCCTATCTTGAAGAAGCAACCCGCACACTTTTTACAGAGGTTCCTGGTCTTGGAGGGTTGATTGTTATTCCTGTAGGAGAACGGTTTACACACTGTTATTCAAGTGCGATTCCCTACGAGGGTCCTCCTTTTCATAACTCTTGTCCTCGTTGTTCAAAACGGATGCCATGGGAAGTTGTTGCAGAAACACTTTCCTGCTTAGCAGCTGGTATGCATGCGGTAGATCCTTCTTCGGAACTGATTGCATGGCCTTACGGACAAAGCATTGCCTGGGGGAAAGCACATACCATAAAGGCGGCGTCACATATCCCTCCTGAAGTAATCCTTCAGCACAATTTTGAAAGCGGCGGAAAAAACATTCAACTTGGAAAAGCCCGTTTTACATGGGATTACTGGCTTTCGTACACGGGTCCGAGCTCTCTGTTTCAACAGTGTGCGGATGCGGCGCTTCGCCGAGGTGTTCGTGTTTCCGCAAAACTTCAGGTAAGTTGTTCGCATGAAGTCGCTACTACACAAGTAGTGCCAGTGCCTGGTATCCTGTACCGAAAATATCAGAAGATACATCAAAAAGGAGTAAGCAGTGCAATGCTTTCTTGGTATTTCGGCACCTATCCTTCATTAATGACCCGAGCCGCCGGACTTCTTTCTTTTTCTCCTTTTCCCGAGACAGAAAAAGACTTTTTACATTCTCTTGCACTTCGGGATTGGGGAGAATATGCAAATAAAGTGGTTTCTGCATGGAACGAATTCAGCAAGGGCTACGCGCATTACCCTACGTCTCATATTTTTGGATATTTTGGTCCGGCACACGACGGTCCTGTATGGCCTCTGTACCTTATTCCGCGCCGCCTTCCTCTTTCTCCTACATGGCAGATCGGGTATCCTCCCTCTGGAGATTACATCGCAGAATGTGTAACCAATGGTTTTACCCTGAAAGAACTATGCACGCTCTGTAACCGCATGGCAAAGGATTGGAACCGGGGAGTGGCTATTCTCCAGAGTATTGCACCCGCATTTGCACATGACCGAGATCGTACAAGAGATATAGGAATTGCCCGTGCCTTGGGACTTCAGTTTTCAAGCACACGAAACATTCTTCAATTTTATGATCTTAGAGAATCCCTTGCAGAATCTTCGTCTCCTTCTCGGCGCAGACTTTTTCTTCAGAAGATGAAAAGCATTGTTCAGGATGAACTGGCTATTGACAAAGAACTTCTTTCTCTTTCCCGGAAAGATTCGCGACTTGGTTTTCACTCTGAGGCAGAGGGATATAAATATTACCCAGAACGGATTCTCTGGAGAATGCGGCAACTTCAATTGCTTCTGAAGAAAGAATTTCCTTTTGTGGAGGAGAAGATAGAAGAAAAAGGCCCTCTTTTTCCTTCTTACACGGGCGAAGATCCTGACGGCCCGGTTTGTGTCGCTTCCTTGACAGAACAGGGAAACAAAGAGCGCGGCGACCTTGATCCGGAAAGAATGGAAGAGTGCGGGCATTGGCTTGTACAACGCCTTGATAATGAACGAAGAAAGAGATGTAGTTATGACCCTTATACCTACACTTCCGGAAACTATTCTTTAGAATATGGCAGATTCTTTTGGCATGCTGTCTATGACTCCCAGCATCTTTCTCTCTTTCTGAAATGTTTTACTGGAAGCCAAAATGCCGGCATCTTTTCTGGCAACAAGATACAACTTTTTATAGAACCATGCAGAACCCTTCCCAGGATTATCTTTACGGTAACGCCAGAGGGAGAGGTCTCTCTTATTCAGGATGACGGATATTTTTCGCGAGGAACAAAACCCTGGAAAGTTCCTTCTCGGATTACACAGGATTGTTGGTCTGTTCATCTATCTCTTCCATGGGAAAAAATGCGGCTTTCCGCAAGGAGATCTCCGATTCGTTGTAACCTTATTTGGACAATTCCCACAGAAGAAAAAGAGCGATCTATTTCCTGTTCATGGGCAAAACAGATCCCTGTAAAAGGGCGATTGGTATGGGGCACTCTTAACCCAGCAGAGGATTTTGGATGGCTTTTCTTTGATACTCCGAGGCGCAGAAAAAAGAATATCCCTTTTTTATAATAGCCGTTTGCAAATTATTCCAAGGATTAAACAACTTTTATTAGAAAGGAGGTAGAAGATGCGGTGGATTCCGTTCCCCGATAAACAGTTTAAGGTATATGGTCTTCCATGGTTTCAGGAGACGACTCCTTCTTTGGTACGGCTTCCCGCAAGAATGAAAAAACTCTTTCGCGAATCTCTTTGGCTTTGCGGACAATTTCCTACTGGCGGGAGAATTCGTTTTGCGACAGATTCAACCTTTATCGGAATTAACGCAGAAACCCCTCCGCATTCTTCGCACCATATGCCGAGAACAGGCCATTCAGGTTTTGATGTATATGTAGAAAAAAGATTTGCCTTTTCTGCCTGGCCTGATCCAGAAGGAAAGATTCTCTTTGAAAGAAAAATCGCTGTAGAAAAGAAAGTTCGGCCCATTGAGATCTATCTTCCTATTTATAATAGCGCAACCTTGCATGCCATAGGCCTTGATAAAGGCGCCTCAATTTTTCTTCCGCCTCCCTATCGCATAAAAAACCCCGTTGTTTTTTATGGCACAAGCGTTACACAGGGTGGATGTTCTTCCAACCCCGGCACCACCTGGCAAGGCTTCCTTTCCCGAGGGCTTGATATTGATTTTGTAAACCTTGGATTTTCAGGACAGGGATGGGGAGATGTTGAAATCGGCGATATTCTTGGAGAAACTCCAGCATCATGTATTGTCCTTGATTACTGGGGAAACGTTGTCTACAACCCGCTTGGAACAAAAGGGAGTGTGGCGCCATTGGTAGGCCGTATCCGAAAGGTCCATTCCAAGATACCGATTATTCTTACTGGTCCCTATTTCTTTCCTCTTGATTTTTTTAATAATGACCATGATATTATGCGAAAGGAATTTCAACAGGCAGTGCGGCGGTTACGCGCGAATGGAGATACGCATCTTCATTTTTTTGATAGTAGACGAATGATAGGTCCAGAAGAAACCTGTGCTACTGTAGACGGAGCCCATGCTACTTCGCTCGGCTTTTACCTTATGGCAAAGGCATTCGCCCCATTGTTGAAAAAAGTCCTCTCTCTGTAGAAGAGGAATGGAGAGAAGAGACAATCCCTTCTATTTTTGCGGGGAAGCGGCAAACAAGATGCTTATCTCAATGGCAAAGATAGCTCCTTTTACGTGATCTGTTTTCTCCTTTGTGTATAGGATGATATCTGTGGAATCATTGCGAATCGCGTAAGGAAAGGCCGGTGCTTGACGGATCTTTATTTTATCAAAATCGCTTTTTCCTATCTTTAACTGCAAGGGTCCATAAGAAAAGAGCTTTTTATTGATTCGGAGAAGAGACTTTTCTTTTCCAAAACGTATACGGATCCAGGGAGAAGGAGAGGACTGTGTTGCAAGGGATGTTACGGTAATAATACCATGCAGAGAATCTTTATTCATCTCCCACTGTTGGCGGCATTTCCAGAGCCATGGAAATGGTTCTACCTCCCAGATAGACCGAAAATGCGCCATCTGATAAGAAACATCAAACGAACAGCCCTTCTTTGTAATAGAGGTTATTCCCTTTGTTCCTTTTGGAGTTATACCAATAGAATCTTGTTTTGCATGAAGGAGCCGTCTTTTTTCAGCCTTTATTTCCGGAAGAATTCCTAGAACTCCAATGATATCCTGATTATGGGTATGAACCAGAGCCCCTACGATTGTATCAGATCCATACCGAGCAGTTGCGGCCCATGACCAGTTCTTAAACTGTCCTCGGGGACCCTCAATATTCGCATCATATACAATTCTCTCTTTTGCGTAAGATTTTTCTTTGACAGGTTTCCAGAGCAATGCGGTATAGAGAGATAAGAGCCCGTCTTTTTTTTTTGCTGACCTGGGCAGACGGTTTCCTATCCAGCGGTTGTATCTATCGCCAGTTACGCTTGCAACAATATCAGGTCCCTGGGGAGATTGCGGGCGCCAGTAATGTTTCCACCATGGATCAGTATAATATTCAGGAGTAAGGGATTGCCCAAGAAGAAGAGGATAATAAGAAGCGCTCTTTTGGAGCATATCTATAACGGTTTTGTCCTGTGAGACCTGCCATAGCCTGGCGAGTACAATAACAATAATATCATGGTATGCAGGACATTCATTGGTTCCTTTGATATAGGTCCACCCTCCATCGGGAAACTGCGCTTTTTCAAGATACCGCAGGATCTGCTGAAACTCTTTTTTATAAGAAGGCTGTTTAGTAATCTTCCATCCCAGGTACATAAAGAGCGCGTAGTAAACATCCATATTGGGATAATAGCCTGTTCTTCCTTTTCGGCAGAGAAAGATATCCTTATTAGGAGCAGGGGAGGGTTTTTTCTTTCCATATTCCTCTATCTGAAGATCAAGAACCCCCTTGATTTTATTTTCAATCTTAGAAGCCAATGCTTTTGGAAGGCTCTTTTTTACCATTAGATAGGCCTCAATAAAGGGAAGAAGCACGAACCTATCTATATTTGAGTCGCCTTTTCCGGGTTGGTTATGGTACCATCGGTCTTCTTTAGAGGCATTGAGGAGAAGGGTAAAAAGAAAGAAGATCATAGTATGGGCAGAAGCGAGTTTTGTTTTATTCCATACCTTCTCTTTTGCTCGCGTCATATAGGCAATGATACAGAGCCAATTTGCAAATCTGGTATATTTCCACTCGCTATCCACGCTGATATGGCGCATACTTTTTTTGTTATTCAGAAGAAACTCTTTCATCAGGCTTTCCGGTGAATGCGCCAAAAGATTTTCTGCCTCTCTTTCAATCAATGCAGTATAAGGATTTTTCGGGTTCATATTCTTCTGCAGGGAGGGAGCAGAGAGGGAAGAATCCTTTTCTTTTTTCATATCCATGGCATCTCCTTTTTTTCTGCTCTTTAAAAAGAGCAGAGGATTACTTGAAATCCTCGGGTACCAAGTATAGAACAAGAATATCAGGAAAGAAGATTGTCCGCAAAGAAATTCATTTTATTGAAAGGGAGCGTATCAGAGAACAGAGACTCTTTTCCAATGCAAGATGAGCCTGAAATAGGAGTCGGTTTCAGAGACAACTTGAGTTTAAAAAAATAATACATCATTATATATGGCATAATCACAGTAAAGATGAAAGAGTCAGGTATAAGCAGTATAGGAGAAGGAAAAAAAGTTTCTGAAATCCAGCAGGAAATTGACAAAATTCTCCTATTATGTCAAATAGAAATCTATATGAAAGCATAATCGTTATGTCATTTTAAAATCTATTTTAACGCAAGTTGATTTTTCTTTTTCAACTCCACTCTTTCTTTATAAAAAGGATTAGTTTTTACA
>JBBADJ010000026.1:0-9605 GCA_041656495.1 Candidatus Ratteibacteria bacterium
GTTATTTTTTGGTGAGTAGACTACGGAGTCTAGTCCTTCCCCAAACCTTAGCTTTAATTTTTTCATAAAAAGTCCCTCCTTAAATTTTTTAGGGGCACCTTAGTAGATGCCCCTATTAATCTTAGTATGGACCTCCGTCTCTTTGTCGAAGAGAATATTTGTCTTTGTTTCTTTGTTATAGATCTCTCCGCTGTAGCCAAGAGAGATCAGGGTGCTCACAATGTCTTTTAAGTTTGTATCTACGGTAGGACTTTTCTTTGTTTCCTGAGCCTGCCTTTGGGCTTCTTTGTTGACTCTCTCGTTACCTGGATCATTCTCGTGTCCTTTGATCCAGGTAAAAGTAACTTCGTGCTTTTTTATTAAGTCGAGAAGCTCGAACCAAAGATCCTGATTCGCCACTGGTTCTCCCTTGGAAGTTTTCCAGCCTCCGGCGTCCCATTTGTCCATCCATCTGTCTTTGAAGGCATTGACAATAAAGGCGGAGTCTGTAAGTATTTCGACCTTAGAGGGCGCTTTCTTTAATGTCTTTAGGCCCTCAATGATCGCTACCATCTCCATTCTAGAGTTGGTAGTATTTGTGATATTCCCGCTGACTAGCTTCTCGTTTCCTTTAAAGTTAAGAAGCGCCGCCCACCCGCCGGGACCGGGATTGCCACTGCACGCGCCGTCGGTATAAATTTTGATCATTTTAATCATTGAAAATCCTCCCCTCTTTTTCTCTTCTCTTGAGAGCCTTAATTAGGTTCGTTCGGTCTGCTTCAGAGAATTCTTCCATCTGCAATTCTACGGTAAAATCATAAATTTCAAGTTTTATCATGGTGAGGAACCCCTCAACTGTGATAGAGTATGTCATACTTTTTCACCTCTATTTCACATATTTGTCCCTCAGGACAGATGACCATCTCGTTATTTGTCATAGCTTCGTAACTGCAAAAATCTCCTACTCTATAGGGGCAAGTTTCGTATTTATATACTACGATCATTTCTGACCCCTCCTCTTTATAATTATTTTTTCCCCCGCAAAAAAAGGGAAAAATTAAAAGAAAAGTTTGATCTTCCCCTCCGTGTTTCCTCATTTGTGGCAGTAGGAGGCTAGATCTGTTGGCGGGAGATTTAGTAGGCCGAAGGCCCCTTCGCTCTTTGGGGAGAGCAAAGAGGCCGAAGGCCACTCCGGTGTTGAGATGGGGAAGAGGCCGAAGGCCCCTTCTAAGCCTTAACATGTTGTCTCCTTTCTTTAAGGAAGCTCTTTACTTCTTCGAAGGATTCGAAGTTGTAGATTCTTCCTCTTTTGTATAGCTCGAATGCTTCTGCTTCAATTAGCGCATATTCTACTTCGTCATACCTTTGCTCTAATCTAATGTATTTTCCATACTTTTCTTTCATGCTTTTGTTTAATCTATTGTTGCAACTTAATCCTTTATCCGCATGAAAGATTATGATATTTGCTAGTACAAACTCTTTTTGGTCTCCTATTCTGTCTATTAATAGAATAGCTAGTTTATTCGATATTTTCTGAAACTTTGCTTCATTTTTTGGCAAAATCTTTTTCTTAACTTCTTTTACAGGCTCTTCTATCATCTTTAATACATTTTCATCTATAGTCGTAAATTCATCGTCTTTTATATTATATACTTTAACTGGTGCCTCTTCAACTGTTTCTTCTTTTGTTTCTTCTTCTGTTTCTACAACCATTACTTTTCCTAGCTCGGGATGGAATATTTCTTCTTGCTTGTATAGTTCTATTGGTTTAAGTTCACCTCCTTTTATCATCTTCGCAAGCTTAATCATAGCTGGATTCTTTTCCATACCAATGAGGGATATTAACTTCTCCTCATCAGTAGAGAAAAGCTCTGTCTCCTTAAACCATCTTTTTCGATGGTTAAAGAAGAATACCTCGACATAAGCAAAGTCAGTCTGAGAACTTATTGAGACATTTTCTATGGTGCCGATTATTCTATCAACTGACTTTACTGTTGGTAGCAGGCTTGGTACTACCACAAAAGATCCAATTTCTGCTTGTATCATTTTACATCTCTCCTTTTTTAAGGTGCCCTATTAATAGGGCACCTCATTGTACGTCGCAATTACTTGCTGAGCTTCTTCCAGGGATCCTCCCTGTCCAAGTGTGGTGTATACCCCATGGTTTTTACACCACATTGCTGGAAAGTAGAAGATCCCTTCTTTGATAACTCCTGTGGTAAGAAACTCACCACATTTCTTACACGCTTCGGAGTAATCAACTTCCCCTGAGATATACTCTAGTGTTTTCACCTCCTCTTCTGTAATATTGACTTCTACTATCGGGCCTGGTTTTCTTTTCCTGTTCTTCTTAATCTCTAGGTGTCCCTTACAGTCAATCCTTTCATGGCAGTTTCCGCACACTCGATATGGCCCGTACTTGTTTAACTCTAAGTCTTCCTTTTTTGCCTCTTCTAACTCTATCATGCGAAGGATGGCATCTTCATGCCACTTGAAGTTTTCGCACGATTGTTTTCCCCAGAGACCGGGATTTTTAACAGCATAGGTTGTAGTAGAATCCCCTTCCTTTTTTACATACTCAAGCTCCACACCTAGGAGCTTGGGAAGGATCCTCCTTGCAAGCAGTTTCTCTAGGGCAGCATCAATCATTCGGTATCTCTTCTCAGGTAAATACCGCCCAAATTTTTGCAAGGAAATGCCTTGGTGTGCGTATCCCTGAGAGTCTGGCTTGAACTGACAGAGACAACCGTAGACGCCAATCGATGGGTGTTTTAATTCCCCCAAAATATATTGTGGGAACCATAATCTTCCCTCGAAAATTTTGCTGCCTTTCTTAACGGCCTTTAGTTGCAACTTGAAGGCGTAGTCGTCTTTTTCAGGAAGTTCAACGACCTCTTCTATGCCTTCCCCTACTTTTTTTCTAAGGTCCTCCAGGACCAATGTATCTAATAGGTTTTCTAATTTAATTAACGCCATTTTTATCTCTCCTTTATTTTTTTATTTTTGTTTGGGGAAAGGGCCTACTTTTTGTAGGCCCCCGCTTTTTCCGCTTTGTTGACAGCCGCAACATGAGCTTTGACAAACCATTCTGTAGTTGGACCGTCCATTTCTCCAAGAATTCGTATCACCTCCTCTTCTGATTTTCCTTGCTCAAGAAGGCTCCTTATCCCAAGGCAAGCCGCCTTGTAAGCTTTCTCGGCGGCTTCGTTCATTGTGTTGTTTAGAAGTTGTTTGCGGAAATACTTGTCCGCAATTTTGATTGTCAGGGCTTCAAACCCTAGGATACTAGTTGCAGCAAATCCTGTTGCAAGAACCCCGAAAGATGTTGCTGCCCCTATTAACCCGCTAAGAAACTGAATACCACCCAGCGCTGCGGCATAGGTGGTACCAATTTCTTTGGCAAGCTCTTTGTGGCTACCAACGCCACTTCTCATATTCCTTAGAGACTTTGCTAGAGTCTCCTTCGCCTTAAGGCTTTTTACCTTAAGGCTTTCCTTGTTTAGGCTAATTAAGTTTGTCATCAGAAACACTCCTTTATTTTTTTATTTTTTTGAATGAACTAGAGACTTATCCTACGTATAGCAACACCTCCTTAAATAGAATTGAAGACATAGCGCTGAGGATTTGTATGTTAAGATATCTTTTTTCTGTGATCTCCCCAGTGTTTCTGTCCACAAAATAAAACAGTTCAGCCTGTGGGTTGAACTGTTCAGGATACCAGAACTTTTTGTCAAACTTGAAGTCTGAAGGGACTAGCATCTTCCATTTAGGTCTTATTTTTCTAGCTTCCCTCTTGAAAACTTCCTCTTTTTCTTCTGTGGACGCCGCAATGTATTCCTCTATGTTTTCTAACTTGTATGTAATACAGCGCCCGTTCTTCCTTTTCATTCCTATCTCTCCTTTCTTATGCCGTGGAGGATCTTGCAGGCATCCTCCGCCAGCAGAGATACAGGCCCGAAAGCCTGTATACTTTCTCTCAACCTTCGGAAGCGGATGCTTTTTCAAAGCAAGTTTTTTAATTGCTGCCTGCAGCATTAAAACTAAATCGCTGCTTTCCATGATGTGTTCTCCTTTCTTTTACTTCCGACATTGAGGCAGTCTGTTTGCCAGGCATCCCCCCTTTCAATAGTTTAGCCTACATAGCCATGACTACTTTTGGAATTTTTCGTATGACTTGTTTTCCGTCTCTTACTATGATCTCTTTCTCGCTTATTACAATCCTTACTTTGTCTATGTCTTTGTACCCTTTTTCATCTAGTTTTTTAATTGATCTACGTAAAAAGCTGTTTATCCTGGGAAACATATTGCTTCTAAAATTGGTAACATATAGTTTGAATCTTAGGTCGATTTCTAGTATATCAATTCCTACGTAACTTATTGTGATGAATTGTTTTTCTCTTTTTACATCGAAGTAGAAATTCAGTTTTCTTTTCACTTCTTTCACCTCCTTTCGTAGAGTATGGCGTAATTCTACCTGAAAGAAAGCCTGCGAAGTTCTTTTAGTTGTTCATTTACTTTGTCGTGGAATTTTTCAGGTATTACGCCATCGTCGTCAGCGAAGTTTAGTATTAGGTATAATGTTGCCGTAATGTTTGCTGCTAAATGGACATGTCTTCCATTATGGACTTTACTTCGTAGATAGCTAAGCTCCGCTGCGACTGAGTCTTTCTTCATAGGCACCACCTCCTTTACCATATTATCACGTCGATAATTTGGCCTTTCTCTATTTCAGGCAGTTCGTCGTTCTTCATAAAGTACATGAATTCTTTTATTCTATCAAGTATGATAAGTGCGACAAAGCGTGCTAAAATAATAAATACGGCGATTTCAGAAATAAGAACAACAATAGACAGTATTAATTCTAGTATTAACATTACAATCACCCCTTTATTAGTTTTAATTTTGTTTTGGACTTGTTCTTGGGTTGTTTTGGGAGTGGAAACAATTCTAGATTCTTCTCTTCTTCGACTATTGCGGCAATCCCAGCTATGATTTTTAACGCGCCCTTTACTGCATTTCCTAAATTTTCGTCGTCTTTTATATAGAGCATTCCACGAGCAATGTCGCGGAACTTTATTATTACGTTTAACTCTTCATTTCTTGGCGTAAATTCTATTATGATATTTTCATTGAATGGTACTATAGATATTATTACGGTAGTTTTACTTGGGGATATTTTCATGTCTCTTATTGGCATCCCTAGTCTCATAATAAAGTAGTTTGTTAGTAGTTGGAACTTCATAAATTCCACCCCCTTTCTGTCATTTTGTTTAGTGTGAGAAGAAAGACATACCTGTCCTTCCTCCCTAGGAACAGTCTATTATAGGAAACGAGTTTGTATACTTCTTCTTTGTATATTATTGTGTCGAATTTTCCTTCTTTTGCAGCTACAACGATCTTAAACACGCTACTGTGCTTAACTGGCATATCATACTCTTCTACAACCTCTGGCCCATCTGTTAGTTGGAATCTTAATGCGACCTGTTTCTTTTTGACATTTAGCGCATTATTTGCATAATAAATAAACGATTCGATCCAGTCTAGTTCTTGGTATTGAACTGAAATCATTGCATCGTTAGTTTCCATAATAATTTTTATTAATTCTTGTTTAGCTATTTCTCTTGCTGTATCTGTTATATTGTGCCATTTGCCGTCGTTAACAAATAGAAGTCTGGATCTTTGCTTTCTTATTTCAATTAGTACTGCGACGTTTTCATAGATCAGCTTTATCGTTTCCTCCTTTGACTTTTCCACTAGCGTTCTTAACACCTTGCAACACTCCTCTTCTTTTTTTAAACTTTCATCATTATTTTTTCTCCTTTCTTAAAATTTGTTTTTTCTCCCTTTTTTACCGTTTAGATTTCTTGTTGATCTTCCCGGCCTTTTTTATTCGGGAAGATTTTTTCTTGTTCTTGGAGAATTGGGTTCTACAGAACCCGTCATTGCTGTCTTCCCCATGAACAAGCACACCTTTCCTCATGCCCATAAACTTGGGCATCTTTTCCAGAGGTGTGTCGATCATTTTGTTGCTAAGGGCCATTTTTTCCACCTCCTTTTTCTAACTAGGGCTTATGCGCCCTCCTAAGTTTCCTCGGAATCTTGCCAAAGAAACTTAAGAGGGGGCACAAGTCCCCCCCTTTTTTTTTAGGACTTCTTTACGAAATATTTTTTGCACTCCCCGCCATGCTCGGCGCATTCGCGCCGAGTGTGGTCTTCCCAGGCTTTTGTCGAAACTTTGTCCTCCTCTCCCCAATAAATCGAGCAGGAGCATTCTCTTTCCTCCTCCGAATACCCGTACTGATGTACGGGGCATCCTGAAGAGTCCCTAAAAAAATGATTCTTCTTCTCCATTTTTAAGTCTCCTTCCTTGCATTGCCTGCCTTAATGGTCAGGACTTATACGCTCCCTTAAACCTCCCTGACATTTTGCCAAAGAAGCTTAAGAGGGGGCATAAGCCCCCTCCTAACTATTTATTCATCATCTCTCTGAATTTTTCGGCGGATTTTTTCCGCCAGAACGTCCTGGAGAGACTTTCGTCATACCTACTCCAGGATCTTTTCTTTATGATCTCAAAGGTGGCGGCATAGTCGTTTTTCCCTGGCCCAAGTTTTTCTCGACACTCCCTTATCCACCAAGGGCGGATAGGGAGGCGGCTCCACCACCTCACTACCGATTCTTCCAAGCGGTATTTTGCCTGGAAGAAACTTCGAATAATTGCAATATCTACGATGTGTTCGTTTAATAAACAATTTCTCCTGGTACAGAAGCTAAATCCGTCCTCGAACCAGGAGACGAAGATTGTCTTGAAATAAGGACACAGGATCATGTCACAAACATATGGATCTGGAGCGATCCGGTGTCTTCTCTCAAGTCTTTTTATTTCCTTAAGTTTTGCGGTTGTTATTTTTTCCACCTCCTTTCTTTACCCAAAACGGATTTCTCCGTTTGGGGTATTAATTTCGCCAAGGTAAAAGAAAAAATCTTCAGGCATTTTCTTGACTGTAAATCCCTCCTTGGCTAAAAGCTCTATCGTGGTGTTTGTCCAAGGAAGGAGAACTTCTTCTGCCAAACAAGAAACTGCGACTTCGGACTCTCGCCTGTCTTGGGTGCTGCAAAAATCTGCAGCACCGAATTCTTTAAGCCACCTGATAAGTTTTTGGAGTTTTTTGTCCACATTTTTCACCTCCTTTCTTTACAACCATGGTCATCCATGGCTCCCATGGTTGTAAAAAAATTTTTTTTAAGGGGGAGTACCCCCTCTTAAGCCGCCCATATCATTATGAGAAGCTTAAGAGGAGGCACAGGCCTCCTCAGCTTTACACGATTGAACCCAATTCCACTTCTGTGGAGTGGGTCCACGCCACGGTTGCTCCAGTCCCCGGCTGGAACAGAGCGACCCCCTTAGCAGTGCCATGATATGACATGGCTAAGGAAGTCGACAACCAATTGGGCATCCGCCCAGATAAGATTATCTTACTCCCCATAGGGAGCTCTGGGGGAACAACGTCCCCCAAAGCCCCAGGGGATAAAGGGAGGCTGGGATCTGCCATTTGGCAGGTTAATATTACCCAGCCTCCCTCTTTGCTCTCTAGGGAGAACTCCAAGTTCTCCCCATATCCGTCTCCCGACGGCCTTTTGCACCCGATGGGAATAAACCCATCGGGAGAATTGAGCCTCACCGCCCGTGGGTGAAGCTCATGGACTAGAGCCGTCACCAGCCACGCTGGGGCGGCTCCATCAATGTCTACACAGTCAGGCATTGAGCCTGATTTATTGTGTAAGAGCCTAGAGATTTCAACCAAGTCTCTAGGCTCCCACACAATTTGAGAGACAACTCTCCCGTTGGGGAGAGTCCTCTCAGTAGAAATTTTCCCCAGAGCTTTTGCCAGCTCCGGTATAGAAAGAGTCATATCCATTTTTTCCTCCTTGCCACAGCCTGCCTCTTGGTCAGGGCTTATGTGGTCTGCCACCAGATCCAGCAACATGGCGGCAACTTTTTTTATAACTGGACGGCTGGATACGTCCACTCCCCTTTCCAAGTAATGAACCCGCATTGGGGAAGAATGCGGGTCATCATCCTGGCCATGATAGTCACTGTGGATCTCGGCCAGAACAGAGATTCCACAGGAGGCTAGAAACTTTTTCCAGGGGAGGTCCTACTATAACTACCTTCACTTTTCTCCCTCCTTTCTGGGGTTATACACCCCCTTAGATCCCCCTATTTATTTTGAGAGACCTAAGGGGAGGCATAAGCCTCCCTTATCAGTCTACATACTCATATTCCCCTGGATGAGCCAGGAGAATATTTTCTCCCCCTTCAGGATCCCGATAACGCCAGTATCCCTCTGGCGATGGTGGTTGCCTATCACCTTCCCTAGCGGCGTTGTCAACCCAAACCTGCGCTTCATCGGACGGGGTTCCTCCACGCAGCATGACATTGAACCGCTACGGCCCCCTTCATTTACGAACAACCCGGATATGGGGGTTGTTTCTAATGAAAGATACAACTTCCCACTCCGGGACACTTTTCTCCTCCTGGATCACCTGTCCGCAGGTATAGCACCTGTGCTGTGTGACCAGGAGATTTCTGGTCTCTCCTACAGCGAGAAATCGCTGCAGGAGGACCAGTCTTTTGTGTTTACACAACGTACCTCTCCTCCTCTCTACTGGGGCTGTACTCACAGCCCCGACAGCTCCTTCCTTCGCACTCACCAGCTGCCATAAGCAGTTGGCAAGCATGAGAGTTGTCCCCTGAAGCAGCGGCCACCTCCGCCTGGGCGATGGCCAGCTCCCTCAGCTGGTCTAGGTGCAACAACATTACTTTCACCTCCTCCTTCTTTGGTGGCCTCTCACCCACCGAGTCCTCTCTGTGGGAGGATTTTACTCCTCCCGTTCCTCCCCTTTCTCTTTCTCCTTGAGAAGCTCGGGGAGAACGACCTTCTCAAGAATGATTCTGTCGACATCGTTCACTGCCTGCTTCATAATGAAGCGGGTAGTGGCAGAGATGCCGATAAGAACTAGAAGTGCAAACATGTTGTCACCTCCTTTCCAGGGCTTTGCGCCCTATAGAGCCTACCATCTCTGATAGACTCTATAGGAGGCAGAGCCTCCTATTTGAAGTGCCTTGCCCACTGCTTTTTGCAGCGGGCATTACGCTTCCAAGATCGATCTTCGCCCTTGCCCTCTTTGAGAGCAAGGGTAAAGACCTTGCAAAACTCATATTCGAGGAAGTCTTCAAAGACCTCCTCTTCCGCTATCACCTCCTCTTCCACTTCCTCCTCTTCTTCCTCTGCCTGCCTTACTGGTCAGGACTTACGAGGATGGAACCCTTGCCCCCTAGAGGGGGGTGGGCTCCGAAAGTCTCTTATGTAATATCTAAGATGTATTCATGGACCCCTCGAAAAATATCGTATATTTCGCCCCCCTATTAGAAAATATTGTATTTTTTTCCCTTTTATAGAGCCTCCCTTTATTTGTAAATTTTATATTTATATTTATATCTTTCTGTTAGTAATTTATTGATTTTTGTATTGTTCTGTGTTAGAATTTTTCTTAGAAGAGTAATAAAAGTTGAAATGAGTTTTGGAAAATGGGGCTTTTGGCATCCTTGTTATAAAATAGAGAAC
>JBBADJ010000027.1:0-9200 GCA_041656495.1 Candidatus Ratteibacteria bacterium
GTAGGAAAGTAATTTCCGTGAGGGTTCAACTCCCTTCCCCGGCACTACTCTTCTGTGTAGGGAGTTGAAGAGAGCGAAGTGGAAAGATTGCGAGCGGGCGCAGCAATCTTCGCGAGTGGCCGACCTGAGCCGTAGTGGGAGGCGAAGGCGCCAACTCCCTTCCCCGGCACTACTCTTCTGTGTAGGGAGTTGAAGAGAGCGAAGTGGAAAGATTGCGAGCGGGCGCAGCAATCTTCGCGAGTGGCAGACCTGAGCCGTAGTGGGAGGCGAAGGCGCCAACTCCCTTCCCCGGCACTACTCTTCTGTGTAGGGAGTTGAAGAGAGCGAAGTGGAAAGATTGCGAGCGGGCGCAGCAATCTTCGCGAGTGGCCGACCCCGAACGTTCCGAAAGTGAGGGGCTGCGGACTCCCTTCCCCGGCACTACTTTTGCCGAGCATATTCAACAATTTTTCTGTTCAGGCAGGAACCTTACTTTCAGGCAAAGGTGCCAAAAGTTTCTTCGTCTTCTATCTTTTTTAGCCTCTTTCCAACAGTCTCTAAAGATAAGTGGATATACTACCTTGTGAGCTGAATTGTTTTCTTCCCAAGTAGTCCCTTTTATGAAAGAGATAGTCTACCCAGATCTTCTGTAAGTATGAGAAAAATATCAAAAACAAGTAGATACTTTTTCTGGCAAACGGTAGTTCAAAAAACTTATTTAATGACAAACAGATATTGACAGAATTGAATTAATATAAACCAATACGGATGAAATAAGAGACTTGGCATTGGTTTATAATTATGCTATATTGACTATTATGAATGGACAAAATAGAAGTATAATAAACAAACTTCTAAGCAACTGGACTAAGAACACAATTGCCGTTTCTTCGTGGCTTGAAAGGCAAGGCGTGTATCGCCAATTAGCCGGAACGTATGTCAAAAGCGGATGGATAGAACGCATAGGGAAAGGAGCTTTCAAGCGGGCAGGCGAAACTGTCGACTGGAGCGGTGGTCTCTATACACTGCAATCACAGTTAAATATGTCTGTTCATCCAGCTGGAAAAACAGCGCTTCAGTTGCAAGGGAGTGCTCATTATCTACCGGCAAATTTGAAGCAAACAAAGATTGTTCTTTTTGGATATAAAAATGAGAAATTGCCCGAATGGTTCAAAAATTATAAATGGGATGTGTCTATGCGTTATGTCATGACCGGATTTTTCGGGAAGGATGTTGAATTGGGTCTGACAAAATATAATTTCGGCAATTATGCGATAAAAATATCTTCGGTAGAAAAAGCCTCTATGGAATTATGTTATGATGTTCCTGACAGAGAGTCATTTGATGAGATGGATCAGATAATGTCTGGTCTTATGACACTTCGGCCGCGTCTGGTTCAGGAACTCTTAGAAAAATGCAAATCTGTAAAGACGAAAAGATTATTTATGCATTTAGCCGAGAAACATAATCACGCGTGGCTGAAAAAACTGGATTTAGAAAATGTAGATTTTGGAAAAGGCAAAAGATCTCTGTGCAGTAATGGTCACTATGATAGCAAATATAAAATAGTTGTCCCCAAATAGTAAGTTTATGAACAAAAATTTATTGCATCAGCAAGCAGAGCTTTTAATATCAATTCTACCGTATATGACTAAAAATACGGATTTTGCATTGCATGGCGGAACTGCAATCAATTTTTTTGTCCGCGACATGCCACGCCTTTCTGTTGACATTGATCTAACTTATTTGCGTCTGAGTTCACGCGAGGAAACAATACAATCTATTAGTTCACAGCTCAAATCAATAGCAAAACGTATTTCTGCGAACATGCCACCCATGTTGATAGAAGAGAAAGTTGATTTATCAACAGGTTTCATTTCCAAACTCTATGTTAGAAAGCAAAATGCTATCGTTAAAGTCGAGCCGAACAATGTTATTAGAGGTTCTTTATTTGGACCAGAGGAAAGGGACCTTTGCAGGAAAGCCGAAGAGGTTTTTGAAAAATTCGTGACTGCAAAGACAATGGCATTTTCTGAGCTTTCGGTTCCAAGATATGCGCAGCCCTTGACAGACAACACCCGCGAGATATATTCGACATAATGTTGCTTCTCAGAAACGAAGGAATTACAGAACAAGTCCGTAAATCTTTTCTTGTTTACTTTATAAGCCATAATCGTCCAATTTCGGAATTGTTGTCGCCAAATTTCAAGGATATGAAACCGGTTTTTGAAAAAGAATTCGCGGGAATGGCTTCATTTGATGTGAAGTGTGAAGAATTAGAACGCGTCAGAAAAATCTTGGTTGAAGAAATCAACAGACAGATAACAGAAGATGAGCGTACATTTTTGATTTCATTTAAAGAAAAAACGCCGAAGTGGTCTCTTCTAGGCGTCAAAGGCGCTCAAGACATGCCGGCGGTTAAATGGAAGTTATCTAATCTTACAAGGATGGGAAGCAATAAACATACCGAAGCGGTTAAACAGTTGAAGAACATTATTAAGAAAGAAATTTAGATTGATATAAAAATCAGTATCCCCCCATTTGCTATTCTCCTCCATTATTATAACGAATTTTGCTGTATTTTTCAGCATTTTCATTATCATAACTAAAACATTTGTAGATTAATTTTACAAACCTTCACATAGCATATTATTCTTGATTGATTTCTTGTCAAGCGTTGATACCCTCCTTTTTCTTGCAAGTATATGTATTAGATGAAATTTAGAAAAACTCTTCCCTTACCTGGTTCTTCTTGAATCCCGCACGCAGTTTTATGACATAGTCAGGGGTGACGGAAGTGTTTTCGGGAAGAGGAACATCACCTTTCTCTTTGTGCGGAAAGAGTTCTTCAAACACCTCGCGTTTGATTATCTGCAATCCGCCATTCTCCCCCTTCCCCGTAATTTGTTCCTCAGCGCTGTATCCCACACCTAACGACATTGCAACAAACTGTCTTATAACACCTTTTTTCACGCAATAGCCATCCAGCCAGGGCTGTTTCGGTACGATGAGGTAATTCTGGGGCGTTTTTAAACCGGTAGTGTCCACCTCCCCGGTTACCGCGTTGATTTTTCCAGTCGAAATCTTAACTGCAAAGAGACACCCCGATACTCCATAATCCCAGTATTCTCCGTGGAATCTGGAATTGAAAGAAAACCACATAGCCTCTGATTAATACAGCGGGAGCATAATACCGCCATGATTTAACCATGATTCTTTTACAAAAAAATAGAACGCACTTTTTACCTGTTCTCCCACTACAATAATGTGTCAGATACGCATAATAGGTTAAGTTATGGCCATTTCTTCACGCATACTTACAACCTTTTCCCCTGTACTTTCTAAGAGAAACTCTTCCTTATCAGCATCTATGGTAATATTCCCGGACAAATCGTCTGTGCCAAGCGAAAACAAATATGGATTCAGTATCTCCTCCATAACGCTCTTGATTCCCCGTGCGCCTATATTTTCCCGCATGGCTTTTTTGGCAATCAACCGTAATGCTTTCTCAGTAAAGATCAGTTGCTTATCAAAATCTGCGAAATATCGTTGATACTCTTTTAAACAACTGTTCTCCGATGTCGTCATAATCTGCATCATATCATCCTCGGTAAGAGAAGAAAGCGTGGCAATGAGCCCGAATCTCCCGATAAGCTCAGGAATAAACCCAAATTTCACCAATTCTTCTGTCCCGATCTTAGATGCGTGCTTTTCCTGAACAACAGTATCCTTTCTCAGAAAACCAACAGGAGTTTTCATGGGAATCCTAATAGTTTCAATCCCCTCAAATGCTCCTGCCGCGATAAACAGAATTCTCCCGGGGTTCATAATCATGACTTTGTTTGAAGAATTATAGCCCGACACGAAGGTTGTTTCTTTACCGCATTCCAAAAGACCAAGGAGTTCCTCCTGAACACTTCGTCCTCCGACATCCTTATTCGCATAATGACTCATCCTCGGTTGAATAGTAGCGATTTTATCAAGCTCATCAAGGAACACAATTCCCTGTTCTGCTTTCTCTTTATTCTCTTGCACCTGTGCCATCAGGTCAAAAAGAATCTCGGACACCGAGCGCCCGGCATATCCTGTTTCGGTAAATTGCGTCATGCTTACAAACACCACCGGGAGTTGAAGAAAATCAGCCAATGTATTCACGAGAAGTGTTTTTCCAACGCCTGTATTGCCGATTAAAAGAACATTGGCTTTTGCAAAATCCTTTTTCTGTTTCAGCGCATGATAATGTCGGAATCCAGCAACAGAGAGAGCACGTTTCGCCGCATCCTGGCCGATAACATACTTTGATAAAGCTTTGTAAATTTCATTGGGAGATGCAATATCTTTATGAGAAGCAATCTCAGGCTCATCTTCTTTTTCTATCGGGGTCCCTTCCGAAAAACAACAGATTCTTTGGTACAAATCAAAATTTAACAGTTGTCTTTCCGGCGTGAAAAGCCATATCTTCTTCTGAGACAACTTTGACACCGGGCTGAAATACTTCAGATTTAACAATACAAGAGCTGTTTGTTCACCGCCGCTCAGTAACATCTTGAAAGCCTCAAATCTTACCGGCGCTCTGCTGACCAGGCCTCCCACCATGAAATATATGATCGCTCTCTCATTCTTGTCCATTTCATAGTGCTGGATAATATCCACCAGGGGAAACTCTTTCCTTTTATCCGCATGTAAGGTCATTAAAGCTTCTATTTCGTTCAGAGCTTCCTGGAACGGTTCAATATTCTTCTGCGCAGGCATACCATCAAAAAAACTGTACTGATTGACCTTTTGATATAGCTTTACACACGCTGCCAAAATTTCAACATAGGTTCTATTCATCTTCTCCCCTTTCTGTTATCATCACGTGTATCTGCTGCATTCATTAAATCGTTTATTGTTTTGCCCAAAGTAACTTCTCTTCCTGAAAAAGCTCTTTCAATAACCAGTCTCTTCTTTTCCTCCCCGATTTTTGGATCTATAACCTTACGAATCTGTTTGCTTTTGGAGAGCATGTCAATCGTACGTTGTGGAAGATTCGTCCCCTCTCACCGAACGCAAAAGGGCAAAGCAATCTTTTATCACTTCATCTATCTTCATTTGTTCTACAAACCTATTGAGTACCGACAAAACAAATCTGTCGGCAGTAGTGAAAAACACAAACATTTCGCAATCACCTTTTCTCTAAACATGTTGCACCTCCATAAAAAGACGGTTATCTATAGAAATAGAGTGTCTGACAAGAAAAACAATCCGCTTGTCTAACGCTCTGATAACAGAGAAAAAGAAATAATATATAGAAGTGGATCTTCATAAAGATAACTTGACAATTGTTTGTTGTGACGAACAAAAAAACTTTATGAATCAGGAGAAGATTGCTTGTAAATGCACCGAGAAAATAGAAAATTTTTTTGCACAGCCTCAGTTGCATCCCTGCGCCGTGTTGTAGAAGCTATTAGTTTTTATCACTGGTTGTTTGATCTTCTTGAAAACAGAGTGGAAACGCTTATTCTTGCGAATCCGGTTGAGACCAAAAAATATAGCTGGGATCAACCCACAACAGATTGTCGCGATGCTAAAAAAGTTGCGATCTTGCTTTCCGGCAGAGAATTTCAGCGAAACAAATCGCTGGCTTGCTTCGTACCGGACAAATCCTTGAGAACCTTTAGAGAACTGATCAGACACAGAGATAATTTTGTAAGACATCACACCTCTTTGGTCAACAGCGCGCATAAAATTCTTTTGAAAAACAATCTGAAGGACCTGAAAATATTATCAGGAACTCTCTGGAGTTGTTTCTTACTCGTTTCGAAAAAAAGTTTTCTATATATCATAAAAACTATCTTATACAAATATTGGAAAACCTTTTTTATAATGAAAAACAGATTAAACAAGCGGAACAAGAAATAGACTCATTCCTTCATTTGGGTAGATTTAAACCACTGTATGAAATTCTTACATCTATTCCGGGTATTGGGAATACCGTCTGTGCTTGTCTTATCAGTGAAATTCTTCCTGCAATAGCTTTTTTACTGCGTTTCTTCTATGCACGTAATCGTTTTTTACTGCTTTACATTGCTCTATTTTTGCTTCTCATCAGTTAAATTGATAGACCATTTATTCAGTTGTATACAATATATCATTAATACTATTTTTTGTCAAGTTTATTTTGTGCGAGACAAATTAAGGATTCTCTATATTCCTATATTTTATTAAAATCCACAGCCCACAGCCAGATTAAACCAAGCCAAAAAAAAGCCATTCCTTAAATGTACAGAAAAAAGTATACACTACCTATGACTGATGAGTGAGAAAAAAATTTGTTGAAGATTTTTTAGGTTCTTCCTAACATACAGAAAGAAAATATGTCTGAAGGATATAGTAAAAAGATGAATGTGCGTTACTCACCACACCTGAAGATTCATAGGGATCAAGATCAATCTTTATTGTTGCATATAGGATAGAAGTATTTCAGAAATCCTTGCTCGAAACCTTTTAGAAAGTTCGTAATTATTCTGTTTCGGAGCATGAGAGCGATTTGTCAAAACAATAAAAAACAGATCCTGTTCCGGATCTATCCACACAGAATGTCCGGTCCATCCACTATGGCCAATGGCAGAATCAGATAACCCAAAAGGTCGATGCGAACATTCATAACAAGAACTCATATCCCACCCAAATGATTTTCGTGGCAAATGGCGAGGACTACAAGATTGTGAAATCCATCTCATACCTTTTTCCCTAATAATGCTTTGTGTTCCCATAGTACCGCCTGAAAGTATCATTCTACAGAAAAGCGCCAAATCTTCTGCGGTTGAAAAAAGACCGGCATTTCCAAGGGGTCTGTTTGCTATCCGCGCCTGTTCATCGGATATAACTCCTGCAGGCACCTGCGTAGGCACTACATTTGAAATTCCTTCTGACAAAGGTCCAAACAGGGTATGGTTCATCCCTACAGGCAAAAAAAGGTTCTTTCTGCAAAAATCAGCAAGATTTTCTCCTGTAATTTCTTCCACAATAAGTCCCAACAGAATAAAATTACGGCAAGAATATTCAAATATCTCTTCTGCAGGTCTTTGCGCAGGGCTCTTTATTACCTGTTCTATCAAGTTTTTGGCACCCCCCAAATAAAACTTTCTATCATCATACCCTGAACAGTGAGAAGCCAAATTACATACCTTTATTTCACTTCCGGAAAATTGCCCAATATCCGAAATATACAAAGAAGCTGGAGCTTCAGGAGATAAAATCCCCTTATCAATAGATAGAGCACAAGCAGAGGCAGTAGCCACTGCTTTCGTAATACTTGCCATATCAAAGACAGAATCAGGTTGCATAGGAGTTACAACTGGAAAGAGAGAAGCAGTCCCCCATGCCCACAAAACATCAAGCCCTTTTCTTCTTCCCGCGGCAACCACAATTCCATGCAGAAGACCTGCCTGAACTGCAGAAGAACTTTCCTGTTCAAGAATATGTTCCAGACTCATTGTACAATGTTCCCTGAAAGAATGAATACCAATAGCACAGTAAAACAAATACCTTTATATCAAGATTCAATCCATTCCACAGAACAATACCCTAACTGGCGAGATATCTCTTCTTTGGTATAAAGTACCTCAATGCAGAGAACAATACAAACCGCGCATCTCTATCATATTCAAACCTTCTTCCATATCTCAACTGAGTTTTTAAGGTACTTCAGAAGGATTCAAAAACATTATTCTTATAGCAACTACTTAATCCAGCACATTCTTCAATCCAGTACTGTATAGCGGTCTGACTTTGTAATTGTGGTATCACTATATCCCGCAGGCATTTTTAGGGTAGTGCGGCTATTGACTTTGATTAGGGGCACGCGTTGTTTGATAGCTCCTTTTCCAAAAACCACCTCTACATTTTTGGCATCCATGCCACCGGTATTTATAATGGTTACAGTATCTTTTTCGCTCTTTTCTATCCATACCACCGGCTTAAGGAAATAGTCGTAAATAGCGCGGTCTATTGCCTGATTGAGATGATCTTCCGCAGTACTAAAAAATCCAAGCCCAGGCACTTGCGGCAGGAGTTTTTTGATATACTCTATTTGGCTGATTAATTCTTGTTCATGGGTTACCCATCTTCCAAGGCCTAATGTTAGGATTGTTTTATGCGCTATCCCTAATTCTACTGCTTTTTCCCATTGGGTGGTAAACCCTCTATATCCGGTAAAGGAAGTTATATACCGTTCAACCATCACAAGATCTGCGGCCTCTTGAAATGCCTCTTTTACCGGATCCGCAAGACTTGTAACCCAAATTGTAAGTAAGAGATCTGGCTCTGCCTTTTTTGTGGCAATAAGCGCATTTCTCATATCTATATCTATCTGTCGTGTTCCTCCGCCGAATTCATCTATACAGATAGCAGGCCATTTATCTTTTACATATTGAGTCCATGAATCTACAAAATTTTTTTCTGTCCATTTCATTTTTCCCGCCGCATATCCCCATGCCCATCTTCCAGGGACAACACCCCTATTTTGCCAGTAAGGGATATCCTCTTTTTTTGTCATAACCACAGTAGGATATTTCATCCATTGGGGAGCGCGCCAAAAGTGGAAAGTAAGATCTTTTGCAAGCACAGGAATCTCTCTTTCCATAGATTTCTCTTTACTGGCACCTGATACTCTGTTATCAGGATCAAGAAGAACCCGTACAATATAAAAACCATTCTCCGAAGTGGTCCACTTTTGTTCAATGGAAACAGGCTCTGATTCTGCGGAAAAATTTACTTTCTGTTCTCCGATTAAGAGGGAACGACTGCTTCCTTTCTCTTCCTGATAAAATCGGACAACCACGCCTTTTACCTCTTTCTGGGTATCATTAGCGAGCTTTACCCGTACTTGAATTGTTTCCTTTTCTACAGGCATTGCCTTAGAAAAGGTGATACCTGAATGAGGGGGATCTAATTGCAAAATTTTGATTCCCTTCTCTTGCGCAAAGAGAATACTCGTAAATCCGCATAGCATAAAGATCATCGCAAAGGATCGGATATATTTCATTATATTTCTCCTCCTATGATAAAAGTCAAACATCTCTACTCTCATGCCCTGTGCTTCAAAAAAAGCCTCTTGCCACGTAAAATCTGTTGACATGTTTACATGTTCAACCATCTCTCAAAGTTTTATACACACTTGCTAAATACTTTCTCTTCGTGGCAATAATCGCTTTCTCTCTTTCCTTTTTTACCCTGTA
>JBBADJ010000028.1:0-8926 GCA_041656495.1 Candidatus Ratteibacteria bacterium
GACAGACAGACAGACAGACAGACAGACAGACAGACAGACAGACAGACAGACAGACAGACAGACAGACAGACAGACAGACAGAGTATTCCCTTTATTAAGGTTTTTTCCGTTATCTAATATATCCCCCTCTAAGTTCTTTATCTCTTCCTTTAAAAAGTATCCCTCTTCTCTTTTCACGGAAGGATCTACCATATCTCTCGTTAATCCTTTCATTTCTTTCTTCTATGTTCCGTTCTTTGCTTTGGCGCGCCTCTCTTCATATTCCCTTCTTATTCCTTCACAGAAAAACAATGCTTCTTCCTTCTATTTCCAGCTTTATTACTCTTCTGAAGTACATAGAGGAAGGTCTCCTTACCTTCTTATGCAGAGAAGTAAATACAGGAAGGGGGGATGGTTTTGATGCACTGGATTGTGCTGGATGAAGAGAACTTTGTTTATTAGAAAATAAAGAAAAAAACTTTTCTATAACTTTTGAGAGCCTAGGAGGTGGAGTGCTAAAACAACTTTATACATCAACCTATAGAAAGGATTTATTTCTACTTGAAGAGGTGAAGAAATGAAAAGCGAAAAAGTGATTTCTCGCAAATCACATGGTTTCACGCTAATAGAATTGTTGGTCGTAATTGCAATCATCGCAATACTCGCCGCAATGCTACTTCCCGCACTTTCCAAGGCGCGAGAACGGGCAAGAAGCTCAATATGCATAAACAACCTTCGCCAATTAGGACTCGCGTTCAATCTTTACGCTGAAGACCACGATGGATTTCTTCTTCCGGTACGAGCAGGAGGAACAGGGTCCGGGTTATGGTGGGACCAGATCATTCGGCCCTATTTTTCTATGAAAGCTGGTCAGAATTTTGGGGTGAATGTTATGAGGTGCCCCTCTGCAATCAAAAAAGGTACTTGTACCTATGGTCTAAATTACACCGCAGTATTTGGGCATACTAACGTGAGCAACTATCCTATCGCTTCACGAAAACTAGATAGGGTGCCATCCAATGTTTTTCTCGCGGGCGATGTCGATCCACTTTTGGATGTTCGTACTATTTCAAATCCAAATCCGAGCGGATGGTGGCCATTAACCAGAGATACAGACGGAGATGGAATCAATGATTCATGTGCGGGCGCACAATATAACAACGTAAGTATGCGCCATAACGATGGTGCTAATTTTCTATTTTCCCGTGGCAATGTGCGTTGGGTAAGCCGTAAAGATTTTGTTACCAACAGTGATGATTTATGGGATATAAATAACCGCTGGACACGGCCGTAGAAAGAACAATATAGAATATTGCTATAACGTAATAATCATATTTTTTACGACTAACTCTATGGCTGTATTAATCGTGTATTACGGGAGGGTCTTTATATGCGAACACTATTCTTTTCATTCTTGTTTTTCGTAACAATAAACTTTTCCTTCCTGTATGCAGAAGATTCTGTGCTTTTTTATTCTTCATTTGATGGTACCCCCCAGTCTCAAATATCTACAGGTGACAAAACCCCGCGACTAGAAGGCAATGTCCGCTATATTGATGGAATAAAAGGCAAAGCAGCAGTTGTTGGCGGCAAAAACCGAATTTTATACCAGGCTGCAAACAATATATCTCCTCAAAAAGGCACCTGTTCGTTTTGGATCTGCCCCCTTGATTGGACGCCCAAAACCGAACATTTCAATTTTTTTATTACATTTACTCATCGAGGAGATGTACAGCTTCAACAAACCGTACGAATCATTCTTTACAAGATGTACAATGAAGCCTCCACTACGCTTTTGGTGCAAAACGCTACTGTTCCAAAAACCAACAGTATAAAAAAAGATATCGCCTTATGGCAACCAGGCATATGGCATCATTTGGCTTTCTCTTGGGATGAGACAAAAATAACACTCTATGTGGACGGCGAAAAAAGCGCCACTATGCCGCCAATTCCCTTCCCAGAAACTGATTGGGAAAACATCATCCTTGGTATTCCTTATCCAAGTTGGGCATATCTCGGTACGGAAAATACCGCGGTGGATGAATTGCATCTATATTCCCGCGTTCTTTCTGCAGAAGAAATCAAAGAACAGTTCAAAACATTTCAAGAGGTTGCATCAAAAAAAACTGAATTCACTGGCACACAAGAAAATGCCGAAACAAAAATTCTCTTTCATGTCCCTTTTGATGAAAATCTAAATGGCACTAGTCTTTTTGGCCTCGCTACCCCTACCAAAACGTATGGCTCAGAACAATATGTGAAAGGCATAAAAGGAAACGCAGTAATTATCGGAGGAGAAAATCGTATACTCTATAATGCCTCTGGCAATCTTGATAGCAAACAGGGAACATTATCGGCCTGGGTCTGCCCTCTAAACTGGTCACCTGAAACAAAAAATTTTGTATTTTTCACAAGTTTTTTGACCGGCAAATCTAGTCAGGATTTGCTGCTCTATAAACTACAAAGTTCTACCGAACTAAATTTTTTAGAACGCAATACCTCCAATCTTTCTTCTTCAATAAAAACACAAATGCTTTTATGGCGCCAAAATCAATGGCAACATATTGTTATTGTCTGGGATCAAAATCAGAAAGCGCTTTATATCAACGGAGAAAAAGTAGCCGAAAGACCACGAGCCGGATATACCGATCCATATACACAACTAGTCATCGGCAATGCCTATCCAAGTTGGGCATATCTCGGCAATGAGCAGACCGCTGTTGACGAACTGCTCATATACAGTTCCCGGCTAACTGATGAAGAAATAGAATCTCTTTATACCTCTTATATTGGATCAACAAAGGAATCTAGGATGGGTAAAAAGAAGCTAAATCTTGCGTTGAAAGAGAATGGCGCGTGGATCCTTTCCTCTTCTTTCGGCAATTACGACTCCCTCTATGAAGATAATCTTATTGACGGCACTACAACTACCTTATGGAAGCCACTTGAAAATGAATATCCACAAACTCTTGAGTTGCGCTGGCAATATCCACTGCGAATCAATGAATTCTCGTTCAATGGTGTTGGAATAAACAAAGCCTCCATTTATGCTCGAAACAGGGCATCAAATGAGTGGCAAAAAATTAAAACTCTTACTCTTGATGAAATAAACAATGGGCTTGTATCCTTTTCTGAAACGAAAACCGATCGACTTCGCTTTATCATAGAACAAGGAAACAAACTTACAATGGCTTCCTTAGGTGTGTACGGACCAGAGCAACCCCTTGTAGGAAAAAGCATGCCTTATTGGAATGCTTGGTATATCTGGTTTCCTGAACCAGACAAGACACACAAAGGTAACCAACCACGGTATTTTAGAAAAACATTTGAACTCTCCGACATTTCTTTTGAATCCGCTTATATTCAAGCACGCTCTAATGACTACTATAAAATATGGATAAATGGTAAGGAGGTCTCTACTGGATCCACCTCTATCTATCCAGTCAAGGTAACACAACTTTTGAAAAAAGGAAGAAATGTTATCACAGCTGAAGCCGATCTTATCCGCAACCCTGGAAGATGGGGGCATGGAGAGTTTATCACAGAGTTGAGTATCAACTATGCTGGTGAAAGCCGCAGGATAGGCACAGGTTCAGATTGGAAAAGTTCCGATACCAAACACGAGGGTTGGCTCGACATAGAATTTAATGATTCTCAATGGAAACAGGCTGAAGCCTTTGTTCAACCTCCTGAAGGACCATGGGGAAAAATCACATACCATAGTACCAGCATACGAGAAACAGCAATGGTAGATAGCGTAACTATTTCTCCAAAAACCCTTTCTCTTTCCTCCATGGCACGGATAGAAGTCCTCATTACTCAGCCCAAAACACCCTTAAAACGGAATTATTTCTTTGTATTTGAACTAGGTGAAAAAGGTATTGAACCCAGCAAACATGGAAATTATATTGTTTCCCGTGAAGTGATAGATCCTACTGAGGTAAAAAAACTTCCCAATGGCACCCTTTCAATACAATGTAATATGCCTTTGCCTCCCTATGCGCCATCAGGTAAAATTCCTTTAAGAATGATGGGGTATGATCTAGAAAGCGGAATAGGATTACACTTTCAAAATATTGAAGAAAATGAAATAGCTCGCCTTGATATTCTCTCACGTCGAGAATATGGAAATGCAACAGGGAAAGCACATATATCGTATACAAACGAACAGGCATCTTTCATCGTTGACGATAAAGTAACCACTCCCTTTTTCTTCAGATATACCTCTTCCTCCGAGCCTGAAAGAACCTTTCACAGAACACACGATGCAGGGATATATATAGTACATCTTTCCCAAACCGCCACGCTTGTATCACCAGAAAAAGATTTTTCTAATATTGATCAAATGATACGAAATCAGGTTGCAGTTTCGCCGGATTCACGAATCATTCTGGAGTTTGATTTACGCGCGCGAATAGATTGGTTGAAAGAAAACATGAACGAGCGGCTTATTAACGCATTTGGTCAAATGGATGTAGTTTCCTATTCCTCTGAAAAATATTTAGAAACATGTATCAATTATTTGAATAACGTTATCATTTTTCTGAAAAATAAGCCCTACTGGAATAAAATAATAGGATTTCAACCTTTCACCTGCGGCACGCCGGATTCTGCAACAGGTGGTACAGGTATCAATACTTGGCAAGCCGACAGAAATAAAATAACAGTAGGAGATTTTAATCCGCGTGCAATAACCCTATTCAGAGAATTCCTCAGAGAAAAATATCACAATGACTCCTCATCTTTAAAAAAGGCTTGGCACAAACCAGAAATTACCTTTGATAATGCTATGCCCGATAGAGACGAACTGGTGGCAGAGGGAAAGGACGGTAATATCTTTCGCGATCCTTCCGAAGGATGCATGACATTTGATTATGCTGAATTTTTCCCCACCATGTTAGGGAATTTCTACCGTAAATTAGCACTCTTCATCAAAACTGAAACCAATTGGGAAAAAATGGTATTTATCCATTACGGATTTCTCGTTAATGCAATGCGAGGATATAACAACCCAGGGAGTGGATTGAATAATAATAATTATAATCTTACCAAGATGCTAGATGATCCAGCAATAGACGGATATATAGGGTCTCCCAATTATGGATACCGGTTAGCAGGTTCACCTGTAATCACCTACTTTGTATGGAGCACTTACCGATTGCATGGACGGATGTATTTGCCGGACGATGACCATCGTTATCATGTGGCGGGTGTAAAGAGCTATGGACGGCTACACAGTTTACGCGAAACCCGTTCCATCATACGGCGGAATATTGGCGCCTATATTACTCGTAATTTCGGATCATGGTTTGCTGATATGAGTCGGGGTGAAGGTCGAATGGGAGTGTCGTGGACAGGAGAAAAAGAGGTGGCGGAGATTCTCGGAGAGATGAACCGTCTGTACGGCAAAGCCATAGATACTGGTTACAAATCAGCCTCTGAAATTGCAGTTATCTTTAGCGCTGAAAGTAATAAATACCTTGATGTTTATTATGGACCAACCCTAATGAATAATCTAATAGCGTGGATGTATTATCCGGAATTTTTCAAACTCGGAGCGCCTTTTGATGTATATCTTGCGGAGGATTTAACGCACCCGAAGATAAGAAAAGATTACAAGTTGTATATTATGATGAACACATTTTACCTGACAGATGCACAGCGCGCGGCTGTGGAGAATTTAAAATGTAATGGTACCACGATATTGTGGTTTTACGCTCCCGGATATGTAAGTGATAAAGGGTTAAGTACAAAACAAATATCAGACCTTACAGGTATTACAGTGGAGCAAATTTCCGGTAAAGAACAGATAATGGCAACACTATCATCTACGAAGCATCCGTTGGCAAAGGATATTGATTCTGGATACCGATTTGGTGCTCAAGGATTTGGTGTGGCCGAAACAGTGAAACTTCATCCAACAGAGTTTGGCCCTCGTTTTAGAATAGTTGATAATAGTGCGGATATTATTGCGAAGTTTGATGATGGAAAGGGAGCGTTGGCGGCAAGAAACTTCGGAGAGTGGAAATCTGTTTATTCAGTGGTTCCTCGTTTGGAAGCTGATTTTTTACGGAACATATCTCGCTGGGCAGGAGTACATGTATATACTGAAGATAATGTTATATTTGACGCTAACCGCAATTTTATCGTATTGCACAATGGTTATAATGAAGAAAAGAAAGTTACGCTTACTCTTCCTAAAAAAACCAGTATATACGATGCTTTGACAGACAAACTTTTGGCCTCAGAAAAAGATACTCTAAAGATAGATCTCGAAAAAGCAGATACAAAGATACTCTTTTTAAAATAGAGAAGAAGAAATTAATTCTTATCTTCATTCTTTTTATCTTCTTCCTGTTTTTGGGTTGCAAAGTAGCGGCATCCTGCGATAATGAAAAAGATACTTCCAATATCTCTGATGTGATAAAGAGATCGGTCAGTGCCATCTGGAGGGAGAACCTTCTCTATGATACAGCCAGTAAGGTTTAAATCCACAACTCTGCGAATGGTGGCAGGCCTAGAGGAAATTACAGCAGGTGAAATTCATATAGATGACAGATATGTGAATGATGCTCCGGCTAAAGACCGTGATATCGCCATGGTGTTCCAGAACTACTCGCTCTATCCATTCTGTTTCATCGTCTGTCAAAAGTAAAGATTTGCCCCTACGGATTTTTTGACAAAAGTTTTGACGAGGTATATTATTTTCGGTATTCGGTATTAAAAGTAATAGTGGAAAGGCTTTGGTAAAGAAAATCTGAAGAGGTTAATATACCAAAAGAGAAAGGCGGAGCGCTACTTTTTTTTATCTAACATAACTTGTATTCATTTTCTTATAGCTCCTGAATTTTTCGCGCTTTCTGAGATATTACCCTTCATTCTTTCACCATAAAAACTTTCCTTTTTCACAATCTTATAGCCAGTACTATTAGAAAGAGATAAAAGAAGTCATCAATATTTTGGGGGAAGGAGAAGTATGAGAAATGCCAAAATAATCTCATAAATCAATTTATAGAAGGAATCTATTCTTACTGAGGAGGAGAGGAGAGAAATGAAAAGCGAAAGAGTGGTTTCTCGCAAATCACACGGTTTTACGCTAATAGAATTGTTGGTCGTAATCGCAATCATCGCAATACTCGCCGCAATGCTTCTTCCTGCGCTTTCTAAGGCGCGAGAACGGGCAAGAACTGCTTCATGTATCAATAACCTAAAACAGCTTGGACTCGCCGCAACACTGTATCTTCAAGATTATGACGAGTGGTTGCCTGCTTATCAGGCACAGGGAATTTATTGGTGGACCCGTGTTTATCAGTATGTTCCAAATGCCCAAATATTTCGGTGTCCAAGTGATAAGACTCCTAGTTATGTGGGAAATACCTGGAATAGTGTTTTTAAGAGCACCTATGGTACCAGTTATTTAATTAATAGTGATCTTTTCTATTATAACAAGACATTCCAAAAGATTACGCTCTTTAAGTATCCTTCTAAAACAATGCATCTTGCAGATGGAAATAACCATTGGACAGGAGGATATACTACGCTGGTAACAGATACCAAAGTTGGGGGGACCACCTGTTTTGTTCGTCGCCATGATAAGAGCATTAATGTCCTCTTTTTAGATATGCATGTGGAGAATATGAAGGATCTTCCTAAAGATCCCACAAAGGCCTCTATGCCCTCTAATGTTACTGATGTAAACTATTTCTGGAGGGGCCGACCGTAACAGATAGATATCAAAATCCAGGATGGAGTTTCTTGCTTTAAGATTGCGAGAGATATCGTGCAAGCCGCTGGTTTTTTTTAATCCTGCGCAGGAGTATTGGAATCTTCCTCTCCTGAATCTGCCTCCATAAAGGAGGATTGAGGCATCTTTTTCTGTGGCACCTTTGCGAAATGCTTTCCTCTATGCTTCCATAGATTGCCGTATATTTAACCCTTGTGGATCTCCTGAAAAACTATTCTGTTGCGGAAAATTATGTTATAAGAAGCATAGAGTTTCCCGCGGATCTTAAAAAGAATATTCCTGCTTCCATCACTATTTTTATTATTTGTGGAGATGAAATAGGTACTGCGCGAGGGATAAAGATTCTTTCATGTGTTCTTTTGTTTCTCAAAAGCCAGTAGAGTTACTGGCTTCTTCCAAAGAAATAGGAGGGGCAAATGCTAAAAAAGATTCTTTGTATCGCGGCGGCAATGGTGGTAGGAATATCAACACTTTCTCAGGCAGGGGTCGCAAAACCTGTTTGTGTGGTAGCTAACTCCTATGGAGTCCATGAAGCAAACCTCTTTATCAAACAGGCTCTCACAATCTCTTCGGAATTAGAGTATCTTTATGATCACCATGGAACGTTTCCTCCCATAGATCAACTGAATAACTATAGTTTAGTAGTGATCTTTAATTCTACTGAACGGCCGTTTACTAACCAAGAATGCGATATGATGCAGAAATATCTTGAATCTGGCGGCCATCTTCTTTTAGGAAGTTTTGCCTCTAATACCATTGCAAAAGAGGTAGGTGCCGCCAATATTCCATGGCTCGGCATAAGAAACGTGTATATGTCAGGAGGAGCAAATGTTGAGGTTCTTAAGCCAGAACATCCTTTTCTTAAAGGAGTCTTTGATACGATAGCCTCTCCCCAATGGCTTACAAGCGCGTACCTTGGAACCGTGAGTTCTCCTTCCTTTGAAACTATTATCGGTACGCCCGATAATACAAGGGCAATGGTCGGGGTTCAGAAGATCGGCAAGGGATGGGTGGCATTTCTTGGGCATGAAGCCTTTCGTTTTAAGAAAGATATGGCGCAAGAAGAGAAAGATACGTACTATAAAATCTTTCAGAATATCGTGGCATACGCCAATCCTCTTACAGAGGCTACGGCAAGAAAAGAGGCAGTAGAAAAAGTTGCGAAAACTGGTGTTACTTCTCTCTTATGGAACCGTGAATGGC
>JBBADJ010000029.1:0-8592 GCA_041656495.1 Candidatus Ratteibacteria bacterium
ATCGGTTACCACATGATGAAAAACTCTATCAAACTTCTCCCTTTGACAAAGATCTATGAGAGCCAAGAGATGATCCATATGAGAGTGAACTCCTTCTTTTTGAAGAAGTCCCATAATATGAAGACACCCGTTATTCTCTTTGGCTCTCTTTATGGCCGAAAGAAATTCTTTATTGTTAAAAAATTCTCCGCTGTCAATTGATTTGTTTATTTTAACCAAACTTTGGTCTATTATCCTTCCGGATCCGATTGTAATATGACCAACTTCAGAGTTTCCTTGATAACCGGGAGGCAACCCAACCGCTTCGGCTGAAGCTTTGATAAGAGTCCAAGGATAATTCTCTCTCAATGCGTCGTCAATTGGTGTATCAGCCTTCTTTATAGTATTGTCAATCTTGCTCTCCCTATATCCCCAGCCGTCTCTTATAATGAGAATGACTTTTCTTTTTTTTGTAAAACTCATTCTTCTTGAACTCTTAATTCTTCTTCTATTTTGAGCAGACGATTATACTTGGAGACTCGCTCTCCTCTCGCCGGAGCTCCTGCTTTTATAAAGTCGGACCCTATTCCAACCGAAAAATCAGCAATGAAATCATCCGTTGTTTCTCCTGATCGATGAGAAACCATCACTTTCCAGTTGAATCTTTGAGCTATCTTCGCTGATTCAATTCCCAAACTCACGGTTCCGATCTGATTTAATTTCAATATCATTCCGTTGCAAGCTCTTCTTTCGGCCGCCAACTTGATCCTCTTTGGATTGGTGGCCAAAAGATCATCGCCTATTATCAATACTCTGTCTGAAACTTTATCAGTCAACTCTTTCCAAAGATCCCAATCATCTTCAGCAAAAGGATCTTCTATTGAAACTATCGGGTATCTGTCCAAAATATTAATGTAGTAATCCAAAAGATCTTTACCCGACAAAGAAGCGAAGCCCGTCTCGTATTTACCTTCTCTTAAAAATTCTCCGGCAGCCACATCCAATCCGATCGAGACTTTCTCGGGTAAAATATTCAGAGCGTCAACCGGATCTTTTATCGGAGGAGCAAAACCTCCTTCATCGCCGATATTGGTCGCGGAGAGAGAATATTTCGCTTCTATCTTCTTTTTCAAAAGATGATATTCTTCAGAAGCTTGTCGAAGTTGCTCTTTGAAACTCTCCCTATCCGGAGATATCATAAACTCCTGAAAAGATAGATCGTTTCCAGCATGAGCTCCTCCGTTTATAAGATTAAAAAACGGTCTTGGAATCGATATCTCTTGAGCCGAGAGTCCGGATATGTATCTATAAAGAGGTATTTCGATTGACTTGGCCGCCGCTCTACAGACCGCCATGGAAACAGCCAATGTTGCATTGGCTCCAAGTTTAGAAAAATTATCAGTTCCGTCCAACCTGATCAAGAGATCGTCTACCTCTCTCTGATTGACAACTCTTTGTCCGATAAGAGCCGGAGATATGATCTCATTGACATTAGCGATCGCCTTTAAGACTCCCTTGCCAAAAAACCTGTCTTCATTATCCCTTAACTCCAGAGCCTCGTAAGTACCGACTGAAGCTCCCGAAGGAACCGATGAAACGACTTCAGCTCTTTCAGTGCTAAGTTCCACCTCAATGGTCGGATTACCTCTTGAGTCGATTATCTCTCTCGCTTTAATACTTCTTATTCGGTCCATTCAGCTTTTTTAATATAATCATAAGCAGAAAGCGCCGCTTTCGATCCTTCTCCGGCCGCAACAACTATCTGTTTATGATCAACATCCGTAACATCTCCTGCGGCAAAAAGTCCCGGTGTCTTGGTTGAACAATCTTTGTGATTGATGATAATCTCCCCATTCTCATTGCAATCCGCAAGATCATTAATAAAGTCCGTCACCGGGTTTGACCCGATCTCAACAAAGACTCCCTCCACTTCAAGTCTCTTATCCTCTTTAGTCTTTAAATCTCTGTAAGTTATTGCGTTGACAAAATTATCTCCTTCTATCTTTAAAACCATCGCTTCCGTTAAAATCTTGATGTTGTCTTGTTTGGCGGCTCTCTCTTGAAGAATCTCGTCCGCCAATACTTTAGGGATCATCTCAAGCAGATAAATCTTGGGAGAGTTTCTTTCCGCCATCTCTATGGCAGTTTCGAATCCAGAATTGCCACCACCGATTACCGCAACGCTCTTTCCTGTAAAAAGAGGAGCGTCGCAAGTGGCACAATATGAAACTCCTTTACCGATATATTGTTCAATCCCTTCGGCTTTTAAGGGTCTTGGATTTCTGCCGGAAGCTATTATAACCGATTTTGCCTTCAACAGATCGTTATTAGTTTTTACCTCAAATCCTAAATCACTCTTTGTTATCTCTGTCACCGCATCTCCTTCCTTTATCTCTATCTTAAAAGATCTAAGATGATCTTTAAAGAGAGTGACCAAATCCGGCCCCATTACCTCAATGGCACCGGGCCAATTCTCAATTACTCCGGCTCTTCCAGTCTGACCCGTGAAGTTTCTAGTGATAAGGATCGTTTTAAGATTCTTTCGAGCGGCATAAATCCCGGCGGTTATTCCTGCAGGACCTCCTCCGACTATTATTAAATCGTACATATTCTTGCTATGCGGCAAGCCAACCGCCATCAACATTAATTAATGACCCGGTCATATAAGATGACGCGTCCGACGCTAAGAAAAGAACCACTGAAGAGATCTCCTCGGGTCTGCCCTTTCTCTTTATCAAGAGTCTCGAATAAACCCCTTTACTTTCTTCTTTGTTTGAATCGCCTGACCCAGTTATATCGGTATCAATCATTCCCGGAGCAATGGCGTTAACTCTAATGTTGTATTGTGCAAGATCCACAGCCAACGCTTTGGTCATTCCCGAAATTCCGCCTTTGCTTGAAGTATAATGAACCAATTTCGGAAATCCGATACCGAGTTGACCCATGGATATGGATCCGATATTTATTATAGCTCCCGATTTGTTTTGGGCCATTACCTTGGCCGCCGCCTGCGCACAGAGAAAATAACCTTTTAAGTTTATGTCTATCACTCTGTCCCAATCGGCCTCACTCATTGAGAGGAAGTCTCTGAATTCAGCAATCCCCGCATTGTTAACTAATATATCCACTCCGCCAAAAGCATTCAACGTTTTTTCAACTAACTCCGTTGCTTGATCTTTTGAAGAGACATCGCACTTTACTTCAATCGCCTCTCCTCCATTATTTTTAATCTCATCCACCACACTGCTTGAGTCGGATATATCGGAAACAACTACTTTTGCTCCGGCTTTTGCCAAAAGTATGGCATGAGTTCTTCCCATCCCTCGAGCCGCTCCAGTTACTATCGCAACCTTATCGTCTAATCTAAATAGATTATTCATTTTCTTTAAAGTTATTTTTAATTACATTTGGTATAAAGTCTATAAGATCAAGAGCTGTCAAAGATTCACCGAATTTTTGGGCAGCCAATCGCCCGGCCATCACATTGATGTAAGCTGCGGCCGATGCGGCTTTAACGGCAGGAGTCTTTCTCGAAGCTATTGCTCCGACGATGCCAGCCAACGTATCACCGCATCCTCCGACGGTAAGATATGGAGACCCTATCTCATTTATTGCAACTTCCGATCCGTCAGAAATTATATCAACGCTCCCTTTAAGAAGAATTGTTGCACCTAAATCTCGAGCTTCTTCTTTAACTGTCTCTATCTTTTCCTCCAAAGGTAACTCATAAATATCCTTACCGGTAAGTCGATAGAATTCATTATAATGAGGTGTTATGATACATTCTTTCCCTTCTAAAACTTTGGGATCCGATTTTATCGCCGCTATTGCATCGGCATCAATGATCGTTGTGACTGAAATTTTTGAAAGATATTCAAGAACCGTGTCTTGAGTATCTTTTGACAATCCGATCCCGCCTCCCAAAACCACTGCGATATTATCACGTGCGGCAACTTTGGCCGCTTCGGTCATAGAAACAAGGATCGGAATATCTTTTTGAGTCAGATAATTCCCTTTAAGCGGGTAAGCCGCCATATCAGGCGTGAAAGAAGCGATGATATCAGCTGCTCTCTTGGGAGCTATGATCCTTACCATGTCAGCTCCCGATCTGAAGGCGGCCATTGCAGACAATGCCGGAGATCCCGAATAGAAGTTGGAACCACCGATTATTATGACCATTCCGAAATCATACTTTCTACTCTCAATATCCCGCTCTTTATAAACTTCGGATAATATGGAAGCGTCGATCGTCTTCATAAAATATCTTTTAAATATTTTTTAAGTAACGGTCCGAATTCCGGATGTTTCAACGAGAGAAAGAGATGTGACTTCAGCCAATTGGCTTTGTTTCCGCACTCAAGCCAATCACCTTCAAACTCATAACCGTAAACCGTCTTTCCATCGGATATCATTCTTTCAAAAGCATCTGCCAAGATCATCTCCTTACCCTTGCTCGGTCTGCCTCCTTTCTTGAGATAATCAAAAACCTGCGAAGTGATGAGATATTTTCCAACGATAGCGAAATCTGAAGGAGCATCTTCTAAAGAAGGCTTCTCTATAATCTTTTTAATCTTATAAAATCTATTGGCAATCTTCTCGACTTCAAGAATTCCGTAAGACGGAATCATCTCTTTAGGAACTCTTCTTATTGCGATAACTGGTTTTTGACACGTTTTATAGACATCGGCCAATTGTGCCAAGCAAGGCTTTTTTGAATAAGTGACATCGTCTCCAAAGAGAATTCCGCAAGGTTCTCCCGCCACCTCTTTTTCCGCTTGAAGAATGGCGTGTCCATCTCCCAATGGATTCTTTTGAGTAACATAAGAGAATTTTATACCTTCAAATCTTTTTTTGAAATCATCAAGTTCTTTAATCAGTGATGTTCTGTTTCTCTCTTTTAAAATTTCATTGACTTTTGGTGATTCACCGAAATAATCAACGATCATCTTCTTTTCCGGAGAGATAACAAATATTATCTCTTCGGCTCCCGAATCTACTGCTTCTTCAACAATATATTGAATTACCGGAAGGTCCGCCAAGGGCCAAAACTCTTTAGGTAATTCTTTAGACAAGGGCAGGAATCTCGTTCCAAGCCCCGCTATTGGTAATACAACTTTTTTTATCATCTTAATTGTTATTTATACTTCTTCTGAGGAAGGCAGGTGTTTCCCATTTGTCTTCATTCTCCATTATCTCTTTTTCAACCTCCTCAATAGCTTTCTTAACCTCAAGTGCGTTTCTTCTAATCTTAATATCGACTTTTTCCTGTTGTTTCTCTTTCTTCATCGGTTTGACTCTTTTTTTCACAACCCTTTCCGTTTTTTTAACGGGCGACTTGATCGTCTCCTTCTCTTTCATTGTTTTCTTTTCTTTGGGAAAAAGTTCTTCGGACTGACAACCGACGGCCAACAGAGTGATTCTTATCTTGTTACCGATCTTTGCGTCTTGAGATATGCCAAATATTATCTTGGAATTCTTACCGGCCAAATTGGTAATCCCTTCCGATATGAAAGATACGTCTTTGAGCCCGAGATTACCGCTCCCCGTTATATTGGAGAGAACACTGTTGGCTCCCTCTATTCCATAAGAGTAAAAAAGACTGTGAGTTACTTTCTTTATCGCATCGTCTATCTCTTTAGTTGCGTCAAACTCCGCCGTATTAAGATAAGCAAGCCTACCTCTTCCGTCAAGAATGGTCTTAAGGTCGGCAAAATCAATGTTGATCAATCCGGATCCGTATATCGTCTCTATTAAACCTTCCAAACTTTTTGATAGATTTCTGTTAATAATAGAAAGCGCCTCTTTAAGAGGAGTTTTCTTGTCTATCACTTTAAATATGTTCTCGTTTGGAAGAACTGAAATTGCGTTAAGATTGTTTTTAGCCTCGGCGAGAGCCTCCAGTGCTATTTCATTCTTTTTAACTCCTTCAAATTTGAAAGGCAGAGTAAATATCCCGTAAGCTATCACTCCCATCTCTTTTGCAATCTTGGCAAAAACCGGAACTGCTCCCGCACCGGTTCCACCTCCGAGACAAGAAACAAATATACACATATCTTGCCCTTCCATCATTTTTTTTATCTTCTCTTTTTCAATATTAGCGGCCTCTCTTCCCAACTCACTGTTCATTCCGGTTCCAAAACCACCGGTCACTTTCTCACCAAATTGAAAAGGCCTAACTTTACCTCTAATCTCTTTAAGGGCCCTCTTATCGGTATTGGCTGCCACAAAACTGACTCTTTTAATATTGGTTGAGATCTCTTTAACTATTGAGCAACCCCCACCACCGATCCCGATTATCCTAATCTTAGTGTTTGAGGTTGATCTGTCGAGAGGTGAAAAATTAGAATTCAAATCTTTTTCCTTTTGCTTAACCGAGCTCTTTTTACTTCTTTTTTTGGTGGGCATATTTTTTTCTTAATCCATTTATTTCTCCATTTTATAACAAGACATTGTTAAATGCAAACCAACCGATAATTCATATTACATAAAAAAAGCCTTGAAATTAATCAAGGCTTGATACAAGACGAACGTCTTTCAAGATTAAACGGAACGAAAGCTTTCAACTGCTTTTAACACAGCACAGCGCAGAGTCTATTCACTATCTGCCAGCCATCTTTTTCAAGAATCTCAAACTTTACTTCCTTCATCCAAACGACACCTCCTTTTGTTTTAGTCAAAGAACAGATGAGACGAATCTTTAAGCCCGCTCCCGATTAAGATATTGACTCGGCTGGCTCAAAAGTCAGTCTTGTTTAAAATACTTTCTGTTCTTTATCTTGTCAGGAAGAAGACTGTCTTTGGTATAAGGGTCATAGCCTTCGCCATAACCTGCTTCTCGAGAAGCTCTTCCCGTAGGATTCAATATCTGCGGGGGAATCGGAAGATCCCCATATCTTTTAATGTCAGAGATTGCTTCTTTATAGGCGATGTAAGAACTTCTGTCTTTCTTGCAAAGAGAAAGATAAACTGTTCCGTGAGCCAGATTAATCGACGCCTCGGGAAGTCCGACGCTTTCAACGGCTCTAAAAACTTCATTGGCTACAACCAAAGCGGTGGGTTGAGCCATGCCAATGTCTTCGGAGGCAAAGACTATCATACGTCGCGCAATCAGTTTCGGATCTTCTCCCGATTCTATCATCCTCGCCAAATAATGAAGAGCCGCATCCGGTTGACTTGCTCTCATGCTCTTGATAAACGCTGATATCGTATTGTAATAGCCCTCTTTTCTTTTACCGTAAGCCATTGAGCCCGCTTGCATCGCTTCCTTTAGTGTGGTGATAGAAACTTTATTGTAAAGTTGATAAGCATTCTCAATCAGACCAAGAGCCCGACGAGCGTCTCCTTTCGAAGCCTCTGCAAGCCATTCTTTCGCATCTTCTTCAACTTCAATCTCCAAGCGATCAATTATCTTTATCAATTCTTCTTCAGATAATGGTTTCAGTAAAAATATCAAACAACGTGAAAGAAGAGCCGGTATAACTTCAAATGAGGGATTCTCCGTAGTTGACCCCACCAAGAATATCTCACCGGATTCTATGAAGGGTAATAAAAAGTCTTGTTGAGCTTTGTTAAATCGATGGATTTCATCCAAAAATAGAATCTTTGGATCACCCTTCGAATCCTCTCTTATTATCTCTTGGACCTCTTTCTTACTCGCGGAAACGGCGGATAGTTCATATACCAAAGCATCGGAGTTTTTTAAATATATTTTGGCTAATGTTGTCTTTCCCGATCCGGGAGGTCCCCAAAGAATAAATGATGTCGCTCTCCCCTTCTCTATAATCAGCCTCAACGGTTTTCCCTCTCCGACTAAGTGTTCTTGTCCTACAAAGTCATTGAGATCTTCTGGCCTTATCTTAAAAGCAAGTGGTTTCATCTTTTTAAAGATTAAATGTCTTCTACTAAATAATTTCCTTTTGTTTGAGCGTAGAGGGTTTGTACTTCATAGGCTGTTAGGGCTCTCGAATAGATGCGGACGTCGTCGATGAGGCCGTTGAAATTACTACCGATGTAAACAATCCCATTCATCTCAATCGTTTTGTTTATTGAAAAGTCTGTTTTGCTTTGATCAATTTTTCCGTCAACATAAATATCCACTGTTCCGCCACTGTCCCAAGTAAACATTACATAGTGCCACCTATTATCATTAATCGCAGTTATTCCCGTTAAAGATCCTTCGTGATCGTCCCATAAATAAACTCTGATTCTTCCGGCGTTTGATTCAACGTTCTCCATGATTGCAAACAAGAATCCCGGATACCATCTTCTTACTATTGAATCATACCGATTACCTTCACCAGTTCCCAATGTTTTAATCCAAGCTCCAACCGTCATACCCTGGGTTGTGTGTGAAAAATTGTTTATCTTTACATTGTTGCTCCCGTCAAAAGAGAGTGAATATCCATTACTTGAAGGACTATCGCCTACGTAATGGGATCCACTCAATGTCCCGTCATTGCCGTATCCGGAAGAGTCTTTAGCTACACTTCCCGTTCCTTCATCAAAGTTCCACCAACCTACTAAGTCAGCTCCCAAGAGATTGTGCATGTTTGATTGAAAGGAGAGAGCGTTGGATATCTTGGCTTGTTCTCTGGCTCCTGTCAGATTGGAGAA
>JBBADJ010000030.1:0-7569 GCA_041656495.1 Candidatus Ratteibacteria bacterium
AGAGGGTTCTTGGAATGGCACAACCCTTGACACAACCTGTTCATTAGTGGGTTCGTGGGCATTGATGCCGGATTTGAAGGTCTCTGGAGAAGTGTTGGATACAGAGAGAAAGATTATTGCAAAGATTGCGCCTTCGGCATTGCCGGTTACTGCAATCGACAAGGTTTTTTCTATACCGATCAATGCGCGGGTCTCTGGAGAAAAGCATGTCATCCTTTTACTAACCCTTACTTCTAAAGAGTTTCCTGAAGGAATCGTTATAGAGAAACCTTTTCCTAAAAATGATGATCCAAAGCTTCTTGCAGGATATAGTCGGCCGGTCCGTTGGATTGGCGAATCAGTGGTACAGAAGCCGATTCCAGGATGGGTAAAGGAAGAGAAGTATGTGATTACTCCCTCGGCTGTGGATAGAACGCGGGGATGGATGGTGTTTGAAGAATCAGGTCCAGGCCGGGGAAAGTCTGTTTCGCGGATACCTTTTGATATGGTACAGAATGAACCAGAGGGATTTCCTATCCATTTTCATTCGCTCTCTTTTGACGGAGAGGTAGAGATACGGTGTGAATCGCCGAAAGGAATTACTTTAGAATCTTTTGTTCCCGAGATAGTAGAACAACTCCGTTGGCTTCAGATATGGTATGGCCTTAAACTTCATCCGGGAACAACCTTTTCTGTGAAACCCGGAGATGACCGAACACTCTTTTTCCGTCTTTCAGTGGATACTCCTGCTCCTGGAACCCATTCCTGTAAAATTCTCTTTACTCCCAAAGGAAAAAGGCCATTTTCTGTAGAGGTGCCGGTTACTGTGTATCCTGTAAAGTTTCCGCAACGTCCCTATTTTGTTCTTGATGTAAATAATACCGTAGGATATCTCTGTGCTACCAAAGACTCTAAAAACGTCTATCAATGGGATCCTGAAAAGGCGCATAATTACCTTACAGATATGGAACGTCATGGTGTTGTAACCCAGACCTTCGCAGGATTGAATAGTCCGACCCATCGTTATATGTATAAATATATTAAAGATCGGGAAACAGGTCTTTCTCTTCCAGAGGCAATTAAGAAGGATCCTTCCCGATATAAAAGTTCTATGCCGCCAGCCCTTGATTTTTCCTATTTTGATTGGTTCTTTGAGAGACTTCTTTCTCATGGAATGAGCCAGATTCGCATGCCTTTGAGAGTAGGGGACCGCTTTATGCAGAATCAGTCGCAACTGACACAACTGATTTATGGAACCACCTTTCCTTCGGGCGATATCCGTCAGGTGGTAGTACAGGAATGGTTCTACCGGGAACTTATACGATATTTGAAAGATAAAGGATTTCTCCGTGTTTTGGCTACGATTGGAGATGAGATTCCGAGCGAAAAGATGGCATGGTGGGTACAGCATGCGTTTCGCGCGATACAGATGGGAATGGATCCGGGTGTTACCACCTCTACTAAAACGCTTGAGTCAGATACGATCATTAATATTGTGTCGCCTTTTATGAAATACTGGATTGTGGGAACATTCAAAAAAGATGTGTTGGACCTTAGAAAAGAGCAGGGACTTATTAGGCCTGATGATTGGCTTATTACCTACCATTCTTCTGCATGCCATTACAGACCATACGACTCAATGCGCGGTCATTGCGGTATTAGAAACGGCTGGTTGGGATTAGATGGCTGTTGGATTCAGTGTTATGATAGATTTTATAGTTCTGAACATGTGGTCTATCCAGGAGAAAGAGGCCCTATTTCTTCCGCGGCATGGGAAGGTGCGCGTGATGGTTTTGATGATGCGAATCTTTTCCTTCTTGCAAAGAATCTCGCTGCGAACTTGTCTGATTCCAAAGAACGTGCGGCATTTGAAGGACGGATTGCGAAATTTGTTGGTACTGATGAAGATGCATGGATTAGATTCCCCACAGAAGGTATTTCTGAAATCTCCAACAATCCCGATACCTTTGCATTTCGGCAGATGAAGTCTGGTCTTCTTTCTCTTATTAGAGAGATGATTCCAAAAGTTCCTGTCCAGAAAGCAAGTGTTCTTTTTAGAAACATTCCCCTTATTCAGGATGGAGTTCCTTGCTTTAAGATCGCGGGAGATATCGCGCGCGGCACAGATTTTTTCAAATCATGCGCAGGACCATTGGTATCTTCTCCTCCTGAATCTGCTTCTGCCAAAGAGGAACGGGGAATCTTTTTCTGCGGTACTTTGGCGCAACTTTCCTCAGCACATCCGTTATTAGCGAAACATCCCGATCTTTCAGACCTTTCTAAAGAGTATCCTTCTTCAGGAAACTATGTGGTACGGGTTATTACCTATCCCGAAGATGTGAAAAAGAATCTTCCGAAGAGTGTAACGATTCTTCTTATTGGAAAAGATACCGTGGGAGTGGATAAGGGGCTTGCTACACTTTTGAGGGTGCGCACATATCCTAAAACGCTGTATAGTCATTGGCTTGTTGCAAAATAGGAGGTGGAAAATGATAAAGAAGATTTTTTGTATTGCGGCGGCGATGCTATTAGGAATATCAACACTTTCTCAGGCAGCCTCCGCAAAACCTGTTTGCGTGGTGGCTAATTCCTATGGAGTGTATGAAACAAAAGTATTTATTAACAATGTTTTTTCGCCAGAGGGAAATTATACCTATGAACAGAAAGGTTCTGCTTTTCCTGTAGATGACCTTGAAAAGTATAGCCTTGTCGCGGTTTTTCACTCTGCGGAGAGGCCTTGGACTTCCGAGGAATGTAGTACTATCCAAAAGTACCTTGAATCCGGCGGTCATCTTCTTTTAGGCGGTTTTGCCGCTCGCAACCTATCAAAAGAGGTAGGTGCCGCCAATATTCCGTGGATTGGAATAAAAACTGTGGGAGCGGGAAAGGGTGCAAAGGCTGAGGTTTTAAAGCCAGCGCATCCTTTGCTTAAAGGAGTCTTTGATACTGTTACCTCTCCTGAGTGGCTTGCGAGCACTTACCTTGGAGTTGTGGATTCTTCTGCATTAGAAATCCTTGTGGGAATTCCTGAGAACAGGGTGATGGTCGGGTTTCAGAAGGTAGGAAAGGGATGGGTAGCCTTTCTTTCTCTTGAGGCTTTCCGCTTCAAGAAGGATATGCCGCAGGAAGAGAAAGATGCCTATTATAAAATATTTCGGAACATTGTAGAGATGGCGAATACTTCCGGTGAGATATAGGAATGGTATTTTGTATTTCTGAGCAAGGATTTTATTGATGTAAAGGAATGTTTCGCATTCTATCCGCAAAAAAAGTTCCGCGGTTGTTGTTTTCTTTTCAGAATTTGGAGGGGCCATGATAAAAAAAACTCGTTGCGTTATGGCGTTTCTATTGTTAGGACTTTTATTTCATGCACAGACCGCAGTCGCAAAACCTGTCTGTGTGGTATCTAATTCCTATGGAACGCATGAAGAAAAAGTATTTATAAAAAAAGCCCTTACAATCTCTTCGGAATTAGAATATTTATATGAGAGTCATGGCGCCTTTCCTCCTATGGATAAACTTGATAACTATAGTTTGGTGGTAATTTTGCATTCTACCGAGCGTCCGTTTACTAACCAAGAATGCAATATAATGCAGAAGTACCTTGAATCCGGCGGTCATCTTCTTTTAGGCGGTTTTGCCGCTCGCAGTTTAGCAAGAGAGGTGGGTGCCGCCAATATTCCGTGGATTGGAATAAAAACTGTGGTAGCGGGAAAGGGTGCAAAGGCTGAGGTTCTAAAGCCAGAACATCCTTTTCTTAAAGGAGCTTTTGATACTGTTTCTTCTCCCCAATGGCTTGCAAGCACTTACCTTGGAGTGTTAGATTCGCCTTCATTTGAAACTCTTATTGGAACTCCTGATAAAAGGGTAATGGTCGGATACCAGAAGATTGGCAAAGGTTGGGTTGCCTTTCTTTCCCTTGAAGCTTTTCGTTTTAAGAAGGATATGCCGCAAGAAGAGAAAGATGCCTACTATAAAATCTTTCAGAATATCGTGGAATATGCTAACCCTCTAACAGAGGCCGCGGCAAGAAAAAAGGCGGTAGAAAAAAGTATTGCGAAAACCGATGAACCTTTTTTCTTATGGAACCGCGAATGGCAGAGAAACGAAGAGTACGGTCCGCAATTTTCTCCGATACTTCCCTCTAAAGAAGAGCTTATTACCTCGCTTTCCGCAAAGATGGCAATTGGAGAGTATGAATCTTTACAATTAAACTTTACTCCTTTGAAAGATCCCGGGCTTGTGTCGTGGAAGATAGAGTCCTCTGCTTTTCCTCTGGAGAATGTGGGATTTTTTGTACAGGATGCGCCGGATCCTATTCCTTGGCCTAAAGCACCTGAATTGGCAAAGGAATATCCCTACTGGTTGATGCCACCCGAATATATTGCGCCTAAAGGAGAGAAATCCTTCTTTGCGCCTGGGGGAGAGACGCGTATTTTTTGGATTAAACTCAATTCTTCCAATGTTCTTCCAGGAGAATATAGCCTTGCGCTTACACTTTCTTTTGAGAAGATGGAGAAGGTTATAGTTCCGATCTCTGTAACTGTTTATCCTGTACGATTACCAAGAAATCGGATGATTGCATTAAAACCAGCGGGCCAGGTATATGGACATGTTAAGGAGCCCGAACCCGCGCTTCGCTTTGCCAAGAATTTAGAATCTCATGGATACCAGTGGTCAATGATTAATATTGTTCTTCCCGGTATGCTTGGTATTGTGGGAGAAAAAGGATCTCTTACTTCACAGCTTCTTGCATCTGTGGCGGATAAGATCGGAAGTGATGATTCTCCTCGTTTAGACTGTTCCCGCTGGGACCCTTGGATGGAGCAGGCAATCAGCCATGGATTGATTTACTTTACAGTAACCGGAGGTATGCTTGGTGTTATTGACAAACTTCTATTAAAAACTAATTTTTCCGAGGAAAGAAAGGCAATGGCTAAAAAATGGTTTCTTTCTGAGATAAGCCGATACCTGCGAGAAAAAGGGATACGGCTGATGATCACCTCTTCTGGAGATGAATTAAGCGAAAAAGAGATCAAGGAACGCTATATCCCATGGGCAAAGAGTTTGGCAGAAGCAGGATGGGGATGTAGTTCTTCTTTTACCGGATCAAAACATTTAGACCCAGAGCTCAACTCCCTTCTTTATCCCTATGTAAAGTTATGGACATTAAACCGTGGTCTTGCTTATGCTTTTACAGAGGCGGTAAAAAAAGGCACGATTAAGGTTCGTCCTGATGCTATAATCGGAACCTATGGCGCTGGTGAAGGACGAGGGTCAGAACATCGCAAACCTCTTGGAATGTCTCGTTTTCTTGGATGGGAATCATGGATGAACGGAATTCAAAACTGTGCCCCTAACCCTTATTTTAAGGGATGGATCTATTACGCTAGTTATGCTACCTGGCGTGGAAGTGCCGGAGAACGCTGGGTTTCCTATATTAACAAAGATGATCTTACAGTACCACTGGCAGATTGTCCTTTTCTTGAAGGAATCAGGGAAGGCATGGAAGAAGGCAACCTCTGTGCAATGCTTTCCTGGTATTTAGATACAATGGAGAAGGCAGGACCAAAAGCAAAAGAGAGTGCGGCAAGAGCAAGAAAACGGCTTGATAAGGTTCTTGGCAATGATCCTTCCTCTATGATTCAATGGAAGGAAACTATTAAACAGCGAACAATGCCGTTTAGAGAACTTCCTTCTTCTACTATACCCTATATTCAGGCAAAAGCAGAGATTCTTGAGATTTTTGCCTCTATCAGAAAAGAGGCTCTTGCTTATACCAAACCTTCGGTATGGTGGAACGATACTCCTCTTATAAAAGAAGGAGTTCCTGTAGCGCTTCTTTGTGGTTCTTCCGAAGATACGACAGTTATCAACAAGAAAATAGAGGAGCTTTCTGGCATATCTCTTCCTGTCTCGGCAATTACCACGAAGGCACAGATCATAAAAAATGAGACTGCTATTATTATCGGAAACAGTGCGGAAAATCCCCTTACCTCTTCTTTGTTACAGGAGGTAAAGGAGCGAGATGCGGATCTTCTCTATCCCGGTGCTACAGGATACAGTATCCGGGAGGCAAAAGGCAATAACGGAAGAACTACCTATCTTTTTATTGCCGGCGGAGCAAAAGAGGGAACAGTAAAGGGAGTAAAGATGTTTACTCAATTTCTCCGTGCAGAAGGCGGCTGGTTTCTTCCCTAAGGGAAGGTCTGTTCTAAAGGAAGAGTATCAGACCCAGAGCCGAGTTAAGAGCCTTTTTCTCTCTTTATATGTCTTTTCAAAGATATTAGCTTTAACTCTGTTTTGATAATCTGTTGGCATATTTGCTCTACTAATTGCCGCATACCTTTGGATCAGTTCCGAACAGCTCCCTGACTCTTTCCTGCACATTCGTTTTACTTTCTTTCTGTTCTGCCGTACCATTTCTTCGGGTCATCATTCCTCTCTTGTAAAGTAGTTCTCTCTACCTTATAAGAAGGCCGATGGCCCTTTTTTGTCAAAGCCCACTCTTCTCGAATTTACAGAAAAAAGTGTACACTATCATTTATAGAAATAAGTGCACTTTACCAACTCATATATTCATTTGACAAAAACCCTTAAGATGGTTTAATATTTTCATTATGGGAAATAATGCAAGCAACCTCTGATAAAAGTAAACAGAGGAGGCCAATGCATAGACAGACAGATAGACAGACAGACAGACAGACAGACAGACAGACAGACAGACAGACAGACAGACAGACAGACAGACAGAGTATCCCTTTATCAAGGCTTTTTCCGCTATATAGTATATCCCCCTCAATTTTTTTCATCTCTTCTCTCAGTCCTCCGATTTTTTTCGTTTCCAGCAATATACTGTTTTATTCCTCCCCACAAAAAAAATTTTTCCTTTCCTATATTTTCCCAGCCACTACTTTTTTGAAGAAGGTTATAGCGGTATCAGGGATACCCTCTTCGGAAGATATTTTTCCCCTCAATCAAACACGCTCTTTGAAGGGGTCTATGCTTATGAAAAGAGCCCTTCAAAAATCAAAAATAGAAAGAAATATATCTGTATTACAACTTATTCTGCGTGGCTTTTCTTCTATTAGGAAGTAAAGATAAAGAAGGGTTGTTAAAAAGTTTTAAAGAGAAAAAGGAGGCGGTATGGCAAAACAATGGCATAGATTAATCTATAGAAAGAATTTTTTTTTCTATGTAAGGAGGTATCAGAATGAAGAAGAAAAAAAGTGGGTTTACGCTGATAGAACTCCTTGTAGTGGTTGCGATTATTGCGGTTTTAGCGGCAATGCTTCTTCCAGTACTTTCGCAGGCAAGGGAAAAGGCGCGTCAGTCAGTCTGTATGAGTAATCTGAAACAGATAGGTCTTGCCTTTCATCTCTATGCGCAGGATAATAATGATTTTTGTCCTGGATACAGGCCTATTGGAACTGGAGCTTTTTGGTATGATTACTTTGTTCCTTATATCAGTACTGTCCAATAAAAGTTTTTTACCAATTTAGGGATTTTGAAGCCGACCCCTCGCAAGGGTAGAATAGTTTTAGTGAAACAATTACCCCTAACAAAGAGGTCGGCATGAAATATCATAAC
>JBBADJ010000031.1:0-7182 GCA_041656495.1 Candidatus Ratteibacteria bacterium
GTTTGTTCAGAGGGGCAGATATTATTGATTTGCTGAATCTAAGTCTCGAAAAGGCAGGGCGGGAGCGAGCCCCTTGCTACGAGCCAAGTCTGTTCTAAATGGTTAATTTTTTATTGGACAGTACTGATATGATATGCCAAATAGCGATAAAAAAGATTTGGCAAGAACAGCGTCAGTAAAAGCAACTTCAGAGTCGCCTCTTATGCTTGAGCCAATTGACGAGCTCTTGCCTCCTAATCTATTTTGGAGTCAATCGGTTCCTATATCAGAGAAACGGATAGAGAAGATAAGTCTTCATGTGAAGTCAAAGAATAAAAGAGATACAAAAATAGCAATTGAAATTTTGCCTATTGAGGATATTTGGGCATTTAATAAGAGGATAGATGTTGCTCCTTTGATAAGTGTTGCAAAGATAGCGGGAGAGTATGAGGGTTGGGTGGATTTCTATATCAACAGCGATGTTGCCCCTGGTCTGTACCGAATCAATATTCCCTATCTATCTGGCATATCTTTTTCAGCCTCTTCTCATCTTCCTGGGGTGGCAGTTACTTACAGGGAACCTCACTGGGATAGATATGTAAGCGCTAAAGACACGATTGCGATGAGGGTATCTCCCGGCTCTTTTCCTTTTGAGGCGAAGAATATTATAAATGGTGTTGCGAGGCCTGAAAAGTGGCCCAATATATGGATATCCGACCCTACGCAATCATTGCCACAAAGCATTACCATTGATTTTGGTAAAAAAGTCAAGTTCAATACTGTATATTTAACCTTTGATACAATGCTTATCAATGATTTCCGGTATTATAAAGGGGCCTGTCTAATAGAGGAATGTGCAAGTGCTTATACAGCAGAGGTTAGGCAAAATAGAAAGAATAAGGAGATTTTTGCTGTTGAAGGCAACTATCAACGAAGACGAATTCATCGTTTCCAAAGTGTATCAGCTGACACTCTAACGATAAAGATAATCAAGACAAATGGTGTTACAAGTGCACGGATTTATGAGGTTAGGGTATACAACGAATAGTTTAATCTAAAAGTCCTTCGTCAATACACCATTTAAGGGCAGATTCAAGCCCTTCCTCTGTTGTAAGTGTGGGAGAATACCCAAGAGAATCAATAGCTTTTCTTATATCAAAGCACATATGATGTGATAAGAAAAGAAGACCGTCTTCAAAGGAGTTAGGCCTTCGCTCTTTTATCTCTTTTATTGTAAGATACTCTACAGGCGAAGTGCTTTTTAATATATCTTTTGCTGTTTCCAGGTATTTGTTAAGGGTTATCGCCTTCATACAAGAGATTATAAATATTTCACCGTTTATCTCTTCTCCTTTATTCACCCCTTTCACGAAGGCGCTTGCCAAATCATCGTTATATCCTGATTGCACAAGGGTTGTGCCATCTCCAGGTACTTCTATGCTTTTTCCAGCTTTCAATAAACGAAAATATTCTATATCTCTTCCTCCCCATAAATCTAAAGGCACTCTTCCTGCTCCTATTATATTGGTAGGACGGAATATAGTTACAGGAAACCCTTCTTCTTCATATAATTTCAAAGCAAAGGAATCCCTAAGAGATTTTGGATAAAAATTAACATACGTTTCCTCTTGCCATGGATGCTTTTCATCGGCGGGATAGTAAAGAAGCGGTGCGTATGTACCAGTTGAACTGCATATAAAATAATGCTGTATTTTTCCTTTAAAGTGATTATATGTCAATTCTACATCTTCTATTGAAGGAACACTATCTATAACTACATCAAAGTCATCCGCAGGAATGTTTTTCCAAAACTCTGGACTTCTCTTATTGCCATATATGGGGATTACTCCATCCAGATTTACTATATGCCTTTTATTGACTCCTCTTGAAACGCCTAATACCTTATATCCTGCATCAACACATCCTTTTGCTATGCGGCCACCTATCTCTCCTGTGGCTCCCAATACCAACACTCTTTTATTTTTGTGCATATCATTTCCTGGTTTGGTTGTTTCTTTGATAGGTCTTTTTAGGTCTTTCATAATATAATTTTCACCTCATTTTGTCAATTTTTTTTGGATTAGAGAAGATAGAAGGAATATGGGTAATATGTATAGAAAAATTTTAAGATATTGCGATGAAAACAGCTTCTGTCAAGATTTTTCTGTAAAGTAAACTCTTTTTTCTCGCAATGGTGTATTATGAGAAGTTTTTTGGAGACCTGATTTTTTTGCGGGGCTTTGCCTGCGGAGTAACTTCCTTATTAAGGGTGATAGAATCTTTTTGAATCTTCTTGGTACTTTTGAAAATTGAATAATGAATGTTGGGATGAGTGGTTGTATGACAGATTTATAATCTTTTCTTTATAAAACTCGTTATACAAATTTGAGTTTTCGATAGATTAGTTTCTCAGATAGCGAAAAACATACTAGCTAAACTTTAAGGATAATAATTCCTTAAGAAGCAGATAGCGATAAAAGCTTTTTTTGTGTGGGATTCAATCTAACCAGGGGTTCCAGAATTTTCTCCAATGGGATTGAGATCGTTGGCTCCACGGGGGAATCTCTGTCGCAAGTTTGGGTTCTACATGACCGTCAAGAAAGAGGATATTAGATCTTCCAAGATGATGAAACCCCATCTCTTTAGCGAAGGCGTCTTCTGCAATTCTCGAGATATCCTCATTTTGTTTGGTGTCGCTTACTAAAAACCCTGTGGTACTATGTCTCATTTTTCCTAACTTCCAATACTTTCCCGGTAAACCAGCATTCATTGCATAGGTACATGTTCCTCCACTGGCTCCCCACTGGCCATGAGAGGGACAAACCCATACCCGTGATTTTTCATACCGTTTCCCCGTAGGGATGTAAGAATTAAGAATACTGTACCAGTACTTTTGACCAGAACCAAAAGGCCGGTATGCGGGGCACCAATCTTCCCAATCCTGCGCATAAAGATGGAAGGCGAGACCTATCTGTTTGAGGTTGCTTACACAGAGAGCTTGTCGGGCCCTTTCTCTTGCTTGAGACAAAGCTGGAAGTAACATTGCCGCTAGTATAGCAATAATCGCGATGACCACTAAAAGTTCTATTAGGGTGAAGCCTTTTTTCTTTCTCTTACCCATTGTTCCCTCCTTTTAGGATCATTCTTTTATTTATTTCATTCATTGCATTAAATGGCTCTTTATATTAGCCTCCTTTTTAGCAGGATTTAATTTGCACGAATAACTTATTATATCTTTTTAAATGAATCCGTCAAACCCGACTACCCGACTCTTTTCAAATACAAGATACGGCTATAAGCAGTATAGAACAAATAAAGAACTTTCTGAGATTCAGCAGAAATTTGTCCGTACCCCCTTCTCTCTTCTTTCTTCTCTGTTTCTGATTTACAGATAGCATAAATTCTGTTATACTTTTTTCACAAGAATTATTTCTTTAGGAGGCTTTTATTTTGTCAGGCGACCCATTGTTATGGCTTCTTTTACTGCAATTTCTTTTTATTCTTGTTAATGCGATTTTTGCCTGTGCGGAAATTGCGGTTATTTCCTTAAACGATAATAAGCTTGCTCAACTCTCAGCTTCAGGCAACCGTCGCGCCCTTCGTCTTTCCAAACTTGTGGAACAACCTGCAAGGTTTCTGGCGACAATTCAGGTGGGTATTACCCTTATCAACCTTTTTAGTGCGGCAGTTGCAACCAAAAACTTTTCTGGTCGCCTGATTGAGTGGTTTTTGAGTTTAGGCATTCCTATCTCTGTTGGAGTGGTAAATACTCTTTCAGTAACCCTGATTACTCTTGTGCTTACCTATTTTACTGTGCTTTTCGGTGAGCTGGTACCCAAACGAATTGCAATGCAGAAGGCGGAACGAATTTCTCTCGCTATGTCTGGACCCTTATCAGTATTCTCTAAAATTTTCACTCCCGCGGTTTGGCTTTTTACTGTTTCTACCAATGGTTTTTTACGACTTCTTGCCCTAGACCCTAATTATCGGGAAAAAGAGAATACCGAAGAAGAGATCCGTATGATGCTTGATGTTGGAAAGACAAAAGGCACAATCCAGCAAGATGAGCAAGATATGATTCAGAACATTTTTGAATTTGATGATATTGCCCTTGATGAGATTATGACCCACCGTACAGATGTTGTTATGTTATGGCTTGAAGAAACAGATCAGGAATGGGAGAAGACCATTTATGACACTCGCCATTCTTCTTATCCGGTTTGTGCGGAAAACACCGATGATATTGTTGGGATTTTATCTACAAAAGATTATTTCCGTCTTCCAAAAAGAAATCGCGATATAGTAATGAAACAGGCGGTCTCCCTTCCTTATTTTGTTCCGAGGACAGCACGCGCCAATACTCTTTTTCGCACCATGAAAAAAACTCGCAATCATGTGGCGATTGTTATAGATGAATATGGTGGAATGTGCGGCATTGTAACGATGAACGATCTTCTTGAGCAACTGGTGGGAGATCTTGATGATGATCCTTCTGTATCCACGGAGCTTCCATTGATTGAGAAGGTGGATGCCAACAGATGGCGTATTCGTGGCACCGCTCCTCTTTACGAGGTGTCTCTTCGTCTTGGAGTCTCTCTTCCTGATGAGGATTATGTTACCTTTGGAGGTTTGGTTTTTGGCATGTTGGGAACGATTCCCTCTGATGGAAGCACTCCTGAAATAGAGGGGCATGGATTAAAGATCAGAATCCTTACAATAAAAGATCGCCGCCTTGAAATTGCGGAAGTCAATGTACTAGAAAAGGAGAATGGGAAAGAGTAAAAAACTTTTTCCTTTAGATATGTGTTCATCTTGAGCATCTCTTACGATTTTATAGTTGGAGAGGGGATCCTCCCACTTTAGAATGGATTTATAAAGAATATACAATAGAACCGGGAGAGGCCTGGGATACACTTTTTACATTTGACTATTTTAATCAGGTTCTTTCTATTAACCTCAAAGAAGAAATAGAGAAACGCAATAAGCATCCACAGTAATCAGGCAGAGCTCCTTCTCTTATTCTTTCGGGTGTGAAGAAGGGAAAAGATGAGAAGAGAGTTCTTCAAGAGAAGAAAAAATCCAATTAGGCTTAATCAACGAATTCCTTGCTATTTCCGGAGAGGTTGCTCCTGTCAGCATTAAAATTGAGGTAAGTCCAAAATCGTTTCCCATTTTAATATCAGTTGAAAGGCGATCTCCTATAATGGCTGTGTTTTCCGGCTTCCCGCCTATTTTTTTTAATGCTGCTGCTGTCATTTCTTTGGAAGGTTTTCCAAAAACCACAGGTTTTACTCCAGTAGCTTCTGTAAGCGCGGCAGAGAAGCATCCACAGTCAATAAGAGGGCCGTCCTTATCAGGACAGAGTGTATCGGGATGGGAAGCGAAAAAAGAGGCTCCTTTAAGGATGAAACGGGTTGCCTGAGCCAGGTCCCAATAGGTAAGATGAGGATGAAACCCAAGAACCACGGCTTCAGGATCTTTTTCAACAATAACAATACCTTCTGCTTCAAGTTCTTCCCGAAATCCCTGGCTTCCAACAAGAAAGACGCGCATTCCTTTTTTCTGAGCCGCAAGGTATTGGGCGGTTACCTGTGAAGAAATAAGAATATGTTTTGGTTCTGCGGGTATGCCGAGTTTTTCCAGAGTTTCAAGATATTCCCGCGTGCCTTTTGAAGAATTGTTGGTAAGGAAGAGATAGGAGAGTTTTTCTTCTTTTAATTGGAGAAAGAGGGGTCGGGTGCCGGAAAAAATCTTGTTTCCAAGATAAATAGTTCCATCCATATCAAAAAGAAAATACGAAATATGCGAAAGCGATCTTTTATTCCCCACCCCTTCCCTCCTTATACATTCGTTTTTTGTAATCTTAAAAATCAGGATACCTCAAAAAGAATAAAGTGCAAACCTTGCAAATCTTGATGAAGTGGAAAAAAAAAGTAAAACGCGGTATACTTCTATTTAATTTCAGATAACGGAGGGGTCGCATAGAGGCCGAGTGCGGAGGATTGCTAATCCTTTTCTGTCCGTCAGGGCGGACGTGGGTTCGAATCCCACCCCCTCCGCCAGATGGGGTATATTCCGGGCACATCCTTAACACAATATTCCGGGCACATGGTTTACACTTCCTGGTATACTCCCTCTTGAAAAGGAGGGGAATATGCCATGGAAGGAGGCAAGTGTTATGGATGAACAGACAAAGTTTGTAGGCCGTCTTTTATCTCATCCAGATTTCTATCCAATTTTAAGCGCAAATTGGACTTTTTTACCTTTGGCCCGTGGGTGCTGGTTAAAAGCGGATCTCCTAAATTATCATTTTGAATTTGCTTGATTGTAATCTATTAGGTATCATTATATTGAAAGAATAAAATATCATTTACATACTATCAAATTAGTGAAACTACGGCGATAGAAATTAATATTTGGGCAAAATGTGAAGAAATACCGAGTAAAGCAGGGTATATCACAAGAGAATTTTGCCAAAAAATCTGGCGTTAAATATACTACTCTAACTAAAATTGAAAGCAATGTAATCAAAAAACCGTCTGTTTTGATTATGGTAAAAATCGCTAAGGCGTTATCTGTTACTATTGAGGATTTAATCAGATAAATATGGGAAGAAAATCTAAAAGTAGGGCATCAAGAAACAGGACAATAACGATAGATAATGGTGAAGTTTCTCGCCTAAAAAAGAAACTTATCAAAATAGATAGTTCTGTTTCTGTTTCAGATATTGAAAACAAAACAATCAATCAAGATGTTTTTCAAGTTTTAGATTTATTACCGAATAAATTTGTTGATTTAGTTTTTGTTGATCCCCCATACAACTTAAACAAAACTTTCAATCTAACGAATTTTAAGGCGATGGAATCTGAAAAATATGAGGAGTGGTTAGATTCCTGGGTTCAAAAAATAATTCCTTTATTTGAAACCTCACGCCTCAATTTATATTTGCGGAGATTGGAAATCGTCTGGTGCAATTTTTAACGTAGCAAAAAAATATTTTCTAATTCAAAATAGAATTACCTTTGAGACCTAATTTCCCGTCGTTTTTATAACCATGAAGCTTGAAATCTTTTTACAATCAATATTTTTATGTAATTAAAGTCTTGACATTTCCCATAAAGCAAGTTATAATTATAACTATAACAAAGGAGGGAAAATGGCATATAAGGTATATCAGACAAACAAGAGCACAGGAGTAACTTA
>JBBADJ010000032.1:0-4488 GCA_041656495.1 Candidatus Ratteibacteria bacterium
AAAGAACATTGCCAATACCATTATGCCGAAAACTAAAATGATCTATCCAATAGACATAATAATACCCGTACCTTCCTGCCTCAGTAACAAGAAGTGTAATACTCGGATTATATATTCTTGTGGTTTTCGTAGAAGGATAGGTGGAAGGATCGTTTCCGCTTCCTACCAGGCGTAAATTAATACCATACGTTCCTGTTGACATGCTACGCCGTTCACTTGGACATCCGCCTCCTATAGAGGCTACACCCATAGTTTTTTTGATATCAAGTCCATAATTCAGCCCTTTAATACATCTTGTTGAAATAGCATGAAACCAGTAAAATTGACGTACTCCACCGGCGTAAGAAGGGTCTCCTTCTGTATGGAAAGCAGAACAGGGAAACCAGTCATCCCAATCCTGCGCATACATCATCAGCGCAAGTCCTATTTGCTTAAGATTATTTACACAGGTTGCCTGTCTGGCTTTTTCTCTTGCTTTGGAAAGTGCGGGCAATAACATTGCCGCTAAAATAGCAATAATCGCAATAACGACAAGGAGTTCTATTAAAGTGAAACCACTTTGTTTCTTTTTCATTCCTTCTCCAGTGTAGTATTCCTTGCGCATCTTTTACTTTTTTAATAGGCCGAAAATTCTCAATCTTTTCCCTTATCCGTATCATTATTTCATACTCTTACTAAGAATCGCTAATGCCATACCAAACTTCAAAATAGGAGTAATAATAATAACACAAAGAGTGAGGTTTTTTGCGTACAGAGATAGAGAACCTTATCCTTTTTCCTTTTGTCCAAAACTTTCTCAGGATTATTCTCCTTCTTAAAGGACTGTAGCATGCCAAGAGATTTTGCCAATTACCGCATTATCTAAAGAAAGAGCATGAAAAAAGAACTATCCTTCAAAAAAAAGAGAAAATCCTTACAAAGAAATAAGACCCTTCTCAAGAAATCACCATCATTCTCTCTTTACGCTATCCATACAATCTTTCTTACTCTCTCCTTACATTAAACCTCAAATAAATCTGAAACTGCTGCCACGAGATCTCCTTTCTTCACTACTGAAACATATCTCCGATGTGTTATCCTACCATTGATTGGAGATTCAACACTGGCAACGACTTTTCCCTTATAAAGATCAAAAATCTCACAAATCATTTCGCCTTTCTTCACTCTCTCCAAGGGTTCCTTACGACCTAACACAAAACCTTGACAAGGAGAATAAAGCAACATATTTTCTCTTTTTTCAGTATCTAAAAGATACTGTTTTTTTCCGCGCTTTACTTTTCCCGGAATCATCTTAAGAAACCTCATTAGATTAAAGACTCCAGCCACACCATCGCATACCTCTTCTTCAATAACCTCCTGATGTCCGACAAATTCAACAGTAATCGCTATTTTTCCATTTCTTCGTGCAGTTGCAGAAAGTGTTTGTTTTACTACTGTTTTATCCTGTGAGACCTTTGCAAGAAAACCAAGATTTAAAGCACGGCCGAACCGAAGAGTTTGTGGAGTTACATAGGCAGAATGAGACTGGTTTCTTGAGTAGCTGTGAAAATCAATAAGAATATCGCATGGCAATACTCCCTTCTCCCATATAGCGGCAACAATCTTCTCTAAAACAGATCCATCTTTCTTTCCCGGCCACATAAGGTTCATATTGTAGCGTTTATTTTTAACAGCGAAACGAGGAGGATACTTTTCTACACGCTTTTCTTTTTTATCAAAAAGAAACATCTGTTCCCCAAGACTAACCGCCATAGGATTGGCAACAGGTACCGCCAACACTCTTCCAGTTAAAAGAGAAGGATTAATTTCTTGAAACACTCTCCGTATGACCTCTATTCCGTTCCATTCTCCTCCATGCTGACCCGCTATAAGCAGAAGTGTTTTGCCAGGAGCCTTCCCCTGAATAGAATAAAAGGGAATACGATACCTTTTTCCTGCATCGGTTACACTAATAGATTCTATCTCTTTCATTTTTCCCTCTCTTATTTCATATCATCAAGTATTTGCGTTGGAGTTCGTGCCACATTATAGAGTTTAAGATCACTAATAATTCCCTCCATTCCATACGCACCCGGAATAGCGCCAATATAGAACTCTTTTCTTCCCTGAGATATTACAAGCGGTTTCTGATATTCTTCATTTCGTTTTCCAGCCTCCTGCACTCGCACTGTAAGTTCTTTTCCATCCAGAAAAAGCCGTGCCGCAGAACCATCATACGTGGCTGTAAGAAAATACCAGACTCCTGGCCTAAATTGCGGAGGGGCAAAGACAGAAATTGCATTTTGTTCGGAAGTTTTTCCTATCTCAAAATATAAAGCGCGCCACGCGTAATAAAGACGAAAACCAGTTCCTGTCGTTGTGGGACCATTGAAAAGAATCATAAATCGTGTGGCCTTCGGTTTATTAGAATCTACAGTGGTAAACTTTACCCATGTTTCTATGGTCAATCCCTTAGAAAGATCGTATTGTGCTGTGATAGGTACCTTTATACAGCCTATTTCCCCCTTTTCAAGTCTGTTAGGAATAAATTCAAGGGCTTTTCCTTCTCTTCCTTCTGTCCAGGCAGTATTCTTTCCATCGCGAAGAATCATCCCATGATGTCCATTACCACTCTTATCTTTTATAGCAAGCCCTTCTCCCTCATCAAGAGGCCAATGGGCAATAAGCGGATTATCAGCGCCATAGAGAGCTACTGTACAAAAAAGAAGCATCAGAATAAGTGCGCGTCCTATAAGACTAATCTTGCCATTCCTTAAAATAGTAGCCATCTTTTCCCTCCTGTATATCCAATAGCCGCTTAATAAACCTCAATTTCCGCAATCTTTGCATACGGTCCATTTGTCGCAGTAACCCAAATTCTAATTCTATCTGTTTTTACTGCTTTGAAGGTATGCACAATCTCTGCATCGCTTCTATTGGAAACTTTATCCACTGTCTTCCAATTTCCGTCTATAAAGAGCTGTACCTCATAATCCCGTAAACTCTTTTCATGAGGGAAAACCACTACCTTTTGTATGGTCTGCATTGTATGAAACTTTAATTCAATCCAATCAGGTCCCTCATTTTTTGTGGTATCTTGCCAATACATTACGCGAGATTGCCGAGTAGTGGGAAGTTCGCACAACCCGTCTGCCACGTGCCACAACCCATTGTTTGCTCTTCCTCCCGAAGATTCCATACCATTGCTGGAAGCAGTAACAGTAAGGGTTACATCCTCATAGCGCTGATAGGCAAGATTTCCAGGTTTTTTTCTTTTGGCATACTCTTTCTCTATCGCCGCACAAATCTCTTTGATAGGAGTTAAATCAGGAATCTCCTTAACAGTGGTATATACACGCACTTCAAATGTATCAAAAGCATCGGTAAAACTCTCGTTTTTTAAAGAAACTGTTCTATCTTCTGAAACAACCTGAAGCTGAGATCCATGCTTTCCTATGCCGGGCACTGTAATAGTTGCCTTCACAGGCTCCATCTGCGCATTACATACAAAAAGAAAGAGTCCTTTCTTTGTCTCTTTTAGAAGTGTTCTGATAGATGCCGGCGAACTCTTCACAGAAAGGGAAGAAACCGGAGCAAGGATTGCATCCCCTAAAAATGCAAATTCCTTGGTATGGTGAGGAACGCCAATATACAATTCCGGATAAAAGTTATACTGTCGGTTATACTGAATAACACCATCCGCACCAAGCAAAAAGGACAAAAGATACTCATTCCTTCGCTCTATAAAACTCGGCATCCGAACCCCTCGCATACTAACATCTCCATAATTAAAACCCTGTTGAAGCCAAGGAAGAGTAAACCTATGATAGGGATGAAGCGCCCGAATATTCGGAACATCTTCTAATACACGGATAATTTTTGACATATCATTAATTGGAACATCCCGAGATATACGAGGATAGGCATGCCGGCTAATAATATCACCGCATTTGGCAAAATTTCTCGCATTTACAACCGAACTTCCATTGGTTAAGAGAACCGGATGGTAAGGATCTTCCTCTACTAAAAGATTGTAAATATTCTCCGCTACCTTGATATTCGCAACATAGGTACTAATCTCATCCCAGAAGAAATATGCAAAAAGATTAGGAGTTTCTTTCGCTTTCTGAAGTCTTCCGAGATAAAAATTTCTAACCTCATCATCCCAGATTCCTTCCCGTATCTTATCCCGCACCGAACGCGGCTTGCTCCAAGCAAGGTGTCCGGTTATCGTAAGAGCTTCTTTGACATGTCCGTCCATCGTTACATTATAATAGGGATTCACATCTTCCGCTCCACTCCATGTTCCATTAATAAAGAAGGGAACGCCATCCACATACCAGTTCATATCCTTTCCAAGCCATACTTCTCCCTTTTGATAGGGAAGTTTTCGTATCGCACGAGAAATTTCTTCCATGACTTTTCCGGAAGAATCCGTAAGGACTGCCACAATGTCAAGGGTTGCGTATGGCAAAGGACCCGCGGGAAAAAGAAAAGAAGAGGACTCTT
>JBBADJ010000033.1:0-3174 GCA_041656495.1 Candidatus Ratteibacteria bacterium
AGAGATAAGCGTTGGTTTTGTAAAAGGTGAGCCAATGGAAGAGGATAGAGCAAGAGAGTACGGACAGTACCTTGCTGAATACATGAAAAAGGGGAATAACGGAAATCATTTCCTCGGTGGTGCTTTAGAAGAGCTTGTGAAGGCAATGTTAAGACGAGTACCTAACATAGAAGAGTACCTTACATCGAAGGCTACATACAAAAGTGGCGAGTGGGAGCAAGCATGATTTTATCGGCGTATGCAATTAGAGATTATATAGACTCTGTTATTTGCGACAATGACATAGCGAAACGATACTTCAAAAGCATAAAGGCAACCTACAAAGACTTTGGAGATTGTGCAAGAGCAGACGGGCAAACAAGTGTTTTGATATTTGATAATAACATAAACATATCGACACAATTGCCTTGTGTTCTTGTAGATAATATTTCTGACTTACCGTTAAGAAACGGTGGCAGTAAAGGTTTGTATACGGTTCAAATCGTGTACAAGAAAGAAGCTTCTTTTCTCCCATTGGAGATGAGTTATGAGATATTAAGAAAGGCTTTTAAGAAGCGGGTGTACAAGCGGTATTACTTAGAATCAGGCAAGCTGTACAATGAAAAAAAAGAGGGTGCGGAAATGATATTCACGCACGTATTAGAGTATGTTGAGGGGAGCGATAGAGCAACTGGTGAGATTAAAATAGGCAATACATCTTATAGTTACAAACAGTTTGCGGTATCTTCCTTGAAAACAAATATATAGTTTAAGGAGAAATGATAATGGCTTTAGACATTAGAAAAGATGGCGTATTTTCCGAATACTCTGTGGAATTAGCGTTGGTATCAAGAAATAACCCTGATGGCACAATGCCTTTCGCAAAGAGCTTTACACTTCCATACGAAAATGCCGATGGTAGTATTGAAGAGCGGAAAATAAGTGGCGGTGTACTAGGTAAACTAGGAAACACTGATATTAGAAAAATAAATGCAGGTGCAGGTGAAGCTCTTGTGTTTATCGAGTTAGGAAAAACAGATACTGTAGAGGTTGACCTTAGTGGCGTTGTAAACCCAGAGTCTGCAACTTTAGCAAACATTGCTACAGCATTAAACGCAACTATTGAATCTTCTGCAAACTTCCCTAACATTGGACACGGCTTTCATGCAAAATTGAGAGGAAACAGAATTCAAATCTCTGCTGACATTCCTTTGGAAGTAACAGGTCTCCCAGAGTTTGTGGACGGTGAATACGATTCTGGCTCTACATCTCTTTCTGTTAGCATAAAAGAAGGTAGTCTTACAGCTGATAACGTTACCGTTACTACAACTAATGGTGCGATGAGTATTGAAGACTTTTTAGACGCTCTTCAAACAGCTCTTGGGAACACAACTTTCACAAATGCAGGGCATGGGTACAAAGCATATATTGATGATGGACAAATTGCTATCGTAGCAGACATTGACGTTCCTGAAATTGCACCTCTTGCGATTAAATGTCCTGTAGATAGCGACACAGGTTTAGTTACAAGTCTTGTTGCGAAAGTGTTAGAGTTTGACAAACCCTACTGGCGAGCAGTTCGACATATGAAGAGTCTTTCTGCTTCTAACAATATCACGGACGCTGAAACAATTGAAAACACAGATGGTAAGGGTACAGTTACAACTGTTACTACAGAGCAATCTTCTACTGGTGTTACCGTGGCTCTTGAGGACGCAGAACGAAATCCTATTACAAGTGTTGCATTAACAGGTGGATACTTAGACCCATCTACTGGTAAATTTACTCAAAAGAAATCTGGTGTTTCTGCACCTGAAATCGGCTTGCTTGTGTTCTCTAAAACATTTGGTGCTGGCAACTTTGGTATTGGCGGTAACGAAGGAATTAGCATGACTATTTATCCTTCTAATACAGCTATCAAAAACAACATGGACAAGGGTGAAGGCGAATTTAATAACGATACCTATGATATCACAGCAAGTGATGGACGGGAAATTGAAATTAACTCTGGTATTTATTGGGACAAAGACGAGTCCGATTTATACAGAGCTTTTGCTGACTTAGTTTAATTGACGAGGGCTTGCTATGGATTACAAGTTTATGGCAAGCCTTATTGTCTTTACAGTAGGGCTTGTTTTTTTTATCGCAGGAAGGCTCGCTAGAGTCAAGACAGGAATACACAATAAAGATTTTATCTCTGGTATGTATCTCTATGAAAAAGTATTACTCTTTGGAAAGAGAAGAAAAATTCTTTTAAGAAGATTAGAGGTTGCAGACATTCTTGCTATTGGCGGAGTGCCTAATTATATCTATTCAATGTTTACAACAGAGAACATACAAGAAGAAGTGGATAAACTAAAAAAAGACATAGAAAAGAAAACAGAAGAGGAAAATATAAAAGACAGTATTGAGTACTATGACTTTTTACAAAGAGTTGCAGAGCGTTCTATCGTTGCATGGGATTCAATTAAAGAGGACTGGGAAAAAGTAGACCCACAATTTACAGGTAGGCTTCCAGAGGAAACTCTACTTGATTTATTTAATGTACAAATAAACAATAAGAATATATATGTAAAAAAAAAGAAGATTTATTACGACTTGCTTTCGTTGGAAAGGAATACGGCATTACGCCGAGCTCTTATCTCAAAGAAGGTGGGTGGCAAGGGAACAGTCTAGCTTTATTTTTTCTTGATGAAGCGTGTGCGTTGGCTCTTAAAGAAGAAGAGTTAAAGGCAGTGAATGAAGCTAAAGATGATAAGAAAAAGAAAGACGTAAAACCGCCGGGGAAACCTACATCACTAAAGGCAATGCAAGAAGCGTACAAACAAAAGCACGAGGTATAAAATGGAATTAGGAAAATATGTAGCAAAGCTTAGTATAGACAAAGGGCAGTTTACTAGAGGGCTTAACAGTGCTGATAAGGAATACGCTGACTTTTGTAAAAGCCAATTAGAGAAAACAGAACAAACTCAAAAACAGATTAAGAAACTCTATGAGCAAAAAAACAATGTTATCATAAAAAGCGAAGAAGAACTCGTTAAAGCTATTTCAAACCTTAAAGGCGAGGACAAGGCTGATTTAGAGCGTGAGCTAAAAGATTATCAAAAGTATGTAAAGGCAAGAGAAACTGAAGCTAAAAAGCTTGCGAGGGCAGAAGAAGCAAGTGCGAAAAAGATACTTGCACAGAAAAAAAGA
>JBBADJ010000034.1:0-3141 GCA_041656495.1 Candidatus Ratteibacteria bacterium
GTATCAAATAAGGTTTCTTCTGTAATCATTTCTCCTAGAAGAGAACACTCTAGAAAACCTGATGAAGTACGCGATAAAATTGTGGAATTGTTTGGAGATTTGCCTAGAATTGAATTATTCGCGCGACAGAAAACCCCTGGTTGGGATGTGTGGGGAAATGAAGTTGAAAGCGATATAGAGTTGATCCCCAAAAAAATAGTGATATGAGGTAATTCAGGAGGGATGAAGATGAGAGAGATTAAATTTCGCGGGAAGCGGATTGACACAGGTGAGTGGGTGTATGGTTATTTTACCCGCAACGACGAGAGTGGCAGGTGTTACATCACAACTCAGTCGAAAACCGGCGGGGCATATCCGTGGGAGGTTGACCCAGCCACCGTCGGGCAGTATATCGGACTAAAAGACAAGCACGGTAGGGAGATTTATACAGGCCAACAACTCCGAATCACTATGTACGACCACTGGGATGGCCAAGAGATTGCCCAGCAGGAGTCGGTAGTAGAATTCCGAGATTGCAAATTCGGCATCACGTGGAGCAGACAATTCAGCGGAATGGATAGTTTTAGTCATAGCTTGCCCGACGTGACGTTTGAGGTTGTGTGAGGCGAGAAAGGAGAATAATTCATGAGTGCAACCAATCGCGGAGCAATCCGCAGGGAAAGCGATTTTTATAGGACGCCGTCGGAAACGATTAACGCCTTTTTAGATGCTTTGGATTTTATGCCTTTTCGGTACATCATAGAGCCGTGTGCAGGCAACGGGGCATTAGTGCGAGAGCTTGCGAAAAGAACCAAACAACCAAATACATTTATTACAGCCATTGAGATTAGAGCGGAAGAAGAAGAAAACCTTAAAAATGCTGGTGCGTTTCGGGTGGAGATATGTGATTTTCTAAAATGGAAAAATCCGTGTTTACCGTACAGCGGAGCGCCATTGACCATCATCACGAACCCGCCATATTCCATAGCTCAAGAAATTATCGAACATTGTTTCGAGATCGCGCAAGATGCCGAGGTAATTATGCTACTTCGACAAGGATTTCTCTCAAGTAAAGCGCGGAAATCGTTTTGGGACAAGTATCCGGTGACGCAGCTTTATCCATTAGCAGAACGTCCTAGTTTCGGCGCGTCGGTAAAGTGCAAGAAGTGCGATTGGAGGCGGTTTTATCACCTGGGCGACGATTACTTAAGGCGATGTCCGGAGTGTGGAGCAAATGTTCAAATATCCAAAACAGACGCCTGCGATTACGCCTGGTTTGTCTGGTCGAAATATCGGGAGCCCAAAATTCAGGTGATTTAGGAGGTGCTTAAGATGGCAAAACATCAAAAAACCAAAGAGTGGCGCACCTGTGACGTTTGCAGAGAACGGCGTGAACCTGTAGGAACTATCGAAATCCCGTTTGCTTACTCTGCGGACTTAGTTTACTCCATGTGGGTCAGAGTGTCAGCTTACTTACCATACTACGGGACCACGGACGGCGACGTGTGCTTCAACTGTTTCAAAAAGCATATCCAGAAATGGATTGCAGACCAAGAGCGGAATTTATAAAAGCTTATGAGGAGGCTATAGAATATGAATAAAGAACAAAATATCTATATCAGAACACTGGAATTAGCGGGAATTGCTTCTACTCTTAAGGCAATGAGATTACCTATGAAAAGTGAGAGCAGAAGTGACAGTTGTTTAGAAGATGGTTTCCTTTGTCCCTCTGTTGTGTTTGAAGGTAAATCTACTTGTTATCCATATGGATATAAGATATTTTATGAAAAATCAAAACTATTAATTGGCGAGAAAGATATTTATTTTTCAGAAAGGCTTGTTTTAAATGGCGATGACCACGCTAAGGCTATGAGGGGAATCATTGTTTGGGCTGAAATGAATCTTCCTCGCTATATATGGCAAGAAATGGACACTTATACTGTAGGGGTGATTCCTCTTTCTTCCGAATCAACAATGCACTGTGAAGCAAAAGGATTAAAGGGAGAAGAACTGGTTAAATTCAAAGAAAACTTGCCTGAAGGACATGTGCAAAAAAGAATTAGAGCTTTTAGTTATCAGACTTTGAGACGGATATACTTCCAAAGGAGAACTCATAGACTTCCTATATGGCAAGAAATTGTTATTCCCTGGATAAAATCTCTGCCACTTTCTGAAGAATTGATAACTATAAAAAAAGAGTTAGATGTTAATGTTTAGACCCTCTCAAATCCTTATACCATGCGGGTTTGAAAACGCGATTTTTGAGACTTAAGGTGATAACCCTTGGTCTCTTATCTTGTTTTTTATAACAGCAGCTAAATATATGTTTGTGCTTTAAAGGAACAAAAAAGGGGTTATTAAAACGCGATTCTAACAATTTGTTAACAAAAGGAGGATAATATGAAGATTAAAGAGTTAATTGATAAGTCTTATATCAATGCTGTGGAGCGAGGTTTTTATGATAGACAAAATAGTGTGATAGGAAAAATGAAAGCACTGTCTTGTTTTACTGAAGAGGATATTGAATACGTAAAGCTGTTGTATAAAACAACCAAGATCATGTTGATTGTAACTGAATTATCTGAAGCAGTAGAGAACTTGAGATTAGGAAAACCTGAAGGAGAAGAAATAGGGGATACTATAGTTCGTATCGGAGATTATTGTGGCAGAGAAGGTATTGATTTAGAAGGACAATTAGAGCATGTAATGAAGACAAATAAAGAACGCCCTAGACTGCATGGAGGGAAAAAGTTTTGAAGTATTATTTTAGGCAATAATTTTGGAAATTAAGTTTAGGGATAAGAATAGAAAATATAAAGAGAGGGTGTATCCTAATAGAACAACTAGGAAAAGATACGGACAATTCATGCAAGATTATCAAAAGTTCATTATGTGAAGGGGGTGGTCATTATGATCGGTGTAAACAATATGATGTTGTTTATGCTGATCCGTGAATACCGCCTTGGCATTACAATGACAAAAGAGATAAGCACAAGAGACTGTGTGGAGGAGCAGTAGTTCATTACCCTGTATTAAAAACAAAAGATATCATGGATTTGCCGGTTAAAGATATTACTTCTGATAATGCTATATTATTCTTGTGGGCTACTTTTCCTAATCTTCATGATGCTTTTAAAGTAATAGAGGCTTGGGGATTTAAAT
>JBBADJ010000035.1:0-3041 GCA_041656495.1 Candidatus Ratteibacteria bacterium
GATTGCGAGCGGGCGCAGCAATCTTCGCGAGTGGCCGACCTGAGCCGTAGTGGGAGGCGAAGGCGCCAACTCCCTTCCCCGGCACTACTCTTCTGTGTAGGGAGTTGAAGAGAGCGAAGTCAGGCAATCCGACGAAGAGGCAGGATTGCCAGCGAGTGGCCGACCCCGAACGTTCCGAAAGTGAGGGGCGCCAACTCCCTTCCCCGGCACTGACTCTTTTATATGGGGAGTTGAAGAGAGCGAAGTGGAAAGATTGCGAGCGGGCGCAGCAATCTTCGCGAGTGACCCAGTTTAAGGGGTGCGTCACTGGTCTATTATACACCTAAAGAACCTGCCCAATTTTTGGTGAAGTCTTTAGATAAAATCCCGTATTTCACTTTCAAAAATTCTTGTAAGTCCACAGGAACAATGCTTGCTATCTGCTGCCAAAACAAAAGATGACATCGCTTTTTCAAAGATTCTGATTTAATACATACTCTCACATCGTCAAAAAACTTTACTAAATCAGGACGTCTCTCATCACATATCAGAAAGAATGAGATTTTATGTGCGTAAGCAGCAAGAATATTGCGAATTAACTGGTAATGCAGATAATTTATATTGTTTTGTGGCAATTTAAAAATATCAAAAATGTCTTCAAAATTCTGATAGGTTGAAAGATGCGTTTTTCTCTTTTCAGTAAAATCTTTTTCTGTAAGTTTAGCTTCAACAAGAACATTTCCGATCTTCATATCTATTTCTGTAGTGTCATATTTCCCATCTTTAAAAGGAACTTTTCCATTTATCCCAAATTCCGGTTCCTGCAAGTCATAATCACCAAACAATCCAGACAACTTTAACCTTTTAGTTATCCCAGGATAACAGAAAATATTCATTAATAGGGCATCTGAACTATTGCAGGAATCAAGCTCCTTGGCCTTTTTTTGTCTATCTTCTGGTAATGCCTTTTTTTGCTGATGTTGTTTTTCAAGCCTCTTTTTCCATTCAATATGTGATAGTATTCTATTAAAAGAAGCAGAAAGAAAGTTTCCATGGTCTTTCCCGTTATCATACAGTTCAAACATTACCACCTTGGCTTTTCCTCTACTTTCATAGTAGGGTATACTTTTCTCCTCTGCATATGAATGAGCATTTTCAATTATTTCTCTCTTTAATAATTCCGCATCTTTCATTCATATTCTCCTTTTTCTTGCAGTTCTATCCAATTTTTTCTGTACTTTGCCCCTCTGTCATGATGTCACCGTGCTAAGTTTTCTGGATTCCTGATTTCTGGATGTATTGCATACGAAGATAGATACCAAACCCTCTCCCGATAATAAGCAGGATATCTTTGTCTCTTACCTCGTAAAGTAAATCAAGGAGAGATGTCTTTAACGATGGAATCCCATTCATTGCTATTTAATCTCCGTATCTCTCAAAATGAAATCTCTAACCTGTTCTGCTGTTTCCCTATCTCTTTTGTCCCCAGTTATCAGTTCCAGATAGGTCTGTACAGGAGAAGCCCAGAAAAACTCCTTCTTCTTTCTGCTGTCAAAGTAAAAGAATTCTGTTTCCGTTTCAACAATCTCAAGATTGGGGAACCTGTCAGTCTGACTACCTCCTAATCGCTCTAACAATCTATCAATTCGAGGGCAATAAACCGATAAAGTATTGTCCTTCTGCATTACAGCGTACTGGTTGACTGATGATTTCCCTGTGGCCACAATAGGCAGATTGAGTTCCGTAGAGTATCTTACAAGAAGATTGTTAAGTGAACCACCTGAGGCAGGCACTTTCAGTCTAACGCGTTTCTGGTTTTTAGGAGCGACGTCATAATTTTGGGAAAGTTTATCTAAGAGTGTATCTTTCTGGAGCAAGCGGATACCATCCACACGGCTTATAATTAAATCTTCTTCCAGTGCGCTCAATACCTTGGATACAGTAGATAAACTCATTGGTTTCACATTCCACTGTTCTACAAGCAAATTACAGGCATTGATGTTATTATGGATTTCTTTAACGGTTTTGAACTGGGATTTTACAAAGAAAATACGTGTAGCCATAGAACTATTTTTCTGATAGATATTCCTGATAGGGCTGTATGTCGGAAAACGGTTTTTTGCACCGCTTCGTACAATCAATAATTTTTCAGGTACAACTATAATTCCATTACCGCACAAATCAATCCCGCTAACTTTTTCTTTTTCTAACTGCTCAAGCTGACCTTCGCCGAGATAGGGAAAAATCAACATAGGAAATATGTTTTTCGGTAAATCTATGCGCTTAATCTGGTTAAGCGCATTCTGAAAAACTTTTGGCGTGGAGCGTGCCTTTATCTCTACCGCAAAGCGAATTTTCTCTTTCTCCCACGACAGTTCAATGAAAATATCAGGCCGAGTATACCTCACTCTGTTTTTTCTTCCTGTGCCTACATATTCCAGAATAAATGGTGGCAAAGTAATTTTACCCGCACTTAATTGTTCCAAAATCTTTGTCTCAGTAATCATTTTCCTATATCCTTATGTTTTCCTAATTAGGAAAACACCATATTTTAGGAAACTTATCAATATTTCAGATATTTTTCCTCATCAAGGAATTCTAAAATTCCTATCTTAAGAAAAATCGAAAAAAATAGCCTTCTCTAATGAAGTTGTTTTGTGGTGGTGTGACCGAAGTGTGACAGAACATTCGTTGGGGATTTTTTAACTTTAATTTTTTCAAGAAGTTAAGAGATTTCACAGGCGGTTTTTTGGGCAATTTGAAGTCGTGAAAAAGTGTGTCCACAGTATGTCCGGAAATATCATTTTTTGAGATTATAGGCGAAACTTAAGATTTTCCAATTTTGGCTGCAAGTCCTTGTTATGAAAGCTTTTATCTGGGATTGGAGATAAGAGGAAACCTCGGGTTAAAGTTTGACATCCAGAACTTAAAATCAGTAGGAAAGTAATTTCCGTGAGGGTTCAACTCCCTTCCCCGGCACTACTCTTCTGTGTAGGGAGTTGAAGAGAGCGAAGTGGAAAGATTGCGAGCGGGCGCAGCAATCTTCGCGAGTGGCCGACCTG
>JBBADJ010000036.1:0-2870 GCA_041656495.1 Candidatus Ratteibacteria bacterium
ACTATATTGGCAAGCTGATCGGTCATCTGTAATACTTCAAAGAGACCGATTCTTCCTTTATAACCTCTCCAATTGCATTTCTTGCAACCAACCGCTTTATAAACTTCAGAAAAAGATATATCAAGACCTTTTTTGGTACTCTCGGGAAGAGTTGCTATCTCCGCTTCCATCATCTTTTTCGCTTCCCCGCTAACCTTCACTTTCTCTTTACAATGAGAGCAAAGCATTCCGACCAATCGTTGACCGATCGATATACTCAAAGCTGAAGGAATTAAGAAAGCCGGAACTCCCATGTCGATTAACCGAGGGATAACCCCGACCGCATTATTGGTATGAAGTGTTGATAATACAATGTGCCCCGTCAATGCGGCATGAATTGTCAACGTGGCCGTTTCTTCGTCTCGCGCCTCTCCAACCATAACTATATCCGGATCTTGTCTCAAAATGTGTCTCAATCCTTGAGGAAAACCGTAACCTATATCTGGTCTGATTTGAGAATGATTAACTCCTTTTAAAAGGTACTCTATCGGGTCCTCAAGAGTTACAATATTCACCTCCTCCTGATTCAAAATGTTCATTAGTGAATATAGAGTTGTTGTTTTTCCTGATCCTGTCGGCCCCGTGGCTAAAATCAATCCGTGAGGTTTCTTTGTGGCATCCTCCACAATCTTGAGATTCCTTTTCTCAAGCCCAAGATCTTCCAATGTCTGAACTCCTTCTCCTGAAACAAGAACTCTCATTACTACTTTCTCTCCGAGAGACGTGGGGAAAGTTGAAACTCTAAAGTCGATCTCTTTGTCATAAACCAAAGTGGAGAATCTTCCGTCTTGGGGAATTCTTGTCTCATCTATCTTCAAATTTGAAAGAATTTTAATTCTGGCAACGATTGCCGGATGAATCCTACTCGGAAGAAATATTGAAGAATGAAGTATCCCGTCTATTCTAAATCTCACTCTCGACTTGTCCTTAAACGGCTCTATGTGAACGTCCGATGCGGCGCCATCAACCGCATATTTGAGAATAACCGCGACCATCTTTATAACCGGCGCATCTTCGGCTAAAGGTCGAGACCCAACATCTTCGGTAAAAATGGATTCCTCTCTCTCTTCTTTAAGTTCCCCTTCAAGACTTTCAAGAGCGCGAGAGAATTCTTTTTTTAATGTTCGGTACTGTTTTAATATGTTGTTAAAATCAGTAATCGTGATTAAGAATGTTTTGTAAGAGAAGTTGCTTTGTCGCGCCAAGAAATTAAGAAGCTCTTGCGCTTTCAAATCTTCAGGATAAACCATTCCAACTTCTAAAACATTCTCTTCAATCCTTAAAGGAACCATCTTGTAGTATTTCGCCGACTCTTCGGATATGAACTCTAAAGCTTTGAGAGACACCTCTTCAGCTTCGATCTCTTTGAAAGGAACCCCCATTATCTCACTCTTAAGTTGAAAAAGAGCTTTCTCGGGGAAAATCTCTTTCTGGATTATGACCTCCTCTTCTTTTTTGCCCGACGTCTTGATGTCGGACTCAAGAATTACGGCCTCTTTATCCGTAATTATTCCTTTATCAATCAATTTTGATACAAGATCAGCCATTCTATTCTACGATGTTTTCTTCTTCTATTGGTTCTGAATCTTCTCTAAAAACACTCTCTTCTTCCGACTCTGACTCCGACTCCGCTTCTTCTGACTCTGCTCCCTCAGGAAGTTCAAAAAGGTCTTCTCTGCCTCCTTCAGGAAGCTCTCCCGATTCTATGCCGTCCGATTGGAAAGGATTTGGTCTCCCTGGAGTTTGATTAAATGGCGGGATCAGTGAAAAAGTTCTTAATCTGTTGAAATCCTGTAAATCCAAAATTCTGTCTATAGTCGGTTTTATCTCTAAAAAGTTTTCTCTCATCTCCAACGTCACTTCCGGCTCCTTGAATTCCAAGTCAACTCCGATGAAATGTATGAGTCCGGCAAGAGCGATTATGAAAACAGCCAAGTAAACCAATGTCTCTTGTTTCTCTTTTTCTTTTAAAAATTTAATTGCCATATCAGTAAGAGTAGGTTTTTAATTTTAGGGAGAGTAGAAATCGAGCTCCCGAAGACGCCTCGGTCTCTCCGGTATCGTCAGCTCCGGAAGACGGTGATATCGAAGCGCTGACTATATCAAATAATTTTACAGATCTCTCCAATTCTTTTATGAAACCTTTAAGAGAAGAATAACTGCCCCCGACAACCCCCATCTCTATTGTCGTCTCTTTCAAATTCAATCTGTCTGGTGAATCAGATGTTGAAAAAGATCCGATGTTCGACAACTGCAAGCCCGAGTCAACAGCTACTCTCTCAAGATAGTAGATGGTCGAGGGAAGCGCCGGGTCAGAAGGCATTCCCTTTTTGATTTCGTTGAGAATGTTGACATAGGGCATAATTTCATTCTCAGCTTTGATTATCTCTCTTACATGAATATCTTCTCGATTTAATTCTTCTTTCATGACGGCAAGTTTGGCTCTTTCCGCTAAATAACTGTGAAAAAACGGCAACGACACAAACAGAGATATTAATATCGCAAAGAAATATGGTATTAATATGTTCTTGGTCTTAATCATTGTAATTAAAGGTTAAACAACTCTTCGCTAAAGACAATTGTCATCGGGAATGATACTCGACCGTCATCACGTCTTGTAAAACTGTTTATTCCCGAGCTTACAATCATCTTCTCCGAGTCAAAGAGTCTTTTTTGTTGATCAAATGCAACTATGTTAGTGGCAATACCGCTTGTTCTTATCGTTCTTTCGTCAACACTGATTTGAAGATCGGAAAGATAGACTTCCGGATGAATATTCTTTTCTATAACCATAAGCATCGGATCCGGTGATCTCCTTTTTTCTAAAATGC
>JBBADJ010000037.1:0-2583 GCA_041656495.1 Candidatus Ratteibacteria bacterium
CTCTCTTACAATCTTTCTTATCTTGTCTGACTTGACGGCTTCTTTCTTAAGCTTCTCATAATTGTAAAGCGCCAATGGATGAACTTTTATCTTCTCGGCTATTATGAACTCTTCGCGAGCTAATCCAACTCCATCATTGGGAAGAAACGAATTTTTGAAGGCCGTGTCGGGCGTCCCGACGTTTAACATCAGTTTCACTTTTAATTTTGGAATCTTGTCCAGGTTGTATCTCTTGGTCTTAAAAGGAATTTCTCCTTTGAATACTCTTCCGGTTAATCCTTGAGTGCAATCAACGGTTATCGTTTGTCCGGTTTTCAAAACTTCCGTTCCTTCTCCGGTACCAACTATCACCGGAATTCCTAACTCCCGCCCAATAATTGCCGCGTGACAAACCTTTCCGCCTTCATTGGTTACTATAGCTGACGCAAGTCTCATTATACTCACCCAATCGGGATCGGTCATTTTAGTTACTAAAACTTCGCCCTTTTCAAATTCACCAATCTTTGAGACATCACGGATAACTCTAACTTTTCCTTGTCCTATCTTGTCACCGATTGCAATTCCTTCAAGAATCGGCTTATGTCCCGCTTCAATCTTATGCTCTTCGTAATAGTTGGTCTTCTTCTCCGAGTGAACCGTTTCAGGTCGAGATTGAACTACAAAGAGTTGACCTGTTTTTCCATCTTTAGCCCATTCAATGTCTTGAGGCATTCCATAGTGCTCTTCGATAATAACTCCCCACTTGGCCAAGGTCATTGCATCTTCATCGGAAAGTGAAAAAACGAGTTGATCTTTGCTCGGAACTTTAACCTCTTTAAGTCCTCCTGATGCAGAGAAGATATATTTACTTGTCTTTCTGCCCAAGTTTTTCAAAATTATGGAGTCATATCCTTTCCTCATGGTCGGTTTGAACAGATAATATTCATCCGGAGTAATTTGTCCCTTAACTATCATCTCACCGACTCCCCAAATAGAGCTGATCAATACCGTCTCTGAAAAGCCGCTTTCTGTATCCATAGTAAACATAACTCCGGACGATCCAAGATCAGATCTGACCATCTTTTGGACTCCAACTGAAAGAGCTATGTCTAAATGATTAAAACCTTTACTTTCCCTGTATGAGATGACTCTGTCTCCGAATATGGAGACCATGCACTTTTTAATAGCGACTAAAAGTTCTTTTTCACCGCTGACATTTAAATAACTCTCATGAAGTCCGGCAAATGATGCTCCCGGCAAATCTTCGGCAGTGGCCGAACTTCTAACTGCAACTTCGGGGTTCTTACCGTATTCTTTACCCATCGCTCTGTAACTCTCTATAACTTCTTCTTTGAACTTATCTGAAAATTCAGCTGATGCAAGAAGGGCTCGAGCTTTTTTACCGGCTTTCTGCAAGTTCGTAACATTGTCTATATCAACATTTTCAAGAATTTTACGTAATTTATCTGTAAGATTATTCTCTTCCAAGAAATTGAAATAGGCTAAACTCGTAGTCGCAAATCCTCCGGGAATAGCGATTCCTTTAGCTGTAAGATTTTGGATCATCTCTCCCAACGAAGCATTTTTACCTCCGACCAAATCAAGATCTCCTTTATCTACGTCTTTGAATTGAATAACAAGTTTTTCTTTTTTTTCCATCTTCATATTTTTATTTTAAATTCCGCAAGCGGGACAAATGAATGATATCTTAAAATAATTGTCTCCCTTGCTTAGATCTCGGATCATAACCATCTCAAGATCTCCGCCGCATCTTTTGCAACTTAAGTCTTTGTGTCCCAAATCTTCGGCTATCTCACGAATCGCCTCGGATTCGGCGTCAATTGATAAACGATAACTTTTTTCTCCTCCCAAGTGTGTTCTTATTCTTCTTAGGATTATAAGGGGAGAACTGTACTCTCCAACTAAAAAATCTTTTACCTCAAATTCGACCGCTTTCTTTCTGTATCTCTCCTCGTCATGATGACTTATCAAAACTATCGGAATCTTTCTGGCTGAATCATCGGCTTTCAATTCTTTTAAGATGCCGAAATCTTTTTCTTCGGCAAAAGAGATGTCTAAAAGAATAACGTCTGGCATCTCTTGACTGATAAGAGGAAATATCTGATCGCTCTTTTCAGCAACCGAAACCAAGAAGTTTTCTTCTCTGAAGAAATCAACATAGATCCTGCTTAAGAATTGATCTTTTATCGCTATGACAATTTTACCTCTCATCTAATTGATTTGAATATGAATGGAACTAATTCCTTTTTTCTTGACGTCACTCCGTCTAAAGTAATAAGACTTTCAATTTTTACCAAATTAAACGATCTTTGAGCAATCATCATCTCCTCTTTGCTTACCAAATACAAGTAAGTCTTTCTCTTGATGATATCAACTGATCCGAAGAAAAGAAAGTCATAACCTTCGCTTATCTTTATCTTATCCAAAATATCTAAAATCTTCTCTTTCTCTTGATTAAAAGGTTTTGGATCAACAGTTTCAAAAACACCTATTCCGATCTTCTTCCCTTTATGTTCGTAATCTTTAAAATCATTAAGAATAATTTTCTTGAGATCCATTCCAGATATATCGGACTTTGCCCTA